>CAVFEH010000013.1:0-64147 GCA_963621575.1 Bacteroidaceae bacterium
GGTTGGCTGGAAAACCTCCTTAATTTACTGATTGCCTTAACGGGGGTCGGTATACAAATCAGCGGTTTTTTTGCGGGCGAATCTCCGCTCACGAGCGAAATTCTCTAACGAAAGTCGTAACTATATACGGAATTAGGGTGTTATAAAGAATAAATCTCTGGGACCCGGGTCCTAGAGATCAGAGAAAAGTCCACGGGACTTGAGAAAAATCTGCGTTTTTTTGGGGAGAAAAGGATTCTCTGGGGAGAGAAATCCCGTACCGAGAGAAACTCCGCAAGTGCCGTGTTTTACGGCGGTTAGGGAGAAATCAAACACCCCCGGAGCCTTGCGGGGCTTCCGGGGGTGTGTGATAGTAGATGGTGGAGGCGCGGGGAGTTGAACCCCGGTCCTGGAGAGACTTCCTGCAGGCCTCTACATGCTTATCCCGTCTTTGTTCTTAGTCCATCGATTTGGTGGCGGGCGCCCGTCGGTGGAAGCAGCGTGCTGTTCTTTCTCGCTGGTGGCCCCCGCCTGCCCGGGGCCCCTGGCCAGCCTGATACATGCGCCTCGACCGTCATCAGGTATCGCGGAGGAGACGTCGCGGGCTATGCCGCGAATGCGTACTCGTTCGTGTTCGCAGTTACTTTTTTGACCGATGATTAAGGAGGCCAACGATCATCCTCCGCATGCAACCCGCGTTCCGCCTTTTCAGTCGAGACCGTTTCGCCCCCGAAAGGAACAGGTGAACAGGGATCGCGCGTACTATAATCCCGGTTTTTTTGCCCCGTGAAAAAAGGGCTTGTTCCGCCGCATTATATTTCCGAATGTGCCACGCGCGCCCGCAGGGGCGCACGAGTCCTGGAGGCGCGTTTTCCGGGAAGCATCGCGGCGGATCCGGGGTGTCTCCACGCAATTTTTCCGTCGTCCTCCCCGTTTTGCGCAATTGCCCGTGCCGTCCCGCGGGAGGCGCCCGCGGAAAGGGCCCTTCCCTTTTTTCCCGGAGGTCTGCAGATGAACCACAGTCAGGAAGACATCCAGAGATTTCTTGCGCACATCCGAAAGACCATTGCGGACAGCGAGAGCCTTGTGTCGCAGGCGGAGCTGCGGATTGCGGAGACGGACCGCATGCTGGAGCGCCAGGGTCTCACGCGGGAGCAGGTGATGAACCTGCGTTTCACCGAGAGCCAGATGGAGGCGGCCAACGCGGAGCTGAAGCGCCGGGGGATGGATCCCCTGGAAAAGTGGTCCGCCGCGGACACGGCCCTTCCCGCATCCGGCCACACGGCGCCTGCGGCTTCCGCCGCCCCCAACGGCTCCTCGTCCCCTTCCGCAACACCGGACGCCGAGTTGGAGAACCGGCAGCGGAAATTCGGCATGATGATGAAACCTTTCCAGATCTGATGTGTAGTCAAGGGTGACGAAGGTGTTTGCCGCCCTTGAACCACACAGGAGACCGACCATGGAAATCGACAGAATCGCCAATCGAAATGCCGCAGGCGTGCAGTCCGCGCAAGAGCAAGGCATCCAGACAACGCAGCAGAAGGAGTCCGCCGCCATCCTGGGCGGTGCGTCCGTGACCGTGACGCGCGGGGTTTCCAGCGACCTGGAGCGCCTGGTCCTGCGGCTGAAGAACGAGAATGCCGAGACGCGGCAGGACTTGGCGAAGCGCCGGATTTCGATTCTCTCCACGGTGCTTGACGGCATGGCGGAGCGGATCTCCCGGAAGGAGCGCGAGGCGCTCCTGGAGATGGAGAAGCTCAACGGCGAAAGCGACGCGCTGCGTGCCGAAATCGAGTCGTTGCGGGAATCCTCCCGTGCCGCCGCCGCGCGGAGAGACGCGTTGCAGGCGCAGATCGAAGCCCTGGAGAAGCTGATTGAGAACGAGATCAAGAACGGCGAGGAGCACCGCGAGCTGATTGAAAAGCTGAAGGCGCAGAAGGCCGAGGAGGAGGCGAAGATCGCCGCCTGCGAGAATGCCATCGCCTCCAAGAGCGCGCAGATCGTCTCCAACGGCGAGCGCGTCTCCGCGCTGATTTCCAGCGTGGGCGCGGCGACTCTCCGGGAGGTGGCGGCGGCCCTGAAAGCGGCATCCGGCGCCGACGAAATCGAGGCGCCGGAGGAGTCCGACAGCGCCTCCAAGCGTGAAAAGGCGGAGAAGAAGGCGGAGCGCAACGACCCCGCCGCGGCGCTCCGGGAGGCCCTGGAACGCCTGGATGAAGAAATTGCAAAGACCTTTGCCGAAAACCAAGCCATCAAGGCCTGAGGGCCGGGAGAACAATGCCATGCAGCAGAACATCGACACCGCGAAAATCGCAGAGGCCGCCCGTGCATGCGCGCAGGACGGCGCGACCCTCAAGCAGCTCAAGGGCGTGACCAACGAGGAGCTGGACGCCGTCTACTTCCTGGCCTACGGCTACTACCAGACCGGCCGTTTGGAGGAGGCCTCAAAGCTCTTCCGCTTCCTGGTCCTCTTCGACCACCTGAACGCAAAATACTGGTTCGGCCTGGGCGCCGTGCAGCAGGTGTCCAAGAACTACCAGGATGCCATCGTCTCCTACGGCTACAGCTCCTTCCTGGACCTCTCCGACCCAAAGCCCCAGTACCACGCCGCGGAGTGCTTCCTGGCCATGGGGGACAAGCGCGGCGCCGCCAGCGCCATCGAGGCCCTGGAGGAATACTGCCCCGCCGACACCGACCAGGGACGGGAATACCGCGCCAAGGCCGCCGAGCTGCGCAAGCGCATAGGCGAGGAGGCCTTCGCCGAAAATGCCGCCGAAGACAAGAAGATGGCGTAACCTTTCGCCCCCGGCCGTGTAATGGAAGCGGACGGGGCAAATGCCGTCCGGAACTCCCGCAGACCCCTTTTTACTGGAGGACGAGGCAATGTCTGAAATCAATCTCAATACAACGGCGCAAGCAAAACTCTCCGCCGAAGAGCTCGCGAAACTCCTGGGCGGCAACACCGAGAAAACGAAGGAGATCATCGGCAAGACCGTGGAGATCCTCTCCGGCGCCAACGTGCGCGTGACCCGCGGCGGCGCCACCGGCGTGGACGGCAATGCGGATACCGGACGCACCAGCGGCGCCACCGGCGCACCCGCCCTGGACAACCCGGGCGACGCCCGGAATGTGCAGGCAAACCTGGAGAAGCTCATCGCCTTCCTGCAGTTGGAGAGCCAGGAGCAGCAGGCCGACGCCGCCAAGACCCGCATCGAGAGCCAGAAGGGCCGTCTGGATGCCGAACACAAGAGCCGCATGGCGAAGATCGACGAATCCATCAAGAAGATCGACGACGCCCAGAAGTCCCGGAAAGTGAACCGTCTCTTCGGCTGGCTCAGCGCCATCTTCTCCGTGATCGTTGCGGTGGTGGTCACCGCGGTGACCGGCGGCGCGGCGGCGGGCTTCGCCATTGCGGGCGCGGCGCTGGCGGTGGCCTCCCTGATCGGCGACGAGACGGGCCTGACGGACAAGTTGACGGAGAAGATCGCCGAAAGTCTCCAGAAGGGCGGCATGTCCAAGAACGACGCCCGCCTGAAGGCCGCGCTGATCGTGAACCTGACCGTCATGGGCCTGGGAATCGTCTGCAGCGCAGGCGCCATGGTGGGCGCCTTCAAGGGCGCGGCGGACGCGGCGCGGAACATCACCACCCTCATGAAGACCGTGCAGAACCTCTCCACCATCGCCAACACCGCGGTGGGCGTGGGCGGAATGGTCTCCGGCGGCGTCTCCACGGCCCTGAACTACCGGGCGGACTCCTCCCGCGCGGAGGTCACCGAGCTGCAGAAGTTCCTCACCATGATGCAGAGGCAGCTGGACGAGTCCGAAGAGGAGCTCCAGAACCTGCTGCAGCTCATCCAGCGGAGCATCGGGCAGATCGCCGAACTCATCACCTCGGCCACCGACACCAGCGGCGAAATCGCCAAGAACATCGGCGCCATGGCGTAGCGACTTGGTCCCCATAGCAAAAGGAGGACGCGAAAATGAATGTCAATGGAATCAACGCGGGCGCCGTGAACCTGGAGGCGTTGCTCTCCCAGCTCGGCGATGTCCAGAAAACCACCAACGCCGCCACCGGCAAGGAGATGCTGACCCTCTCCGTGCGGGCGGACGGCGCCACCGGCGCCTACACGGTGGAGTTCCCCCGGATGGAGACTCCCGGCGCCACGAGCCCCGAGGCCCTGGCGGCCCTGGTCTCCAAGCTCCACGCGGACGGCGGGCTGAAGCTCACCAACGACCAGCTGGCCACCCTCAAGGGCGAGGCGGAGAAGACCATCGCCAAGACCGCCGACGCCGTGAAGGCGGCGGTCTGCTCCTCGAAGGGCAGCGTCATGTTCGACATCTACACCCTGATGGCGCTGTTGGTGGAAGTGGCCCAGAAGCAGAAGGAGGCCAACCGCGAGATCCGGTGCGCCCAGGGCACCGCCATGCTGAAGGCCATCCAGGACCAGGCCGACCAGCAGATGGCCGCCGCCCGCATCGGACTCATCGTGGGCGTCGTCTGCAGCGCGGTCACCGTCGTGGCCTCCGCCTCCATGATGGTGGCCCAGTCCCATGCCTTCACCCAGCAACAGCAGGTCACCAGGAACGCCGGGCTCACCGCAGGCTCCACCAAGACCACCGCCCTGGCCCACGCAGACACCGTGGCCCACGCAGACGCGCGCCTGGCCTCCGTGGAAGCGAAAGTGGGCGCCGGGGTGGCCAACCGCGTGGAAGCGGACTTCGCAGCCCAGCTGGTGGACGACCAGGCCGGTGACCTGGCCGCCAACCTGGACCACGCCCTGGCCGACAGAAATGCGGCCGAGACCGCCAAGACCAACGCCGAGAACGCCCTCCAGAATGCCCGGGCCCAGCTGGAGACCGCCCAGGCGAACCAGCAGACCGCCCAGGCGGAGCTGGACGCCAAGAAGGTGGAGGTGGATTTTGACGCCAAGACGGCACGCCTCCAGGCGCAGGACGCCGCCCGCGCCCAGAATCCCGGGGACGCCAATGTCCAGGCGGAGTGGGCCGACGCAAAGGGTGAATACGACCAGGCGAAGGCCGCGGTGGATCTCAAGCAGGCCGACTTGGACGCCGCCCGCCAGAATGTGGCCGACGCCCAGAACGAGGTGGCCCTCAAGCAGAACGACCTGGCCTTGGCCAACCAGACCAGGGCCAACGCCGAGGCCGCCCTCCAGGGCGCCCGGGCCAACTACGTGAAGACCGTCCAGGACGTGGGCGACCAGTACGCCGAGAAGTACCAGGCCGCCCTGGACCGCCGCGAAAATCCCATCCCCGGCGCCGACAAGGCGCAGCTGGAGCAGGACGTGCGGGAGGCCGGCGCCGAAATGGAGATGGCCCGTGCCTACGAGGCGAAGCTCTTGGCCGCGGACGACGTCATGACCCCCGCCGAGCAGAAGGGCATGGTCCACGAAGCCCGCGCCGAGGCAGCCGCCGCCGAAAACCAGGTGGTCAACCGCGTGGACTACAAGAAATTCGAGCATCGCATCCAGGTGCTGTCCGGCGTGAACGGCATTATCTCTTCCCTGGGGCAGATGGGCCAGAACGTGGCCCAGGGCATCAGCGGCATGAAATCCGCCGAGGCCAGCCGCATCGCCGCCGAGGAGAAGAAGCAGGAGTCACTGGCGGAGCAGAGCAATGAGCTCTACGAAGAGGAGCAGAAGCTCATCGACGCCGTGCTGCAGCTCATGCAGTCCGTCTCCCAGGCCGAAACACAATCCATGCGCGACGCCATCCAGGCGTAGGGGAACCACCAACCATGGAGAACCTGATCCAGCCCAGCGAAATCGCCGGCGGCGCCGTCTACGGTGTCAAGCAGATGGAATACACCGTGGATGGCGTACCGGGAAAGGACTACACCGCCGCCCTGGCGGCGGCCGCCCTCAGGCAGTCCGTCACCATTGAGGACGCCGCCTCTGCCTACGCGGAGGTGGTGCGGCAGCGGCAGCGGAAGGTCTCCGAGCTCTCCGACGCCCTGGCGATCCTCTCCGACAACATCGCCACCCTCAGGACCGGCAAAAAAGCGGACAACGACGACTGGACCACCGCCACCGCCGCCATGGCTAGGGCCGCCGGAATCCTCGACAAATACGGCGTCTCCCACAACATCTCCGTGAGCGGCGACACCGGGCGCATCCAGCGGCGCTACGCGCAGAAAACCCAGACCAATGTGCAATACGAGATGGACAAGGAGGGCAACAACCTCCAGCAGGATCTCGTCACCCTGAACTCCTTCGTATCCAAGCGCGACAACGCCTTCTCCACCGCCGCGAAGCTGGTGAAGAAGGCCGATTCCGCCGCCTCGGGCACCATTTCCAACATAGGAGGCTAGCGAACATGTCCGAAATCACTGTCCAGGATCCCGTCAAACTCTCCCAGGACTGGGGCGCCAAGTTCAGCGACTACAAGATTGACGGCAGGGAGGTCGACTTCCAGGACCTGATGGTCGCCGTCTCCGAGAACCGCGCCGTGGCGGTGGAGAAGGAGGTCGCTCCCCTCACCACCCGCATCCGCGCCCGCAACAAGGAGCTGGAGACCCTGGGATCCCTCCTCTCCATCTTCTCCCAGGCGCAGGCGAAATTCGACAGTGACGCCTCCGGCGACTCCAAGACCGCGATCTCCGGAATCACCCCCGACATGTACACGCTGGGCGGAGAGGCCTATGCCCGCAAAGGCGGCACGGCCCAGGCCACGGACAGCTGGTGGAACAGCCAATGGACCAAGGCCTCCGTGGAGGGAATGGTCTCCATGCTCAAGTCCATGATCGACGAACGCAACAACGCCGCCCAGACCGACATGAGCCGCCTGCAGTCCCTGGTGGACCGCCGGGACGAATCCTTCACCACCGCCACAAACCTCATGAGCGCCGTCAGCGACACCCGCAGCAACCTGATCGGGAACCTCTAGCGCCGGGCGTCGTTTTCGCAGGGCTCCAAGGTCCCTGCCACACTGAAAGCCGGACAATGGACATTACAGTAGACACCATCACGAAAGAGACGATCGCCACCAACCGCTACGCGCCCGCGGGCGCCCGGGAGATCCATCTCTACTCCACCAGCCTGGAGGGCGGCAGCGGCCTCACCCTGGGACAGCTGGTCATGGCGGTGTGCCTCCGCGCCGCCGCGGCCTACGAGTCCCAGAGCGTGGCGAAGATGAATGCCATGACCGCCGGCTCCACGAAGCTGGACCAGGCCTCCGGATGGCTGGAAAAGATCGCCGCCGGCGCCTTCGAGACCGGTTCCGCGGAGTCCATGGAGGCGTTCAACTTCCTCGTCAACACCATGGGGATTCCCGAAAGCGAACTCCCGGTCCGCTCCACGCTCGTCTATGGCGGCGCCCGGAAGGACTACCTGGACGTCTCGACCTACGACCGCAGGATGCAGGCGGCCAATGCCCTCAAGAACAAGATGGAGGCTCTCTCCCGGACCCAGCAGCAGGACATGATTGACCTGCAGACCCTGGTCAACCGGCGGGACGTGGCATACTCCACCTCCTCCAACGTGGTGAGGGCCATTGGCACCTCCATGACCGGCGACGCCAACAACTTCTAGCAGGACGCACGACAATGGCAGACGAATCCACGACCAACACCAGCGCCATCAACGTCGGCACGATCACCCTCTCGATGTACAAGACGTCGATGGAGGATCCGTGGACGACCTCGTCCGAAAAGCTCACCGCCAATGTCTACACCGTGGACGGCGTGACCTGGGCCGACGGCAGCCTCCGCCAGCTCTCCATCGGCGAGCTCGTGATGGCCATCTGCCTCCAGCGGGCCTCCGAGCTGGAGGACAAGATCATCGAGATGATGAAGGAGATGGAGGAGACCTCCGCCCGCCTCGAAGAGCTCTCCAGCATCGAGTCCAGGGTCCTGGAGAAGCTCCAGGGAGACAACACAGCCACCTACGCCTTCACGGAGGAAGAGAAGGAGCTGCTGAAGTCTTCGGAGATCCTGAAAGACGGCCAGACATACGTCGCCCACTCCCCCGGGGACGACAACGGCATTTCGTACGACGACTTCATCACCCAAATCGAGGCGAAGATGGACGAGAAGAACTCCTTCTCCCAGCAGTCCATGATTGAGCTGCAGTCGTACACCAACAAGCGGGACCAGAGTTACGACATGGTCTCCAACATTCTCAAGAGCCTGCACACCACGAACCTGGGCACCGTGAACAACATCTAGCCCGGACCCGGGCGGAGCCCCACCCACACATGACGCAGACCCTCGAGAGATTCCTGAAAGCCGTCGACTATCCCGACAAGGCGGACGGAGACGGCGCCTCGGCTGTCTTGTTGGTGGACGGCGCGGCGGTGCTCTGCGAGGACCGCGGTGACCGGGTCGTGCTGTCGTTTGACTTGGGCGAGGAGGCATCCGGAGCATCCCTGCCCAAGTTCGCGCAGTACGCGGCCGGGCGGATCCTGAGGGAGGAGGCGGTGCTGGCATACGGCCGGATGGGGGCGAAGGACACCTGCTTCCTCTGGCAGGACGCCCCCGCCGACGCCGCCACCGCCGAGCTGCTGCGTCTCTTCGAGACATTCATGAATTCATGCGACTGGTGGCGGGAGCGGTGCGGAGGCCGCGCCGCAGGCGGAGAGGACGCCCCGCCGTCATCGGGACGGACAATGATGATAAGGCCGTAGGAGAAAGCGTGTGATGGAACCCTTCACCCACAACGACCGTGAACGACGCAATGGCGGCGGGGAGCATTCCCCGCGCCATTGCGTATTTGCGTTGAATGTCCTCGTATGCCTCCTGGCGTTCCTGGCGGGCGCCCTGCCGGCGGCGCAGATCCCCTGGAAGCTGGAGACCTACACCCTGGTGGCGCGCGACATGGACCTGCGAACCACCTTCGACACCTTCGCCGCCGCACAGGAGCTATCCGTTGTCATGTCGCCCTCCGTCGCCGGCGTCTTCTCCGGCAGCTTCAAGGACATCCCCTCAGGGGAATTCCTGGACCGGCTGGCCACCGCGCACAACCTGATCTGGTATTACGACGGCGCGGCGCTCTATGTCTACGGCGCCGGCGAGATCACCACCATGTTGCTGGACCTCAAGTACATGAAGGCGGCGGAGGTCCGGGCGATGATATCCGAACTGGGAGTCGAGGACTCCCGGTTCCCGCTGAAGACCACCTCCGATGACGAACTCTTGATGGTCTCCGGGCCGCCCCGCTATGTGGCGCTGGTGGCGGAGATGGTCGCCAAGGCGGACAGGCTGCGGGAAAAACGGGTGCGCACCGAGGTGGAGACCCGACTCTTCCCCCTGGCCTACACATGGGCCGACGACGTCAGTTTCCAGGCCAGCAGCCCCGAATCCAACCTGACCATCAAGGGCGTGGCCACCCTCCTGAAGGAAATCATGGATGCCTCCGACGGCGGAGCCCGCACCCGCGACGCCGCCGCGCAGGGCCAGCTCTCCGACTTGGAGGCCGCGCAGCTCTCCGCCATCCGCCCCGTCATCCGCCCGGAGAACCGCCTGAACGCCGTGGTGGTCCGGGATGCCGTCAGCCGCATGCCCATGTATGAGCGGGTGATCCGGCAATTGGATGTCCCCCAGAAGCTGGTGGAGATCCAGGTCACCGTGGTGGAGCTCTCCCAAAAGAACGCCCTGGACTGGCAGCTCTCCCTCTCCTACACCGGCGCCCACGGCCGCTCCGACTACGGCGTCGGCCAGAATGCCGCCAACACCTTCTCCCCCGACAGCATCGCGGGGATGGGCCTCGCAGGCGCCCTGACGCACGTCCACGCCTCCTGGGCGCTGGCCGCCTCCCTCACCGCCATGCGGGAGAAGGGCATTGCGCGGAATGTCTCCCGCACCACCCTGCTCACCGTGAACAACCTGGCCGCCGAGATGACCGACACGCAGTCCTACCACGCAAAAGTGGTGGGCACCGAGGTCGCCACCCTCCAGGAGGTCACCGCCGGCACCACCCTGCAGGTCAAACCCCGAATCCTGCCGCCCCTGGCCCCCGGTTCCCCCGAATGCGTCTGGCTCTCCCTGGAACTGGATGACGGCGGCTTCGAGTCCATCTCCGTGGACTCCATGCCCATGACCCGCTCCTCCACCCTCACCACGCAGACCGCGGTCTTCGCGGACGAATCCATCATGCTGGCCGGATATCTGCGGGACATCAAGGAGGACGCCGGATGGGGAATCCCCTATCTGCGCGACATCCCCTGGGTCGGATGGCTCTTCGGCGGAAAATCCACCCGCAAGGAGACCGTCCAGCGGCTCTTCATCATCACGCCCCACATCGTCGACCTGAACCAGGAGACCCTCCTGCGGCTCCAGGGGACCCGCCTGCGTGACCTCTCTGTCGTGAAGGAGGCCCTCGAGGATGCCGACGAAGACGACGGGAAGAACGACGGGCAGGAGACGGAGTCCCGGGCCGTGGACGAGGCGCCCGGGGATGCCGCACAGCCCCCCGCCGAATCCGCGGCGCCCTCTCCGGAGGCGCGGGGCAAGTGACCGCGGCGGCCACCATCGAGAACGGCTTCGCCGGCATTGGCGCGGGCCGGTGGCTCCTGGCCCCCACCCAGCCTGTCGCATACTCCGGCGAGGTCCGCCGCATGCGCCGCAAGGGCTGGTTTGTGCGGGACCGTGGGCACCTGTCGCTGGTGGAGCTCTCCTCCTTCGTGAAGAGGCCGAAGAAAGGCGCGCCTTCGGGCGATCCCCCGAAGGATGGCGCTGTGTGGGCGAAGTGTTCCTGCGCGGGTCGCCCCTTCCTGACCCACATCCCCTGCGCGGCGGAGCTCTTCGCCGTTTCGGAGAAGGTGTTGCTGGCGCCGGCGGACTCCTGGAAGGCGGCGCTGACGGTGAAGCCGGTGCCCGTGAGCGCACGCTTCTCCTTCTGCGTCACGCAGTTTTCCTCGGAGTGGGTGGTGCTTGCCACCCGCTCCCGCACCATCCGACTCGTCCTGGCCGAGGGCGAGACCGTCTCCGCGCGTCCGGAAGCGGTGGTTGCCTGGACCACGAAAATGCCCACGGGCTTCTGCCCGCGGCTTTCCCTGTGGGACCTGCTCCTGCCCCGGGGCCCCGCGCAGATGGCGCTCACCTTCTACGGCCCCGGCGTCGTCTGGATTGAGGGCGCCGCCGACCGGCGGTCAGAGCTCCTGCCAGGAAGGAGGCCCCGCAATGCCTTTTGACGCGGCGCAAATCCTCCGGCACGCATACGTCTCCGGCAACTCCGACGCCATGGCGGCGGGGCTCTCCGAGCTGCACCGCGCCCAGGCCGCGAATATCCAGCGGGGCGAATTGATGGGGACCTCCTGCGTCGTCGAAAACGACCCCGTGGCGGAGCTCATGGACTCCATGGAGGAGCTCTCCTTCCAGTTCGAAGAACAGGAGGCCAAGCGCGTGCGGGACCGGAAACTCGGCGAAATGCAGGGTCCCCGCTCCGAGCTGGCGAAGGCCGTCGAGACCTGGACCTCCATGATGCCGGACCTCCCCGGCCGCGAATTCGTCGCCCGCATGATGCGGTACCTGCGCGCGGCCTTCGCCAACGGCACGCCCCCCAACGCGGCGGAGCTCATGCGGGAGCTCTCCCGGGGTTCCACGGACCCCAGCCACCAGTTCGCCCTGCTGGACATCATGGAGCAGGCCTGCGGCGCCGGCGAGGACGAGATGCTGGCGCTGGTCCGCCAGGCCAAGGTCCGTCTTGCGGAAGCGAAGGGCCCCGAGATCCGGGTGGGCATCAACCTGGCCTCCGAGATCAACGCCCGCGCCACGACCCCCGAGGAGATGGGCGGCCTCCGCGACATGTACCGCTCCCAGGTGGTGGGCTTCACCACGCCGCAGGACTGCTTCCGCGCCCTCCTGGCGCAACGCGGCGCCGAAGGCCTCAAGGACGCCATCAATTTCCTCATCGCCGGCTGCGGCACCGACCTGAAAGCCCCCGCGCCCTCCCTGGACCCCGCAGTCCTGGGACGCATCCTCACAGACCTGCAGTGCGTGCAGGTCCTCCAGACCGTCCTGGAATCCCTCGCCGCCCTGGGACTCCGCATGGGACGGCAGTTCGGGGACCCCTGCCGGCTCTCCGGAGAGCAAATGGCCGGACGCGTCCTGGAATTCACAGAACAACCCTTTGTCGCCTCCCCGGCCGTCGCCGCCTTTGTCGGCGAGTGCGGAATGGCGAAGCTTCTTGCACAGATGGACTTCACCCGCGAACTCACCGGACTCTTCCGAAAACTCTCGCCGAGGCTCTTCGCCAAAGAGGGCGACCGCCAGCGGCTCGTGGATGCGGCCCAGGAACACCTGGACGACCTGGTCGCCAGGGAAGAGGGAGGGCGGCAATGACCCCCGCGCCCTCCTGGATCGAATCCGCGGTGTCCCAATTCGGGCAATCCGCCGGCCTGGACAACCTCGCCTTGCAGAATGGCGTGGCGGCATTGCGCTTCGACGACGGCGCCTCCCTGCGCCTGGAATACCATGACGGCGAACTCGCCATCGCCGTCTGCGCCCCCGCGGGGAATCCCAGGCGGCTCCTGGCGCTGGCCCATCCCGACAACCGCCTGCCCTTCCGCGTGCGCACCGGCATTCTCCCGCGCACCGGCGACGCGGTGCTGGCAATCCGCCTGCCGGAGCGCGAGGTCACCCTCGTGAAACTCAACGCGGCCTTCACCCTGTTGTGGCGGCTCGCCCAGGAAGCAGGAGGTGCGCAATGGGCCTAGGCGTCTCCCGGACCACGGATGCCATCCGCTTTGACGTGGGCATCGGCCGCGCCGGCTACGCGGATGTCATCGAGGCCCCCTACGCAGGCGAGGCCCAGAAGACGCTGCTGCCCGGCACCACCACGGTCTCCCAGGCCGTGGACGCGCTCTTCCCAACGGACTCCGGCGTCGCCGGCGAAATCCTGGCCGCCCTGGTGGCCGCCAACCCCGCCGCCCTGCGCACCGGCGCCGGATTCCACGACGCCGCCGGACGCGCCCTGCGCTCCCTGCGCGGCCGGAAGACCCCCGCCGCCGACCGCGCGGCCGACGAAATTGAAAGGCTCCTTGCGGACGCCGACCTGCTCGAGCGCTGCCGCCTGACCCTGCTAGACACATGAAGAACGGCTCACTCGCAAACTTCTCCAATCTCTTCTCGAGGTTTGGCGACCTCGTCCTGGCCTTCCTGGTCGTCTGCATCATCGGGCTGCTCATCATCCCGCTGCCGACGCCCATGGTGGATCTGCTGATCGCCACCAACATCACCATCTCCACCGTGATGCTGATGCTCTCCCTCTACCTCCCCAGGGCGCTGGCGTTCTCCACCTTCCCCTCGATGCTCCTCTTCACCACCCTCTTCCGGCTGGCCCTGAACGTCACCACCACCCGGCTGATCCTCCTGAAGGCCGACGCGGGCGAAATCATCCAGACCTTCGGAAACTTCGTGGTGGGGGGAAACTTCGTGGTGGGCGCCGTCATCTTCCTCATCATCACCATCGTCCAGTTCGTGGTCATCGCCAAGGGCGCCGAGCGCGTCTCCGAGGTGGCCGCCCGCTTCACCCTGGACGCCATGCCCGGCAAGCAGATGTCCATTGACGCCGACATGCGCGCCGGCGCCATCGACCAGGAGACCGCACGGCAGCGCCGCAACGAACTCGCCAAGGAATCCCAGCTCTACGGCGCCATGGACGGCGCCATGAAGTTCGTCAAGGGCGACGCCATCGCCGGACTCATCATGACCTTCATCAACATCGTGGGAGGCATCTGCATCGGCGTCTTCATGAACGGCAAGGAGGTCGGATGGGCCCTCACCAAATACGGCATCCTCACCGTCGGCGACGGACTGACCGCACAGATCCCCGCCCTGCTGGTCTCCATCACCGCCGGCGTCATCGTCACACGCGTCGGAGACGTGGACAACAAGCCCCTGGGACAGGACATCGTCAACCAGTTCTTCGCCCAGCCAAAGGCCATCTTCCTGGGCGCCGTCATGCTGGTGTGCATCGGGCTGATCCCCGGATTTCCGAAGCTCCAGATCTTCGGACTGGCCGCCTTCGTGGCGCTCATCGCGTTCTCCCTGGTGGCAAAGACGAGGATCGACGCCGAGCGCGCCGCCCGCTCCGAGGATCCGCTGGCCGCCGCCGCGCCCTCCCAGGGCTCCGGCTCCGCGGCGAAGAGGAAGGAAGGCGACGACTTCTCCATGGTCACCCCCCTCACCGTGGACATCGACGCCGACATCCGCGGGGCGCTCACCTACGAGGCCCTCAACGAGCAGATCATGTCCGTCCGCCGCGCCCTCTACCACGACCTGGGCGTGCCCTTCCCCGGCATCAACCTCTCCCTGGATCCCGCCCTCCATGAGGGAAGATACCGGATTCTGGTGAACGAAGTGCCGGTCTCCGAGGGCGTGCTGCGCAAGGGCTGCGTCTTCGCCATGGAGGAATCGGAGAACCTGACAGCCACGGGCATCGCCTTCGAGGGGGGGAAGCCCTTCCTGGCGGGCCACGACACCTGCTGGGTGAAGGAGGAGGACAAGCCGAAGCTGGAGGAATCCGGCATCCGCTTCTTGGATCTCGGCGGCGTCCTGGCGTACCACCTCTCCGGCGTCCTGCGCCGCTACGCACACGAGTTCCTCTCCCTCCAGGAGACCCGGATCCTCTTCGACCACATGGAGAAGGAGGCTCCGGAGCTGGTGAAGGAGGTCCAGCGCGTGCTGCCCATGCAGAAGATCACCGACGTCCTCCAGCGGCTGGTCCAGGAGGGCGTCTCGATCCGGGACCTCAAGCGCATCACCCAGACCCTCATCGAGTGGGGCCAGCGGGAGAAGGACTCCGTCCTCCTGGTGGAATACGTCCGCTCCGCCCTATCCCGCTACATCTCCTACAAATTCTCCGGCGGACAGAACATCATCGCCGCGTATCTGCTGGACCCCTCCCTGGAGGAGCTCATCCGCAAAAGCGTGCGGCAGACCTCCGGCGGCTCCTACCTGGCCATGGACCCCGCCACCGTCCGCTCCATCATCGCCGTCGTCAAGCGCACCATCGGCGACCTGGCGAAGATCCCGCAGAAGCCGGTGGTCATCGTCTCCGTCGACATCCGCCGCTACTTCCGCCGGATGATCGAAAAAGACTACTACGAACTGCCCGTACTCTCCTTCCAGGAGCTGAGCGCGGAAATCAACATCCAGCCCCTGGGGAGGCTTAAGCTGTGAACCTGCTCCTCAAAATCATCGAAGGCCCCAACAAGGGCGCCGAGGCCGCCCTCGTGGAAGGCGTCCCCGTCACCCTGGGGAAGGACGACGACTGCGACATCGTCCTTGCCGACGCCACCATGCCCGGCAAGACCACCGTCACCGCCACGGCGGACGGCGTGTCCCTGGACGGAGCCCCCCTGCCCCTCCTCCGCGTGAAGACCCTGGGCGCCACCTCCCTGGCCGTGGGACCCGCCGACGAACCCTGGGGGCCCCTCGTCTGGGAGGCCGCCGAGCCCTCCCCCCGTCCCGAGGCCGCGCCTGCCGCAGGGAAGGACCCGGAACCCTCCGCCGCGGAGGCGAAGGAGGAGGACGGGAAGGAGGACGAGGAGAAGGAAAAAGAGGGCGGCCATGGCTGCCTCTCCCTCCTCATCCTCCTGCTGATTGCCCTGGCCATACTGGGATGGTGGATGCGGGACGACATCAAGCGGGAGTACGCGCGGATGGCGGGACGCGGAAACACCCGCCCGACAGCGCAGAAGGCCCCTCTCTTCGGCGGAGCCACCCTTCCGGAGGTGGCCTCGAAATACCACCTGAAGCTGGAGGGAAACACCCTCTCCGGGAATCTCGCCACCCGCGGCGAACGGCTCGCCGCCACGGCGGAAGCCTATTCCGCCATGCCGGGCGCGGAGCTGGACCTCTCCGATGACGAATCCTTCCACGCCGCGGCCGCCGACGCCCTCTTCGTCCTGACCGAGGGCGCCCTGGGGGTCTCCGAAGCAAAGGACCGCGTGCTGAAACTCTCCGGCGCCTCGGCCTCCCCCGAGGAGCTGCATGCGGTCCTGCGCGCACTGGCCGTGGAACTCCCCAAGATGCGCGAGGTGGATGCCTCCAATGTCCGCTTCACCGCCGGCACCCCCGCGCCCCTCACCGCAACGGAGCCTGCGGACCCCGCCCCCGCCGCGGGCTACAGGAACCGGCGGACAGGCGCCGCCACCCCCGCGGTGGCGCTCCCCGTCTGCGGCATCCTCACAAAGCCCTACCCCTGCCTGGTCCTGCGGGACGGACGGCGCGTCTTCGAGGGCGCGGAATTCCACGGCGCCACCGTCGTGCGGATCGACGCCGACTCCGTGACGTTGTCGGACGCGGCGGGCAAGGAGTTCACATGGAAGCCGTGAACCAGGAGCCCGTCATGCTCCTGGACCTCGAGCGGGAGCTGGCCGGTCCCGGCCGCCAGGACGCCCTGGTGCGCCACGACGCGGTCCTCGCGCACCTGGGGTCCCGCCTGGACGCCGCCCTGGATGCAGGCGCCGCGCCCGGGGAATTCCAGCGCATGTCGGAATTAAAGGAGGCCAACATCGTGGCCCGGAAGATCCTGCGTCTCACCGCCGGGGCCGGCGGACAGGCGCGTCGAATGCAGCCGTAAGGCGGCACACAGAAAACCCAAACCCAGGAGCACAACAATGCCAGTCGACATCAAGAATGCCACCGGCGTCCCGGCCGTGAAGGACGTCGCCGACGAAATCACCCGTGTCACCAACCCCGGCTCGGACTTCATCCACACCGACGCGGTGTACAACGCCCTCATGAATGCCGCGGTCGCCATGGAGAACCGCCTGAAGGAGTCCTTGGAGAACTATCAGCAGCATCCCGACGTCCAGGCCAACCTCCAGCAGCTGCAGTATGACCTGCAGCAGTGGAATCTGGCGCTCACCACCATGACCAACATCAACAAGAACATGGGCGACGCCCTGAGCTCCATCGCCTCCAACTTCCGCTAATGTTCGACCTGGAGCCGGAGGAGGCCAGGGAGCTGCTCAACGTGGCGCTTATGGCAATCGGGCAGAACCGCTTCCAGTCCGCGGCGAAAATCCTCGCCGCCCTGGAGCGCTTCCGCCCGGGCGAGGCCTCCCTCCCTGTCGCAAACACCATCCTCCTCATCAGCAAACAGGACTTCCAGGGCGCCGTGGACTACGTCGACCACGACGCGCTCCCGCGCTTCCCGGACTCCGCCATGCTGCGGGCCTTCCGGGGAATGGCGCTGCTGCGCATGAACCGCGAAGCCGAAGCCCGGATCTCCCTGGAGGAGGCCGCAAACCAGTCCGCCGACCCCGCGGCGGCGCAACTTGCAAGGGACTTGCTCGTATGACAGAACCCATGATAGTCGAGCCCATCCGCTCCGCCGCCATCAACGGCCCCCTGGCCGCCGACGCGCTGCGCGCCCAGGACGCCGCCGCTCCCGTGGCGGATCCCGGCGCCGTGTCGCGCTTCGCTGCGGCCATGGCCGCGGATCCGGTGCCCTTCGCCTCGGAGGTCTCCAGCGCCTTCCTGACGGCGCAGGCGGACAACCAGGCGATTCTCCACCGCATCCATGCCCTCTGCGAAATGAAGTCCCAGGGGAGCCTGTCGGCCCCCGAGCTCGTGGAACTCCAGTACGAGGTGATGAACCTCGCCTTCCAGCAGCAGGTCGTGACCCAGGTCGCCGACAAGGCGTCCACCGCAATCCAGACCCTCGTCAAGAACCAATAGGGAGAACCGAAGCATGGTTGGAATGAAACGCGGAAAAACAGGCCTCCGGACTCTTCCGGCCCTTCTGGCGGCGGCGCTGTTCCTCACGGGGTGCGCCCGCGAGACGATGCTGCACTCCGGCCTTGAGGAGCGCCAGGCGAATCTCGTCATGGCGGCGCTGCTTGACGCCGGAATCGACTGCCACAAGGCCGCGGGCGAGGAAGGCACCTGGAATGTGACCGTGGCCGAATCCCGCTTCGCGGAGGCGGTGAACCTGTTGGAGAAGGCGGGCCTGCCCCGCCGTCCCCACCAGGGCGTCGGCGAGGTCTTCAAGAAGACCGGCATGATCTCCTCCCCCAGCGAAGAGCGCATCCGCTTCATGGACGCCCTGGCGCAGGATCTGGCAAAGACCATCTCCGACATTGACGGCGTCGTCGACGCACGGGTCCACGTGGTCATCCCCGAGAACGACCCCTTCGCCAAGAACCTCCAGCCCTCCTCCGCGGCCGTCGCCATCCGCTCCCGCTGGGACGCCGACCTGACCGACGTCGTTCCCGCGGTGAAGGGCCTGGTCAAGAACGCCATCGAGGGCCTGCAGTACGAGAAGATCATGGTCACCGTCTTCCGGGACTCCCCGCCCAGACGGTGACACACCTTTCCCCCGTACGGGGCAAGCGATGGACGAAAGCGAAAAACAGTTTCTGATGACGGTGACCTGGCTCTTCCTGCGCCATGGCCGGCGCGACCGCGCCCTGGCCGTCTGCGAGGCCCTCCATGAACTCGACCCCCGGAACGGCGCCGCCGCCGTGACCCTGGCCGAGCTCCTGGTGGCGGACGCCCGCGCCAAGGAGGCCCTCGACGTCCTGCGGGACGCCGACGTGCCCGCCTCCCTGGACCACGCCGCCGCCGTCGTGGAGACCCGCGCCCTGCGCCTGGCGGGCCGCGCCGCGGAGGCCGACTCCCGCTGGAACCGTCACCTGGAAGCACGGAAGGGGGCGGCTAGAAAATGGATCTGACACTCGACGACGCCCGCGCCCTGGTGAATGACGCGCTCCTCTGGCCCCGCGTACGGGACTTCCTCTGGGACTTCGCGCCCCAGATCCACGCAAGCTGGCTCCCGGAACTCCCCGTGGACGAAGCCCTGAAAGACACCCCCCGCATGAAGGCCTGGCTCCTGGAGACGCTGTCCGTGGAGCCCTGCCTCCACCTCTTCCCCAAGGAGGACATGAGCCGGATCGCCCTTCTGGACGGCGCCACCCTCCTGGAGCTGGTCTGCTGGCTGGGGGTCCTCCACCACGCCCCCGCCCTGCGGCGCGTCACCAGCGGCGCACAGGTGCGCGCCTTGAAGGCCGCCCTGCCCTCCGCATACCCCGGGGCCTTCCGCTACACGGCGTATTTCCGCAGCGCCACAGACGACGGGGCCGCCGCGCCCTCTCCGGCGGACGTCCTTTCCACGGGCATGGGCATCCTTCTGGCGGCTTTGAAGGACGCGCCCGCGCCGGTGGTCGCCCGCCTGCGGAAAAAACTCCCCCGGGAACTCTCCGGCGCTTCCCCCGCAAAGGAGGCCCCTTTGGCCGGCGACCTCGCCCGGCTCCTCAAGCTCAAGTTCAGGGAGGCATACGCGCTATGCTGTTGATGGACAAGAACAATTTCAAAATCTCCTCCGGCACGCGGCTCGTCAAGGCCCGGGAGGTCTCCACGGTCAAGACCGCAGAAGAGATCCTCTCCGCCGCGGAGGCGGAGGCCGCCCGGATCCGCGAGGAGGCGAAGGCCGCCTTCGCGGAAGAGAAGCGCCGTGGCTATGAGCAGGGCGTCTCCGATGGCAAAATGGAGATCACCATGCAGCGCCTGGACCAGGTGGAGCAGTCCGTGTCCTTCATGGAAGGCGTCGAGGAGAAGATGGCGGGCGTCGTGATGAAGGCCCTGAAGCTGTGCGTCGAGGAGATCGGCGACCGCGAAATGGTGGTCAACATCGTCAAGAAGACCCTGGCCGCCGTCATCCGAACCCAGCGACAGGTCACCCTGAAGGTCGCCCCCGGCATGGCCGCGGCCGTCCAGGAGCGACTGGAGGAACTGCGGCGGGGCTACCCCACCGTGGAGACCTTCGATGTGGTGGAGGACCCCCGGCTCTCCGGCGCCGCCTGCATCCTGGAGACCGAGGCCGGCGTGGCCGACGCCTCCGTGGACGCCCAGCTCACCGCCATCGAACGCTCCCTGAAACGGCATCTCTCCGGAGGCGCCCGATGACCGACGGCGTCTTCGACTACATCCCCGAGGTGCTCAACCGCGCCGTGGAGGACGTCCAGCCCATTGACGTAAAGGGCCGCGTCATCCAGGTGGTTGGCACCATCATCAAGGCCTCCGTGCCCGGCGTGAAGGTCGGCGAGGTCTGCATCCTGCGCAATCCCTGGGAGGAATACGAAGTCCAGGCGGAGGTGGTGGGCTTCACCAAGGACGCCGCCCTCCTCACCGCGCTGGGCCCCATGATCGGCATCTCCGCGGAGACCGAGGTCATCCCCACCCGCCGCGTCCAGATGGTGCCCGTGGGTCCCAAGCTGCTGGGACGCGTCCTGGACGGCATGGGGCACCCCATGGACGCCGACACGAAGGGGCCTCTGCGTCCCGACGGATACTACCCCGTCTACGCGCCGCCGCCCTCCCCCCTGGAACGCACCATCATCTCCAGACCCATCTCCCTGGGCATCCGCTCCATCGACGGCCTGCTCACCTGCGGCGAGGGCCAGCGAATGGGAATCTTCGCGGCCGCCGGCGGCGGAAAATCCACGCTCCTGGCCTCCATCATCCGCAACACCTCGGCGGAAGTCACCGTCCTGGCGCTCATCGGCGAACGCGGCCGCGAAGTCCGGGAGTTCATCGAGAAGGACCTGGGCGCCGAGGGCCTGAGGAAATCCGTGATCGTCATCTCCACCTCGGACCGTCCCGCCATGGAGCGCCTGAAGGCCGCGTACGTGGCCACCTCCATCGCCGAGTCCTTCCGGGACCAAGGCAAGAAGGTGCTCCTGCTCATGGACAGCGTCACCCGCTTCGGCCGCGCCCAGCGCGAGATCGGCCTGGCCGCCGGCGAGCCCCCCACCCGCCGCGGATTCCCACCCAGCGTCTTCTCCGAACTCCCGAAGCTCATGGAGCGCGCCGGAAACTCCGCAAAGGGGTCCATCACCGCACTGTACACCGTGCTGGTGGAGGGCGACGACATGACCGAGCCCATCGCCGACGAGACCCGCTCCATCCTGGACGGGCACATCATCCTCTCCCGGCGGCTGGCCCAGATGAACCACTACCCCGCCATCGACATCCTCGCCTCCGTCTCCCGCTGCCAGTCCTCCATCATCCCCGCAGACCACAAGGCCGCCGCCGCGAAGCTCCGCGCCCTCCTGGCCAAATACGCCGAAGTGGAGCTCCTCCTCAAAATCGGCGAATACAAGCACGGATCCGACCCGGAAGCCGACGAGGCCATCGCCAAAAACGGCGCCATCAACGCTTTCCTCAAGCAGGGGCTCGACGAACACCCCGACTACGCGGACACCATCCGCCGCCTCAAGGAGGTCGTCTCCTGATGGCATACGTCCTGCAGCCACTGCTCAACATCCGGAAGATGCGCGAAGACCGCGCCGCCGGGGAGCTGACCGCCGCACGCCGCGCCGTCCACGATGCCGAGGAGACCCTCGAGGCCCGCAAACAGGAACTGGCGGACTTTGAAAAAACCAAGGACGAGCGCCGGGACCGCATCTACGACGCCATCATGGGGCATCCCGTGACGCGCGAACAAATCGACCTGGCCAACGAAGGCGTCGCCCGCATTGACCAGGAGGAGGCCCTCCGCACCGACAACATGCGCCGCGCAGACGCCGATCTCAAGGAGCGGGAGAAGGCCGCCGACGCCGCGCGCGCCGTCTTCGCCGACGCCACCAGGAACCGCATGAAGATCGACGAACACCGGGCCGTCTGGACCGAAACCGAAGCAAGAGAGGACGAACGCCGCGCCGAGGGCGAACTCGAAGATTTCACCGTAAGGAAACTGGAACTGTGATGACTGCCGCCATAACATTCGAAGTGGACGGAATGGCACTCCATCTGCCGGACGCCACCGGATTGGCCCCACTCTCCCTGCCCGCCGTCCCCGCGGAAACGCCCGCCGCACCCTCGCAGGACGCCGTAAACCGCTTCCAGGCCGCGATGCAGGACGACGCGCAGCCCGGCGCCGCAACCGCCGGCAGCGCCTCCAGCACCGCCGTCCTCCTGGTCCAGCTGACCTCCCCGGGCTCCTTGGAACACACAACCCGCGCCCAGGAGAAGCCCGGCGCGGCAGCCACAGAGACGGCTGCCACCCCCGGGAGGGCTCCCGCACAGTCCACGGAACAGCCGCAAACGGCCGTGGCCGCCGCTCCTGCGGCGGAGGAAGCCATCCCCGCCGAAGACGCCACGGAGATCGCCCCCCGGACGCCCGTCATCGTGGACGTCCCCAGGCCAGCCGCCACCGTGGAAGCCCCCAGGCCCCAGGCGCGGCCTGCGGTTGCAGAGACACCAGCGGCCTCCCCAGACAACACGCCCGCCGCACCCGGGACGGAGGCCCCGGCGGCGTCCGCATCCGCCACGGCTGCAGTTCCCGAGGCGGTGCAACCCTTTGATCAGCCCGTGACGCAGACGCCCGCCGCCACCGGGGCGACTCCCGGAGTCGCCGCTACGGAGACGCCCTTCGCTGTGGAGGCTGTACCCGAAGAGGCGCAACAGCAATCGGAGACGACGGCGGCGCTCCCCGCAGCGCCCCCCCGGGAATCCCCTTCACTGGACAACACAACTCCCCATACTGCAACCCCGTATCCGGAACAGGCACTCCCCCCCGCCGGAAATGCCCTTGACGGCGTCACCCCAGGGCCGGGAATCACGCCGGTGATTTCCTCCCCCGCCGCGGAACAGCCCGGAATGCCTAAGGCCGTGGTGGATATGGAAGCGCAACTGTCTCAAAAAGCGGTGCCGCTCCCCGGCCCGAACCAGCCCGTGGAGCAGGAGGCCATGGTGGATTCCGAGAACGTGGGAGAAACTCGTCCTGTCATCGGAACCAAGGCGCCGACCGCCGCCCCCCCCCTGAAGAATCTGGAGAAGACGGAGGAGGACTCCGGGAACATGGAACAGCCGGCCGTTTCCTCCACCGCCGCGGCTTCTGTCCAGACACCCGCCACTGCCATGCAGGCGGCCCCTGTGCCGGTGGCCATGCCGGCCCTTGACGGTGTCGCGAGGGCGCCGGAGGCGGTTTCCGGGGCGGGAATGACTTCTGCGCAGATTGCGGAATTGGTGGAGTCGGTGGCCGCGCAAATCCGCGTGGAGCCCTCCTTGCGTTCGGGCGAGGGGACGGTCATGATCCAACTGAAGCCCACGGTGCTGGAAGGCAGCCGGATCTCCCTTTCCGCGAAGGACGGCGCGTTGTCCGTGGAGATCGCGCCCGTGGCCACGGGCGAGGTCGTCGCGCGGATCCAGAACGCCCTGCCCCGCCTGGAGGCGGCGCTGGCAAGCAGCATCGCGGAGTTCCATTCCATTTCGGTCTCCCTGAGGAAAGATAGAAAAGATGAAACCGCATGAAATCCTCTCGCTTCTGGGCGACTGGCGCAGCCGGAGTCCGGAAGAACTCCTCTCCTCCCCCGCCTGGGCCATGCCCTGCCGCCTGGGCGAGGAACCGTTCACGATGCACGCAGGCGCCCTGCGCCCCGCGGATCCCCTGCTGCTGAAGGTACGCTTCGGCGAGATCTCCCACACCCTGGGACTGGCCCCCTCGGAGCGTTTCCCCGAGCTCTCGCGCCTCTGGGCCGCACGCGCAGACATCCCGGAGCCCATCCTCCTGGCGCTGGTGGAAAAGGAATGCGCCCCCCTCCTGCAGTTGCTGGAGAACGCCATGCGGCGCCAGATGGCCATCGAGTCCCTGGGGGGCGCGGCAGACGAGAAGGACTTCTGCGGCGAAGTCGGCGGCATCCCCTTCACCCTGACCCGCACCCCGCAGCTGGTCCAGGCCCTCGGACGGCTTGCCTTCCTGGATCCCGCCAACGGGGAACTCCGAAACACCCTCTGCTCCGCCGAATTCGAATACACCGCGTTCGCCATGCCGCAGAAGGACCTGGAGTCCATGGAAATCGGCGACGCCGTGGTGCTCCCGGAACTGGAGACCACCGGGCCCTGCGTGATCGTGGAAAACGCCCTCCAGGTGGACGCCGAAAGCGCCGCCATGCCGCTGGTCCAGGACACCCTCTGCCACGTCCGCGCGGCGGAGCCCGCCAAAATCCGGCTGGGCGACATCTTCGACGGCGCCATCAAGATCCCCTCTCCCCATGCGGCGCCCATGAAGATCACCTGCGCGGGCCGCGACATCGCCACCGGACATGTGGGGACCCTCGCCGGACAGCCGGCATTCTATGTGGAGAAAAAATAACCGACTCCTTCCCGGGGAGGCGACAACATGTTCCAAACCAACCCCTTCACACTGATCGTCATCCTCGTGGGGCTGTCGCTGGTGGCCTTCGCCGCCATGATCGCGACCAGCTACCTGAAGATTGTCGTCGTCACGTCCCTCATCCGCAACGCGCTGGGCATCCAGTCGATCCCGCCGAACATGGTGCTCAACGCACTGGCCATGATGCTCACCTTCTACATCATGGCGCCCCGCTGTTCCGAGGCCTGGAACATCCTCAAGGAGCAGTCCTCCGGACAGCCGACGCAGGCCTTGGAGGTGGAGGCGGTGGCGAAAGCCGGCGAGCCCTTCCGGGAATGGCTCTCCGTCCACACCGCCGACCGGGAACGCGCCTTCTTCGTGCAGACCGCCGAGCGCCTCTGGGCGAAAGACGACGGCACCCCCGCCGTGGTGGACCCCGAGAGCTTCGCCATCCTGATCCCCTCCTTCTGCGTGTCGGAGCTCACCAAGGCCTTCCAGATCGGGTTCCTGGTGTACCTGCCCTTCATCGCCATTGACATCATCGTGTCGAACATCCTGCTGGCCATGGGAATGATGATGGTCTCGCCCGTCACCATCTCCCTGCCCTTCAAGCTATTGCTCTTCGTGATGGCAGACGGCTGGACGTTGCTCATCCAGGGGCTTGTAAGAGGATACGCGCCATGAGCCAGGCGGAACTCCTCGAATATGCGCAGACGTGCCTGCTGATCGTGCTGCGCCTCTCCCTGATCCCCATCGTGGTGGCGACCGTCATCGGACTCATCGTCTCCCTGCTCCAGGCCCTCACGCAGATCCAAGAACAGACCCTCGGCTTCGCCGTGAAGCTGGTGGCGATCTCCCTGACCCTGCTGGTCTGCGCCTCCTGGATGGGGAGCGAACTGCTGCTCTACACGAAAAACATATTCACGCACCTGCCGTTGCTGCGATGACCGACGATGCCCTACGAAGAATTCCATAGATGGATCCTGGCCGCCGTCCTGGCGATGGCGCGCTTCGGGGGCGCCTTCGCCATTTGCCCCGCACTGGCGGAGAGCATGATCCCCGGCGTCGCCCGGAAGGCCGCCATCCTGGGCTTCGCCTTCTTGGCAATCCCCTTCCTCCACGGAACCATGCCCCCGGGGGATCCCGCGCTCTCCCTCTTCCTGGTCCTGGCACTCCGGGAGGCGCTCATTGGATTCTTCCTGGGATTCTTCGCCGCCGTCCCCTTCTGGATCGCCGAAAACGTGGGGAATTTCATTGACAACCAGCGGGGCGCCACCATGGGCGAAATCTATTCCCCACTCTCCGGCACACAGGTCTCCGTCCTCGGAATCTTCTTCACACAGATCACCTCCACGCTCTTCTTCGTCGGCGGCGCAGTCTTCGTCTTCCTGGGCGCACTCTACTCCAGCTACGCCATCTGGCCCGTCTTCCCCGAAGCCGCGGACCCCGCGCTGCCCGCCATGGCGCTGGACGCCCCCGCACAACTCCTGGGGGCCCTCGACGGAATGCTCCGGCTCACCGTCATCCTCGCCGCCCCCGTCATCATCCTCATGTTCCTGGCGACCCTGGGACTGGGACTGGTGAACCGCACCGCGCCGCAGCTGAACGTCTTCTTCCTCTCCCTGCCCATTAAATCCGCACTGGGAGTGGCGTTCCTCATCATCTACCTGCCGTACATCCTCGACATGCTCATGTACACCGGCGAGGGCGCCATCCTGGATCCCATGCGAAAGCTCCTGGGAGGCGGCTAGAATGGCGGACTCCAGCAGCGAAAAGACGGAGATGCCGACCCCCAAAAAGCTGCGCGACGCGCGGGAGAAGGGCCAGGTCTGCACCTCCAAGGACATTGTCTCCACCGCCATGCTGGTGGTGCTCTTCTGCGTCCTGGCATGGATGGGCATCACCCTGGCGGACGACATCCAGGAGCTCCTCCGCTTCATCGGCGGCTCCCTCGGCGACGACGGCGCAAGCGCCATGCGCCAGTCCTGCGCCATGGCGGTGTTCGTCATCCTGAAGCACACCCTCATCTTCGTCTTCGTGGCCGCCGTCATCGGCGTGGCCGCCAACGTGGCCCAGACCGGATTCCTCTTCACCTTCGAACCCATCCTCCCCAAGATGGAGAAGCTCAGCCCCGTCGAGGGCGCCAAGCGGATCTTCTCCCTGAAGAACTTCTTCGAGTTTTTGAAAAACGTGGTGAAGATCTCCTTCCTGGGATATCTCCTCTACAAGATCATCTGGGCTAGCATCCCCGAATTGCTCACCCTCTGCTACGGGACCATCGACGACGTCTTCCCCTGCCTGGCGCTCATGCTCAAGCGGCTGGCCGTCTACACGGCCTTCGGATACATCGTCATCGCCGTGGTGGACCGGATCTTCCAAAGCCGGAATTTCACGCGCCAGATGATGATGACGAAGGACGAGGTCAAGCGGGAATACAAGGAGATGGAGGGTTCCGCGGAAATCAAGCAGGCCCAGCGGCAGTTCCGGGACGAGCTGCTCAACGGCCCGGATCCGGCGAAGGCCGCCAGGCGCGCCAGCGTGGTGGTCACCAACCCCACCCGGCTGGCCGTGGGCATCCGCTACGACGCCGCCGAGGCGCCCCTGCCCCGCGTCTGCGCCCTGGGCGCCGGACCCATTGCGAAGATCATCCGCGAGACCGCACTGGCCGAGGGCATCCCCGTCATGGAAGACCGCCCGCTGGCCCGCGCACTCTACGCCGAGGGCAAAATCGAAGACTTCATCCCCGATTCCCTCATCGAGCCCGTGGCCCAGGTCCTCAAATGGGCAAAACAGCTCGAGGACGCCCGGAAAGAGGACGAGGAGCTCGACAGCATCGACCTGGAGGACCTGTCATGACCTCCATCGAAAAACACTACCAGCGGCTGGCCCCACGCATCACAAACTGGCTGGTGGCCACCGGCTCCACCTACGCCGACGCCTGCGACCTGGTCCAGAATGTCTTCCTGAAAATCTGGCAGATGCGGGACGACCTGCGAGACGACGACGCGCAGGTCTCCGGACTGGCCTTCACCATCGCCCGGAATCTCCGCAAGAACCTGCTCCGCGACACCGCGCGGGAACGGGTCACCGCCACCGGCGACATGCCCGACGTCCCCGCCAGCACCCCCGCGCCCGGCGAAAACGCCGACGCCGAATACCGCAGGCAACGGATCCTGCAGGCCCTCGCCGCCCTGCCGCCCATCCTCCGGGAAGCATATACGCTCTTCCAGGTCGGCGAAATGAGCATCCGCGAAATCGCCCTCCACACCGGCGTCTCTGAAAATCTGGTGAAGGTCCGCATCCACCGCGCAAAGTGCAAGCTCCGGGAACTCCTGGCGGATCTGAAACCGTGAATTTTCTGGAAACATTGTAACCTTCTGCGAACCCTCGTGTATACCGCACGGAGACGACAAAGATGGAACTGACAGTCACCACAGCAAAGTCCGGCCTCGTGAACAACGCCGAGAACGCCGAGAACGCCGAGAACGCCATTCCGGCGGCCCAGGCGCAATCCACGAAGCCCGCATCCGGGGACAATCTCCCGAATGTCCAGGTAACCGAGGGCGCGGCCGCCCCCGGGGACGACTTCGCTGCGCAGGCGGCCGCCATCCCACCCGAGACCTTCTCCCGCGACGACGGCCTGGGGCGGCTGGTCGCCTCCGCCTTCACTCTCCCGCCGCCTCCCATGCCCGAGTTCAAATGACCCGCCGGCCGCCACCCACGGCGGCCAAAAATTCGCACACACGCAGGAAACTCCCACCATGCCCCTCAATACCACACTTGCCGAATTCAATCGCCTCGCCTCCGGCAACTACAACGCCGGCATGCTGGACATCCAACGGGACGCCCAGGGCAACGACGTCATCGTCACGGTGAACAACCACCGCTGGAAGACCTCCAAGAACAACGTGGTCGTCGCCCCCGAGCACACCCTTGCCATCAAGGAGGCTTTCCTGGCCGCCCTGCGGCGCGGCGGAGTCAGCGCCGAGGACCTGGCCGAGATCCGCGAACGCATCGGCCTTCCCACCGAGCTGGAGCTCACCACCGACCGCAACAAGAAGATGGCCCTGCTCCAGAACCGCATGGCGCCCCTCACCCGCGCACAGGTCCGCGCAATCCTCGACCAGTACGCCGCCCGCGGCGCAGGCATGACCCAGGAAACCTGGAACGAGATGGACCCCGAGAACTATCGTGCCGGCGTGGAGACCGCCAACATGACCGCGAAGAAGGCCGGCATCCAGGCGCGCATCAACATGGCCGCGCAGGCCCTCCAGGAGCAGGAGCAGACCCACGGAGGGAAAAACCTGGACTACGGCATGACCGACGCCATGGCGCTGCTCTCCACCACCAACAGCCTGCTGAGCCTCGGAAACGCACGGCTCCTCCGGCTCCACCGCGCCGTCACCGACGCCGACCGCCGCGAGGCGCGCACCATGCTGACCCAGGAGTTCAGCAGCCTCTTCACCGCCGCATTCAAGCTGGCCATCAACCCCGAACGCCGGGAATCCGACGCCTTCTGGCTGGGGAACCAGCAGGTGAAACTCGTCCGGGGCGAGGACGGGACGCTGACCGCCCTGGTGGGCACCGGCGACATGCAGACCCGCATTGAGCTGAAGACCGACGCCGCCGACCTGAGAAACCGCCTCGTGGGGCGCATGGTCCTGGACAAGGCGGCCCTCGGCGCCAACACCGTCAAGACACTCCTCGGAATGGTCTACGACCACGACCTGGAGGGCGGACTGCTGGCCACCGACCGCACCAGCTTCACCCGCCAAGTCGCCGCCCTCGTGGTCTCCCACGGCTCCAACGTCTCCATGGACTCCATCGTCTCCGGCCCCTACAACACCGGACTCCTGGTGGACATCGCCGAGG
Organism: Bacteroidaceae bacterium; assembly: GCA_963621575.1. Classification (GTDB taxonomy): domain Bacteria; phylum Verrucomicrobiota; class Lentisphaeria; order Oligosphaerales; family Oligosphaeraceae; genus UBA1724. The sequence continues at coordinate 28,911 of CAVFEH010000013.1, forward strand.
CCATCCTGGCCGGCGAGCGCGTGGACGGCGCGGAGCAGCTGAGGGCCTACCACGACCGCCTGGTGCGGGATACCGCGGAGCTCCCCGATGAGATCCGCGCCCTCCTGGAGCGGGTGGCGAATGTCCCGCTGGAGAAGCAGATCGACGGCTCCTTCGAAGTCCACCAGCCCATCGCGGCCCCCGTGAACCAGGTGGCCAACATCCCGCCCGCGCCCCCGCTGCCCTACGTGGCCCCCATCGCCGGAGTCTCCCTCGACGCCATCAAGGACTTCGTGGCCGACCTGATCTTCTCCGACGACACCATGGTCGCCGACGTGGTGGTCAACCGCCCCGGCGAGACCATGCGGAAGACCCTCTCCGCCTCCCCCGAACGCCTGGGCGTCTTCGCCGCCATCCTCAAGGATGCCACCACCATCGACCGCGCCGTCGCGCCCCAGATCGCCGACACGGTGAAAACCGGCTTCGCCCGCATGGCCGCCATCCTCGACACCGCCTGGCAGGCCGCCAACAACGGCGAGACCCTCGCACAGGCCGCGGCAAAGGACGACTTCGCCGCACGCTTCGTGGAATTCTTCCGGAGCGCCGAAAAACTCCCCGGCGCCGAAATCGCCAAGTTCGACAACATCCTCCAGTCCATGGCGAACCGCGGCTGCGACGCCATCCAGGCCTTCATCAACCGCGTCTTCCAAATCCAGACCGGACAGGCAAACGCCATCGGCGCACTCACCAACGAGCCCTACAAGGGCATGAGCCCCGAGCAAATCAAGGCGCAGCTGGACGGAAAGAACCTCAACCAGATCCTCGACGCCGCCTCCAACTCCGACGTGCCCGGACAGGTCGGCTTCTTCAAGCAGGTCCTCTCCTCCTACTTCACCTCCCTCAGCAAGGCCGACAAGCGCAGCGCCTTCGCGGCCGCCATGCGCTACGCGCAGAACTTCGACCTGCAGGGCCTGGAGGGCGAAGCCCGCGAGGAGGCCCACAAGGTCGCCCTCAACAAATTCACCGGAGCCGTCCTCAAGGGCGCCGGCCCCCTCCTCCAGAAGATGATGCAGGGCCTCCCCCGCGACATCATGGGAGAGTTCTCCGACGCCCTCAACGACATGAAGAGCTCCCTGGCGCCCATCCCCCGCAAAATCGTCCAGGGGTACCTCATGCGGCTCGTGGACGAATCCAACGGCCGCATCCAGTCCATCACCCTCGAGAAGTCCCTGGGCGCCGCCTCCGTGGGCGAGACCTTCCTCTGCCACGCCAAGGTGATCACTGGACAGATCCCCAAGCAGGAGCGCTACCGCGGACAGGACGGCCGGTTCCTCTACCGCGACGTGTTGGACGAGCAGGGCAACCCCGTCATGGAGGACAAAGTCGAGACCAAGAATGTCGTGGTGAAGATCATGCGCCACGACGCCGAGCGCCGGGTCCGCGCCGAGGCCGAAATCTTCAATGCCGCCGCCGCCCGGATCCCCGGCATGTCCAAGACCTGGGAGGGACAGCTCCGCCAGTATGAGCGGGAGTTCGATTTCACCCTCGAGGCCGCCAACATCAACCAGGGCGTGGAGCTCTACGACATCAACTACGGCAAGAACCCCGGCCTGGAGGCCATCGCCCCCAATGTCTGCTCCATGAAACTCTCCGACCTGGCCGCCCCCAAGAAGAACATCCTGGTCCTCCAGCATGAGCTGGGCCGCACCGTGGACAAGTTCTTCCGGGACAACGTCGGCGAGATCCGCAACAAGGTGCAGTTCCTATACCAGCAGGCCCCCGGCTCCCGCCGCATCAAGTGGCAGCGCGTCCCCGGACAGGCGCAGCCCCTCCCCATCCTCAAGGAGAACTTCCCCCTGCGCACGCTCTCCAACAGCCGCGGATGGGCCTGCGCCGCCCAGGGCAACCTCTGCGCGGTGCAGCAGAACCTCCTGCAGGCCAGCAAGGCGTGGTTCTACGAGGCGCTCTTCGGCTCCGGGAAATTCCACGGCGACACCCACTCCGGAAACCTGATGGCCACCCACGCCCTCGTCACCTTCATCGACTTCGGAAACCTCTACACGCTCCAGGAGCAGAACGCGGCCGGCAAGAACGAAAAGCACGAGCTGCTGCGCGTCATCATGGGCGCCACCTTCCGCGACAAGGCCTTCGTGGCCGATGGCATGCGGAATCTGCTCTCCCCCGAGGGCCGCGCCGCCTTCGACGCCAACCGCACGAAAGTGGACGCCATCCTGGACTCCGTGCTGGCCAAGGGCGGCTTCTCCCAGGACATCGTCTACCGCCTCAACGCCGCGCTCTCCGAAATCCAGAAGCTGGGCCTGGAGCTGCCGCCCCAGATCAACTGCTTCGTGCAGTCCATGATGCGCCTGGCCAACACGGTCACCGAGATGAACACCATCATCAAGCAGCTGATCACCCTCGCGAATCCCGCCTCCTGGCACAAGGAGGGCCCCGCCCCCCAGCGCGACGAACTGGACATCCTCGGGAAGATGTTCGACGCCTTCGTCTCCGCCGCCGACAACCCCGGATTCGATCCCAAGCACTTCGACGGACAACTCCCCTTCCTCCGTGATTTCCTCCACTCCGAGCAATTCGGCGGGCCGAACATCCTGGCCACCGACTTCTACCAGCCCGGCCACCCCTACCACACCCGCGTCGTCCAGCGACTCACCGAGGCGCAGGATCCCGCGCAGACCGCCGCGCAGCTCTGCGAGATGATCACCTCCCAGCTCACCCCCGACGAGGCGCAGGACTTCTACGATCCGGAGCGCCGCCAGACCATCCAGCGCGACCTGGGAACCTTCCGCACCGCCCTGGCAAACGCCCAGACCCCCGAGCAGAAGGCCGCCGCCATCCAGACGTTCGCCACCGCATACTGCGCAAGCCTCCACGGAGCCGTCCAGAATGTCTGCCAGGACGACGACATCGTCATCGCCAACCAGATCCGCACGCCGCTCACCTTCGCCAGCGCCCTCATGGAGCTGCTCCTCGACCACAGCGACAAGGAAACCCTGGGGACCATCTTCTCCAAGAACGAGACCGCGCAGCTGCTGGCCGACGCCAAAAAGGTGAGCCTGGAACTCCCCAACTCCAGCATCTGGGACATCCTGCCCTCCACCATCCTCGCAAACCTCAAGGAAGACGCCAAGAAGGCCTCTTCCGACAAGGACTCCTCCTACAAGATCGACATCGGAGTGTAAAAAACGAAACCATGACCTTTTCCCAACTTCTGACATCGCTGGGCGAGACCCTCGGCCTGGAACTCGTCGAAGAGGGCGGCGCCACCGCCCTGGAGATCGACGGCATCACCATCGTTCTGCAGGAGGCCTCCGACGACGGCATCCTGCTGACCCACGCCGATCTCGGCGAGGTGCCCCTCGACCGCCGGGAGGCCCTGGCCGCCGCCGCCCTGGAGGCGAACTACCTCTACCAGGGCACCGGCGGCTCCACCCTGGCCCTCGACCGCATCACCGGGCACCTCCACCTCCAGCGCTACAACTGGCTCGACCGAACCTCCCCCCAGGAGGCCATCGAGGCCCTCGACCACTTCGCCGAAACCGCCACGCTGTGGCAGACGCTCCTCACCTCGCCCCTGCGGGAGCAGACCATCGACGACGGAGCCGGAAACGCCCCCGCCAACGATCTCGCCCTCTCCGGGAACTACATGCGGATGTAGGAAATCCACCTCCACGCCGCAACCTCCGAGAGAGCCCCCGGAAAATCCGGACAGGACGATTCCACACGCCCCCCTCAAAAAGGAGCGGAAGCCATGCCCCATGGCATCCATCCTTCCCACGGGGACGTCCCTTCCCGGAGTCCCGGGGCCTCTCGAAGGGCAGAGGCAACGCCACACACACACGCAACAACCTCCCCGCCTTGGACACGCGCGCGCCCGGCGGGGAGGCATCCATCCCCACCCATCCCCGAATTCCCCATGAAGATCGAAAAGACACTGGACGGCGGCACCCTGACGCTGAAGGTCGAGGGACGCCTCGACACCAATACCTCGCCTGAACTCACAGAGGCGCTGGCCCTCGACGGGGTGACGCAGATCGTCTTCGACTTCTCCGCCCTGGAATACATCTCCTCCGCAGGACTCCGCGTCCTCATGGCCGCCCAGAAGGCCATGGGCGCCGCCGGCGGGAAGATGACCATCGCGCACCCCAACGCCATGGTCCGCGGCGTCCTGGACATGACCGGCATGAGCTCCATCTTCGCCATCGAGTAGCCCACGCGGAATGAAAAGGCGGGTCCTCATCTACGCCATCGCCCTCACGCTCTACGCCGCCATCATGGCGGTCACCTGGGGCATCGGCACCCACGACGCACGGACAAAAACCGAAGCGCTGCTGGACTTCGCCGTATTGGACCTCTATGCCTCCGTCGAGGGCTCCATCGACGCCCTCCTGTGGCACTCCGCCATTGACATCGTCCGGCAGCTGGGCTCCGTCCAGAAGCTTTCCCTGAAGGAAATCGCCGAGCTGGCGGAACGGCACGACATCGACGAGCTCAATGTGGTCGACCGCACCGGTCTCATCGTCGCCTCCAACGACCCCGTCTGTCTGGGAGTGAAAATGGGCGACAATCCGGTCACCGCGCCATTTCTGCAGCTCACCGACGGCAAGACCCCCACCGTCTCCCAGCCATTCCGGACCCACGCGCACAACCCGAAGGTCCGCGTAAAATATCTCGGCGTCGCCTTCCCCGGGGGCGACGGCTATGTGGAGGTGGGCCTCTACGAGCACCGCCTGGGCACCATGATGCCCGCCATCCTGGGATATATCTTCGACGAGTGGATCATCGGACGCACCGGATTCTATCTCTGCGCCAACCCCGACGACGGGGAGCTCCTCTCGAACCCCGCAAGGCACAAGAACCAGGCCCGCACCCTCGCGGAAACCGGATACAACCTGGCGGCCGCCGCCCCCTACGAGAGCTCCTACCGCAAGAGCGACCAGGAGCTCCTGGACGCCGTCAGCAAGGGCACGGCGTCCAAAGAGACCTTCACACAGCGGCTCTTCGGGGAAAAGTGCCGCTGCCGCGCCCTCCTCTTCGGCGAACACCGCTTCGTCGCCGCCGTCCCCGACCGGGAATTCTTCAGCATCCGGAACCAGAACGCCGCCGTCCTGGGAGGGCTCCTCTTCGCCGTCCTCGGAAGCTTCACCGTCCTCCTGGACCGGATCTCCTGCGCGCACGACGCCATACAGGCCTTCTACGCCGCGGAAGACGAACGTCGCGTCAAGGACATGCGCATCGCCGCCACGATCCAGGAGTCGGCACTGCCCCTCCCGCTCCCGAAAGACCCGCGCTTCGACCTGGACGCCCGGATGCAAACCGCCCGCGACGTGGGCGGCGACTTCTATGACTACTTCATGCTGGACGCCTCCCATGTGGCCTTCCTGGTGGCCGACGTCTCCGGGAAGGGCATCACCGCCGCCCTCTACATGATGACCGCAAAGACCCTCATCAAAGACACCCTTCTGGTGCTCCGCGACCCCGCCGCCGCCCTCACCCGCGTCAACCGCGAACTCTGCCAAAACAACGTGGCGAACATGTTCCTCACCGCCTGGGTCGGAGTCCTCGACCTGGACACCGGCGTCGTCAACTACGCCAACGCAGGACACAACCCGCCCGTCCTCCTGCCCTCCGCCACCTTCGTCACCGAAAAATCGGGCCCCGTCCTGGCGTTCCTGGACTCCGCAGAATACAAGCCCCTCACCCTCACCCTCACCCCAAGGGAATCCCTCTTCCTCTACACCGACGGCGTTACCGAGGCCACCGACGCAAAGGACGAACTCTTCGGGGAAGAGCGGCTGGTGGCCACCCTCAAGGCCGCCATAGGCGCAAATCCCTCCCCCGCCACCGTCAACTCCGTCACACGGATCGCCGTCAGCGCCTTCATGGAAGGAATGTCCCAGGCCGACGACATCACCATGCTCGCCATCCGGCTGCTCGCCCCGCCCGCAAGAAACACCCGCACATTCCCGCCCACGCAGAAGGGCATCGCGCAGGCCTCCGATTTCCTCGACGAGGTCCTCCCCGGACTCCCACCGGAAAAACACGCCGCCCTCCACGTGATCCTGGACGAACTGGCCTCCAATATCGTCCGGCACGCAAAGGCCTCCGCCTTCAAGCTCACCCTCAAAAAGAACCCTGGACAGGACTCCATGATGATGGTCTTCGCCGACGACGGCGTCCCCTTCGACCCCCTCAAACAAACCGAACCCGACACCACGCTCCCCGCCGAAGAAAGGCCCCTCGGCGGCCTCGGGATCATGATCGTCCGACGCATGGCCTCAAAAATATCCTACCACCGCGCCGGAAATCAAAATATCCTCATCGTGAAAGTGGCCTAGCCACGCCCGCGCGACGCACGCGCACACGCAGGACGGCCTCCACCGCCGCATTATATTCTGCCCCGTCTGCGCGGTGCGCCGTCTGCACGGCGTGGCCGGCGAGACACCGCCGGTCGCACTCCTTTCCCTCTCCTTCCCCCATGTCCCGCCCCCAGAAGCGCAAAGAACGCCCCTTCCCCCCTGCGGAGGAACCGTCTGCCGGCATGCCGCCGGGGGACGCCGAAGGCGGCGGACTCTCCGGACTGGAGGAATTCTTCGATTTCGTGGACGACTACCGCTCCTCCCCGGAATTCCTGAAGCGTGAGAAGGAGAAGGCGCGGGTCCTGCGGAACTCCCCCTGGTGGAAAAACCGCCGAGCCTCGGGGAAATGCCACTACTGCGGACGGATCTTCCCGCCAGGCGAGCTCACCATGGACCACCTGGTCCCCCTGGCCCGCGGCGGCCAGAGCACCAAAGGGAACATCGTCCCCTGCTGCAAAGAATGCAACACGAAGAAACGCTCCCTTCTCCCCGTGGAGTGGCAGGAGTACCTCGCGCGCCTCTCCGGCAACCCGCCACCGCCACCCGCGCCGGAAGGAGACTCCCATGGTTGATTTCCATCCCACCCTGCTGAAGCTCCTGACCCGCGCCTCCACCGCCCTCCCCGAAGACGTGCAGAAGGCCCTGGAGGACGCCCGCCTCCGGGAAGCCGAGGGCACCCCCGCACGCGCAGTCCTGGACACCCTCCGGCAGAATGTCCGGCTCGCCGCGGAACGCACCCTCCCCCTCTGCCAGGATACCGGGATGATACACTTCTTCGTGGAGTGCGCCGAGGACTTCCCCCGGCATCGCTTCAAGCTGGCCGCTGAACGCGCCGTCCGCGAGGCCACCCGGCTGGGACTCCTCCGGCAGAACTGCGTGGAAACCCTCACAGGACACAACACCGGAAACAACCTGGGATACGTGAGCCCCGACTTCCACTGGGAGGACACCCCCGCCGGCCCAACCTCCACGCGCACCGCGAAAGTGACCCTCATGCTCAAGGGCGGCGGCTCTGAAAACATGGGAATCCAGTATTCCCTGCCCGACTCCTCCCTGAAGGCATACCGCGACTTGGCCGGCGTGGAGGCCTGCATCCTCGACGCCGTCTACCGCGCACAGGGACGCGGCTGCGCCCCCGGAATCCTGGGAGTCTGCATCGGCGGCGACCGCGCCGGCGGCGAGGAAGAGGCGAAACACCAGCTGCTCCGCAAAATCGGCCAGCGCAGCGGGGAGCCCGCGCTGGCCGAGCTGGAGGCCCGATGCCTGGAAAAGGCCAACGCGCTGGGCATCGGCCCCATGGGGCTGGGCGGCAAAAGCACCCTCCTCGATCTCTTCGTCGCACAGCGCACCCGGCACCCCGCCTGCTACTTCGTCACCGTCTGCTACAACTGCTGGTGCCTCCGGCGGCAGAGCACGCTCCTGGAATACTAGCCCATGCCCAGAATCCTCCAGACCTGCCTCCTCCTCTGCGCATCCAATGTCCTCATGTCCTTCGCGTGGTACGGACACCTGCGCACCCTCAAGGGAAGCCCGCTCTGGATCGCCATCCTCGCCTCCTGGGCCATCGCATTCTTCGAATACACCCTCGCCGTCCCCGCAAACCGCATCAGCGCCGGATACTACACCGTCGCCCAGCTCAAAATCCTCCAGGAGTGCATCTCGCTCTCCGTCTTCGTCCCGTTCTCCCTCCTCTTCCTCCGCGAAAAGTGGAACTGGAACTACCTCTGGGCCGGACTCTGCGTCCTCGGCGCCGTGTACTTCATCTTCCGGAAGAACTGAAGACAGCGGCAACGGCAAGCCCCGCTGCGGAGAACGGCCGGAACCCCTGGTTTCCACTTCCTCCTTCTCTATGTCCCGCAATTACGCCCGTCCCGACATCCAGGCCATCGCCGGCTACGTCCCCGGCGAGCAGTTGACAGGCCGTCGGATCATCAAGCTGAACACCAACGAGAATCCGTATCCACCCTCTCCGAAGGTCGGCGAGGCGGCGGCGGCGTTCCCCTGGAAACAACTTCGGCTCTACCCGGAACCCACCGCGCTGCCCCTGCGCAAGACCGCCGCGGCGCTCTTCGGACTCCCGGAGGAGTGCATCCTCTGCGGCAATGGCTCGGACGACCTGTTGACCATCGGCGTGCGCACCTTCGTGGGCGCCGGCGAACCCTTCGCCTTCCCCGAGCCAAGCTACTCCCTCTACCCCGTCCTGGCGGACCTCCAGGGCGCCGCAAGACAGCCCTTCCAGCTCACCGGGGACTTTCAGCTCGCCGACAACCTGGCCCAGGCCGCAGCCGGCGCGAAACTCCTCATCCTGGCACGCCCCAACGCCCCCACCGGGAACTCCTTCCCAAAGGACGCCATCCGCGGGCTCTGCCGCGATTTCGACGGCGTGGTCTGGATTGACGAGGCCTACGCGGACTTCGCCGAAGACAACTGCCTGGACCTGGTCCGGGAATTCCCCAATGTGGTGGTCTCCCGCACCTTCTCCAAGAGCTACTCCCTCGCCGGACTCCGGCTTGGCATCGCCTTCGCCGATCCCGCGCTGGTCTTCGAGATGAACAAGGTGAAGGACTCCTACAACACCGACCGCTTCGCCCAGGCCATGGGCGCCGCCGCCCTGGAGGACCAGGAGTACCTCCGCCAGAATGTGGCGCGCATCAAAGAGACCCGCCGGAAGACCGCGGAAGCCCTCGCCGCCCGCGGCTGGACCGTCCTGCCCTCCCAGGCGAACTTCCTGCTGGCAAAACCCGCCGGCAAGCCCGCCGCACGGCTCTTCCGGGAGCTCCGGGAACAGGGGATCCTCGTCCGGCACTTCGCCCTTCCGCGCATCGACCAGTTCCTCCGCATCACCATCGGCACCCCCGAGGAAATGCGGGAATTCCTCGACGCCGTGGACAAACTGGGCCGGTAGACCGCACGCCGACGCCCATGATCGTGGAGCACCTCCCATCCACCAGCCCCGCGGAAAACGCCGCCAGGGAGGAGGCGCTCTTCCGCGCACGCCCCTTCGGCCATACTCCCAGACTCCTCTTCTACACCAACACGGAGTGCGTCCAGTGCGGCAGAAACCAGCTGCCGGCCGCGGAATGCGACCTGGAGTGGTGCGCCGCACAGCACATCCCCGTCCTCAAACGCTTCTCCGGCGGCGGGACCGTCTGGCACGACCCCGGGAATCTGAACTACGCCTTCCTCCTCCCACGGGAGCTCTACTCCCCCGAAAAGGTCCTCTCCCTGGTCGTGGAGACCCTCCGGGACCTGGGAGTCTCCGACGCGCGCTTCTGCCCCCGCTTCAGCGTCTGGCACGGCCCCTGGAAAATCTCCGGCAGCGCCTTCGCGCTCTCCGGACCCGCCGCACTCCTCCACGGATGCCTCCCCTTCACCTGCAACCTGGAGAGACTCCGGAAGGCGCTCGCGGCCCCTATGGCCCCCGACGCCCCAAAAAGCGCCGTCGCCTCCGTACACTCCCCCGTCGCAAACATCGCGCCACTCTGCAACGACCCCGCAAACGCCCGCGAAGACTTCCAGAAAATCCTCAGTGCAAAGGCCGCAGCAGCCTTTTGCGGATAAGCCGCAACCCTTTCGTGGACAGCCATCCAGGAAGCAAGACAGCCGCCCCCGGCCCGCCCTCCACCCTCCTCCTTCTTCTTCCCTGTTTTCCCCGTGTCCCGCATCTCCGAGAAAATTGAGCAATACGTCGTGGAGATCATCAACGGCAAGCGCCGCGACGGAATCGCCGCGTACGTACGGACGGGGCTCTTCGGGCTCTCCCGCCTCTACCACGCCGTCGTGCAGCTGCGTCTCTGGCTCTACAACACGGGCATTCTGCGGCAGCACGTCATCGGCTGTTTCGTGGTAAGCGTGGGAAATCTGACCACGGGGGGCACGGGAAAGACCCCGGTGGTGGAACTCCTGGCGCGCACCCTATCCGACCGCGGAAAACACGTGGCCATCCTCTCCCGCGGATATCGGAGCAAGCCCCTCCCCTGGTGGTACCGCATGAAGAGCGTCTTCTCCGGCAATCCGCAGGTGGTCCCCCCGCGGCTGGTCTCCGACGGAAAGACGGTCCTCCTGGACTCCGGACAGGCCGGCGACGAACCCTTCATGCTCGCCACCAATCTCCTGGAAACCCCCACACGCCGCGGAACCATGGTCGTCGTGGACAAAAACCGCTTCAAAGGCGGCACCTACGCAATCTCCAAAGGCGCAGACACCCTCATCCTCGATGACGGATTCCAATATCTCCGGCTCCGGCCCTGGACTAACATCCTCCTCGTGGACTCCACGAACCCCTTCCACAACCACGAGATGCTCCCCTGCGGAATGCTCCGCGAACCCATCGAGAACCTCCGCAGGGCCGACTACATCTTCCTCACAAAGTCCGATGGACGGGACTTCCACCACCTCCGGAAATTCCTCAAGCGGCACAACCCGGTGGCCGAGATCATCGAGTGCAACCACATCCCGAAGTATCTCCAGCAGACCACCGGAAGCAGACGGCAGGAGCTCTCCTACCTCAAAGGCAGGAAGGTGGCCTCCCTCAGCGCCATCGCCGTCCCCGAAAGCTTCAACAACTACCTCCGGCAGCTGGGCGCCACCATCGTCTGTCAACAACACTTCGCCGACCATCACCGATACACCCGGAAGGAACTGGCGCACTTCGGGAAGATGGCCCGGAAGGCCGGGGCCGAATTGGTCATGACCACCGAAAAGGACGCCGTCCGGCTTCCGCCGCTTCCCGAGGGGTTCCTCCCGTCATACTACCTCCGCGTCGAAATCAAAATCCTCAAGGGACACGAGGCCTTCAACCGCTGCATCGCCCAGATCTGCCTCGGATGACCCCGAAAACTGCCCCCTCTGGCAAATTTTTACAAAATTTTTCGGGTTTTGACGGGGTCAGAGGGTGTTTTTTTGGATTTTGTGCCTACAATAGTACAGAGTCCGTACAGACCGTCGGCGGCACGCCCCCCTCCCCCCGGAACGGGAACACCCTCCCTTCTGCCGACGACGAGCACTTTCCGATTTCAAATCTCCCCCATCCACCCAGCTTATGGCTAAAACCCTACGCATCCTCGCGCTGACCCTCCTGGCCTGCTTCTGCCTCCAGGCACAGGACGCCAATTCCTCCGCCACCATCCCCGCCGGCGCGAAATCCCCCGCCCGGCTGGACAAGGTGCGGCAGCTGCTGGAGGCCCAGGCCCAGATCCAGGGCACGCAAGCCACCACGGAATCCCTCCAGAAGGCCATCACCGACGCCTTCCTCGCCTCCGACCCCGCCCTGAAAGACTGCTCCAGGCCCTGCATCACCGAGGCCGAAACCCTCGCCGCCGCCAAGCAGAACCTCCAGGCAGAGGCCTTCAAACTGTACCCCGAATACACCCCCGAGGAACTCAAGCGCGAGGCGGAAAAAAAGTTCCCCCTCTACAAACGCGGCGAAAAAGTTGAAATCCGCATCCGCACCAACCCCAAGCGCACCGAAAAAATCTCCGGACGCTTCAACGGCACCTACGGCGGAAATGTCGCCATCGGACAAACCAACTACCGCCTCGCCGACATGCAGGGAATCCCCGGCAATGACGGCCCCGAGGGCGAAATCGCGAAACTGGACGAACGCACCAACCGCGCCTACCGCCAGGAGTGGCGCGAGGAATACACCCGCGCCAGCATCAAGAACCGCACCAGCTTCCTCGAGGAAAAGGAAGACGAGTTCAACCAGCGGCAGCACCAGAAGGACTTCCTGGAGAACGAGGCCCGCGGATATACCTACTTCCAGGAAAAATGGCTCACCCCCGACGCGCTCCTCCATGAATGCTCCGCCCGTCTCGCCGCGCAGCTCCGCAGGCTCAACGCCGCCGCGGAACGCGAGCTCGTCCAGCGGCTCGCCGAGGAGGCCACCAGCCAACAGGAAATGACCGCCTTCGGCGAACTGGCCGCACCCTACGGAAAACTCCCCTCCGCCGAAAAGGTCCTCGAACAACAGGCCGCAGCCGAAAAGCGCCGGGCGGAACTCAAGGCCCGCCGCGAGGCCGAGGCCGCCCTCATGGAGGAGCGCGCCCGCGAAAATGCCCGGCAGGAGGAGCTCCGCCGCCAGCGCGAAGCCGAACGCCGCGCACGCATGGCGCAGCAGGAAGTGGAGGTCGCCGAGTCCAAGGGAATCTCCCTCACCACCTACGCCGTGGGCGGCGTCATCATCGTCATGGCACTCCTCGGCGCCGGATGGTGGTGGACCAGCGCCCACAAGGAGGACGACCTCGATGTCTCCAAATTCTTCGAAGGGAAAGGGAAGCTCCAGAAGGAATTCTGGGATGCCGCCAACGCCGATCCGGAACACTTCAAATATGTCGCCTATCTCTTCCCCGACATGGAAAGCGCACAGGACGCCCTTCTAAGGCTCTCCTACATCAAGCGCGACGAATACGGAAACATCTTCTGCCCCAAGGAAGACCTCCGCTTCGGCTGCTACGAGCACCAGAATGGCGCCGTCTGCTTCATCGGCAGCCCCACCCTAAATTACGCGCGCTGGAGAGAGGCCTCCATGATCTGGCCCGAACTCCCGCTCTCGAACTACTTCAAGGTCTCCTCAGAACCCATCGTCAGCGTGATGGCGCCTGACCTGGACAAGCTCCGCGAACAAGGCCTCCATGTCGAAAGCCTCGGCGCGGAAGACGTCCGGATGGACAGCGGCGAAATCAACCGTGTCTTCCGCTACAAGGTCGCAAACAAGGAGGAGGCCATCAAGCTCCTCAACAACTTCGACATCAAGGAAGAAGGTATCGTCGTCAAGGTCGAAACCAGCGACGGCGAATTCGGAAAGGATCTCCGCGGAGTCTTCGCCGCGTAAATCCCCTCCCCGCGAACTCCCGACACAAAAAGGAAGGCGCACGGCCAATGCCCCGGCCGCGCGCCTTCTTTGCGTACTGCTGATTCCTTCCTTTCCGCCCGCCGGACGGATCCATTCCGGCCGCCTGCCGGCCGCAGGCCCCAACGCGGCGCCGCCGGGTCAGTGGCCGATTCCCCCCAGGAATCCCAGGAAGGTCGCGTTGTCCAGATATCCGTCGCAGATTTCCTGGACGCGCGCCATGAGCCCCTGGTCGTTCGTGACCAGCCAGCGCTTTCCGGCGTCCCCGCGGGCCTCCTGCTCCTCCATCCGCTGGACAATCCAGTTGTCGGCGTTCTGGTCCTCGGTCTTGCGGCCAACATAGACCACGGTGTAGTGCTCATTGACCTTCACCACGTTGTCCACGGGCAAACCCCCGTCAAAGACAAGAACGACCTTCCGGAAGACCTGGGAGAGCCTCTGGCATCGCGCGCGGAAGGCCTCGCGGGTCACCTGGAAGCCGTTTACGGTCTTCTCCTGGATGCTCATGATGGGATCGGTCTTGATCACGTTGTATCCGTCAATGACCAACTCCGCCTGCTTCAAATCGCCGCGGTTGCCGGGACGGTGAATCCACTCCATACGGACGGGCCCGCCGCCAGGCTCCTTCCGGAGCAGCTCCTCCATGGTCTGCTGGGGTTCCCGGGCGCGGTCGAAGAGCTTCTCACGGGCCACCAGGAGATCCTGGATCTGCCGGAGTTCATCGGGCAGGAACAAGCGCCGTCCCAAATTCCCCTGGAGGAAGAACCGAACCTCCTGGAAAGCGTCGCGGGTGGCGTCGTCGTGGAGGGGCAGCTCCTTCAGATATCCCAGCATGCGGGGTGCAATGCCCTGCAAGGTGCTCTCACCGTCATTGGCTCCCTTCCGCAGACGCTTCCGCAACTCCGCCAGACGGACCTCCAGCTCCTTCGCAAGCTCGTTCATGCCGGGCTCCACGGAGACGGATTCCTCCAGCGCCTCGCGAATGCGGGACAGGAGCCGGTCCGTGCGCTGCTCCTGGTCCCGGAGTTTCTGGTAGACGCCGAAGGTCTTGTCGCGCTCCCGCTGCTTGGCCAGAAGACGGTTCGCACGCTCCTCCAGCCCCCTGCCGCTCTCCACGGACTCCGACAACAACGCCAACTGCTCCGGATGAATGCCCAATGCCTCGGCATAGAAGGAGGCCATCTGCAGCCGCTGGGTCTCCTGGAACTGGTCCCGCAGCTCGTCAATGGCGTCGTCGAAGTCGTCCCGGATTTCCGAGAGCTCCTTCTGCATCCGGGACTTCTCCTCGCCATCCAGACGCTGCTCCTTCACACGAAGCTCCTCCTGCGTCCGGGCCTTCTTCCGCAAGGCGTCATTCTCACGGGACAACTCGCCATTGCGCTGGCGAGCCTTGGACAACAACGACTTCAATGTCTGGACATCGTTGGAATCCCGCCACTTCTCACCCTCCTTCCCGGAAGGCCCGGACACGGGCTCAGCAACGGCAGGAACCGGAGCGGCAGAAGAAGAAAGCTCCCCGGCGGATGCCTCAACGGGAGAAGGCGCGGGAACGGCAGGCGCCACCAGCGGGACAATCCCCGGGACCGGCGCCACAGGCCCGGACGCCCCGGACGCATCATGAGGCTTCGTCAAGGGCAGCAACCCCTGGGATGCAGGCACCACGGACACAGCCGCAGTCTCCTCCGCCTTGGCGGGCGCGGCAACGGGCGCGGGAGTCTCCTCCGGTTTTGGGACACTCTCCTCCTTCTTCCTCGCGCGCTCCTGCCTCCGGGCATTCTCCGCATCGCGCTTTGCATTTTCCTCGGCTACAAAAAGGGAGAGGGGCTCCGTGGGGATGGCCCGGGGAGTCTTTTCCTTCCGGGGAGTGGTGGGATTCTTCTTGCCACGCCAGAAGGAGGGCGCCTTCAGCAACAGCGCACCCAGCCTCTGCAGCCGGGGATACATCTGCAATTGGCAGCAGACCAGCGCCAGCGGACGGGGGTCCCGCATCGTCAGGAACTTCTCCCGCCAATACTTCTCCAGCCACGCCGCCTGGGCGTCGCGGGTCTCTTTGGGGGCCTGCAGCATCTTCTCCAGACAGGCGAAGATTTCCGCCAGGTTGAGGGCGAAGTAGTGCGCGAACTCATCGTGTTTCTGAAGCACCACCAGGATGCGCCGCGTGGTCTTCTCCTGGCGGAAATTCCGCTCACTCATCGTGAATCCGCCACGGGTCAGCGCCCGCTTCACCTCGTGATCGTTGTTCAGCGCGTTGTTGAAATCCCTGAATTCGTAGCGCCGGAGCATCCACTGGATGGCTTCGGGGCAAATGCGTTTGCTCATGGTCGTAAAGTCTCAAAAAAAAGGGTAGTCTGACTGCCGCCGGCTCGCCCCGCCTGTGTAAAAAAAGGGCTGCCGGCGACACGGGGAAAACGATGCGGCCGTGCTCACCCCCGCACTCCTGCACGAGCGCGGCGCCGGTCCGGACCGCCAAAGGAAAAGGAATTCCGGCCGCCTCAAAAAAAAACGGCCACTGCACCTGCGGAACAGGGAAAAGAGGCGTATGCAAGAACGCCGTCCCCATGGTGGGACGATTTCCGCACGCCAAAGGTTCCCCAGCCTCGTGAATCACGGAGGAGATTTCCCGTACCCTCCGCCGAACGCGCCCCGGAATCCTCACGGACAACCGCCCTCCACCGCGAAGGGAAGACCGGCGCCGCGTGCGCCTTTCTTTCCCGGGGCCTGTCTTGCCGGGCGGGAACATGGCATGGCGCACCGGGGAAATACTCCTCCAGGGCGCCACCCACCGGCCGCCCGCGTCTCCCGCTACAGCAGGGGAATGTTGTGCTCCCGGCAGAGGCGAATCATCTCCTCCGGCCAGATGCTGCTCTGGATTTCACCAATGTGGGCCTTCTGCAGCAACAGCATGCACAGACGGCTCTGGCCAATACCGCCCCCCATGGTCAGGGGCAATTCCCCGGCCACCAGCTTCTTGTGGAAGGGGAGCTCCAGACGGGCCTCCTGGCCACGCATAGCCAGTTGCCGCAACAACGACTCCTTGTCCACGCGGATGCCCATGGAGGAGATCTCGAAGGACCGCCCCAGCACGGGATTCCACACCAGGATGTCGCCATTCAGTCCCCGGTGCCCCGGGGTGCTGGGGGTGATCCAGTCGTCATAGTCCGGGGCACGGCCATCGTGGGGCTTGCCGCTCAACGGCAGCTCGCCACCGATGCCAATCAGGAAGACCGCGCCGTCGCGCCGGCACACGGCGTCCTCCCGCTCCTTGGGAGTGGCGTCCGGCATGGCGGCCTCCAAATCCTCGGTGAAATGGAAGTGGATCTCCTCGGGCAGGAAGGGCTTCAGCGCCGGGTAGTCCCGGCAGATCATGTCCTCCGTGCGGCGCAGGGCGTAGTAGATCCGGCGGACAGTCCCCTGGAGGGTCTCCAGGTTCCGCTCCCCACGGGTGACCACCTTCTCCCAGTCCCACTGGTCCACATACAGGGAATGCAGATTGTCCAAATCCTCGTCGGGACGGATCGCATTCATGTCCGTATAAATGCCACGGCCCGCCAGCATCCGCATGGCCGCCAGCTTCATCCGCTTCCACTTGGCAAGGGAATGCACGATCTCCGCACGGCACCCGCCCACGGCCTGGATGGTGAAGGAAACCGGCCTTTCAACACCGTTCAAATCGTCGTTGACGCCCGTGCCCGACTGCACAAAAAGCGGCGCCGTGACACGCTGCAGATGAAGCTCGAAGGCCAGATTGTTCTGAAAGGACTCCTTGATCTTGCGGATGGCCATCTCGGTGGCCAATTCGTCCAGAAGGGGACGGTACCCCTCCGGCAAAAGAAGCGGCAGTGACATCGTTGCTATCCTCGCTGCAAAAAAAATGGCTTGCCCACCGGGAGGGCCTGCCTCGCCGGCACTCGGGCGGAACAAAAGGCCGAAACGCCTCCCGCCACCCGGGAAAATTGGCGGTCCCCTCAAATACCACGGAAACCGGTCGTTAATATGGCCCGCGCACTGCGCCTTTCCCCTCCCCTGCATGCGGATTTTTCCTCTTTGCCGCCGAAAAAACACCCACCCCGCAACAGGGGAAGAGAGCACGGATGCACTGGGCGGCGGCCACCTATCCTTGGGCACACACCCAAGAAAATCCCCCCCATGGCATCCGTGGCTCCCCCGGCGCCCTCCCACTGCCAAAATTGTCATGTCCTGTCGCCTTTGTTGTAAACCCGCCCGCCACCATTATAGTACGCCCATCATGCGAAATCTGACAGCCAGCTATCGATTTTACCGGTTTTGGTGGTTCCACCACCAGAGCCCGTCGATGCGTGCCCGTTAGACAAGCGGATTTTCCAGAGCAAGGCGGACCAGGAACGAGCCAAGAAGAGCCAACCGGTCCGCCTTTTCCTTTCCACACAATGCGAACGCATCCGGGATTCCCCCTCGGATGCGTTTTTTGTTTTCATAGACCACAGGAGAAAAAAAGACAATGCTGCAGGAAATCGACTTGAAGTCCCCGGACGAACTCCGCCAGGAGCTCCCGTTGACGGAGAACATGCGCCGGAACATCCAGGAGATGCGCGTCCAGGTGCGGGACATCCTGGAGGGCCGGGACAACCGACTCCTCATGCTGGTGGGCCCCTGCTCCATCCACGACCTGGATGCCGCCCGCCAATACGCCGCCAAGCTCCATGACCTGGCGAAGAAGGTCTCACAGGACATCCTCGTCGTCATGCGCGCATACTTCGAGAAGCCCCGCACCACCCTGGGCTGGAAGGGCATGATGTACGACCCGGACCTGAACGGCGAGTGCAACATCGCCAAAGGCGTCCGCATGGCGCGCGCCCTCCTCATGGACCTGGCCGAAATGGGCCTGCCCGCCGCCACCGAACTCCTGGACCCCGCCACCGCCGCCTACATCACCGACCTCATCTGCTACGCCGGCATCGGCGCCCGCACCACCGAGTCCCAGCCACACCGCCAGATGGCCAGCGCCCTCGACATCCCCGTGGGCTTCAAAAACAGCACCGACGGCTCCATCCAAGTCGCCATCGACGCCATCTGCACCGCTGCCTCCCCCCATAGCTACCTCGGAATGCTCAGCAACGGCCACAGCGGAATCCTCCGCACCGCCGGAAACCCCGACGGACACCTGGTCCTCCGCGGCGGCGCAAAGGGCGAAAACTACTACGCCGGAACCATCCAGGAGGCCCTCGCAAAACTCCGGGACGCACACCTGAGACCCCAGGTGGTCGTGGACTGCAGCCACGGAAACTCCCGGCGCGACTACACCCGGCAGCACATCGTCCTGGAGAATGTCCTGGAACAGCGCCTGGCCGGCAACACCGCCATCCTCGGCATGATGCTGGAAAGCAATCTCAAGGAGGGCCGCCAGCCCATCGTCGCCGGACAACACCCCGACCCCGGCATCTCCGTCACCGACGCCTGCATCGGATTCCCCGAAACCGAGGCACTCCTCCTCGACGCCGCCCGACGGCTCCGCTCGCTGGCAAAAATCCAGGAGGCAAAAAAAATCCTCAAGGTCGCCTACCTGGGACCCGCAGCCACCTTCACCCATGTCGCCGCCACGCGAAAATTCGGCGACCGCCCCGAATACCGCTCCTGCAACAGCATCGGAGGCGTCATGTGCGCCGTGGAAAATGGACAGTGCGACTTCGGCGTCGTCCCCGTGGAAAACTCCACCGAGGGACTGGTCAACGGAACCATGGACGCCCTGGCGACCTCACCCCTCAAAATCTACGACGAGATCGCAATCTCCGTCCACCAGTGCCTCCTCTCCAACCACAAAAAGGAGGACATCCGCGTGATCTACAGCCACTCCCAGTCCCTGGGGCAGTGCCGGCACTACCTGGAACAGCACTTCCCCGACGTCGAGACCATCGCGACCCCCAGCAACGCCCGCGCCGCCGAACTGGCCGCACACTCCGCCGGCGCCGCGGTCATCGCCAGCGCCGAGGCCGGACGACTCTACGGAATCAACACCCTAGAGGAAAACATCGAGGACAACCCCGACAACGTCACACGGTTCTTCATCCTCGCCCAAAAGGAGAACCGACAGACCCAACACGACCGATGCTGCCTCTGCTTCGACGCCCGCGACAAGGTCGGCGCCCTTTACGACGCACTCCTCCCCTTCAAGACCGCCGGAATCTCACTCTCCATGATCGAAAGCCGGCCCTCCGGACACGGCCGATGGCGATACCGCTTCTTCGTGGAACTCGACTGCGGACTCCAGGACCCCAGAATGCCCGATGTCCTCAAGGAACTCGGACAGCAAGCCGACGAAGTCAAGGTCATCGGCTCCTTCAAAACCGCAAAGGAACTCCTCTAACCACCCGGACGACAATGCGCACGATGCAATGCCGCAGGCGTCCTCCCGGGCCCCGTCCTTGCGGCACGCATTAAATTTCGACGTCCGCCGAATTTTCCTTTCTCCCTGCGGTTGAGCGACCGCGCGTCTTTCCGCGTTCCGATCCCTTGCCTCGTTCATCACCATGCTTCATCCCCTCATTGAAAACGCATACAAGGTCCTGGAGGGCCGTGAACTGACCCGCCGGGAGGCCATCGACCTCGCCGAGCAGATCCACGGCGAGGACCTCCTCGACCTGGTCTCCCTGGCGAACAAGGTGCGCCTGCGCTATGCGCGCCCCATGCACAGCTGCTCCATCATCAACGCCAAATCCGGCCGCTGCGGGGAGAACTGCCGTTTCTGCGCCCAAAGCGGCCACCACAAGTGCCCGCAGGTGGACACCTACCCCGTGCTGGATCCCCAGGAAGTCCTGAAGGCGGCGAGACACGTCTACGACCAGGGGGTGCGCACCTTCGGATACGTCACCAGCGGACGCGGCTGGCAGAGGCCCGACGACGACTTCCGGAAGATCCTGGAGACCGTGGACCTGCTCCACCAGGAGCTCCCGGACCTGAAGATCTGCGTCTCCCTGGGCATCCTCTCCGAGGAGTGCGTGAAGCTGCTGGCCGACCACCATGTGTGGCGCTACAACATGAACATCCAGACCAGCCCCAGACGCTACGCCCAGCTCATCGCCACCACCCACACCATCGGGGAGAAGCTGGAGACCATCCGGCTCATGAAGAAACACGGCATCACCAACTGCACCGGCGGAATCCTGGGGCTCGGCGAGTCCTGGGAGGACCGCGTGGACATGGCGTTCGCCATCCGCGAAATCGACGTGGAGGCCAGCCCCCTCAATGTCCTCCTCCCCATCCCGGGGACCCCCCTCGAAACAACCCCCGTCATGAAACCCGCCGACGTGGCGAAGTCCTTCGCGCTCTTCCGGCTCATCAACCCCACCAAGACCCTCCGGTTCTGCGCCGGACGCGAAACCGTCATGAAGGACTTCCAGGGGCTCCTCATGCTCTCCGGACTCAATGCCCTCATGACCGGCGGATACCTCACCACCCGCGGACGCGAAATCTCCGACGACGAACACTTCGCGGACGCCCTCAACGACTTCGGGGCGTAACCCGGCGGACGCCCCTCCCCCCGCCGCGGCATAACACATCGCGCTTCGCGCATCCATCCGGAATCCACCATGGGAAGAATCTACTTCGTCAGCGGCATTGACACCAGTGTCGGAAAGACCATCGCCACGGGCATGATGGCCCGGCAGCTCCACCAGAAGGGCGTCCGCGTGGCCACCGTAAAGATGGTCCAGACAGGCTGCCACGGCTTCTCCGAGGACCTGGAGATGCACCGGCAGCTCATGGGAGTCCCCGCCCTCCCCGAGGACGCCCGGGAGCTCACCTTCCCGCAGACCTTCGACTTCCCCTCCTCACCCCTCCTGGCCGCCACCCTGGAACACCGCGCCGTCGACACACGGAAGATCACGGACGCCGTCAACGCCGTCGCCGCAAACTACGAGATCACCTTCGCCGAGGGCGCCGGCGGCCTCCTGGTCCCCCTCACCGAGACCCTCCTCACAGCGGACCTGGCCGCCCAAAACCACTGGCCCTGCATCCTCGTCTGCAACGGGAAGCTCGGCAGCCTCAACCACGCGCTCCTCTCCCTGGAGGCCCTTGAAAACCGGCGCATCCCCCTCGCCGGAGTAGTCTACAACTACTGCCACGACGCCGATCCCCTCATCGACAACGACACCCCCGCCATGATCCAGAGGCACCTCGACACGCATTTCCCCAGATCCCGCGTCATCCGCCTCGGAGAGGTCGATCCCGCCGCCCCCGAAAAAACCACGCTCCCCGATTTCGCCCCGCTCTTCCGGTAGGCCCCGAAGCCGGGAACCGACTATTTGGCAATCCAGAACAGCAACCCCGTGGAAGTCCCGCCGCAGAAAGGCTGCAACTCCTCGCTCCCACCATGAATTCCTCCCTCGACCGCAACAACCTCTGGCACCCCTACACCTCCCTCTCCCATCCGCGCCCCGTGGACCCCGTGGCGGGCACCCAAGGGAACCGGATCTACCTGGAGGACGGCACGCCACTCATTGACGGAATCTCCTCCTGGTGGTGCGCCGCACACGGCTATTGCCGGCCCGAGATCGTGGAGGCCATCCAGAAGCAGGCCGCGAGAATGCCGCATGTCATGTTCGGCGGACTCACCCACCAGCCCGCCGTCGACCTGGCAGACCGGCTCCTCAAGATCCTGCCCCCGGGACTGGAGAAGATCTTCTATGCCGACTCCGGCTCCATCGCCGTGGAGGTCGCCCTCAAGATCGCCATCCAATACCAGCAGGCCCTCGGACGCACCCGGCGCATCAAGGTGGCCGCGCTCCTGGGAGGATACCACGGCGACACCATCGGCGCCATGTCCGTCAGCGACCCCGAGGAAATGCACAGCGTCTTCAAGGGGATCCTGCCGCAGCAGTATTTCGTCCCCAGCCCCCGGTGCCCCTTCCACCAGCCCTGGAAGCCCGAGGCCTTCGAACCCATGGAGACCCTTCTCAACACCCACGACGACATCGCCGCCGTCATCCTGGAACCCATCTTCCAGGGCGCGAACGCTATGTGGTTCTACCACCCCGAATACCTCCGGAAACTCCGCGCCCTCTGCGACAAGCACGACATCGTCCTCATCTTCGACGAAATCGCCACCGGATTCGGACGCACCGGCGAACGCTTCGCCTGCCATCACGCCGGGGTCACCCCCGATGTCATGTGCGTCGGCAAGGCCCTCACCGCCGGCGCCATCACCATGGCCTGCGCAATCACCACCCAGCGCATCGCAGACCCCATCCCCGTCCTCCTCCACGGCCCCACCTACATGGGGAACCCCATGGCCTGCGCCGTCGCCTGCGCCTCCCTGGACCTCTTCGAGACCTACGACTGGAAGGCGCACGCAAAACGCATCGAAAAGCGGCTTCGGGAAAAGCTCCCGCAATTCCAGGACCTCCCCAATGTCCAGGACGTCCGGGCCCTCGGGGCCGTCGGAGTCCTCGACGTCAAGAAAATCCCCGACGAAGAGGAAGTCCGGAAAATCGTCCTCGAGACCGGAGTCTGGCTCCGCCCCGAAAGCCACTTCATCTATACCATGCCGCCCTTCATCACCCCCGACGAAGACCTCGACCGAATCATCGACGCCATGGGCAAAATGGCCGCACTGCCCGTCTGAGATTCCACCCTGAAAATCCGTATTTTACAAGGGGGAGGGGCGGTATACCTCCGACTAGGTTGCAAAGATACACGATTCAAATCTGCGCACTGAAAATCAGTGTTAACTACCTGAATCCTAAGGACATTTAAGGCTTTCATTAGAACTTTCTTGGAACCTAGTGATGTAATCTTTCAACAAAAGGATGCGATCTTGCGTATCAATGCCGTCCCCATTCTGCGGAATTGGGATTGATTCGATTGTTTGCTTGGTCTCGTTGTCCCGGAGTAGATACTTGCTGTTCTCGCAGATAATGTGCC
Source organism: Bacteroidaceae bacterium (assembly GCA_963621575.1). GTDB lineage: Bacteria > Verrucomicrobiota > Lentisphaeria > Oligosphaerales > Oligosphaeraceae > UBA1724. The sequence goes on from CAVFEH010000013.1 coordinate 52,011, forward strand.
TGTCTCCGTAGACCAGCCACTGCCCCGAATCGCTGGAGAGGTTCGGCTCATCCGCTTCCCTCAAATATGGCATATAGGTGTTCGAAGAACAACGGGATTTCGTCTGCATCACGAAGAACATATACGGTTTCATTTCTACCTCATTGTTGTAGTATTTCCCGTAACTCCCCGGACGGAAGGAGCCGTATTTGACGTAATAGTACCGCCAAGGATACAGGTGTAATTCCTCGCAGGAAGAAATGAAGTCCGCCACAAGCTGTTCGAGAAACTCATTAGTGAATACCTCTGTTTTCGACAACAGTTCCACCAAAATGTCACTGGTCTTCTCAAATCCGGTATTGGCACTCCTGTGGAACAACTCATCCCAGGCAATCTGCATGGACTTCGACGCAAACTGATGCCGCCACCCGTTTCGCTCCTGTTGGCTATAATTCCCGATGGTCATCATGGCACAGTCAATTAGATCCAACTCGCAGGAAAAGAGGGAGGCAAAGCGGGGTGCATAGTCCACATGGGCGAGACCAACAATGCTAATCTGCCCTTTGAGGTTCTGATGATCCTCCAGTGCGTACACAAGCGATGCCTTATCAGGATGCTCCTCCAAAAAGGTCTTTTTTTCCTTCTCTTCAGCAATCTGGTTCACATTGAAGCTGTTCTCTATGGTATCGTTAATGCTACCGCTTTGCATAACAGCATCAACCTGCTGGAGGATGGCTGGCATGCGGTTGCGGTCACTTCTGTCGCTGACCTCGTCCTTAGAATTCTGAATCAGATTATTGACGCAGCGGAGACGCTTTGCAAATTCATCCTTTGTGATGGAATCGCGGTGGCGCAGGTAGTTGGTCACTGCATAGAGAAGGACAAAGCGGTTTAATGGGAATCGCCTTTGCATGCCGCTTTTATCAGCATACGCAGAGAGACAGTCCTTAAAAATGTCGATCTCCTTGGAATCCACGACGATTTTCCCATCCTCAGGCTTGTGCGTCATGAAAGAGGAGAGAAATTTGGAAGGGATGGCATACCCATCGATATTGCACCAGCAGTCGAAGTAAGATTCCATTGTTTCGACATTTTTCAGTACCTGCTCTGTATTTCCTGTGAAATATTCCGCCAGCAGGTCGAAGTCATCAAAACTTTTCCCCTGCGAGGATTCACCACGCTGGTAGCAAAGCACATCACAGATAAAACGGAAATACCTTAAAAACTTATCATCTATGATGGTGTCTTCCATGCTGTCGTGGTAACACCAAAGCATATCGGTCCAGTCGCGATCAATCTTGCGCATTACTCGCTTCGACACGGTCTTGTCTGCCGCTTGGACGCATCGCTCCAGTTCTGCCTTGAAGTGTTCAAACTGGGTCAACGGCTTGCCACGGGAATTCATCTTGATATACAGTGCGTCTGTCAAACCCATATCCCTAATGGGCAGAAAGTAGAAGGTTATCGCACCCTTCCGGAGCTTATCCCAAAGGGCGTCGACATCTTTGAACTTTTCGTCCATGGCATCGAGCATGACTAACATGGAACTGATGGTGGGATCCTTTTTCCAATCCAGCGGAAACCAAGCCTGGTCGATAATCTCATCCGACAGCGTCCTCTTAAACGAGGGATAGTAATTCGTCAGCTCCTTGCAGAAATACCTGGCGCTGTATCTTGTCTCGTAGCCAAACTTAGACAAAAACTGCGACTCCTCGGCGGATGCCTTGGCCTTGCGGGCGGCATACCAGTGCAAGAGGAACAGGGTGGTTAGTCTTTGCTGGCCGTCCAGTGGCGTCATAACGCCTTCCTTATCGATATCGCCGTATACAAAATCAAGCGTGATTGGCATTCCAACAATCGCATCATAGAGCGAAGACAGAAACCTGTCCCTGACTCGGTTGACTTCGGGATTAAGCCTGCCTTGTGCATAATCCCTTTGAAAGATGGGGATGACGATTTTTTTCAGACGGACGGCATCCGGTCCGTCCTGAAATTCGGTTTCAAAGATATCCACGAAGGAATGAAGTTTCGTGTTCATTTATGCCTCCTCCACTTTGGTAATGGGTTTAGGAAGATATGCCTCCAATACCTCGTTGATGGCATCGACATAGGCATTACAGTCTGGCTGTCCCCAGAAATGAAGCTGGTTTTTCTCCGAAGGCGTATAATAATACTTCAGAAAGACCATCTTCGTGCAGAACGGTATATACTGACCCTCCTTGTCCATCTCGACAATTTTATTACGTTTGACGTCGAAGGTGGAATTATTCAGCGCAGCGTTGTCATTGGAGCTGAGCAGTGCGAGGTTGCTGATAGAGTGTAGGTGTTTTGCATTGCCCTGGACGGAAAGCAGATCTATGACCTGCTGCTGTAAGCAGTCAAATTCGCCGCGTTCGAGCTTTGGATTATCGATTGCGTTCTGCATGGCATTCGCCAGTTCCTCGTTATTGATAACCGAAAGGATGGATGGTTTGTGAAGCCTGAGCCATTCTTTCCACAATTCCTGCGTTTTGAGTCCCTCCGACTGCTGGGCGTGAATATGCTCCAACGACCACGAGACCCTCCCCTTGCGGTCGAATTTAAACTTGTCGAACGGGAACCACTGGGTGTGTTCCCCATTCTGTCGGACAGACTCGACATTGAATAGGAGGAGCAACGTGCTAATGTGCTTGTAGTCCAGTGGTTTCTCGTAGCTCAAGTCCGCATAGTTGTTCTCGATGGTAATACTTTCTTTAATGCATCCATCCAGCGATGTCCGAAATTCCTGCTTGGTTTTCCCGACGGACAACTTGAAAATATCCTGAAGCGATTTCTTGTCCGAGGCGATGAGATAGCCGATCTTATGATAGAGCTCATGGTCCTCGTACCAGTCCTTCAATACCAAGAAGGTTTGCTGTATCTCACGCCATAGATCATCGAGATGTTTGTTTTTTCCAAGCTCATTGATTTTGAAAAAAGTATAATACTTCTCCCGGTTATCCGAAGGACAGTTGGAAATGAGGTCAAGAATCAAGTCTATTCTCGTCTGAAAGTGTGCATTAATGCGGTTGGTCAGGAAATACCAGAGGGAATCGTTATGAAGTTCCTTCTCTATGTTGTCCCATTGCAGTGAGATTTCTTCCTGCTTTTTACGAACCATCCCACCAGAGCTGTTGCTCAGAAACATTGCCTTTACCAATTCCGCACTGGTCAGAGGTATCTTGCCAATATTCAGCCGGGTGAAGAGCGAGATAGCATCTTCGTTTTTTCCGACTTCATACCAGATGATTTTCACATCCTCTTTGAAATATTCAAAAATATGCACGACACGAATTTGCTTATCCTGCTCGAACCATTTCCGGATAGTCTCATATGCGTTTCCGATAAACCAGAAATCGATATTCTCCTCGCGCCGAGATATATCGATGCTACGCAGAAAATCTGCGGATTCTTCCCTAGTCTGGTATTCGAGGCTGAATGCCGGTTCGCTGTAGAAGGCGGGGTTCACATTCTTCATATAGCGATATATGAGGTACAGCGTTGTGAGACGCTGCTGACCATCAATCAGTTCATAGAAATCACCGTTCTTACGGACGACGACCGGCTGAAGGCAGTAGTTTTTCTTGCCGTTTTCGTAAACGTCATTCAAGAGGCGGAGAACTTCATCCTCTCCCCAACGATACCCGCGCTGATAGGAAGGGACAAAAAAAACGCCCTTAATATCGCCCACGAGTTTGGATTCCAAAAGAATTTGACTGTTTTCCATTCTTCTTGTCTTGTCTTGGTTAGGTCTGAAACGAATCCCTCCGGGCGGCGAGGCGCGTACGCCCGTCGTCCGAGGGGTGGGGATGAGTCTACAAGGGAGCGGGACTAGGCCTTGGGGACTTGTTCCGCCGTCTCTTCGAAGGCCTTCACCGCCTCAGCGAAGCCTGCAAGGGTCTCCATCTATGGACCATCGGCAGCCTACCCTGGCTGCCATCGATATCCGGAACACCCTCTATTCGCGGGCGCTCCTGGACTTCGTGCAGCTTGCCCTGGCGATCTGGGGAATGGTCGAATGGCAAAAGGCCAGGAGATCACTTGCATCAATTATATGCCATTTTTTCGCCATTTAACTTTGTGAAGGATTCTGCAATCAAATCGGCATCAGCCTCTTCGCCTTCGCTTACACAGCCATCGTAGGCTTCCCTGACGAATGCACATGGATCTCCTTGTTCAGGGTCGTACTCCCAGCCCTCTTCTAGGAATTCTTCGCCGTCGAGGATGCGGAATTTGTCGACCTCGTTGAGCAGCAGACACAGTGTATGCGCAGTCATGGTGGAGCCGGTCTTCCTCAGCTCTCTTGCGACGGGGAGAACAAGGTGATACGCGAGGGACCAGTTGTCCCAGCCGGGATACTCCTCGGCCTCATTGCGGACAATGGCCACCCATTGACGCCACATGGGGGCCGACATCGACTCCACATCGTAATGCGTAGGATTCGAGCTTGGCCCGTATTCAGAGACCATTTTCCTTCGCTGAATCTCGTCGGCAGTAAGCATACAAACCTCCTTGTGTTAGAACAAGATCTTTCCTTGTCCGTCTTTAACGAGTAAAAAACAGCCGTCTCGTATTTTCCCGTGCTTCCGTCTCATCCTGTCACCCAGGACGAAAACTCTCCGAGAAAACCGGCATGCAGACTATTTGCAAACCACGTGCCAGACTCAGACCACCTGGGAAGCACCAGAAAACCACGCTCTTCCCTGCACGGAATCTCACCAGGACGCACAATTTCTGCGCAGGCCCGCCACCGTCCAAACATACGCGCCGCCTGGACAATCTAGCATAACGTTTTTTTTGCAAGGAGTTACAACCTCTCAACACAAGATACGCACAAATCCTGCACAGACACCATCTCGCCTCCGGATGGTCCGCCCCCACTGCTGGATTCTTCCGTCCACGGCGGCATACACCACGGGGGACTCCGCCCACCTAACGCAATCCTAACAAAGGGATTACAGGTCTCACACAGAAGATTCTTACAGTAGGATTGAAGCCCGGGGAATAGGCCCTGGGGCTTTTGCAACAAGGAGAAACCATGAAATCGTTTTTCGTCACCCTTTCCGCCTTCTGCGCCGTAGTCGCCGCCAGTGTCGCGTTGTTGGGATTCTTTGCCAGTCGCGAGGCCGAGGCGGCCTCCAAGAAGTCGATGGTGTTGAATGGCGCGGGCGCCAGCTTCCCTGCGCCCGTGTATCAGAACTGGACCAACTCCTACAGCCATAGGAGCGGTGTTGTGAAGGTCAACTACCAGAGCATTGGCTCCGGGGCCGGTGTGAACCAGCTGAGGGAGAACACGGTGGACTTCGCGGGAACGGACAACCCGCTGACCGCCCAGCAACAGGAGGAAGCGGGGCTGGAGCAGTTCCCCATGGTGACGGGCGGCGTGGTGGTCATCTACAACCTGCCCAGCCTGAAGGGCACGACCCTGAAGCTGAGCCGCCAGGCCCTCGCCGAAATGTACCTGGGCAGGATCACAAAGTGGAATGACGCGAAGATCGCCGCCTGCAACCCCGGCGTGGCGTTGCCCGACACCCCCGTCACCGTGGTGCGCCGCGCGGACTCCAGCGGCACCAGCTTCCTCTTCACCGACTACCTGGCCAAATGCTCCCTCGAATGGAAGGAGCAGGTGGGCGCGGGCAGCTCCGTGAAGTGGCCCGTGGGCATCGGCGGCCAGAAGAACCCCGGCGTCTGCAACAACGTGGCGAAGATCGTGGGCGCCATCGGCTACACCGAATACACCTACGCCGTGGAGGCGCACCTGAGCATGGCCTCCCTGGAGAACAAGGCCGGGAACTACGTGGAAGCCTCCCCCGCCAACTTCGCCGCCAGCAGCGCCAACGTCGACTGGAAGAACGCCGACGGATTCTACGTGGTGCTCACCGACGGCGAGGGCGAAGAGTCCTGGCCCATCACCGGCGTGACCTACATCCTGGTCCGCAAGGACCTGGCACCCGAAAAGCGCGCCGCCCTGAAGGAATACTTCCAGTGGTGCTTCACCGAAGGCACCGCGGCCGCCGCACGCCTGAACTACGTGCCCCTCGGACAGCCCGTCTACGAGGAGATCTTCTCCAAGGTCCTGAAGTAGGACACGCCCCTCCCCAAACGACGCCCGGCGACGCACGCACGCCCCCCCCCCGACGCGGACCACGCTGCGCCGCCCCGAGGGGGCGCTTCCCCAGGCGCACGCCACCACCCCCACCCACACTTTTCCACTCCCCTCTCTTCCTTCTCCAAGGGAAACATGAGCCGAATCGACCGAATCTTCAAGGGCTGCTGCTGCGGATGCGCCGCGCTGGCGGTGATCCTGATGGCCGCCTTCTTCCTCCAAATGGGGATCGCGGGCGGCGAGGCCTGGAGCCGCTTCGGCCTGGGCTTCCTGACCTCCGCCGAATGGGATCCCGGAAAAGGCGAATACGGCGCCCTGGCGCCCATGGCCGGCACCCTGGCCACCACCGCCATCGCACTGGCCCTCGCCGTGCCACCCGCCTTCGCCGCCGCACTCTTCCTCACCGAAGCCCCCCCGAAGGTCGGCGCCATCCTGGGAAACGCCATCGACCTGCTGGCCGCCATCCCCAGCGTCATCTACGGAATGTGGGGGCTCTTCGTGCTGGCGCCCATCATGCAGGCGTACATCCAGCCATTTTGCAATCACTGCCTCTTCTTCGACCGCATCCCCCTCCTGGGGGGCGCCAGCAACGGCTTCGGAATCTTCACCGCCGGAGTCATCCTGGCAATCATGGTCCTGCCCTTCCTCTGCGCCATCATGCGCGACGTCCTCAAAATGACCCCGCCCGTGCTGAAAGAGGCCGCCTACGGCCTGGGATGCACCCGCCTGGAGGTCACGAAGGACGTGGTCATGCGATACGGCCTGCGGGGACTCCTGGGCGCGGTCTTCATCGGCATCGGCCGCGCCTTGGGCGAGACCATGGCCGTCCTCTTTGTCATCGGAAACCAGATGCAGCTCCCGAAGGGACTCTTCGACTCCGGAAGCACCATCGCCTCCACCCTGGCGAACAGCTTCGCCGAGGCCACCGGGCTGGAACGCAGCGCCCTCTTCGCCCTGGGGACCGTCCTGCTGGGACTCAGCTTCGCCATCCAGCTGCTGGCGCACTGCTACCTCAACGCCGTCGGAAAGGTGAGAAAATAAAACGCCATGACTTCCCGCTCCCCCATCGGACGAAAGATCTCCAACGCGATCCTGGAGGGATTCTCCTGGTTCGCCGTGGCCGCCGCCATCCTGGCCATGCTCTGCATCATCGGCACCGTGGTCCTCAAGGGCGGACACGCCATCTCCCTCGATTTCCTCCTCCATCGCTCCGCGCCCTACGGCACCGACGACGGCGGAATCGCAAACGCCATCCTGGGGACCCTCGCCATCACCCTGGGCGCCAGCGTCCTGGCCATCCCCACCGCAATCCTGGCCGGAATCTTCCTCACGGAGTTTCATGTGGACGCCCGGATCCTGGCGGCGCTGCGCTTCGCGGCCAATGTGATGATGGGAATGCCCTCCGTGCTGGTGGGACTCTTCGTCTACATGGCCATCGTGGTGCCCACCGGACACTTCTCCGGCTTCGCCGGCTCCACGGCCCTCGCGCTCCTCATGTTCCCCGTGATCCTCCGCACCACCGAGGACATCCTCAACATGGTGCCCAACACCCTCCGCGAAAGCGCCCTGGCCCTCGGCATGAGCCGCACCCGCGCCACCCTCTCCATCGTCTGCCGCAGCGCCCAAAACGGCCTGCTCACCGGAGTGCTCCTCTCCGTGGCGCGAGTCTCCGGGGAAACCGCGCCGCTCCTCTTCACCGCGCTCTTCGCCGACAGCTGGATCAACTCTTACTTCACCGCGCCGACACCCTCGCTGCCCGTGCTCATCACCGAATACACCACAAACTCCCCCTTCGCCGCCATGCACCTGCAGGGATGGGGGGCCGCGCTGGTGGTCATGAGCCTGGTGCTCCTCCTGAATCTCACCGCGCGGTTCCTCTTCAAGGAGAAATAAACCATGACGACCAAAATCTCCACACGACACCTGGACTTCCACTACGGAAAGACCCAGGCGCTCTTCGACAACAACCTGGACGTGGAGGCCAACCGCATCACCGCCGTCATCGGACCCTCCGGCTGCGGAAAATCCACACACCTGCGCATCTACAACCGGATCTTCGAACTCTACCGCGACCAGCGCGCGGAGGGCGAGGTGCTCATCGACGGGCAGAACATCCTGGATCCCAAAGTGGACCTCCTGGAGCTCCGCCGAAAGGTGGGCATGATCTTCCAGAAGCCCACACCCTTCCCCATGAGCATCTTTGACAACGTGGCATACCCCCTCCGGCTCCACTTCAAACCCACGAAGGCCGAAGTCCAGGAACGGGTGGAAAAGGCCCTCCGCGGTGCCTCCCTCTGGGACGACGTGAAGGACAAACTCGGGGAAAGCGGACTGGCCCTCTCCGGCGGACAACAACAGCGACTCTGCATCGCGCGCGCCATCGCCGCAGAACCCGAAATCCTCCTCATGGACGAGCCAACCAGCGCCATCGACCCCGTCGCCACCCTCAAGATCGAGGAGCTCATGGACTCCCTCCGCAGCAACTACACCATCGTCATCGTCACCCACAACATGCAGCAGGCCGCCCGAATCTCCGACAACACCGCCTTCTTCTACAAGGGGCGCATCGTCGAATCCGGACCCACCAAACAGATCTTCACCAACCCCAAAGACAAGCTCACCGAGGAATACATCACCGGACGCTTCTCCTGATACGACGCCACGCAAAACCGCCGCCCACGCGCCGACAGGCTCCCCTGCCATCCCCCAATCCAACCCTTTTCATCGCCATGCAGATCCATTTCGAATATGCCCTTTCCTCACTGCAGACCCGTCTCTCCGCGCTGGCGGCCACCGTGGAGGGCGCGGTGAACACGGCAGTCTGCGCCGTCACTTCCTTCGACTGCGAAAGCGGCCGGAAGGTCGTCAACGACGACGCGGCGGTGGACCACGAGGAGATCCTCATCGAAGAGGAGTGCCTGAAGCTCCTGGCCCTCTATCAACCCGTGGCCTCCGACCTCCGCCTCGTCATCACGGTCCTCAAAATCAACGGCGAGGTGGAGCGCGCCGGCGACCTGGCCGTGAACATCGCCGACCGCGTCCCCGATCTGGCAAAACTCTCCAAGCAGCACTTCGAACGCGTGGACTTCTCGCGCATGGCCGCCATGGCCCGGAAAATGTTCACCAGCGCCCTCGACAGCTTCGCATACCACGACGTCAAGTGCGCCGAGGAGGTCCTCCGCATGGACGACCAGCTGGACGAAATCCACCACGGACACTACGCACAGTTCCTCGCCCTCATGAAACAGTACCCGGAGGCCGGACAGTATTATCTTGACTACCTCACCATCTCCCGCGCGCTGGAACGCCTGGGAGACCTGGCCACGAACATCGCCGAAGACGTCATCTACCTGGAAACCGGACGCATCGTCAGACATACCCTCTCCGAAGAAAAAAAGGACAACAATGCCCAACTCCCCCATTCTCATCATTGACGACGAGCCAGAAATCCGCGAGCTGCTCAAGATGGCCCTCGCCTCCGCAGGGTACACCACCCTCTACGAGGCCGCCGACGGCGAAAGCGCCCTGACGCTGGCGCGCCAAAAACACCCCGCCCTCATCCTCCTCGATCTCATGCTCCCCGGCATCGATGGACTCGATGTCTGCCGGCAGCTCAAGGACGACGAGAACACCCGCGCCATCCCCATCATCATGCTCACCGCAAAGTCCGAGGAGAGCGACATCGTCCTGGGCCTGGAGCTGGGCGCCAGCGACTACGTCACAAAGCCCTTCAGCCGAAAGGTCCTCATCGCGCGCATCCGCACACAGCTGAGGGACCTCTCCGCGGAGGCCTCCGCCGGCGAGCTCTCCCGCGGCCCCCTCGCCCTGAGCACCGCGCTCCACAAGGTCACCCTCTATGGCGTCCCCGTGGACCTCACCGCCAGCGAATTCGAACTGCTCCGGCTCTTCATGACCCACCCGGGACGGGTCCAGACCCGCCGCAGCATCATCAATCTCAAAGAGGGCAACTACGCCGTCACGGAACGCGCCGTGGATGTCCAGATCGTCAGTCTCCGACGGAAGCTGGGGGCCTTCGGCGCCAAGCACATCGAGACCATCCGCGGAGTGGGATACCGCTTCGTCGTGGAGGACTAGCGCCCCATGAAAAAACGCGATCTCATTCTCGTGGGAGGACCCGCCCTCCTCCTGCTGGCGCTCCTTGTCCTCGGAATCACACTCCACTGGCGCGCCACGCGCTTCGAGGCCGACTGCAGACAGGAGGCCCTCGAGAACGTGGCACAGGAGGCCCGCGTGGTGGCCGATGTGGTCAAGACATACCTGGACCGCGGAGACCTGGACGGTGCCCGCCAATACTGCGCCTCCTTCCGCGAAAACACTCTCCGCGTCACGCTCATCGATGACCTCGGGAAGGTCTCCGTCGACTCCCGCGAAGACGCCGCCTTCCTCGGGAACCACCGCAACCGCGAGGAGGTCCAGGACGCCCTCGCCGGACACCCCGCCAGCGTCATCCGCTACAGCGACAGCCTCGGAAAATGGATGATCTACCACGCCGTGCCCGTACAGAGTGCCGCCGGGGACTACGTTCTGCGCACCGCAGTCTCCACTGACCGTCTCAACCGGACCCTCCGCGACTTCCGAACCGTCCTGGCGGGCTCCTTCACCCTGGCGCTCGTGGTGGCCGCAGGAATCATGGCGTACATCCTCCGGAAGGTCCGGCTTCCCCTGGTCCAGCTCCAGCAGAGCGTGGGGCGCATCGCCGCCGGAGAACTGGAGACCCCCATCGCCATCCCCCCCGACGGCGTGATCCGCGAACTGGCCGAGGGCGTGGACGCCATGACCGGACAGCTCCGCGAACGACTGGCGCAGGTCACCGCCGACCGCAACGAACGGGAGCTCCTCTTCTCCGCCATGAGCGAATGCGTCATGCTCCTGGACCCCCAGGGCGCGCTGGTCCGCGCAAATGCCTCCGCGGAACAGTTCTTCCACTTCACCGCCACACACTTCAACATCAGCCGGTGCCAGATCCCAGCGCTGGTGGAACTGGTCAACGCCGCGTTCCGCAACAACCTCCCCTTCGAACAGGAACTGGAACTGCCCGCCTCCCAGGGCTCCAGGACCCTCCTGGCAAAAGGACAGCTCCTCCAGCGCGAAAAGGAGACGCTCCTCCTCCTCACAATCTCCGACCTCTCCGCCATCCGGCAGCTGGAGACCTTCCGCAGCGACTTCATCGCAAATGTCTCCCACGAGATCAAAACGCCCCTCACCTGCATCATCGGAGCCGCCGAGGCCCTCGACGACTGCACCGACGACGAGGAACGACATAAGCTCGCCAGCATGATGAAGCGCCACGCCGAACGACTCAACCGACTGGTCGCCGACATCCTGAATCTCTCCGCCATCGAAAAACTCCAAAGGGACTCCACCACCCGCGAATTCGCCCCCGTCCAACTTGACGCCCTCCTCGCCGACGTGGCGAACCTCTCCCTGGAACAGGCCAACGCCGCCGGCATGAAACTGGAACTCCAGAACGCCCAGAGCCTCACCGTCGAAGGAGACTACAATCTCCTGGAACAGGCCGTCGTGAACCTCGTCGGAAACGCCATCAAATACAGCAACGGAAAGAACATCACCCTCTCCGCCCAAAAACAGGACGGCTCCGCCATCATCAGCGTCCGCGACGACGGCGTCGGAATCCCCCGCGAATACCACGACCGGCTCTTCGAACGATTCTTCCGCGTCGACAAATCCCGCTCCCGCGCCCTCGGCGGAACCGGCCTCGGACTGGCGATCGTCAAGCACACCGCACAACTCCACGGCGGACACGCCGAAGTCGAAAGCACCCCTGGAAACGGCAGCACCTTCAAACTCGTCCTCCCCCTCAAAAAGTAAGTTCCGCCCGGCCCCCACTCTTTCCCACGGGCTACCGCACCCTCAGCGTCCCTCCCGCATTCCACCACCGGAAGGGACGTTTTTTGTCTCCCCTATCTTCCCCCCACACACACACATCTTCCTGGGTATGCACTTGAGCGGCACACCCCCCACTCTTTCCCACGGGCTACCGCACCCCCAGCGT
>CAVFEH010000014.1:0-63574 GCA_963621575.1 Bacteroidaceae bacterium
GCCCCCACCAACGTGAAGCAGACCCCGGCGGGGGGAATCGTGGTGCCATTCTGACGCGCGGAGGCCCCTGGCGACTGGATCCGGCGTGTGCCGCCGGCAAGGGCGCCTCCATCCTCCCCTCCTTTTTGCCGCCGGAGGCGGCCCCTGCGGGCTCCCCTCCGGCGGCATTATATTATGCAGTTTTCGTCCCGTCTGGAATTGCGTATGGCCGGGGCTGTTTTTTGATCTCGTATGGAGAGTGAGTTATGAGTTTCACGAGAAAAGTGACGACCGCCCGCATGGAATATGACGGGAAGGAGCTTGAGTTTCCCGTATTGGAGGGAGACATGGGCGAGCGTGGATTGGATATTCGCACGCTTCGCCAGGCCACCGGCCTTGTGACGTACGATCCGGGCATGGCGAATACCAGCGTCTGCGAGAGCAACATCACTTTTGTGGATGGCGACAAGGGCATTTTGCGCTACCGCGGCTACGACATCGAGGACCTGGCGGAGCACTGTTCCTTCCTGGAGGTGGCCTACCTGCTGGTGCACGGCTTCCTGCCCACCCCCAGCGAGTACAACGCCTTCAGCCACCTGATGAACCAGCACTCCATGCTCCACGAGAACATGCGCAACTTCTTTGCGCTGTATCCGGACCATGCCCATCCCATGGCGATCCTCTCCTCCATGGTGGTCTCCCTCTCCACCTTCTATCCTGAACTGGAGGAAAATTCCACCGAGGCCATCGACGTCACCGTGGCGCGGCTGCTCTCCAAATTGCGCACCATCGCGGCCTTCTCCTACAAGAAATACAAGGGCGAGCCCATCGTCTATCCGCGTCCCGACCTGCGCTACTGCGAGAACTTCCTGAACATGATGTTCTACACGCCGGTGAACAGCTACGAGCCGGAGCCGGTGGTGACCCGCGCCCTGAACCAGCTGCTGATCCTGCACGCCGACCATGAGCAGAATTGCTCCACCTCCGTGGTGCGCTCCGTGGGCTCCAGCCAGGCGAACCTCTATGCCTGCGTCTCCGCCGGCATCTGCGCCCTCTGGGGGCCCCTCCATGGCGGCGCCAACCAGCGCGTGCTGGAGATGCTGGAGGAGGCCTACCACTCCGGCGTGAGTCCGAAGGTGCTGGTGGAGAAGGCCAAGAACCGCAACAACAACTTCCGGCTCTTCGGCTTCGGGCATCGTGTCTACAAGACCTACGACCCCCGCGCCCGCGTGGCCAAGAAGATCTGCATGCAGGTCATCGACCACCTCTCCCACAAGGATCCCCTCCTGGACTACGCGCAGGAGCTGGAGTCCGTGGCCCTGGAGGACTCCTACTTCCAGGAGCGGCACCTCTATCCCAACGTGGATTTCTTCACCGGGCTTGCCTACCGCGCCATGGGAATCCCCCTCAATATGTTCACCGTCATGTTCGCGCTGGGGCGGCTCCCCGGATGGATCGCGCAGTGGCTGGAGCAGCGGGACGGCGAGGGGCGCATCGTGCGGCCCCGGCAGCTCTACGTGGGGCCCGTCCACCGCACCGTGGCGGAGACCCTGGCCAGCAAGCCATACATCCATCCCGGACGGTAGGCGCGACATCCAGACGCCGTTCCTTCCGGGGGAGACGCGCCAGACGCCGTTGCCTGCAGTCCGCATGTCCGCGGGCCGCGGGAACGGCGTCCGGTTCTTTCCGTGGGAGGACGGCAGAGACAATCCCCTCCCTTCCATGATGCGATTCCGACCGTGCATTGATCTCCATCAGGGCCGCGTGAAGCAGATCGTAGGCGGAAGCCTCCGGGACGGCCAGGGTGGTCACCCCGGCTTCGTCCGCGAGAACTTCGTCGCCACGGAGTCTCCCGCCTGGTATGCCCGGAAGTACCATGACGACGGCCTTGCCGGCGGGCACGTGATTCAGCTGGGCGCCGGCAATGAGGACGCGGCCCGCGCGGCCCTGTCCGCCTGTCCCGGATTTCTGCAGCTGGGCGGCGGCGTGAATCCCTCCAATGCCCGGGAGTGGCTGGATGCCGGCGCCGCCGCGGTGATCGTCACCTCCTGGCTTTTCGCCGACGAGGAGTATTCCCCGGAGCGTCTGGCGCAGCTTTCCGCGGTGGTCCCCCGGGAGAGCCTGGTGGTGGATCTCTCCTGCCGGAAGGTGGGGGGTGAGTATCGGGTTGCGTGCCGCCGCTGGCAGAAGCTCACGTCCCTGACTCTGAACCGCGAGACTTTTCTGCGCCTGGGAGACTCCTGCGGCGAGTTCCTCATCCATGCCGTGGACGTGGAGGGCAAGCGGCAGGGCATCGACCGTGAGTTGGTGGAGCGCCTGGCCGAGTGGTGCCCCCTCCCCGTGACCTACGCCGGCGGCATCCGCTCCTTGGAGGACGTGGAGGCCATCCGCGTCCTGGGTGGCGGCAGGCTGGATTTCACCGTGGGCAGCGCACTGGACCTCTTCGGGGGAGACCTCCCCTACGATGTGCTGAAGCAATATGCCTGACGATTTCTTTCCGGAATACGCCCACTGCACCCTCTGCCCCCGCCAGTGCGGCGCCGACCGCGCCTCCGGGCGCAAGGGCTTCTGCGGCGAGGGCGCCGCGCTTCATGTCGCCGCCGTGGAGGCGCACTTCGGCGAGGAGCCGCCCCTGGTGGGGCGCGACGGCAGCGGGACTGTTTTCCTGACGGGCTGCACTTGCGGGTGCTTCTTCTGCCAGAACTACCAGCTCTCCCAGGAGCACGTGGGGGAATTCCTCACGGTCCCGCAGTTGGTGGAGCGACTCCTGGCCCTGGAGGCGCAGGGCGTGCGGAATGTGAATCTGGTGACTCCCGACCACTTCTGGCCCCATCTCCGCGCCGCCATCGCCGCCCTCCGCGCCGCCGGCTCCTCTCTGCCCGTGGTCTGGAACAGCGGCGGATACAGCACCCGCAAGACCCTCCTGGACGCCCTGGACCACGGCGTGGAGATCTTCCTCCCCGATTTCAAATACGCCACTCCCGGGCTGGCGCGCCTTTGCATGGGACGCGACGACTATCCCCAGGTGGCCCTGGAGGGAATTTCCCTTTTGGTGGACCGCGCGGGGTTCCTGCGGCCCTTCGACGAGACCGGCGGAATGGCCGCCACCCGCGGCGTGATGGTCCGTCATCTTGTCCTGCCCGGTGAGGTGGGGAATTCCCTGAGGGTCCTGGATCTGCTGTCAGAGCACTTCGGCCCCATGCTCCCCGTCTCCGTCATGCGGCAGTTCCGCCCCATGCCCGAGTGCTTTGCCCGCGGCAAGTTCACGCGCGTGGTCAGCGACGAGGAGTACGCGCGGGTCATGGAGCACGTCCAAAACCTCGGCTTCCAGCGGGTCTTCCTACAGCCCGACTGCGGGGACGAAAACTTCGTCCCCGATTTCAAGCACCCCGGCGAGGCCTTTCTTGGCAATGAGATCGCGAGACGCGGGCGCATTGCTGGAAGCGGGCGGTGAGCGGGTGGCGCCGGCGCCGGCGCTCTTGATTCCCCATTCCTTGTTTTTCCTTTTCTCAAAATCCCCTCTTGGAGCAACGAACATGTCTCTCAAAGTCGCCGTTTTGATGGGCAGCAATTCCGACCTGCCGAAGATCCAGGGATGCCTGGATGTGTTGAAGAAGCTTGAAGTGGAGACCGTGGTGCGTGTCATGAGCGCCCACCGGACTCCCGAGATCGTTGCCGAGTTCACGGAGGCCGCGGAGGGCGCGGGCTTCGGTGTCATCGTGGCCGCGGCGGGGGGCGCCGCCCACTTGGCGGGCACCGTGGCCGCGCATACTCTTCTGCCCGTCATTGGAATCCCCGTGGAGGGCGGTGCCTTCCACGGCATGGACGCGCTTCTCTCCACCGTCCAGATGCCCGGCGGAATTCCCGTGGCCACCGTGGGCGTGGGATCCGGCGGCGCCACCAACGCCGGATTGCTGGCCGCCGAGATCATTGCCGTGGCGGACCCCGCACTGCGCCGGCGCCTGGCCGCCGAGCGCGCCGTGCGCAAAGAGAAGGTTCTGGCCGCCGACCGGGAACTCCAGCAGTCCCTGTAGGGTCCCTTCCCGCAAACGCCGCGCGGGGAGGAGAGGGCGCGGATGCCCTTTTCTCTTCCTGCGCGGAAGCCCTTTTGGATGGAATGAAGTTTCGAACACAAGGCGGAAGAGATCCGGTCCTTTTTGCATGAGAGCGTTCCTGTCCGTCATCCTCCTGTGCTTGTGGGCCTTCGGGGGCCTTGTGGGAGGGGATGTATGCGGGGGGCAGGACGCTCCGGAGGGGTTCATGCAGCGCCTGGTGGGGGAGAAGGCGGAGGTGTATGCGCTGGACCAGGAGAACCTCTGGCGCCTCATCACCATGGCGCGCCTCTGTTCCCGGGAGGCCGACCAGCTTTTGCAGCGGGAGGGCACGCCCCGGCGGCGGCTGCAGTTCCTGGGGCTCGAACGGGAGTTCTCCGAGCGGGAATTCAAGGGCGGCGACATCCCGGTGCCCGTGGCGGAATCCGCCCCCCGGCAGCTCTGCCGCATCTTCCAGGCCTTCCTCTGGCGGCGGCTCCGGGAGGAGCTCCCGAAAGACGCGACGCAGGCACGCACTGCGGCGCCGCGTTTCCTGCAGGCACTCTCCGCCGGAATGGCCAACCGCGTCGCCTACGGCGGCATTGGCATGCGGGGATACTACTGGCCGGACTTCCGGATCCCGCGACGGCAATTCCGGGACCGCTGCTTCCCGGACCTGGAGAAACTGCTGGACATGCCCGTGCCCTCCGACCGTCCTGCGGTGCTGACGGTTTATCTGGCCCACGCGAATCTCCTGCTGGACATCCTGGTGGACGCCAATCCCGACTTCATCGGCTTTCTGCGGCAGTGGGCCCTGGCGGAGTCCCAGGACGGACTTTCCACCATCGCGGCGCTGTCGCGGTGCCTGCCGCCGGGGACGCTGCGTCCTGGCGAGACCCTCCAGGGATGGTATGAGCGCCGCGCCCTGGAACTCTCCCAGGAACGCTCCGGGCAGAACACCGCCGCCGGCATCCAGGAGCAGCTGGAGGAGATCCTCACGGTCTCCGTCCTCTCCGCCGACGCCCGCGACGGCATTCTGCGCGTCCACCTGGAACAGCTCCCGTGGCGTTTGAACGACTACAAGGTGGACACGGCCGCCGTCAACCGCATCTACGACCGGATCCTCCGGCTCCAGAATACCGCGCCGCTCCTCCTCCGGGACGCCGTGGGCGACTACCTCTCCGCCGTCTCCGCCTTCCGGCACCAGGACTACCGGCTCTTCCGGGAACGCCTCAAGGTGGCCCGGCGGAACCTCTCCGGGAGCCTGGAGCGCCAGCGCGCGGCCGAGGCGCTCCTGGAGCGCTCCGAGGAGCGCTCCCAGGGTGCCCGCGTCCTCTCCGACTGGTCCGAGATCCTCCTGCACTACGAACCCTGGTCTGAAACCAGCCGGCGCTGGCTCACGTCCCCCGGACCTTAGGCCCCCCCCGAGCACTTTCATGAAACGCAGCATTGCCATCTGCCTGGCCACCCTGGAGCTCCTCCTCTCCGGAGTCCTTCTGGCCGGCGCCCTTGTTTTCACCGTCCTGGCCCCCCGGCGCTTCCCCGTCGCGGACTGCCGGATGCTCCAGGCCCTCCTGACGCAGTACGCCACTGCCCTGGATGCCCAGCGGGACAACTGGGACCGCCTTGGCACCCGCGTGGTGGCCAGCTACGCCGTGAACTTCCGGGAGCTGGGCGCACTCTCCCTGGAGACCGGCGAGCTGGTGGGCGCTCTCCGCGAGACCCTTGCCGTGCCCGTGCCCGGATTTCTGGGAAACCTCTCCCTGAAGCCCGCCGAGGACTTGAAGCGTGTCTCCCGGGATCTGGAGGTCCTCCTGGGGCGCCTCTCCCGCACCATGAACCAGACGGCGCAGGTCTTCAGCGACTACTCCCAGGAGGACCACCAGAAATTCCTCGCCGCCGTGGACTCCACGATCCTCCTTCTCCAGCTCTACGCAGAGCGGGCCGGCCAGGCCGCCGACACCGGTCCGCGGGTCCTCCGGAACGCCGGGGCGGCCGTCTGCCTCCTGGCGCTCCTTCTCTTCTGCCTCTCCCTGAACCAGGCGCTCAATCTTCCGCCTCCACGGCGGGATT
Organism: Bacteroidaceae bacterium; assembly: GCA_963621575.1. Lineage (GTDB taxonomy): Bacteria > Verrucomicrobiota > Lentisphaeria > Oligosphaerales > Oligosphaeraceae > UBA1724. The sequence goes on from CAVFEH010000014.1 coordinate 6,084, forward strand.
GACAGCCCTCAGCCCATGCGCGCCGCCCCCGCACCAGCCAAGACCACGGAGTTCCTGGTCCTCCGGAAGACTCCCTTCGGCGACAGCTCCTTCCTCGTCGCGGGAGTTTCCCCCCAGGAGGGACGCATGACGCTCCGCATGGGCGCACCCGCCGGACGCACACGCGCCCGCACGGGCGGCTGCGGCGCCTGCGATCTCTTCCAGCTCCTCCAGGTGGAATACTCCCAGAAGGGCGACATCGGGTCCGCACGGCAATCCACCGTCCTCCGGGACTTTTCCGCCGTGGCCTTCCACAGGGACTCCTTCGAGGCGGCCTGCTTTCTCGCCCGCTTTACCCTGGAGAATCTTCTCCATCTGCCGATGCCCGCCTACACCCGGGCGCTCCTGCTGGCCCTGGAACGCCTGTCGCATCCCGTGGAGGGTCTCCCTCCGGAGGGGGTCCTGGTGCCCGCCGCATTGGCCTACCTCAACGAAAATGGCGTCCTTTCCCCCGTGGACCTGACGCCCCGGGAGGCCGCCCAGTGCCAGATGCTCCTGGAGATGGCCTCCGGCGCCGGGGAGCCCCTGCCGCTCTCCCCGCAGGTCTGGAAGGCCCTCTGGCGGTGGACGTGGGGGCGCCTTTTGGAGGCGGAGGCGAAGGTCCCCGAATCCTCCTTCACCCCCAGGGCGTAGGCCGCCCTCCGGCAACGGCTTATATTCGGGGGCGTTTCCCGATTTTTCCCCCGGCGGAACGCGCGCTCTGCCCGCGCGTCCGGGCGGGGGATCCCCTTTTCACAAGACGACTCCGCAAAAAAACAGGAAGAAGACCATGTCCCTGCAGTTTTACAATTCCCTGAGCCACCGCGTGGAACCCCTCGCGCCCATCCATCCTGGCAAGATCGGCATGTACACCTGCGGCCCCACCGTCTACAACTTCGCGCACATCGGGAATTTCCGCTGCTACGCCTTTGAGGACATCCTCAAGCGGACTCTCCTGGCCTCCGGACTGGCGGTCCGGCACGTCATGAACCTCACCGACGTGGATGACAAGACCATCCGCGGCTCCCAGGCCGCGAAGGTCCCCCTGCGCCAGTTCACCCAGACCTACAAGGACGCCTTCTTCCAGGACATCAAGACCCTCCGGATGCTGCCAGCCGACGTGTACCCCGCCGCCACCGACACCATCCCCGAGATGATCCGGCTCATCCAGACCCTCTTTGACAAGGGCATCGCCTACCAGGCCGACGACAAGTCGGTGTACTTCTCCATCGAAAAGTGGCCAAAATACGGTCAGCTGGTCAAAATCGACCGGGATGCCATGCGCGTCGGCGTCCGCGTGAAGATGGACGAATACGCCAAGGACGCCACCGCCGACTTCGCCCTCTGGAAGGCCTGGGACGAGGCCGACGGCGACGTGTGGTGGGACTCCCCCTGGGGGAAGGGGCGACCCGGATGGCACATCGAATGCTCCGCCATGTCCTCCAAGTATCTAGGAAAGACCTTCGACCTCCACTGCGGCGGCGTGGACAACATGTTCCCCCACCACGAGGACGAAATCGCCCAGTCCGAGGCCGCCAACGGCTGCCCCTTCGTCAAGCTCTGGATGCACTGCGCCCACCTGATGGTGGAGAACCAGAAGATGTCCAAGAGCCTTGGAAACTTCTACACCCTGAAGGACCTCTTCCAGAAGGGCTACACCGGCCGGGAAATCCGCTACGTGCTTATCGGCACCTACTACCGCCAGAGCCTCAATTTCTCCCTCCAGGCCCTGGAGGAGGCGCGGGGGAATCTCCAGCGCATCGACGCCTTCACGGCGCGCCTCAGGGACCTGGCCGCCAATGGCCCCGAAATCCCCCTGGCTCCCGAAGAGTCCGAGGCCCTCGGGAAGTCTGCGCAGGCGTTCCTCTCCGCCCTCCAGGACGACCTGAATGTCTCCGCCGGGCTGGCCGTGCTCTTCGATTTCCTCCGGGAGGGCAACCGCGGGATGGACGGCGGCAAGACCGGCCGTGCCTGGGCGGAGAAGGCCCTGGAGGTCCTCTCCTCCATGGACCGCATTCTCGCCATTGTGGAGCCCGACGCCCAGGAGGCGCAGGTGCCCCGGGAGGTCCTGGAGCTGGCCGAACAGCGCCAGGCCGCCCGAAAGGCCAAGGACTGGGCGCGCGCGGATGAGATGCGCGCCGCCATCGAGGCCGCCGGCTGGACGGTGAAGGATACCCCCAAGGGGCCCCAGTTCCTCCGGAAGTAAATGACCGGCCCCCTCGACGAGGAACAGCTCCATGCCCTCCAGGCCGCGGCACGCGCACGCCTGGAGCGGGACTGCTCCTGCCACGATTGGGACCACACTCTCCGCGTCCTCGCGACCGCACTCCGGCTCGCCCGCGCGGAGGGCGGGGACCCCGGCGTGATCACCGCCGCCGCGCTCCTCCACGATATCGCGCGTCCCGAGGAGATGGCGGACCAGGGGAAGACCGACCACGCCCTCCTCGGCAGCCAAATGGCCGCCGGGATCCTCCAGGAGGAGAAGATCGGTGACGACTCCTGGCGGCGGCATGTCTGCCAGTGCATCCGGAGCCACCGCTACCGTTCCCGGAACGGCGAGGCCCCCGCTTCCATAGAGGCGCGGGTGCTCTATGACGCCGACAAGCTGGACTCCCTTGGCGCCATCGGACTCGCCCGCGCATTCCATTTTGCAGGGAAGACCGGCGCGCGCGTCCACAACACCAGGGAGGAGGCCCTGTCAGGCGCCTCCTACGGACGGGAGGACTCCGCCTACCGGGAGTATCTGGTGAAGCTCCAGTACCTCCCCGGGGCGATGCTTACCCCCGCCGGGCACGCGCTCGCCCTTCGACGGCTCGCATTCATGCGGGAGTTCTTCCGGGAATTGGAGGGGGAATGCGCCGCGGATGGCAGGGGGTAGGGCGGCTTGGCCCGTTCTCCACTCCCTTCCGTCCCTGCGGCGCCCGCGCACAGCCGTGTGGCGGGGAATTAGATTATTGATCCTTTCCGGCTGCCGGGTGAAATGGCAGGCGCCGGGATATTCCGAAACGCAACCAGGGCGCGGGGGATTTTCTCCCCTTGTGCCGGAGGTGTAACACTATGAACGAGAACGAACGAAACGAGAAGATCCTTTCCCTGCTCCGGCGCGAGGCCCGCATGCCCGTGCAGGAGATCGCAGACCGTCTGGCAATTTCCGCACAGGAGGCCGCCGATGCCATTGCGAAGATGGAGACGGATGGACGCATTCTCGGGTATGCCGCATTGACGGGGGACGCCGAGGACGGCTGCACTCGCGCGATTATCGAAGTCCAGATCCAGCCGGAGCGGGACACCGGCTTTGACAGCGTCGCGCAGCGCATTTGCAAGTTCCCCGAGGTGGTCTCCGCGTATCTGGTGAGCGGCCGCTACGACCTCCATTTGGAGGTGGTGGGGAAGTCTCTCCAGGATGTGGCCCGTTTTGTGGCCAGCAAGCTTTCCACGCAGCCGGGCGTCAAGTCCTGCGCGACCCTGTTCCTGCTGAAGAAGTACAAGGAGGCGGGCATTGACCTTGAGAAGGAGGATGACGGATATGGACGGCTCAAAATCTCCATGTAGCCTGGACGGCACGGGCAGCCGTGTGGCGCCCCATATCCGGGTGCTCCCCAAGAGCGGGATCCGGAAGTTCTTTGATCTGGTGAACACCATGCACGGGGTAATCTCCCTGGGCGTGGGCGAGCCGGATTTCGTGACTCCCTGGAAGATCCGCGAGGCTATGATGTACTCCCTCACAAAGGGATACACCCACTACACCTCCAACCTGGGTGACAAGAAGCTCCGCGAGGTCATCTGCCAGAAGTTCCAGGAGCGCTTCGGCGGCTCCTATTCGCCCCTTGCGGAATGCCTGGTGACCGTGGGAGTCTCCGAAGGGCTGGACCTGGCCCTCCGCGCGCTGGTCTCCCCGGGCGACGAGGTCCTTTACCATGAGCCCTGCTACGTCTCCTACGGCGCCACCGTGGCCATGGCCCACGGCGTCCCCGTCCCCGTGCGCACCCGCGCGGAGCACGATTTTGTGATCCAGGTGGAGGATCTGGAGAAGGCGGTGACCCCGCGAACCAAGATCCTCATGCTGAACTACCCCAACAACCCCACCGGCGCGGGCATGACGTGGGAGGACAAGCAGAAGATCGCGGACTTCGCCATCCGCCACGACCTGGTGGTGCTCTCTGACGAGATCTACGAGGACCTCTCCTACATCCCCCGCTCCCCCACCATCGCCACCATCCCCGGCATGCGGGAGCGCACCGTGGTCTTCAATGGCTTCAGCAAGGCCTACGCCATGACGGGCATGCGCGTGGCCTACGCCCTGGGCCACCACGAGATTGTGGACGCCATGATGAAGATCCATCAATACACCATGCTCTGCGCGCCCACGCCCTCCCAGTACGGCGCCCTCGAGGCCCTGCAGTCCGCCGACGCGGAGCGCGACGCCATGCACGAGGAGTACGAGGAGCGCCGGAATGTGGTGGTGAAGGGCTTCCGCGAAATGGGGATGCCCTGTTTCCTGCCCCGCGGCGCCTTCTATGTCTTCCCCAGCGTGGCGTGCACCGGCATGAGCTCCGAGGAGTTCGCCGAGCGCCTGCTGGAGGAAGAGCGTGTGGCCGTGGTCCCCGGGAACGCCTTCGGCGCCTCCGGCGAGGGCTTTGTCCGCTGCTCCTACGCCACCGGCATGAAGGACCTCCAGGAGGCCTTGCGCCGCATCGGGCACTTCCTGGAGCGCCACCGCGTTGCCGCGAAGGACTAGGCAGGCCCCATGCAGAGCCTCACCAACACCTGGGGGATTCTCCCGCTGCCCGGCGATCCCTCCCGCCGCGTGGAGATGGACATGGGGTGCGGGAAGGGCCGTTTCACCGTGGAGCTGGCTCGCCGCCATCCGGAGAGCCTGGTCCTCTGCAACGACCTGATCTCCGAGCGCCTCCGAATCGTGGAGAAGCGCGCCGCGCGCGCCGGGCTGGACAACCTCCTGGCGCTGCGGGCCACCAGCCTGGCGCTGGTCTCCTACCAGCTGCCCGTCCATTGCCTGGACCGGCTCCACCTCCTCTGCCCGGATCCCTGGCCCAAGCGGGGGCACGTGGCGCGGAGGCTGGTGTGCACCGACTTTCTCTGCCGCGTGGTCCGCGTCTTGAAGCCCGGCGGGATCTTTCATCTCTCCACCGACTACGAACCTTATTTCGGGGACTGGCTGCGGCTCTTCCGCAATCTGGAGGGGCTCTATGAGCCGTGTCCCGACGGCAACGCCGACATGGCGGATGTGAAGACCGACTTCGAGCTCCACTGGAATGCCCGTGGCACCGAGGTCCGGCACGTGTGCTTCCGCGTGCGTGGGGGGCCGCAGGCATGAAGGCCATCTGCATCCCCTGCTCGGGCCCCGTGGAGGTGGGGGGGATCCTTCCCCTTCTGGACCACCCGCTCTTCCAGCGACTCAGGAGCTGCCGTCAGCTGGGCCTCAATGACCTGGTCTTCCCCGGCGCCCGTCACAGCCGCCTGGAGCACGCGCTGGGGGTGTTGAAACGCGCGCGCTTCGCGGCCCGCAGGCAGGGCATAGCGGGGGGGGAGCTCCGGAACCTGGAGCTCTTCGCGCTGCTCCACGACGTGGGGCACGGGCCCTTCTCCCATCAAGTGGAGCCCGTGCTCGCCGGCGACCACCATCTTCGCGGGGAAAAGACCATCCTCGCCCTGGAGGGGCCCATTCGGCAGTGCGGCGGCGACTCCGAGCGCATACTCCAGATGCTCCGCGGAAAGGATCCCCTGGGGGAGTGGGTCTCCGACCGGAATCTGGGCGCCGACAAACTGGACTACCTGGAGCGCGACGCCCTCCATATCGGCTTCGCGGGAACCCCCGACCTGGAGACGATCCAGGAAAACACCGTCCGCACCGTAGACGGATGTCTGGCCCTCCGGGAGAAGTTCATCGAGGAGGGGAAGCGGGTCCAGAAGTTCTACTCCTATCTCCATCAACACGGATATCTCAACAAGACCGCGCTCTCCGCGCAGCGGATGCTCCAGTGGGCCCTCCAGAGGGAACTGGCGCTGCGCACCCCCGGGGAGGCCGGCGAAATCTGGGAGATGACCGACGACACGCTCCTGGAATGGCTCCGGAAAGGCCGCAGCGACGCCGCCCGGAAGATGCTCCGCCGTCTGGTGACCCGGGACCTCCTGCGGACCTGCCTCTGCCTGAAACCCCAGGGGTATGGCTATGTGGAGAATGTGGAGGGAAAGGACATCGCACTCCAGGAATGGCCCCGGCAGGCGCTCATGGCGCTTTCCCGGAACCTGGAGAGCCTGGAGACCGTCCTGGAGACCGAGGATGCCCTGGCCGGGGCCGTCCACGCACGGCCCGGGGAGGTCCTCCTGGCCGCCATGCCCTATTTCCGGAAACTCCTCCCGAAGGACCTCCGGATTGCGAACGGCGCCAACGATTATTGGCTCCTGGAAAAGGACCGCGACCACAAAAACTCCCTGGAAAGCGACTACCTCCGGACCTTTGCCGTCCGGGTCATCACGACCCGGCGACTCCGCGAAAAACTCGCGAAAGACCCCGCGCCCCTTCTGCAGGTGCTGTCACGGCTGGCGACGTCCTGAAAACAAAAGAGGAAGGAGGAGGAGGCGCCGCGTGTGCCTTTTCATGGCCTTTGGCGGTTTAATGTTCCAAAAATATCATGCGACGCCGCAAGGAATGCTTGTGCGGGTTACATTAGGGGGTATTGACGGCGGGGCGGGGCGTGGGAAACCGTCCCCGTTCCCGGCTGTCTGAATTGTGTGCCGCGTCTTTTTTGGGGTCGCGGCTTTCCTCCCCCGGGGTGTGTTTTTTTTGTGTGCATGTCCCCGGGGGTCACAAGGCTCCCCTGTCCTTTTGTTGTCGGGTGGGGGAGGAGTCAGCAATCCGGCGTCTGGGTTCAGGCGTTGGTGATAGGAGACGAAAGAGATGGCCAGCCGCATTATTCTCAACGAGACTTCCTACTTTGGCAAGGGTGCGATCCAGGAGATCGCCACTGAGGTCAAGGCCCGTGGATGCAAGAAAGTGATGCTCTGCACGGATCCCGACCTGGTGAAGTTTGGCGTCGCCGGCAAGGTGACCGATGTCCTGGACAAGGCGGGCATTGCCTACAAGGTGTACACCGGCATCAAGGCGAACCCCACCATCGAGAACGTGCAGGAGGGTGTTGCCTTTGCGAAGGCCGAGGGTGCCGACATCCTGGTCGCGGTCGGCGGCGGCAGCGCCATCGACACCTCCAAGGCCATCGGCATCATCATGACCAACCCCGAGTTCGCCGACGTGCGCAGCCTGGAGGGCGTGGCCCCCACCAAGAAGCCCTGCCTGCCCATCATCGCCGTCTCCACCACCAGCGGAACCGCCGCCGAGGTTACCATCAATTACGTCATCACCGATGTGGAACGCCACCGGAAGTTCGTCTGCGTGGATCCCCATGACATCCCCGTGGTGGCCGTCGTGGACCCCGACATGGTCATGTCCATGCCCCGCGGACTGTGCGCCGCCACCGGCATGGACGCCCTGACCCACGCCATCGAGGGCTATATCACCAAGGCCGCCTGGGACCTGACCGACATGCTGCACATCACCGCCATCAAGATGATCGCGCAGTATCTCCGCGACTCCGTGAACAAGGATCCCGCCGCCCGTGAGAAGATGGCCGTGGCCCAGTACATCGCCGGCATGGGCTTCTCCAACGTGGGCCTGGGCATCGTGCACTCCATGGCGCACCCCCTCTCCGCCCTCTATGACACCCCCCATGGCGTGGCCTGCGCCGCCATCCTGCCCACCGTCCTGGAGTACAACGCCCCCGCCACCGGGGAGCGCTACAAGGACATCGCCATCGCCATGGGCGTCCAGGGCGTCGAGAAGATGACCCAGGAGGAGTACCGCAAGGCCTGCGTGGACGCCGTCCGCCAGCTCGGCAAGGACGTGGGGATCCCCCAGCACCTCTCCGAGGTCGGCGTGAAGGAGGCCGACATCGACTTCCTGGCCGACTCCGCCATGGCCGACGCCTGCACCCCCGGCAACCCCAAGGACCCCACCAAGGCCGACATCGTCGCCCTCTACAAGTCCATGCTCTAGCCTGGGGGGCACGCTGCTGTAGGCGTCTGTGCCGGTGCGCGCAGGAAATCCGCGGCCTTTTTTGTGAAAATTCCCGCGAGTGATTTGCAAACCCCGGAAAGGCGCTTACAGTAGGGCCGCTTTCATGCCAGAGTGGCGGAATTGGCAGACGCGCTGCGTTCAGGTCGCAGTGGGCTTACGCTCGTGAAGGTTCAAGTCCTTTCTCTGGTACCATTTTGAAGAACCCCGGCTCCCAACGGTCGGGGTTCTTTTTTGCCCGGATGGTTCCCGACGAAACGCCCGGCTTTCCTGGGCGAGAGTGGCGAAACTGGCAGACGCCCGAGATTTAGGTTCTCGTGCCTTAAACGGCGTGCGGGTTCGAGTCCCGCCTCTCGCACCACATTGCCGCGGCAAAATCGCCGGGACGCCACTCCGGAGGCCCCTCGCCGGGGAAAAAAGAATATGCCGCGCCCGACAACCGGGTGCGGTTTTTGCGTCTTGGGAGCTCTTGGAATGCACGCGCCAATTCTGGCGCAAACCATTGGAAGCGGATGGGATTGTTGCGGAAGACAGCGGGTTGGATCAGTCGCCACATGGCGTTGTTCGTGGTGCTTGCGGGGGGGCTGGCGTTGTTGGTGCCGGGCAGTTTCGGCTTTGTGAAGCCGAAGTACATCAACGTCTTGCTGGGGGTTGTGATGTTCGGCATGGGGTTGACGTTGAAGCCCCGGGATTTCCGGGTGGTCTTCCGGCATCCGCGGGATGTGCTGGTTGGCTTTGTGGCGCAGTTCTCCATCATGCCGTTGGTGGCGTTTTTGCTCGTTAAGCTTTTCCGGCTGTCTCCGGAGCTGTCCATTGGCGTGATACTGGTGGGGACCTGTCCCGGCGGCACAGCCTCCAATGTGATCACGTACCTGGCCCGGGGCGACGTGGCGCTCTCCGTGGGCATGACCACTGTCTCCACCCTCTTCGCCCCCGTCATGACGCCGCTGCTCACCTATCTCTATGCGGGGCAGTCCGTGGATGTGAATCCCGGCGCCATGTTTTTTTCCATTGTCCAGGTGGTGCTCCTGCCCGTGCTCCTGGGCTTGGCCATCAACCGGTGCCTGCCGCGCTTCTCCGACGCCGTGGCGGAGTTCCTGCCGCTGCTCTCCACGGCCACCATCGTGGTCATCGTTGGCGCCATCGTGAACCTCAACGCCGATCGAATCCTCTCTTCCGGATTGCTGGTCCTCTGCGTGGTGGCCCTCCACAACCTCCTGGGACTCGCCCTTGGCTACGGCATGGCGAAGGCCCTGAAGCTGGAGACCTCCAAGTGCCGCGCCATCTCCATCGAGGTAGGCATGCAGAACTCCGGACTGGCGGTCTCCCTTGCCGCCACTCACTTCGCCCTCTACCCCCTGGCGACCATCCCCGGGGCCGTCTTCAGCGTGTGGCACAATGTCTCCGGCGCCATTCTGGCGAATTTCTTCCTGCGGCGGCCGCTCCCGCCTCATGACGCGCCCGCGGAAGAAGCCGTTGCTTCGGGAGAAAAGGACCCATGAAACAAAATCGCGGACTCTTCAACGATATCGTTCCGGCGCTGTGGATGGCGGCGGCCATCCTCCTGGCGGGATGCGTTGGCCGGGGCGCCGTGGATTACGGGCTGGCGGAGAACTGGGCGTATTTTGGCGTCGGCGAGGGCAGGGCGGCGGACCTCTTTCTGGTCTGTCCCACGGTGGATGTCAAGGACGAGATGAATCTGTCCCTTTCCGACGCCGAGGGCAGGGCGGCGTTCTTGGGGGCGTTGAACATGGAGCGCGGGATCTACGAGGAGAGCGCCCGCCTCTATGCGCCATACTATCGCCAGGCGTCCTTGAAGGCGTATGCCTTCCCGGAAGGGCGGCGCGAGGCGGCGTTGTCGCGGGCGTACGAGGATGTCTCCAGGGCCTTTGCCTGGTATCTGGCGCACGAAAACCACGGACGTCCCATCATTCTGGCGGGGTTTTCCCAAGGCGCGGACATGTGTTACCGGCTGATTGCGGATTTTTTTGACGACGCCGCGCTGTCGGAGCGGCTTGTGGCCGCCTACGCCATCGGATGGCCCCTGACGGCGGAGTTGTGCCGCAGACATCCCTGCCTGAAGCCCGCCACCGGCGAGACGGACACCGGCGTGGTTGTCTCTTTTGAGTGCGAGGCGCCGCAACTTCAGGACTCCCTCATCGTCCCGAAGGGGACGAAGGCCCTTGCGATCAATCCCTTGAACTGGCGGACCGACGCGACTCCCGCCCCGAAAGAGGCCAACCTGGGCGCTTGCTTCACCGATTACGGCGCGGCTGTCGTCCGGGAAGTCCCCGCGCTCTGCGGGGCCCACCTGGATTCGGAACGGGGGACGCTGAAGGTGACCGACATTGCGCCGGAGCAGTATCCCCCATGTCTTGACATCCTCCCCGCGGGCTCCTACCATGTCTATGACTATCTTTTCTTCTTCCGGAACCTCCAGCGGAATGTGGCAAGGCGGCTGGAGGCGTTCCTTCAAAAGCAGGAAAAGTGAAGTCTGCCCACAGTCGGCGTGGGCTTTTTTCAAGGCGCGTTTTTGGGGGCGGATGCGGGTTGCCGTCGTGCCATGAGCTCCTTCCGGAGGGGCTCGTCGTAGTGCTCCAGGGCGTACCGGAGGGTGGTGCGGGGGAGCTGGAGGCGGCATTTCCGGAGAAACGCGGTGAGGGCCTCCCGGTCTTGCTTCCCGACCTCCCGAAGCATCCATCCGCAGGCCTTGTGCATGAGGTCGTGGGGATGGCGGAGATATTTTTCCACCAGCTGGAAGGTGGGTGTGAAGTCGTGGTGCTTGATGAGGGGCCAGGTGCCCACGACGGCGATGCGGTTCTCCCACATCCCGGCGCTTTCGGCGTAGTGCCGGATGACCTCCGGACCGTGTGCCAGGGCGTGGAGCCCCACGATGCCCGGTGCGGAGTTGTCGACGAGGTCCCAGTTGTTGATGCGGCCGTCGTCCGCCGCCTGCTGATAGAGCGCTGCGACCTCCTCCCGGACCTCCGGCGTCCCCCTGCGATACCGCTCCACCAGCAGGAGGAGCCCGCAAAGCCGCGCCTCGTGCCAGGGACTCCATGAGAGTTCGCGGATCTGCGGCAGCGCCATTCCCCGGAACTCCCGGACGAGTTCCCGGCAGCGGGGATTGCCGACGCCCAGGAAACGGTCGCCTTCCCCGTAGCCGCCTTTCTCCGCCTGGAGGTATTTCTTCAGCCACGCCGCCTTTGTCTTGTCTCCAGAGGCGCGCAGGATGGATAGCAATGTTTTTGCGGGGGCGGTTTGCATGGCGGGAAAAGTGGAAAGCCCTGTTGTTTGTCGCGGGGGCAATATGATTCCTTGGCGGCGGGCGGGTGCGCCGACTACGCGGGGGCCACGCGCCACTAGCCACTTTTTCCGTGTTATGTTATGCGGTATTTTCCCCCTGTTCCACCCCCGTTCCGGGGCGAAGCCCATCTTTTTCCCCTCCGCGAAACACCCCCCCAAAGATTTCCAGCCATGTCCATGACGGAACGCATCCAGGTGGCCATGAAGGAGATTCCCGCCTCCCTCATCCTTCGCAACGTGCGGATTTTCCACCTCACCACGGGGGAGGTGGAAGAGAACGATATTGTCCTGGACGACGAGGGGATGATTGCGGCGGTGGGCCGCGGCTACGAGGGGCGGCGCGTCATAGACGGCCGGGGCGCCTACGCGGTTCCCGGCTTTGTCGATGCCCATTTCCATTTGGAGTCCACTCTGACGACTCCCCGGCTCTATCAGCAGAATGCGACGGCCCATGGCGTGACCACGGCGGTCTGCGATCCCCACGAGCTGGCCAATGTGGTGGGCGAGGCGGCCTTCGACTTCTATCTGAAATCCGCCGCGGCCATGCGGATGTCCCTGGTCGTCCGCCTTTCTTCCTGCGTGCCTGCCACCGGCCTTGAGACCAGTGGCGCCGTCATTGACGCCGCGGCGCTGGAACGTTGGCGCGCGGCCCGTCCCGGGCTGGGACTGGGGGAGTTCATGAATGTCCCCGGCGTCGTCTGGCGGGATCCCGCAGTGATCCGGAAGCTCCTTCCCGGCGGATTCGTGGACGGACACTGCCCCGGCGCCACCGGAGAGACGCTCAATGCCTACTGTTCCACGGGCATCCGCAACGACCACGAGTGCTCCACCGTGACGGAGGCCATGGAGAAGCTCCGCCGGGGCATGCAGATCTTCATCCGCGAGGGCAGCGCCGCCCGCAACCTGGACGCCCTCATGCCGCTGCTCACCCTGGAGAATTCCATGCAGCTGGCCTTCTGCACCGACGACCAGTCCCCCCTCGACCGGCAGGAGCGCGGGCACATCGATTCCATGGTCCGCCGCGCCATCGCCGCCGGAGTCTCCCCCCTGGTGGCCTATCGCGTGGCCAGCTTCTCCGCCGCCCGCGGACTGGAGCTGTGGGACCGGGGGCTCATCGCCCCCGGACGCCGCGGCGACATCGTGCTGCTCTCCAACCTGGAGGAGTGCCGCATTCAACAGGTCTTCGTGAGGGGGCTCCCCCAGGAGGAGCTTTGGAATGGTGAGGATCCCGCACGCTATCCCTCCCCGGAGGCCTTCCGGAACACCGTCAAATGCCGCGCCGTCACCGCGGAGGACTTCCCCATGCCGCCCCGGGACGACACGAAGCGCCTTGTCATGGGTGTGCGGGACGGGGATTTGGCCACCGACCGCCTGGAGCTCTCCACCCGGGAGCCCGATGTCCTGCCCCTGGCCGTGGTGGAGCGCCATGGGCGCAACGGCAACATTGGCCACGGGCTGGTCCACGGTTTCCAGTTGAAGGGCGGCGCCATCGCCTCCACCGTGGGGCACGACAGCCACAACATCTGTGTCGTGGGCGCCTCCTCCCAGGCCATGGCGGACGCCGTCAACGCCCTTCGGGAAAGCCAGGGCGGTTTTGTGGTGGTGTCCCCCGATGGCGGGAAGGCCCTCCTGCCCCTCCCGCTGGGGGGTCTCTTTACCGACGCTTCCACCGACGCCCTCGTCGAGAATCTCCGCGTCCTCCACAAGGCCGCCCTGGAGCTGGGCTGCCCCCTCCGGGATCCCTTCCTCCAGCTGGCGTTTCTGCCGCTCCCCGTCATCCCGCACCTGAAGCTCACGGACCGCGGACTGGTGGATGTGGACGCCTTCCAGCTCCTTCCGCCCGTCTACTGACACGGCGCGCACCCGCCCGAACGCCCGGCGCCCGCGGCCATCGCGCGACAGCCCCCCCCTTTTGCCTTCCGTTCCCAGCCTCCGAAGTTTTTCTTTTTCTTTTTCAACCAACACACAATCAAGGAGAGTCCATGTCCGACTTCTTCAAACTGCAAGAGAACAAGACCACCGCTGGCCGCGAAATGCTGGCCGGCGTCACCACCTTCCTCGCCATGGCGTACATCCTGGCGGTGAACCCCAACATCCTTGGGGCCACCGGCATGCCCGCCGGCGGCGTATTCGTGGCCACCGCCATCGCCTCCTTCGTCGGCACATGCTTCATGGCGCTGTTCGCCAACTACCCCTTCGCCCTGGCTCCCGGAATGGGCCTGAACGCCTATTTCGCCTACACCGTGGTGCTGAGCATGGGCTACTCCTGGCAGATCGCGCTGCTGGCCGTCTTCATCGAGGGCATCATCTTCATCATCCTCTCCCTGACCAAGATCCGCGAGGCCCTCTTCAACAGCATTCCCCTGAGCCTGAAGGCCGCCATCAGCGTGGGCATCGGCCTCTTCATCGCCTTCATCGCCCTGCAGGGCGCCCACATCATCGTGGACAATCCCGCCACCCTGCTCTCCCTGCAGAACTTCAACAGCGGCAACATGAACAACCACGGCATCTGCGCCGTGCTGGCCATCGTGGGCACCATCATCACCGGCTGGATGGTGGCCAAGGGCGTCCGCGGCTCCATCCTGCTGGGCATCCTGATCACCTGGATCCTGGGCATCGTCTGCCAGCTGGCCGGACTCTATGTGGTGACCCCCGAGCTGAACTGCTTCAGCCTCATCCCCACCCTCTCCTTCAGCACCTTCACCGACTCCTTCAAGCAGTTCACCTCCATCTTCGGAAGCTGCTTCGACTCCGCCCAGTGGACCCTCCGCGGCTCCGAAACCACGGGAGCCGCCCTGCTCAAGTCCCTGGATTTCGTGGTCGTGATCTTCGCCTTCATGTTTGTTGACATCTTCGACACCCTTGGCACCCTCATCGGCGTATCCACCAAGGCCGGCATGCTCGACAAGGAAGGCAAGCTGCCCCGCATCAAGGGCGCCCTGCTCTCCGACGCCCTGGCGACCTCCGTCGGCGCCGTCCTCGGCACCTCCACCGTCACCACCTTCGTGGAATCCGCTTCCGGCGTCTCCGAGGGCGGCCGCACCGGTCTCACGGCCCTGACCACCGCGTTCCTCTTCCTCATCGCCATCATCTTCGCCCCCATCTTCCTGGCCATCCCCGGCTTCGCCACCGCACCCGCCCTCATCATCGTGGGATTCTACATGTTCTCCGGCGTGGCCCAGATCGCCTTTGACGACTACCTGAACTCCATCCCCTGCTACCTCGCGATCCTGGTCATGCCCATGGCATACAGCATCTCCGAGGGCATCTGCGCCGGCGTGATCAGCTGGACCATCCTGAACTTCTTCTCCAGCCGCCGCAAGGACATCAGCCCCATCATGTATGTGCTGACCATCCTCTTCCTGGCCAAGTACGTGGTGCTCTAGCAGCCCGGCCCACCCCCACGGACGGACGCCGGAGGAATCCCCCCGGCGTCCGCCCGCGCGTTTTTTGCATCCAGGCTTTATGACGATCCATCCCCTCCAGCAGTCCCTGGCCACGCCCCGTTTCCTGGGCGTGGAGAACGCGGACGCCCTGAAGGCCGAGCTCCGGCAGATTTTGTCGGAATCGGATGCCTTTGGGCTGGATTGGGATGGCGCGTGGCTGGAGAAGGTCTTTGCGGCCTACCAGCAACCCCATCGATATTTTCACAATTTGAGCCATTTGCGGGAGGTGTGCCGTCTGGTGCTCCGTCTGGGGCTGGCGAAACGCTCCACTGCTGAACTCCTGCTCTCGGCGCTCTTCCATGACGTCTATTGGTTCCCCCAGTGCAAGCGCAACGAGGCCCATTCCGCAGAGGTCTTCGATCTGCTGCGTCCCTCCCTGGGTGCCGAGCTCCCCGAGGCGTCGGTGAAGACCATCCACCAGGTCATTCTCTCCTCGAAGGGGCAGAAGCCCGTCAGCGAGCGTGCCGTCAAGTTCCATGAATGCGACTGCCAGGTGCTGCTGCACGGGAGCCCCGTGGATCTGCTGGCATACGAATTCCAGATCTTCCGTGAATTCCAGTATTTGGACATTGAGGACTACCGGAAGGGCCGCGCCAGCTTCTTCGACCGCTTCAGCCGCCGTTTCCCCGAATGCCGCAAGAACATGCGCTTCCTGATCGAATACCTGGAGCGCCGCCGGCCCCGCGTGGGAATCTACGCCGGATCCTTCAACCCCTTCCACATCGGGCACCTCTCCATTCTCCAGAAGGCAGAGCTCATGTTCGACAAGGTCATTGTGGCCGTGGGCGTCAATCCCGAAAAAGGCGCTTCGCCCCAGGACCGAAAGGGGCGCCGGGAGGCCGAAAAGATCCGCGACGACACGCTGCCCTTCCACGAGGTGGTCTTTTTCGACAACCTCATGGTGGACCTCCTGGAACAGGAGTCGAAATTCTGTGATGTGACCCTGGTGCGGGGGCTTCGCAACGGCTACGACCTGGACTACGAGACCAGCCAGCAGTGCTTCATGCAGGAGATGCGCCCCGAGACACGCTCCGTCTACATCCCCTGCGACAAGGCCCTGGAGCATATCTCCTCCTCCGCCCTGCGGGGACTGCGGGTCTTCGACTGCCACGGGCGCGAGGAGATCTATTTCCCCCATCTCTACGACTATTACGGCAAGAGCGTCCAGGAGCTCTTCGGCTGACCTCCCCATGCTCGCCTGCCGGGACCTGAAAGTCTGGTATCCCATCCGACGGGGAATCCTCAACCGCGTGGCGGGTCATGTCCGCGCCGTGGACGGCGTGAGCCTCTCCCTGCCCCCCGGCGAGACCCTGGGGCTGGTGGGCGAATCCGGCTGCGGAAAGACCACCCTGGGACGCGCCCTGGTGGGACTGGAAAAGCCCACTGCCGGCGCCGTGGAATGGAACGGGATCCCCTTTGATTCCCTCAAGGGGAAGGAGCGCCGGCACGCCCGCCGGAATCTCCAGATGGTCTTCCAGGACCCCTTCTCCTCCTTGGACCCCCGCATGAGCGCCCTGGAGATCGTCACCGAGGGACTGGAGGCCTATCATCTCTACAAGCCCGGCGAAAGCCGCCGGGAGGCCGCATTGCGTCTTCTGCAGGAAGTGGGGCTGGGGCAGGAGGCGCTCTATCGCTACCCCCATGAATTCTCTGGCGGACAGCGCCAGCGGCTCTCCATCGCCCGCGCCCTGGCGTTGGAGCCGGAGGTGCTGGTCTGCGACGAGCCGGTCTCCGCCCTGGATGTCTCCGTCCAGGCGCAGGTGATCCGGTTGCTGGCGGAGCTGCAGAGGAAGCGGGGGCTCTCCTATCTTTTCATTTCCCACGATTTGAGCGTGGTGCGCCTGCTGGCCCGGCGTGTGGCGGTGATGTATCTGGGGCGCGTGGTGGAGGAGGGCGACGCCCGGGAGGTTCTCGTCAATCCCCTGCATCCCTACACACAGGCGCTGGTCTCTGCCATCCCCGTCCCCGGAAAGTCTGATCCCTCCAGGAGAATATTGCTTCAGGGGGAGCTCCCCAGTCCCTCCCATCCCCCCCGGGGATGCCCCTTCCATACCCGCTGCCCCCGCGCAATCCCGCAATGCCGGGAATGCCGTCCGGAACTGGCCGCCGTCGAAGGCGGCACCCGGAAAGTGGCCTGCGTCCGCGTCAGCGCCGGCAAAGAAAGCAGCGCCAGTCGCCTGTGATTCTCCATCCGCGCGTGGCGGCGCGTTGCATGAGGTCTTCGGTGGCGGCCTGCCAGCCGGTGTGGAAGGCGTTTGCCAGGGCGGCGGCGCCGCCGGGGGCGAGGGCGCTGTCCAGCAGGTCCAGGAATTTCTCCAGGTCTCCGGGGCGATGGAGGAAGCGTCCGCCTGCCAGGCCGTTGCAGAGGATTTGGCCGTATTGTTCCCGGGGGTGGAATTCCAGGATGTTCGCCGTCTGGAAGTCCGCGGGGATGGCGTCGTAGAGGCGGAAGAGCGTATTGCGCCTGGAGTCGTGGGGGAGGTGTCGGTGATTCGCCATCCAGACCTCCAGGGGTTCGCCGGTGACGCCAAAAACTCGTGTGGCGCCGGTGTGTTGGGCGGCCTCCAGGGTGCCCAGCCCCACGCCGCATCCCAGGTCCAGGAGGCTGCCGCAGGGGCGGAGCTGTGCCATCTGCCGGGGATAGCGTCCCGGAGTGGTCCCGAAGCGCGGGGGATCGGCGCAGGCGCAGAAAAAGGGCAGGAGCTCCTCTTTTTTGAGGTCGCAGCGTCCCCGGAAGGGCTCTCCCAGCTCCTCCCAGAAGTCCAGGATGGTCTCCATTCCGGGGGAGTCCTCCCGGAGGAGGGCGGGGATCCATTCGGGGGAGGGCAGGGCCTGCCGCGCCACGGCGCGCAGGGATGCCGCGTATTCCCGCCACGGGAGATAGGTCTCCATGGTCATGCGCAGGTCGTGGCCGGCAACCATGCCCGGGGTCCATCGGACACCGCTGCGACTGTGCCAGGTTGACAGCGCCTCCCTCCACCGCCGGTTGTGCCGCGACAGCACCGCCTCCAGCGCAGGGGAATCCAGAATGGGGGAATCCCAGGACATGGCAAGACGCAGTCAAGGCTGTGCGGAACCCCATTCCCTGGCCAGGCCGGAGATGCGCTGCGTGATGGTTTCGACGGCCTTCTCCACGCTCTTCCGGGGCGCCCAGACAAGGCAGGATTTCCTGGCGCGGGTGATGGCGGTGTAGAGGAGGTTCTTGGTCAGCAGCGGGTTGTCCGGATTGTCAGGGAGGGTCACCAGGATGTGGTCGTAGGAGGAACCCTGGGATTTGTGGACGGTGATGGCGTAGGCCTCCTCGCATTGTTCCAGGAGTTGTGCGCAGGGGAAGGACTTGACGGCGTTCGTCTCCGGGCTCCCGGAGTGGTTCCGGAAGTAGACACGGTCCCCCAGGCGCACGCCGATGTCGCCATTCTGGATTCCCAGGACGGAGTCGTTGCGGGTGTTCATCAGCGGGACGCCGTTCCCGCCGTGCTCCTGGCCGAGGAGCTTCTTCATGCGCTGGTTCATGTTGCCGACGCCGAGGAGGCCGCCCCGCGTGGCGCAGAGGACCTTGAACTTCTCGTGGAATTCCAGCCACGCCAGCGCGTGGACCTCCGGGGATTCCCCCTCCTTCGGCAGGGGCGCCTCCAGGTTCAGACGGCGGACCCAGGCCGCCAACTCCGCCAAGATGGCTTTTTCGTCACCCATCCGCGGGGGGATCGCCCGGAAGGGGGCGTCGTCCGCGGCGTTGAAAAGGCGGTCGAGCATTGCTTCGCGCCGGGAGTCCTGGATGCCGGGCTCCCGGTCCGCCAGGTAGTGTGCGAATTCCACAAGGGCGCGGATCTCCTCGGAACGGAAATTCGTTCTCAATTTCTGGAGGCAATCGGAGTGTTTCTCCTCCAGGAATTTCACCAAGTCGGAGAAGACCACTCCGGTTTCCACGGCGTCCAATTGGTCTTTGTCGCCCAGCAGCAGGAGGCGGCCGTCTTCCGGAAGGGCATCCACGAGGCGGGAGAAGGTGACCAGGTCCACCATGGAGCTCTCGTCCACAACCACCAGCCGGCAGGGCAGGGGGGTGGCGTGGTGGTAGCGCGGGAGGCCGTTTCGCAGGAAGGAGATTCCCAGCAGTTTCTGGATGGTGCGGGGCTGGAGGGAGAGGAGGCGGTCGCGCGCGGCGGAGGCCTCCACATCCTTTAGTTCCTCCTGGAGGGCCTTCCGCATCTGTGCGGCGGCCTTTCCCGTGGGGGCGCACAGGCTGATGGAGAGTCCCGGATTTCGCTGGAGTTCCAGGAGCAGGATGGCCCCCAGGGTGGTGGTCTTCCCCGTGCCGGGACCGCCCGTCAGGACCGCCAGGCGCTTTCCGGAACACTTTTTCACCGCATCCCGCTGCTCCTGGGATTTCTCGCTGGAGAGCTTCCTGGTGAGTCCGCGAATCGCCTCCTCCCCGGGCTCCGGAAAGTCATCCACCCGGTTGTTGGCCAGGCACGCGCTGACGAAGGCGCCGATGCGGTGTTCCGCCTGGCGGCATCGCGAGAGGTAGAGAAGGCCGGTGCCGCGGTTCCAGGCCAGGGGGTGGACGGGACGGGCCCAATCCTCGTTCTCTTCTAGACCCACCACGGTGGACCAGTCCTTGAGATGCCCCTCCAGGAGATCCTTGTCCTGGAGCACATCCATGGCGGCATGGCCCTGTTCGTAGTGGCTCATGACATCGGCGGCGAGGGCGCGGAGCCCGTCTGCGTCTTTTGTCACGCCCCCCCGGCGGATGAGCATGTCGGCGAACTCCTCCGCCAGGACGGAGAACTTCGGGCTTTCTGTGGAATTGCTGGTTTCACGCATGGCTGTATTCATGGGGCAAAATGGCTATTGGGCGTCGCCGGCGGGCGTTTCGCAGGGCTGCAGTTCGTCGAAGAGCCCCCGGATGAGTCCGAACGCGGGACGGGTGGCGTAGAAGCCGTTGGCGTCCTTCGGATCCTTTGTGACGCCGCGCAGGAAGCAGTAGAGGACGCCGCCGAAGAGCTTGTTGTAGCTGTTCTCAGTCAGTTCCCAGCCGGGCATGAGGGACTTGCAGGCGTGGAGGAAGGCCACGGTGTAGAGGAGATACTGCAGGTGGTAGAAATTCTTCCGCATCTCGTCCTCCATGCCTGCCTGGCTGAAGGACTCCATTTTCTGGTCCAGGGCGTTGGTCTTCCAGTCCAGGATGTAGTGCCTCCCGTCCTTGGGATTCTGGAAGAGGAGGTCCAGGCTGCCATTCAGCACCCAGCCGTCCTTCTTGTCGCGGAAAGGCGCCCAGGCATCGTCGTGGGGCACATTTTCAAGAAGCCCCGCAAGTTTTCCACCGCGGATGCCATTCTTCAGGCGGAAGAAGAAGTTCAACTCGCTGCGGCGGTGGTCCGGGGGGACGTCCTTCAGGGCAAAACCCAGGCGCTTCGAGGGATCGGCGGGATCGGGGAGCTCGGTTCCCAGAACGCCCTCCAGCATATCTCCAAAGGCGCGGATGCGCTCGTCGCGCTCCTCCTGGCTGCTCTTGGGAAGTTGGCTGCTCCCATCCAGCATTGGCACCCAAAGGGAGTCCCGCTGGCTCTCCACGGTTTTCTGGAAGTCCAGGTCCTCCAGGATCTTGTGCCAGCAGGTGCCGGCCAATTTGCCGCGGGGGAAGCGGAAGATGGGCGCGTGCCTGACGGCGTTCTCCTCCGGCGCGTCGGAAAGATCCCCGGGGACGGGAGTGTCCTCGCTGTCCTGGCTGGGGTCGGAATCCTCTTCCAAATCCGGAGAATCCCCGCCGACAGGCTTCCCGCTGGAAGAGCCGGAACCGCCGGTGGCCGCATCGACCCCTCCGTTTGAGACGAGCGAACTGAAACTGCAGGTGCACCATCCGCGCGGAAGGCCGATGTCCTTCGGGAAGTCCTCCGCCACGGGGACAGGCGCTTCCTCCACAGGCATCGCCACAGCGGGGGACCCCTCGTTAAGCCAGCCCAGGAATTCGTTCAGGGGGGTGGCTGTTTGGCCTTTTGGGAATGCGCTGTCATAGCGGGGAAGGCATTCGTTTTTGCCCTGCAGGATGCTGTAGAATGTGGATTCTATGCCGTAACTGCCTTTATGGGTTCCCTCCAGAAAGCGGCAGAGGAGTCTTGCGCGGGTGGCGGCCACGTAGAAGAGTCGGAGAGCCTCCTGGTTCTCCTCCAGCGTCGCCTGTTTCTGGAAGGCGGAGTCTTTTGGCAAGGCGGTCATGTCGAACCGGACTTCCATGCCTCTGCCGTTTTCCGCTTTCTTGTGGAAACGCGCGCCCGTGCCGGCGTAGGTTTTTTTTGACAGCATTCCCTGCACATAGACGATGGGGAACTGGAGCCCCTTGCTTTTGTGGATGGTCATGAGCTGGACGGCGTTTTCTTCGGAGGTCCTCTGCAGCGGGTATTCTTCTGCTTCGCTGCCTTCTTTCTGGATTCTCTGCTGGAGGAATCTTGTGAGGCCCTCCGGTCCCAAACGCTGTTCCGCCGCTGCCTGGTGGAGCGATTCCTGGATTTGCAGCAGGGTGGAAAGAATGCCCTTGTCTCCGTCATGCCTGTCCAGGAGGGCCTCCGACATCGTGCGGCCGGGTTGGAGTCCCAGTGCCTGGGCGACCGTATCGCCTAGGAAATCCTTCACGGGGGAGTTCAAAAATTCGGAGAACATCGCGCGGAAAGAGCTTTTCTGCCAGGTCTGCAGGAGTTCCCGGAGTTTCTGGCAGAGCGGGAGATCTTGTTGCCGGAGGTAGTTGAGTTGCTGGACGTTGAAGGCGGGGAAGAAGTCTTCCAGGTTGAGAAGCCTTGTCAAAGAGAGCCCGCCGGGATCCAGGACGGCATTCATTAGTTTAAGGGTGAGGCCCGCTGCCGGCGTTCCGAAGAGGGGGGCCTCCCTGACGATGACACAGGGGATGGCTCTTTCACGGAGGGCGGATGCGATCGCGGCGACACCGGTGTTCGTTCGGCACAGCACTGCGATGTCGCTGTATCGGACAGGGCGCGGCGCTTTCCCCGGCTCCTGGATGGAGAGCTTCCGGTCCTCCACCATGGCCTTGAATTCGCTGGCCATGCAGGGTGGAATGTTGCCCTGGTTCCCTAGATAATCGCAGTTGAGAAGGGGGTGTTTGCCATTGTCTTCCTCTGCTTTCACATCAACGCCGTTTCTCAGGAGTCGCCATTCCTCCTTTGGAGTGACGTCCTCCGGGAAGCGGATTTCCGGAAATGCGATGTCTTTTTGCAGGAAGAATCCGCCGTCCTCACGCGCCGCCTTTTCGCGAATCTCCCGCATGGCGTTGAGGGCCTTGATGAATTCCCGGGAGGAACGTCGGTTGCTGGTGAGCTGGAAGCGCCGGGGGATGTCTTTCCCGTCTCCCTTTGTGGCGTCCAGATAGGTAAAGACATCGCCGTTGCGGAAACCGTAGATGGCCTGCTTGGGATCCCCGATGAGGAAGATGAGCTGTTCCGGTGCGGGATCGTCCCGGAAGAGGATTCGGAAGATGGCGTTCTGGACGTCGTCGGTGTCCTGGAATTCGTCAATGAAGGCGTATTGGAACTGTTTCCGGATGCTGTCGCGGAAGCGGATGCCGTTTTTCTCGTCCTCCAGCCGCTCCTTCATCTTCGTCAACAGGTCGTTGAAGGTCATGAAACTCTCGCGTTCCTTGTCTTCCGCCAGTGCTTTCCCCACGTACGACACGGCCTCGCGCTGGATGCGGCGCAGGTAGGTTGTCTTTTGCGCTTCGTCGAGGAAAGGATTCTTCGCGTCCGGGACTGCGGATCCTTCCATCTGCTCCAGGAATTCTTGGAAGGGAAGCGCGTCGCGATTGGGGTCCGCACTCCATTCGATTTCCTTCTTGTTTCTGCCGATGAGGTTGCCCGTTTCCTTCTGGAGCGAGTCTCCTATGGTTTTTCCCCAGATCTTTGCACGGGAGGGATTCCCGTAGATGTATTTTCGGCGGAAGTTCCGATATGCCTCGTCGATGTTCTCCCGGGGATCGCCCCGCAGCTCCTGGCCGTACCGGATGCCGCTTTCAAAGGTGTGTTCCTGGAGCATTCTGCGGCAGAACCCGTGGATGGTGAAGACGGGGGCCGCGTCGAAGTCCGCCAGCGCCTCCTGGCACCGGTCGAGGAGGGCTTTCTTTCCGTCGCCATTGGCGGCCAGCTTCTCGACCAGTTCGCCGTCGACGGGGTTCTTCCATTCGCGGGAGTCCTTGTCCTTGTCCTTGTCCGAGGCTTCCAGGGCCTGCCGGACTTCTGCCAGGCGTGCACGGATGCGGGTGCGAAGCTCCTTGGCGGCATTTTCAGTGAAGGTCACCGCCAGGATCTGCGATGTCTTGGCCTGCCGCTCCAGGATTAGCCGGATATACAGGGATTCGATGTTGTAGGTCTTGCCCGTGCCGGCGCCGGCCTCCACCACAACGGTGCCAGTCAGCGGGCAGTTCAGCACGTTGAGCTCGCGGTCCTTGGGGTTTGTGTTTTCAGTCGTCATGTCTTTCAATAGAGTGTGAATGGCTTCCCTTGGATAGGGTGTGCGGGGGCTACTTCTTTTTGTTGTTTTTCTTTGGTGGAGGGAAGAGTCCCTCCGGCAGCAGGTCCAGGATGGTCTGCGTCCGGTCTTTGAGCTTCCCGTCGTCAACTCCCGGGAAGTATCGATCCTTGTGCGCAAGGCAGGATTCCAGATTCTCCTCTTTTGTTTTCGCGAAATCCACCATCACGGGAATGGGCTTTTGGAAGCTTTCACGGTAGTATTCGGCGAGGGTTGACAGCAGTTCTGTTGCGGTGCGCCCCCGGGTGCGGCCGGGGATGTCCTGGAAGTTGCCGGTCTTGCAGGAGAAGACCACCGCGGAAATTTCCGGCTCTTCGGGATGCGCCGCCTCCCAGAGGAGTTTCTTCAGGTATGCGCAGAGGAGGTGTTTTGTGGAGATGTCTCCCCCGCAGAATTGGAAGAGCGTCCGGGGCTTTCCGTTCTTTGCGGGGGCGACCAGGCAGTCGTCGGTCAGTGTCATCTTCCAGTTTTTGCCGTCGACATCGAATTGCAGTCTCTCCTTGACCACACGGGGCCAGTCGCATGCGTTGAGGAGCGTCTCAGTGTTTTTTTTCGCCTCTTGCGCGTAGGTTTCAAAGGCGTTTTCGCCCAGGGTGCCGTAGGGGAGGCGTCCTGCGGCACGGAAATCTGCCTTGCACTGGTCGAACGCGCCTTCCTTGGCCGCGCCGCCGCCCTCCCCGCAGAAGGGGCGGAGGCGTTGCAGAAGCTCGGTGCGGCAGGTGGCGTCCGCCATGGCGCCATTTTCCTGGGGTTCCTGGTCGGATGGGAGGGCGGCGCTGTCGTTGCCGTAGTATCCCAGGGCGTTCCTTTGATAGGTCTCCATGCCATCAAGAAGGAGATCCCGCAGGCGGGAGAGAGGGACTTTTCCTGGATCGTCGGGCAGTGGGAGGGGCGGACAGTTTTTGACGGCGTCGGACTCCGCAGGAGCCCCGGCGGGTGTTGTGTGCGTCGCGATCTTCAGGTCTTCCTGGCTGAAGGAGAAGGGCCTCAGGAGGCTTGCGTTGTCTTGGGTCTCTGTCCGGAAGTTTCTGGGATCGAAGCGATTGAGGGGGTGTGTTGTGGTGATGTCCCGGGAGAGGCCCTTGCGGAGTTTTTCCGTGTAGTTCAGGAGTTGTGACACAACGGAGGCGGGGGGCAGTTCGGCGCCGTCGGATTCCGCGAAGGCCTTGTAGAAGAGGAGGAGTTTGTCCTTGGGGGCCAGGACGGCCTCCAGGAAGAGGTACCGGTCTTCTTCCACCTTGGAGCGCACATAGTAGGGGAGGAGGGATTTGTCGTTGACGAGGCTGAAGCCCAGGTGTTCCTCCTGGCGGGGGAAGGCGCCTTCGTCCAGGCCCAGGATGGCGACGACCTTGCAGGGGACGCCCCGCATGGGCATGAGGGAGCAGCAGGTGATCTTTCCGCCCAGGAAGGGCGCGCCCTTGGTGGAGGTGGATCTCTCCAGGGTTCCCTGGAGGATACTTCGCACGAGGGGCAGGGGGAGCACTGCGTTCCTGGCGTCGGTCATGGCGGCGTGCTTCTCCAGTTCCCGGAGCTGTCCCTTGAGCAGGGCGAAGTCGTCGGTGGAATCCGTGTCCAGCGCGAAGAAGCGGTCCAGGATGTCCTCCAGGAGCCCGCGCCATCCGGCCATGGTGCGGGGTGTCTTGCCGCCGAGCTCCTCGCAGGCCTCGTGGAGGAGACGCAGGAGCCGGGAGAGATTCCCGAGGGCGGCGGGGACGTTCCCTTGTGTGCTGGTGACGGGCATGGGGAGGAGTTCGCCGAAGGAAGTGTGCTGGTCGTCGGCCTCCGCAGGGAGTTCCATGGCCTGGGACAAGAGCATGCGGTCCAGCGCGTGGCGCCAGGTGTATTCGTCGCGTTTGGCTTCCACGCCCTCGATGCCCCGGGCCTGGAAGTCCTTTTTGCGGCTTTCCCCGTCGTAGCCCAGGCAGACGCGCCCCTCCAGCAGCCACTGGCGGATCTCCGGAACCTGTTCTTCGGGGAAGCCGAACTTCCGGCAGAGGGCGGAGGAGTCCAGGAAGGCATCGATTCTGGAATGCTGGAAGCGGCTCTCCGGCAGTTGCAGGATGCCCAGGAAGGTCTGGGCCAGCAGGTTGGTCTGGCGCAGGGAGCGGTCGGACACCGCATAGCGTCCCTTCAGCGGCGATTCGTCAAAGACCGCCTTGATGGCCGGCGCAAACTGCGTGATGTCCGGCGCCATGACCAGGATGTCGTTCAGGGTGTACCTGGCGGGCTTGCCACCCCCGTTGCCCTCCTTCAGAATCTGCAAGAGTTGATCCCGGAGGACCTCCACCTGACGTGTGGCGCTGTGGCATCGATGCACGACGAGGGAGTCGTCGGCTTCGGCGAAGGCGGGAAGCGGGCCGTCGTGGTTTTCGGGGTCTTCGTTCTTCAGGATTAGTGTCTGGATGGTGTTCAGAAGGGTGTCTTCCTTGACGATTCCGGCGCTCTTTTCGCCGATCTCCTGGTTGTCGACGAGGTCGTCGCCGCAGGTGTCCAGCAGTGCGTTGAAGAAGCTCTGCGCCTGGCGGGCATAGTCGGCCAGGAGGGTGTTCTGCATGAGGGCGTCGCGCTCTTCCTGGGACATGCCGCGGCGCTTCTGAAGGCGCACGTTGTCTCCCCAGAATTCCTCGCAGGGGGTGTGGTAGTAGAAGTTCACCGGCGCAAATTCGCTGTATTTCTTCAGGACCTGCAGGTAGGAGGGCGGCATCATTGTGGCGCCGAAGAGGGTCACGGGCTGCGGGACAAAGTCCGCCGGGGGGACAAAGCCGCCGGAAAGCACCCGTGCGATTGCCTCCGCCACGGAAATCCCCGCCTCCGAAGAGCCTGTCTGGCGGAGGCGCCCGCAGAGACGCTGCCACAGCCGGGACTGCCAGCGGCGGTCCGCGGGGAGCTCCTTCGGCTTGGAATGCTGCTCTCCGTTTTTCTTGTCCACGATGAAATCCAGGTCCTCGCCCTTTGCCCACTGGGAGAGCGTGGCGGGGAGATAACCCTGGTATTGGTCAAAAAGGGAGGCAATCTTCTCGGAAAGCTGGAAGGCGCGCAATTTCCTGGTGTCTTCCTGCTCTTTTTCGGAAGTCAGATATGCCCGCAGGGAATCCATGGTGGCATCGCGGCCGCCCCAAAGGGGATCCTCCCCGCTGGTCAAAAGGTGGAAGATCTCCCACTTCATCACCGCCGGAGTATAGGCGTCGTTGTTTTGCAACTCCGGAACCAGACGGCACAGGAGCTGATGCATCCCGCTGGATTGGAGCGGGAAGTCCATGCCCATGCTGACCTCTCCTCCGTTCACCATGTAGTGTCCCAGCCAGGTCGCAATGCCACGGCTGGGGACAATCACCGACTCCTGCGCAAAAAGCCACCCCCGGGGGCGGAAACGGCGGGGATTGCGTTTCCGGTCCGAGAGATACCGGCTGCCCAACTGGTCCAGGTGACTGCTGGCGTATAAGTGGAAGTGTTGCTCTGACATGTATGGGAGTCCGGGTGGCTCTGAATCGGAATTTTGCGTGGCGCCTTTTCAGGAAAGCGTCAGCCAGGAGGGGGGGGGAATGGCGCAGGTGAGGGCGGAGCGCTTTTCCCCGGACGCCTCCGCGGTGGACGAACGAAAGCGGGTCCGCCCGAAATCTCGTTTCCGTTCAGTCCGGGACAATAGATTGGCGGAACTCTCATTCCCCCTCTCCCGGATAATATGACAAGGACGGGGGCTTTTTTTTACTGCCGCCCCCCGAAAAAAAGGGAAAATCTAGGAAGGGGGCAGGAGACTGCAACCACCCCTGGCGCCCCCATGCCCATTGCATGGTTCGCCGGGCTTGACCTTCGGATCGGCACTGCGCATCATGGTCTTGAACTTTTCAGTCATGGATTCCCGCGGTTCCCGGGGGGGCTTGTGGGTTGACGGGAGAGTCCCTGAATTTGCGGGGCGCGATGGGGGGCGGGGCAACTGTGGACCGGAGAGTTATAAGGGCGCATAGGCTGTGTTATAACTTTCTATGATTCAATAGGATAATGTTTGACGGCGGGGGCATGTGGCTTATTCTTGTGGCGGAGTCGCCATGGACGGCGGTCGGATGTCGTTGATGGCGCGTGTAGTCGCCGGTTTTTCCCGTGTCAGGAGGAGAGGAGGAGAATTGCCATGAGGAATCGTGGGAGAGTTTGCAACCGTGGATTCACGTTGATTGAGATGCTGACGGTGATTGGCATTGTGGCGGTTTTGATGGGGCTGTTGTTGCCGGTGCTGTCGCAGGTGCGTCGGAAGGCTGCGCAGACGCAGTGCCTGAACAATTTGCGTCAGATTGGGATGGCCTTGCTGGCATACGCGGATGATTGGCGGGGGCGTCTGCCGCCCTACGTGACGGCCGCGCGGACGGAGGAACACCCCGGGCTGAACTGGGCGGCCTGGAGTTTTCCCTACCACAACAACCCCCGGCTGCTGGTGTGCCCCACCGGTCCCGGGAAGCCCCCGGAGACCACGGTGGAGGGCTTCCGCGCATATGACGGTTCCTACGGCTGGAATTACGATGGCACCCAGGGAAATCGCGGCCCCCTCGCCAATGCCATCCGAAAGCCGTCGCAGGTCTATCTCGTCGTGGATTCCGGGGACCCCTGCATCATCTACGGGGAGAATACATGGGACAATCTCATGGAGGAGCTGGATCTGGATTGGGATTCCAAGCTGGAGGGCGCCAACCGCCACGGCGGCGAGGCGAATGCCTGTTTCGTGGATGGACATGTGTCCTCCCGGGGCTTGGACGAGTTCCTTGGCGCACCCTGCAAGTCCTTCTCCCCGCCCTGGAACATTCCCTGGAAGGATGGCATTCTGGAGAAGGGCACCATTCCTTTCCCGGAACGCTAGCCCAGACACGAGGGAATGGGCGGAAAATGCGTGGCGGCCCGTGTTCCGGATTCCGGGCGCACCTGGCGTCCCCGGTGCGCGTCGCCGAAGGCGCCATGGCGCCATCCCCTACGCGCGGCATGGCGTCCCCGCGTTATGTTAATGGAGTTTTCTCCCCAGCCTGTCCCGGGGGCCGTGTCGCGTCCTCTTACTGCTTGCGGCCGTGTTGGTTGTGTCAAGGCGCGGAAGGCCTTCGCACCGGAGCGCGGGGAGGGCGTCGCGTGGCGTTTCCGGGGGAGGAAGTCGCATTTTTCGGAATTGGGAATGGATTCAGCTCCAGACATCACTTTGCCTGCGGGGATCCGCGTGCTGGTCACCGGAGGCGCGGGCTTCATCGGCTCGCATCTCGTGGAGACTCTCCTGGAGAAGGGATGCCGGGTCCTTTGCATGGACGACCTCTCTACGGGAAGCCGCCAAAACGTGGAGCTCTTCCTGGGACATCCCGGCTATGAGTTCTTCCAGGCGGACATCAAGGATCCCGGGGCCTGCCTGACGGCCTGCAAGGGACAGGAGTATATCCTGCACCAGGCCGCCTGGGGAAGCGTTCCACGCTCTCTGGAACGCCCCCTTTTCTATGACGGGAACAACGTCCAGGGGACCCTGAACCTCCTGGAGGCCGCCCGCCAGGCGAAGGTGCGGCGTTTCATCTACGCCTCCAGTTCCTCGGTCTATGGCGACAACGGGGCGCTTCCCAAGCGGGAGGACGCAATTGGCACCCCCCTCTCCCCCTACGCCCTCACGAAACAGTGCGTGGAGCAGTGGGCCGGACAGTACAGCCGCCACTACGGATTGTCCGTGACGGGACTGCGCTATTTCAATGTCTTCGGCCCCCGCCAGGATCCCCACGGCCCCTACGCCGCCGTCATTCCCCGGTTCGCCCAGGCGCTTTTGCGGGGGGAGTCCCCCGTGATTTACGGCGATGGCACCCAGAGCCGGGATTTTACTCCCGTGGGCAATGTCGTGCGTGCGAATTTGCTGTCCATGCTGGCGGGGCCTGGGGCCCGGGGCAGGGTGGTGAATGTGGCGTGCGGCACCCGCCACACCCTCCTGGAGACCCTGTCTCTTCTGGGGGAGTTGCTGGGCGTGGAGCCCCATCCCGTCTTCCAGCCGGGACGCGCTGGCGACGTCCCCCATTCCTGGGCCGACATTTCCTTGGCGCGGGCTGTCCTCGGCTACGAGCCGGCGACCAGCTTTGCGGAGGGGCTCCGGCTGGCCGTCCAGTGGTATCGCGAAAAACTCTGAACGCCTCCTCCACCGCGAGGCCACGAGGAGGCATGCAAGCAAGAATCATGGGCAGTTCGAACAAGATCGACTTCGATGTATACGGACGTCTTCTGCGGGGAGAGACCGCCTTGTCCCTGGTGGGCCTGGGCTATGTGGGCCTCCCCATTGCCATTGCCTTTGCCAAGAAGGTGAAGGTGATTGGCTACGACCGGAACCGTGAGAAGATCCAGGGGTATTTGGCGGGCAAGGATCCCACCGGGGAGGTGGGCAGCCAGGCGGTTGGCAAGACCACCCTGACTTTCACCGCGGAGCCCGGACCCCTGGCGGAGGCCTCCTTCCACATCGTGGCCGTCCCTACCCCCGTCTACGAGGACCATCGCCCTGACCTGCGCCCCCTGGAGTCCGCCAGCGCCTCCCTGGGAAAGGTCTTGCGCCCCGGCAGCATCGTGGTCTACGAGAGCACCGTCTACCCCGGCGTCACCGAAGAGGTCTGCGTGCCCATCCTGGAACGTGAGTCCGGCCTGCGCTGCGGACGGGATTTCAAGGTGGGATACTCCCCCGAGCGCATCAACCCCGGGGATCACGCCCACCGTCTTGCGAACATCCGGAAGATCGTGTCGGGCATGGACGAAGAGACCCTCCGCCAGGTGGCCGCCGTCTACGGCCTGGTGGTGGAGGCCGGTGTCCACTGCGCCCCCTCCATCCAGGTGGCCGAGGCCGCCAAGGTCATCGAGAACTCCCAGCGCGACATCAACATCGCCTTCATGAACGAGCTCTCCATCATCTTCCACCGCATGGGGATCGATACCCTCGATGTCCTGGAGGCCGCCTCCACCAAGTGGAACTTCCTGCCCTTCCGCCCCGGACTGGTGGGCGGACACTGCATTGGCGTGGATCCCTACTACCTGACCTACCGCGCCGAGTCCATGGGATACCACAGCCAGGTGATTCTGGCCGGCCGCCGAATCAACGACGACATGGGGCGCTATGTGGGCGAGCAGTGCGTGAAGTGCCTGCTGAAGGCCCGCCGAACTGTCCAGGATGCCCGCGTGGCGATCCTGGGCGTCACCTTCAAGGAGAACTGCCCCGACACCCGCAACAGCAAGGTGCTTGACATTTGCCGGGAGCTTCGGGAATACGGCCTGGAACCCCTGGTGGCCGACCCTCTCGCGGACCCTGAGGAGACCCGGCGCATCCACGGCGTGGAGCTGGTGGACTGGCGGAGCCTCCGGGATCTGGACGCCGTCATCCTCGCCGTGGGGCACCGGGAGTACACCCGGATCACGCCCGACGACCTCCGGATGCTCTACTCTCCCGGCAAACGGGTCCTGCTGGATGTCAAGGGCGTCCTGGACCGTGACGCCTTCCAGAAGGAAGGCTACCTCTACTGGAGGCTCTGAACCGCGGCAATTCCCGCTCCGTCAGGGAAAATGGCCGCCGACTGAAACATTCTTATAAAAAATAGTCAATTTTTTTAAAGGACGGGTTGAAAAACCGTCGCGCGGGTGGTATCTTCACTCCGCAAACCATCTGCTTTTCATTCGCATGAATCCGGTGGGGTGGCGTCTCTTTTTCGGAGACTCCCCTCTCCTTACCTTTCACCCTCCACACCACCTGCGGCGTGGGCCTTTCCGCTCTTTGGAACGGGAGGCGTGCCGCCCCGAGAACCTCCATGGCAAAAGAACCCCGCGCCGCCGCCGCTTCCGCCGACAATACTGCGGAGATCCAGCAACGGAACCTGAAACTGGCCCTTGGGCAGATCGAGAAGGAGTTCGGCAAGGGCTCCATCATGCGCCTGGGGGACCAGAAGCACCTGGATGTGCCCACGATCTCCACGGGCTCCCTGGCCCTGGACCTGGCCACGGGCATCGGCGGCGTCCCCCGCGGCCGGATCATCGAGGTCTACGGTCCCGAGTCCTCCGGAAAGACCACCCTTTGCCTTCACGTGGTCGCCAACGCCCAGAAGGCCGGCGGAACCTGCGCCTTCGTGGACACCGAACACGCCCTGGATCCCCGCTATGCACGGATTATCGGCGTGGACACTGACAACCTTCTGGTTTCCCAGCCCGACTGCGGAGAGGACGCCCTCAACATCGCCGAGACCCTTGTGCGTTCCAACGCCATCGACGTCCTGATCATCGACTCCGTGGCCGCTTTGACTCCCAAGGCCGAGATCGAAGGCGAGATGGGCGACCAGCATGTGGGACTTCAGGCGCGGCTCATGAGCCAGGCCCTCCGAAAGCTCACCCCCATCGCCGCCAAGACCAACACCTGCGTCATCTTCACGAACCAGATCCGCGAGAAGATTGGCGTCATGTTCGGCAATCCCGAGACCACCACCGGGGGGCGGGCCCTGAAGTTCTACGCCTCCATGCGCATGGAGATCCGCCGCACGGGCGTCATCAAGTCCCCCGACGGTCGTTCCCAGGGGAACAAGGTGAAGGTGAAGATCGCCAAGAACAAGCTGGCGGCCCCCTTCCAGGAGTGCGAGTTCGACATCATGTTCAACGAGGGCATCTCTAAGGCAGGCTCCATTCTGGCCGTGGCGTTGGACATGCACATCGTGGAGAAGCGCGGCTCCTGGTTCTCCTTCGGCGAGACCCAGCTGGGACAGGGCGCCGAGCAGACCAAGGCGCTCCTCAAGAGCGACCCCGACCTGGCCGGCCGCATTGTGGCCGAGATCCGCAAGCGGGTCCCCGGGTCCGCCGTGGATCCCCAGCCTCCCCAGGACGCTGACATCCCCGGGGAGCCCCTGGACGAGGATGTCCTCGACACCCCCGTTGACCAGCTGTAGGAACTCCCGCGGGTCGGCGGCGCGTTTCCACTTGCGGCGCATTCCCGCAGAGGACCGCCAAAGGGCGCACCGCCGACGTCCCTCCCCCCGGCATGGCTGCATTGACATCTTCCGGGGGGCGCTGACACCAGGACGGACCAAGGCTACGGTGCACTTCCGCCTCCTTTTTCCCTTTCCCGTTTCAGAAAAATGCCTTTCCTTTCCTTTTCGGAGCTTTCCCGTGTGTTGCCTGGCGTCTGGCTTGTCCCACCGCGGGACGGGGGCGCGGGGACCGTCTGTGTGTCGGACGACAGCCGGAAGTTGCCGAAGGGCGCGTTGTTTGTGGCCATTGCGGGGGAATTGACGGATGGCCACAAGTATGTCGGCAATGCTGTGGAGGGCGGGGCATCTGCCGTCGTGGTGCAGGAGAAGCCTTCCGCGGAGGTGCTGGAGCGCATGTCGAAGGCGGGGTGTGCCTGTCGCCAGGTGGCGGATTCCCTGGTGGCCTACCAGCAATTGGCCCGGTGGCATCGTGCATGCCATCCCGATGTGAAGGTGGTCGGGGTCACGGGGAGCTGTGGCAAGACCAGCACCAAGGAGATGATGGCCTCCATTCTGGAGGAGCGCTTCCCTGGTGGAGTGCTGAAGACCGCGGGGTCCACCAACAATCATTTCGGCGTCCCGCGGAACCTCTTCCGGATAGACGGCTCCACGAAGGTTGCAGTTGTGGAGATGGGCACCAACCATCCCGGCGAGATCGCCTCTTTGGCGGCGCTGGCCCCCGCGCAGATTGGCGTGGTCTGCAACATCGGCCGCGCCCATCTGGAGTTCTTCCATGATTTGCGGGGCGTGGCGCGGGAGAAATCCGCCATTCTGGCCGCTGTGACTCCCGGCGGCGTGGCCATTTATCCCGGCGAGGCCGAGGGCGCCGACATTCTCCGTGAGGCGGCGAAGGGGGCCGGGAGGGTTTTGAGCTTTGGAACGCGCGGGCAGGATGACCTGCAGTACCGGTATCTGGGGTACACCCAGGGGCAGTTCCGTTTGCGTCTCCGTTGGAAGGATTCTGGCGAGGAGCGGGTCTTTTTGTGGAATCTGGGTGGAGCGCACATGGCGGCCAACGCCGCCTGCGCGGCTCTGGCCGCCACCGCCGCCGGGTGCTCTCCCGACCAGGTGGTGGAGGGACTCCGGAAGTGCGTCCTCCCCGGCGAACGCCTCCATCTCGTGGAGCGCGACGGCGTCTGCTGGGTGAACGACGCCTTCAACGCCAATCCCACCAGCATGAAGGCGGCCCTGGACTGGTTTGCCGAGGTCGCCCCCGGGGATGCGACGCAGCTGCTGGTGTTGGGAGACATGCGGGAATTGGGGGCGGATTCCGGGGAGAGCCATCGCGAAGTCCTCGCATACGCCCTGGCAAAGTGCCCGAAGGCGGAGATCCTCGCCGTGGGGGAGGAGATGAAGAAAGCCCTTGACGCCCTTCCGGATGCCCCGCGTTGCCGCTGGGCGAAGGATGCCGCCGAGGCGGAGGCGCAGCTGCTGTCCCCAGTTTCCGGCGCCTGGATTCTCCTGAAGAGCTCCCACGGCG
Organism: Bacteroidaceae bacterium; assembly: GCA_963621575.1. Taxonomy (GTDB): domain Bacteria; phylum Verrucomicrobiota; class Lentisphaeria; order Oligosphaerales; family Oligosphaeraceae; genus UBA1724. The sequence goes on from CAVFEH010000014.1 coordinate 39,933, forward strand.
TGGGGCTGGCGGCGCTGGCGCCGGCGTAGCGGCGCCGGCATGGCGTCGGGCGGGTGAAATCTTTCTTTTGGGGCGGCGCGTTGTCTTTTGGCGGACCTTTGGAAGGGGTATATTTGCCGGGCGCCCGGAAGAGACGCCCGCCGTGGAGGACTCCGGACGGGGGGGATTGTCGCGCCCCCGGCATTGTGACGGGCGATGGTCCGCGCCCACTGCATGGCGGATTCCTTTCCTTCTTCCCGCTTCTTCTCTTTTAGGCAATGCAATCCGTTGGTGTCCAGGAGTACCGTTTGCGCTTCAGCGAGTGCGATTGCCATGGTCGGATGAAACTCAAGACCTTCTGCGACTATGCGCAGGAGGTGGCGGGGATTCACGCTTCTGAGTTGGGGGTGGGGCTGGAGGTCTTGTTGCCGCAGAGGCGCAGCTGGTTTCTCTCCCGGATTTGTCTTGGAATTGACCGGTATCCCGCCGTTGGGGGCCGCGTGCGGATTTCTACCTGGCCGGCAGGATTTGACGGACTCTTCGCCTTGCGTGAATTCCGCTTTGAGGAAGAGGGCGCGGGCGTCTTCGCGCGCGCCAGCGGCGCCTGGCTGCTGATGGATGTGGCCGCCATGCGGATTCTGCACGCCGAACGTCTCTGTGGCGCATTGCTGCCGCCTCTCCCGGAAGGGGAGGGCGTGGCCTTCCCCGATCTGGGAAAGCTCCCCGTGGCGCCTGTCGGGGAGAACCCCCGTCTTCGCCGCGTCATGCCTACGCAGATCGACGTGAACGGCCATTTGAACAACGCGGAATACGCCGCCATCCTGCAGGATTGCCTGGGGACGGGCGCCTATCCCGCCCGTCTGCAAATCAACTACAAGCACGGCGTCCCGCCGGACAGTGATCTGACGATCTCCGGGCACGGGGGCGGGGAGGGGGACTTCCTCTTTACCGGCCGCCTGGGCAGTGTCGTTTCCTTCGAGGCGGCGGGAACCCTTCATCATAGCAAACCAGGAGAATCATACATATGGGATTTGATCGAGGCTCAGTGACTTGCCGGATCTGCCTTTTGCCGGAACCCCTTCCCCAGGACGCCTTGCAGCGTTTTGCCGCCCAGGCGGCCTGCGCGGTGGACCAGGTTTTTGACGAACCCAGCTGGGGGTGGGTCACGGGGCGCTTCCTCCTTGAAACCGAATTGCGGGAGGACAACGTGAAGTTCGGCTCCTTCCTGCATGTCTGTCTGCGGCAGGCGGAGCGGAAGGTGCCCGCGGTATTGCTCAACGCCGAGTGCAAGCTGGAGGAGATGGTGCAGATGAAGGTCCGCAATGTGGACCATCTGAACCGGAAGGCCATCCGGGAGATCAAGGACGAGATTCGCCAACGGCTGCTGCCCCAGATGCCGCCCTCCTTCTCCGGCATCTACGCCGCCATCGATCCCGCCGAGGGCTATCTCTATGTGAGCGCCACCAGCGAAAAGCAACTGGACCTTTTCTCCGGCTTCTTCTCCAAGGCGATGGGGTTCGATCCCCTCCCCATGACCCCCGACGCCCTGGCGCAGCTGAAATACGGCGTGGAGCCCGCCACCGTCCCGGCGGTGAATATCTCCCCGGAGCTGGAGGACAAGGAGGGCGCCACCGGACTGCTGGGCGAGAACTTCCTCACATGGCTCTGGTTCTTCCAGGAGAGCCACAAGGGCATTCTCCCCCCCACTCGACTGGGCGATTTCCAGCTTTTGGTGGATGGCCCCCTTACCTTTGTGGCGCAGGGCGGCGGCGCCTACGAGAGCAGCCTCCGGAAGGGCATGCCCACCATCTCCGCCGAGGCCCGCAGCGCCATGATGGTCGGGAAAAAACTCCGCAGCGCAAAGGTCATGCTGGCCCGGAACAAGGGCGAGGAGTGGAGCTGCACCCTGGATGCCAGCCAGTTCATCCTTCGCGGACTCAAACTCCCCGAGGGCGACGCCATGGATCCCGTGGATGTCTTTGTGGAGCGCATGGCTAATCTGGACATCTTCCGCCAGGTGCTCTTCGAACTTTTCCATCTCTACCTGAACACCGTGACCGATCCCGCCAAGCGCGCCCAATACCAGAAGGACGCCAAGAAGTGGGTCCAGGAGCACGAACAGCGCTAGGTGGAGCCGCGCCGGCGTCCGGCGCCTCTTCTTTCTTTGCTTTCTTTCTTTCCATGAACGACACTTCCTCCCGAGACAGCGCCGCCCTTCCCCTGGGGGTGGGCATCGATCTGGTGGAGATCCCCCGTCTGGAGGCCTCTCTTCAGCGGACGGGGGATGTCTTCCTGGCGAAGGTCTACCATCCCCGGGAACTGGAGGGCCTCCCCTCCAACCCCGCCCGTCGCCTGGAATACCTGGCGGGCCGCTGGGCGGCCAAGGAGGCCCTGGCGAAGGCACTTGGCACCGGCATTACGGAACGGTGCGCCTTGAAGGAGGTCTGCGTGCTCAACCGGGAGGATGGCAGCCCCGTCATGACCCTGGAGGGCGCCGCGTTGCGCACTGCGGAGGAGCGCGGCGTGCGGCGCATCCTCCTCTCCCTCTCCCACGAGAAGAACTACGCCACCGCCATTGTCCTCCTCCTGGGGTAGCCCCCTCTTCCTCCCGAAACCTGTGGCATCCGCGGCGCGCGCGGCTGTGTCTTCCGCGACAAGACAACCATGGCATCTTTCCTTGAACTGCAGCAAGAAGTCCTCCCGGCCATTGCGGGGTGCCTGCTTCGTCGTGGCTGGCGCATGGCCACGGCGGAGTCCTGCACGGGTGGGATGATTGCGGCCGCATGCACGGACCTGGCGGGGTCCTCGCGGTGGTTCGACGGCGGGCTTGTGACCTACGCCGTTCCCTGGAAGGAGCGTCTGCTGGGAGTGGAGGAGGAGAGTGTCCGCCTGCATGGCGTGGTCTCCAAGACCGTGGTGGCGCAGATGCTCCGGGGACTTCGGGAACGCCAGGATGTGCAGGCGGGGGTGGCTGTCTCCGGGATCGCGGGCCCAGGCGGCGCCGAGCCAGGGAAACCCGTGGGCACTGTGGTGGTGGGCGCCTTTGCCGGCGAGACTGCGGTGGTGGAGATGCGGCACTTTCCGGGCGGCCGCGGACAGGTGCGCCAGGCCGCCGTCGGGTGCGCCCTGGGGCTGCTTCTGCGGCTCCTCCGGGCGGCGGAGGAGCCCGGGGCGGACCCCGCCCCCCGCCAGGAGCTCCCTGTGGCGCGCTTCCCCGGCGGCGAAGAAAATTCCTGAAAAAGCGGGCACTCCATTTGCAAAGCCATCAAACCCCGTTATCTTACGCAATGCGCCGGGATGCCCGGAAGATCCGCCTGCGGGAGGACTTTCGGCCGCGGGGCACATACATACTCTTTGAAGCCTACATAGCTCAGTTGGTAGAGCGCATCCTTGGTAAGGATGAGGTCTTCGGTCCGATTCCGAATGTAGGCTCCACATTTTCGGAAGCATGGACGGGCTGTATAAGTCCTCCATGCGTTTCGTCTATAAAGGGGTCTCGGTGAAAAACGATTCCCCTCCCGTTTCCTGGGAAGGAGGGCGCGGAGGGGCGGCGCCCGAGAGACCCCCGGTCCCTTTTTTTCATAGTCTGTAAAATCATTGAAGTAACGCAAGCCGCATCCGGCGGCGCTTCGCAACAAGAAAACGAGGTAGCAAAATGGCAAAAGAAACCTTCAAGCGGGACAAGCCCCACTGCAACATCGGCACCATCGGCCATATCGACCACGGCAAGACCACGCTGACTGCCGCCATCACCATGGTGCAGTCTGCTATCTACGGCGGTGACGTGCGCGACTACGCACAGATCGACAACGCCCCCGAGGAAAAGGCCCGTGGCATTACCATCAACACCTCCCACGTCGAGTACCAGAGCGCCAAGCGCCACTACGCTCACGTGGACTGCCCCGGACACGCCGACTACATCAAGAACATGATCACTGGTGCCGCCCAGATGGATGGCGCCATCCTGGTCATCGCCGCCACTGACGGTGTGATGGCCCAGACCTCCGAGCACGTCCTGCTGGCCCGCCAGGTGGGCGTCCCCGCCATCGTCGTCTTCATGAACAAGACCGACATGGTCGACGATCCCGACCTGCTCGAGCTGGTTGACTCCGAGGTCCGCGACCTCCTCAACAAGTACGATTTCCCCGGCGACGACACCCCCATCATCCGTGGTTCCGCCCTGAAGGTCACTGAGCTGATGGCCGCCACTCCCGCCGACAAGGCCAAGGAAGTCGCCGAGACCAGCGAGGTCACCAAGTGCATCCGCGACCTGATGGAAGCCGTCGACAGCTTCATCCCCGAGCCCGTCCGTCCTCTGGACCAGCCCTTCCTGATGCCCATCGAGGACGTCTTCTCCATCGAGGGCCGCGGCACTGTCGTGACCGGTCGTGTGGAGCGTGGTGTGATCAAGGTCGGCGACGCTGTCGAGATCGTCGGTCTGCGTGACACCCAGAAGACCACCGTCACCGGTGTCGAGATGTTCCGCAAGATGCTGGACCAGGGCCAGGCCGGTGACAACATCGGCTGCCTGCTGCGTGGCACCAAGAAAGAGGATGTTGAGCGCGGCCAGATCCTGGCCGTCCCCGGCACCATCAAGCCCCACACCAAGTTCAAGTGCCAGGTCTACGTGCTGACCAAGGAAGAGGGCGGCCGCCACACCCAGTTCAAGGATGGCTATCGTCCCCAGTTCTACATCCGCACCACTGACGTGACTGGTGTCTGCCACCTCGAGGAGGGCGTCCAGATGATCATGCCCGGCGACCACGCCACCATGACCATCGAGCTGATCGCCCCCGTCGCCATGGAAGTGGGTCTGCGCTTCGCCATCCGCGAAGGCGGCCGCACCGTGGGTGCCGGTAACGTCTCCGAGATCATCGAGTAATCTGGAAACGGAAGAACCCTCCGCTCTTTTTGTCGGCGCAAGCCGGCAAGGGAGTGGAGGCCTTCGCAAGGCGCCTCTTCCGCCGGACCCTGGTCCAAAGCGGAGGGGGCCCTTCCTTCCCCTCCCGGAAAACATCTGTCGTTGAAGGAGTCGTAACAATGCCCTCCGAAATCATTCAGCTGGCCTGCACCGAGTGCAAGCGCCGCAATTACACCACGACCAAGAACAAGCGCAATACCCCTGGCCGTCTGGAGATGAAGAAGTATTGCAAGTGGGACCGCAAGGTGACCACTCACCGCGAAGTGCGGTAGCACCTGGCGTTTTTCGCCGGGCGTCAAGCCTTTTTCCCGCAGGAGAGTAGCTCAATTGGTAGAGCAGCGGTCTCCAAAACCGCAGGTCGCAGGTTCGATCCCTGTCTCTCCTGCCATTTCTTTTTAAATCCACTCCCTCCCTCGCAGGGAACCTCCTTGGCTATCGTGCCGGGGAGCCTTCCTTCCAGAGACGTATGACCAATCCCATCAAGGCAATCCAGAATCTCTATTTCGAGACCGTGGCGGAGATGAAGAAGTGCACCTGGCCCACCAAGAAGGAGCTCTGGCGGTCCACGGGCGTCGTGCTGACCAGTCTCGCCATCCTCACTGTGATGGTCATGGTTTTTGACTGGGTCTTCCAGTGGGGCGTGCGGCTCATCGCGGGAATGAACTGATTTTGGACCCCCTCCGGCTGTCGCCGCCTTGGGCGCGGTGCGCGCGGGGGGATTCCTCCTTTCTCTGATATCCTCGACCGTTTATGAAAGACATTGACAAGACAAAGAGCCACTGGTATGTCCTCCAGGTCATGAGTGGACAGGAGAACCGTGCTCTGAATCTGATTCAGAACCAGCGCGAGCAGGATGTGCGGGACGGCATCGACGATGGCGTGGACGACATCAAGATCCCCATGGACAAGGTGGAGGTCTCCCAGAACACTGGCAAGGGCGTGAAGCGGATTGTGGTGAAGGAGCGCAAGCGCTATCCCGGATACATTCTGATCCAGGCCCGTCTTTACATGCCTGCCGGCGAGGATGGAAACGAGATCAAGTTGAATCCCGATGTGTGGGACATGATCAAGAATACCCAGGGAGTCATCGGTTTCGTGGGCGGGGATCGTCCCGTGATGCTTAGCCAGGCGGATGTCCTGGAGATGCTTCGCAGCGAGGAGGAGAGCGAGATGTCGAAGCCCAAGGTGCTCTTCAAGGTGGGCGAGGAGGTCTCCATCAAGAAAGAGGGCGCCATGCACGGCCTCGGCGCGGTTGTGGAGGATGTGGACAACGAGCGCGGCCGCCTGAAGGTCTCCGTGAACATGTTCGGCCGCGCCACGGTCATCGAGGTGGGTCCCGACGAACTGGAGAAGGTCAACTAGCCAGCAGGCGAACCCATTGCCTTGTAGAGAGCCCCTGCCGATTCTTTCGGCAGGGGCTTTTTGTGTGCCTCATAGGGATGATGGTGTTGTGCCTCTGTGTGGAGAAAGCGGGCGTGCTGTGGGGACAGCGTAGATCATGAGGAGTGACGGGAAGTTTTTTTGTCGTGGAGGACTTGGAAGAATGGCGAAAACTTTCTACAATTACTTGCGTGGAGAAGGTTTGTGTTTTGGAAGCAGATTGAGGAACGGAAATGACGCGACTTTCTTTGACGGATGCTTTTTTGGGAATGGGTATGAGAAACGCGTATGGAGTTTGTAATGCCCCCCTTTAACAGGGGGCCGTTACATCTGTGACCATGGTGAGTCAGACCATGCGTTTTGAGGGAAGCGCTGGCATGTCTTGGGCGAAGAGTCGTACGAAGTCCATTGTGTCCCAGAAGAGGAATGCGGACGGGACGGTATTCCGGAAAGACGAACAGCTTTTGCTTTCCGAGCGGATTCCGCGAGAACGGTTGGCTCCGGGATGTTTTTTACCACGGACTACTATACGGCGGAGGGGTACACTGTTGTTTTCTTTACGCGGAATAAAGCCCATGGGATACGGGTGCGTGAGGGGATTCCGCGCGTGGCTGTCCCGTCCGACGCTGTCATAACAGGCATGCCGAAGGAGATGTATGGTGTTTCTTGCTGGGTCATTCGAATGGACAAGAAACACGTGCCTGAAGGGGCCAGCGTTGTAGAGGAATATGTGGTGGAGCAGTCAACGCATGTGATACGACGGATGCGGTATTTTGATGCGAATGGCAGGCAGACCATGATCGTGGAGTATGGAAATTATGATTTCTCCCCGGAGTTTCCGTTAGATTGGTTCTTGTTGCCGAAATTGGATTCCTTGCGTTTTGTTGAGGATTGGGAAGAGTGTCTGGAGGCCAATGCAGAGGTCGTGAAGGCGTGTGTTGACGAGGCAGGGGATTCGCCCGCTACCCGGCGGCCCCAGGGGAGTTGGCTTGCCCGCCACTGGCGCGCGATATGCCGTCAACCCGGGCGTGCGGCCTTCTGGGGGCTGGTGGTGGCGTCGTGCCTTTGCCTGGGGACCGCGGGGGTGCTGCGGAGGCGGCGGAAATAGAAAACGCCGGGCGGTGTCGTCCGGCGTTGCGTGGATAGGTTGTTTTTTTGGGGGGGTGGGTAGGCGCTTCCTGGAGGGGAGGATGGCTTATGGCCCTTCCCGGGGTGTTTCGGAGAGATTTCGCAGGAGGGTATTGAGGGCGGCGGGGAGGTTTTCCGCCTTTGTCACCATCCGGACGTATTTTCTTGGCTGGAGTTCGAGGAAGTTCCGTGCCGAAGGGGCGTCCAGGATGTCGTTGACGAGGATGGCGCCGTGGTTTTGCGGGATGGCGAGTCCTTCCAGTGCCCATTCTTTCATGGGGTGGTGCCAAATGGGGTCCCAGCAGACGATGGCCGTGCAGGGGAGCTCGGGGTTCTGGCAGAATTCCCGGAGTGCCGCATTGGAGAGAAGTCCCCCGGCGGAGGTCATGAGAATGGGCGGTTGTTGTTCTGCCGGGCAGAGCTCCAGGAGGGGGCGCAGGTGTTTCTGGAGGGTCTCGGGGGACCAGTCGCCGGCCTCGATGCTGAGGAGTGCATATCCTGCCTGGCAGGCCGGCAGGATGCTTTCCCGGGCGTCGTCATGGATGTTTTTGGTCAGGTGGAGAATCCATTGCCCGTTGGGATGTGCGGGCAGGAACCGCCAGGCCTCCCGTTGATTGCCGTCCAGGGAGACGGCGGTGCGTTCCCTGCGGTAGTATTGGTTGTGTTTTGCGACGCATCCCGCGGCGAGGACGGCCAGCAAGGGGAGTGCGGCGGCCAGGGCGGACCAAGGAAGGAGCTTCGGGAGGGCCTTGCGGTGTTTCAGGAGCATCCATGCCAGGCAGGGGAGGGCGGCCAGGACCAGGCAGGCCTGCACGCTGTTGTAGGTGCACAGTGTGCTGAAGGCGTCCCCCACTGCAAAACAGACCAGTCCTGCGGCGACGCATTGGAAGAAGACGGAGCCCTTCCGGAAGCCCAGGTAGAGGGCGCAGGCCAGGATGGTGAAGCCGGCCCAGAAGGCGAAGAATGCGATGGGCATTCCCAGGTTTCCCATGACGGTGAGGTATCCGTTGACCAGTCCGCGCAGGGAGCTGGTCCCCTGGGAGAGGGGTTGATACCACCGGCAGTATTGGGCGCCGCAGGGTTCTCCCTCGCCCAGGGTTCCCGTGGCCCATTTGTCCAGGATCATTCCCGAGGCATTGTACCAGATGATGAAACGGTTTCCGACGGAGGAGTCCTGGAGGTCCCCCACCGCCTGGATTCGCTGGAATCCGGAGGGCGTCAGGGCGACCAGCAGCACGAAGGGAACCAGCAGGGGGAGGAGCAGCCGCCACTGCCGGCGGAGGAGCAATGCCGTCGCCGCCGCCAGGGAGACAAGTCCGCCCCGGGAGTATGTGAGAAGCATGGCCTCCAAGAGGCAGAGCACCAGGAAATACCCCGGAATCGCCGCCCATAGCCAGCGCCGCCCTTGCAGACGGCTCCGCAACGCCCCCAGGATGCCCAGGAGCACGAAGGCCGCGAAGAGCAGAATCGGCGCCGTCACATTGGGGGAGCCTCCGAAGAGCTGCAGGCGAAGCTGGTCTTGGTAATAGTAGTCCATGCGCGTACTATACGCCCACCTGCGTCCGGCTTCGTCCCGCGGTGCCACCCGCCTGCGCCTCCAGTTGCCTCTTTGTTTCCCGGAGGTTGCAAAAGTTTCTGGAAGGCATATAGTACGCAATTGCCTTTCGAGTGGCAGGTGTGGCTGTTTCCGACAGGAGCGGTCGCAAGACAACGAAAAAGTGACATTTTCCGGGAGAGAACCTGCCATCTCTTACCAGAGGATGTCCAAATTAGGAACAAGACAATGGCTAAAAAAGTCACGGGTGTGGTTCGCCTCCAGATTCCCGCCGGTGCCGCCAATCCCGCCCCCCCCGTGGGGCCGGCCTTGGGTCAGGCTGGTGTGAACATCATGGCGTTCTGCAAGCAGTTCAATGCTGCTACCCAGGCGCAGGCCGGTCTGGTGATTCCTGTGGTGATCACGGTCTACCAGGACCGTTCCTTCACCTTCATCACCAAGTCCCCGCCCGCCGCTGTTCTGTTGAAGAAGGCCGCCGGAATCGCCTCCGGCGCCAAGACCCCCGGCAAGGAGAAGGTCGGCAAAGTGACCCGCAAGGACCTCGAGGCGATTGCGGAGACCAAGAAGGCCGACCTGAACTCCCGTAGTATGGACGCGGCGGTGAAAGTCATCGCCGGAACCGCCCGCAGCATGGGCATCGAGGTGGTGGAATGAAAAAGAGAAGCAAGCTCTATCGTTCCCGCTGCGCGAATCTTGACCGCAGCAAGAACTACCTCTTTGAAGAGGGCGTGAAGCTCCTGAAGTCCATGCCTACGGCGAAGTTCGACGAGACCGTCGAGCTCGCGTTTGTGCTGGGCATTGATCCCCGTCAGTCCGACCAGATCGTGCGTGGAGCCGTCGTGCTTCCCCGCGGCACCGGCAAGACCCAGCGGGTGGTGGTGGTGGCCGATGGCCCCGCCGCCGACGCCGCGAAGGCCGCCGGGGCAGACGAGGTCGGCTACCAGGAACTCCTCCAGAAGATCAAGGGTGGCTGGCTGGACTTCGATGTCCTGATCGCCACTCCCGCCGCCATGAAGGAAGTGCGCACCCTGGGCCGCGTGCTGGGTCCCCGCGGACTCATGCCCAACCCCAAGACCGGCACGGTGACCGATGACACCGGCACCGCCGTCAAGGAGGCCAAGGCTGGTCGTGTGGAATACCGCTGCGACAAGGCCGGCTGCGTGATGATGCCCGTGGGCAAGCTCTCCTTCGAGGCCGACGCCATTCTGGAAAACATGAACACCGCGTTCAAGACCATCCTGAAGGCCCGTCCTGCCGCCGTGAAGGGGCAGTACATGCAGGGGCTCACCCTGTGCTCCACCATGGGCCCTGGAATTCCTCTGGACGTGAATGCGAAGCTGAAGGAGAAGTAAGCGATGAGACCAGAAAAAGTGCAGATGTTGGAAATGGTGAAGGGGCTGTTGAAAGACAAGCCCGCCTTCATCATTGGCTTCGACGCTCTGACCGTCGCCGAATTCAGCGAATTCCGCAGCAAGCTCGCCTCTCTGGGCGGTGAGGTCCACGTGGTCAAGAACACCTTGATTGCGAAGGCCGCCGCCGCCCTGGGGTACGATGCCTTGGCCGAGCGGAAATTCACCCTCGCCAGTGCCGTGGTCAGCGGAGACGCGGACCCCGTCGCCCTTGCGAAGGCGGTGAAGGATCTGGCGAAGGCCGCCATCAAGGAGGACAAGTCCCCGAAGGTCACCATCAAGGCTGGCTGGTTCGAGGGGCAGCTGCTCTCCTCTGAAGACGTTGTCGCCCTGGCGGAGTTGCCGCCCAGGGAGGCTCTCCTTGGCCAGCTGCTGGGGCTCCTGCAGGCTCCGGCCGGTCAGTTGGTTCGCGTCCTCAATGCGAAGTTGTCGAGTGTTGTGTACGTCTTAAATGCTTTCTTGCAGAAGAAAGAGCAAGCCGCTTAAAACAGAGGAAACTACTACAATGGCTGATGAAAAGATCGAGTTGACTGCCGAGATGGAGCAGTTTGTGAAGTACATCGAGGGTCTCACCGTGCTGGATCTCTCCAAGCTGGTGAAGGGTCTGGAGGAGCGCCTGGGCGTCTCCGCCGCCGCCCCCGTCGCCGTGGCCGCCGCCGCTCCTGCCGCCGCCGCCGCTCCCGTCGAGGAGAAGACCGAGTTCGATGTGATCCTGGCTGACGCCGGCGCCCAGAAGATCCCCGTGATCAAGGAAGTGCGTGCTCTGACTGGCCTGGGCCTGAAGGAGGCCAAGGACCTGGTCGAGGGTGCTCCCAAGGCCGTGAAGACCGGTGCCACCAAGGAAGAGGCCGAGCAGATCAAGGCGAAGCTCGAGGCCGCCGGCGCCAAGGTCGAGATCAAGTAGTCCGACGCCGTCCAGCGGGACGGCAAGCGACATCGCCGCAGGGCGCAGGCCCCGGTTCCCCCGGGAAAGGGAGGCGCGAGCCTCTCTTTTCGGGGGCCGGGCCGGGCTCTGCGGCGCTTTTGCGCCCCGGCGACGGGGCGCCCCCGGGTCTCCGGGACAGAGAATGCCTCCCTGTTCCGGAGACCCGGGGAATGCGTTTTTCCGGTGGGCATTTGGCCTGCGCGCCCGGGGGATTTTTCCCGTTGCGTGGCGCCATCTTTCCTCTGGCGCGCTTTCCGGCGGCTTTTCCTTGAATTTCCTTCCGTGGGACTTTAGCGGGGCGGTGAGACCAAGTAGATCGCCCCAAGAGTTATCCGGTTTCCGGAAGGTGTATTTTTGTTCCTCGGCGCGTGGATTGCAGGGGTGTTCCTTTCCCTTCCGCGCCCTTGCGGAATTCCGAATCCTTTTTTTTCTGACCACTGCGGATCCTCCGTTTGTCCCGGGGGGCGTTTTGCCCTTTTTTTTTGTCCCGGGAGTGCGGGGCGTCCCTTTTTTCCCCACCCTTCTTTTTACAAAGGAGCAAGATGAAAGGCGAGCGCATCAACTTCGGCCGTCTGAAGGAAGTCCTTCCCATTCCGGATCTGATTGAATTGCAGACCAAGTCCTACGCGGATTTCCTGCAGATGGGGACGGCCCCCGGGAAACGGCAGCACGTGGGCCTGCAGGAAGTGCTGGCGGACACCTTCCCCCCCGCGGGGTCTGGCAGCAAGAATGCCTTCGGCGTGGAGTTCGTGAACTACGAGATCGTGGAGGGCGACAATGACCTCTCCGAGCTGCTGAAGTCCGGCGGCACCTACCAGGGCGACCTCTTCGTCACCTTCCGCATGAAGGGCGCCAGCAACAAGGACATCCACGAGGAGCGCCTCCGCATGGGGCACATCCCCCTGATGACCCCCAGCGGCTCCTTCATCATCAACGGCAGCGAGCGCGTCATCGTCAGCCAGCTGCACCGGTCCCCCGGCGTCTGCTTCGAGACCACCCACCATCCCAGCGGAAAGTTGATCTACAGCTACAAGATCCTGCCCGACCACGGATCCTGGCTGGAGGTCCAGTTCGACATCCGCGACATGATGTACATCTATCTCGACCGGAAGCGCCGCCGCAGAAAGTTCCGCGTCTCCACCTTCCTGCGGGCCTTCGGCTATGATGGCGACCGGGAGATTCTGGACGACGTCTATGGCGTCCAGGAGAAGACCGTGGCCTCCCTCCTCAAGGAGCCCGATCCTTCCCATTTCACCACGGTGGAGGACATCCTGGATCCCGAGGACAAGGAGACCGTGTTGCTGCAGGGCCTGGAGGCCCTGGATCCCAGCGCCCTGGACCGCCTGAAGGACGCCGGCGTGAAGAAGATCCTTCTGGTGGACACCAACGAGATCGGCGACTACTTCATCAACTGCCTGGTCAACGACCGCAAGGAGGGTTTCCGCACCTGCGAAGACGCCCAGAAGGAGATCTACAAGCGCATGCGCCCCAGCGATCCCGCCAACGCGCAGAACGCCCGCGGCCTCTTCGAGCGCATGTTCCAGGATGAGCGCCGTTATGACCTCGGGCTGGTGGGCCGTTTCAAGCTGAACCAGCAGCTTGGCCTCCACGTGGATGCCCACGAGCGCACCCTGACCAAGTGGGATATCGCCGCGGCCACCCGCGAGCTCATGCGGCTCTACAAGCACAACGGCAAGCAGGATGACATCGACCACCTGTCCCGCCGCCGCATCCGCACCATTGGCGAGCTGCTGCAGAACCAGTGCCGCGTGGGCCTGAACCGCGTGGCCAACGCGGCCCGTGAGCGCAAGGCCAACCGCCACAGCGAGAATGGCTCCGTCAGCATCAGCAGCCTCATCAGCACCAAGGGCTTCGAGAGCGCGGTCAACGACTTCTTCCAGCACAACCAGCTCTCCCAGTTCATGGACCAGACAAACTGCCTGTCCGAGCTGACCAACAAGCGCCGCCTCTCCGCCCTGGGCCCCGGCGGTCTCACCCGTGACCGCGCAGGCGCCGAGGTCCGCGACGTCCACGCCAGCCACTACGGCAGGATCTGCCCCATCGAAACTCCCGAAGGCCCCAACATCGGACTGATCTCCAGCCTGGCGCTGTATGCCCAGCTGGACGAGTTCGGCTTCATCCGCACCCCCTACTGCCGCGTGAAGGACGGCAAGGTGGTCACCGACAAGAAGGGCAACGCCGACATCGTCTACATGAAGGCGGACGAGGAAGAGCAGCACGTGATCGCGCAGGCCAACGCGCCCCGCGACGAAGAGGGCCGCTTCGTCAACGAGTACGTCCTGGGGCGCAAGGCCGGCGAGGCCGGCGAGTTCCCCGCCAAGGACGTGGATTTCATCGACGTGTCCCCCAAGCAGATGATCTCGGCGGCCGCCAGTGTCATCACCTTCCTGGAGCACGACGACGCCAACCGCGCGCTGATGGGCTGCAACATGCAGCGCCAGGCAGTCCCCCTGATGAAGCCTGAGGCGCCTCTTGTGGGCACTGGCATGGAGGGTGTCATCGCCCGCTACTCCCACGCCATCCAGGCCGCCACCCGCGATGGCGTGGTCGCCTGGGCGGACGGCCAGAAGGTCATCGTCACCCCTGACGGCAAGTTCCCCGAGGGCAAGACCGCCGCGGACTATGTGCGGAACCAGGACACCCCCGAAGTGCAGGTCTACCTGCTCTTCAAGTTCCTGCGCTCCAACGCCTGCACCCTGGTCAACCAGCGTCCCATCGTGGTCACTGGACAGGCGGTGAAGAAGAACCAGCCCCTGGCTGACGGCGCCTGCACGGACGGCGGCGAGCTGGCTCTGGGCCGCAACGTGCTGGTGGCCTTCATGTCCTGGCGCGGCTACAACTACGAGGACGCCATCATCATCAGCGAGAGGCTTGTCCAGGAGGACATCTACACCTCCGTGCACATCAACCTCCAGGAGGTGGAGGTCCGCCCCACCAAGCAGCAGACCAACACGAACAGCGCCGAGGAGATCACCCGCGACATTCCGAATGTCTCCCAGGAGTCCCTGAGCAACCTGGACACTGAGGGCGTGATTCGTCTTGGCGCGGTTGTGAAGCCCGGGGATGTGCTGGTGGGCAAGGTCACTCCCAAGCAGGAGACCGACCTGGCCCCCGAGGAGCGCCTGATGCGCGCGGTCTTCGGCGAGAAGTCCAGCGACGTGAAGGACACCTCCCTGAAGACCGAGCCCGGCAACGACGGCGTGGTCATGGACCTGCGCCTGCGCCGGAACCAGGATCCCGCGAAGGTGAAGATGAACAAGGAGGAGCTCCGCAACAGCCAGAAGGAGACCCGCGAGCGTTACCGCAGCAAGCGTGCGGACATCCTGGGCGACCTGGTGAACGAGCTGCGCTCCGAGTATGCGGGCAACAAGATCTCCCAGGAGATCACCTTCCTGAACCCCGAGACCCAGGAGAACGAGCTCATCATCCCCGCGGAGCGCAAGATTACCATCCAGATGCTGAACAAGCTGGCGGAGAACTACGAGCGCTTCCAGATGCACGACGGCGAGGTGAAGACCAAGCTGGAGGAGATCTTCAAGAAGTTCCGCCCCAAGCTGCGGGAGAACGAGCGCTGCTGCCAGGAGGCCATTGAGCTCCTGCAGAAGAACGAGGGCGCGGACCCCGGCAAGATCACCAACGTGAAGGTGTACATCGCCAGCAAGCGCCGCCTCTCCATCGGCGACAAGATGGCCGGACGCCACGGAAACAAGGGCATCGTCTCCAAGATCGTCCCCGTGGAGGACCTCCCCTTCATGGCCGACGGCACTCCCGTTGAGATCGTCCTGAACCCCATGGGCGTGCCTTCCCGAATGAACATCGGGCAGGTCTTCGAGACCCATGCCGGCTACGCCGCCAAGATCCTCGGCATCAACGTGGCGACGCCCGCCTTCGACGGCATGCCCGAGGAGCGCATGACCGACCTGCTGGAGCGCGCCCGCCTGGTGAAGGTGGCCCAGGCCGCCGGCCAGACCGTCCCCGAGAAGACCATGGCGGCCCTCCGCAAGGTGGAGGGCCGCGACGTGGAGAAGGCCAAGGAAGACCTCCGGAAGCTGATCTCCGCGGCCGGCTGGAGTGTCGGCAAGCGCGACGACCAGGCCTGCACCGGCGGGAAGATCCTCGACGCCAGCGGCCGCGACCGCACCGACGACTTCGTGGACATCGACGGCAAGGCCCGCCTCTACGATGGCCGCACCGGCGACGCCTTCGACCAGCGCGTCATGGTGGGCCAGATCTACATGCTGAAGCTGGACCACCTGGTGGTCAACAAGATCCACGCCCGCGCCGTGGGGCCCTACTCCCTGGTCACCCAGCAGCCCCTGGGCGGCAAGGCCCAGGGCGGCGGACAGCGTTTCGGAGAAATGGAGGTCTGGGCCCTGGAGGCCTACGGCGCCGCCTATACCCTCCAGGAGATGCTCACCGTCAAGTCCGACGACATCAACGGCCGCACCAAGATCTACGACTCCATCATGAAGGGCGAGAACGAGCTGGAAGCCGACGTGCCCGAATCCTTCAACGTCCTGTTGCGGGAAATGATGAGCCTGTGCCTGGACGTCCGCATCCATCACGCCAACGCCAGCATGGCGTAGTCCCCGGCGGATCCCCGAATCCCCAGTTTCCGTGTGGACGGAGGGGTGTCCGGCGCCCCCGGCGCCTTCTCCGTCGTAGCAAACCTTTTTCTTGAGGAACAAAAGTGGATACTCTGATTAACAAGACCGGTTCCGCCGCCGACGTGGACGTGATGAAGGACTCCAACAGCGTCTCCATCGGCGTGGCCTCCCCGGAGACCATTCGCAAATGGAGCCACGGCGAGGTCAAGAGCCCCGAGACCATCAACTACCGCACCTACAAGCCGGAGAAGGGCGGCCTCTTCTGCGAGCGCATCTTCGGGCCCGTCAAGGACTACGAATGCTCCTGCGGGAAGTACAAGCGCCTGAAGTTCAAGGGCATCGTCTGCGAGTACTGCGGCGTGGAGGTCACCCAGAGCCGCGTGCGCCGCGAGCGCATGGGACACATCGAGCTGGCGGCCCCCGTCTCCCACGTCTGGTTCTACAAGTGCGCGCCCTCCCGCCTGGGACTGCTGCTGGACATGCCCCAGAATGCCCTGGACCGCGTGCTCTACTATGAGGACTACGTGGTCTGGAATGCCGGCGACACCGATCTGCACGTGAAGCAGATCCTGACTCCCGACGAATACGCCGAGCTCAAGGAGCAGTATGGCGACGCCTTCGAGGCCGGCATGGGCGCCGAGGCCATCGAGCAGCTGCTGGGCCAGATGGATCTGCCCACCCTGAAGGACGAGCTGGCCTCCGAGCTGGCCGGCACCCGCAGCAAGCAGGTCCGCAAGCAGATTGTCAAGCGGATCCGCCTCATCGAGGGCTTCCTGAAGAACAAGATGGACCCCCGCTGGATGATCCTCCACGTGCTGCCCGTCATCCCCCCCGACCTGCGGCCCCTGGTGCCGCTCGACGGCGGCCGTTTCGCCACCAGCGACCTGAACGACCTCTACCGCCGCGTCATCAACCGCAACACCCGTCTGAAGAACCTCCTCCAGATCCCCACCCCTCCCGTCATCATCCGCAACGAAAAGCGGATGCTCCAGGAGGCCGTGGACGCCCTGATGGACAACGGCCGCCACGGCCGCGCCGTCACCGGCACGGGCAACCGCCCCCTGAAGTCCCTTTCCGACATGCTGAAGGGCAAGCAGGGCCGCTTCCGCCAGAATCTGCTGGGCAAGCGTGTGGACTACTCCGGCCGTTCCGTCATCGTCGTGGGCCCCGAGCTGAACATCAACCAGTGCGGCCTGCCCAAGGAGATGGCCCTGCGCCTCTTCGAGCCCTTCATCATCCACCGTCTCCGCGAGCAAGGCAAGGTCCAGACCGTCCGCAACGCCAAGAAGTGGATTGAGGAGCGCCGCAAGGACGTGTGGGACGTGCTGGACGAGGTGGTCACCGGCCATCCCATCCTGCTGAACCGCGCGCCGACTCTGCACCGGATCTCCATCCAGGCCTTCGATCCCGTCCTTATTGACGGACAGGCCATCCGCCTGCACCCCCTGGTGTGCGCCGCCTTCAACGCCGACTTCGACGGCGACCAGATGGCAGTGCACGTGCCCCTCTCCAACGAGGCGCAGCTGGAGGCGAAGCTGATCATGCTGTCCCCCAACAACATCTTCTCCCCCGCGGACGGACGCCCCCTGGCGCTGCCCTCCCAGGACATGGTGTTGGGCGTCTACTACCTGTGCTACGAGGACGAGGCCCGGAAGACCGCCTTCCTGGCCAAGTCCAAGGCCGAGCAGCCCTACTACGACACCTACGAGGAGGTCATGCAGGCCATGGAGGCCAACCGCCTGGCCAACGAGAACAACCACAACGCCCGCGAGCCCATCGCGGTGGGACTGGACATCCACGACTTCTTCAACTTCAAGAACCCGTACTACCGCTCCGACGAGGAGAAGGCGCGCATCGCCGCCCTCACCGGCGAGGAGAAGGAGCGCCAGGACCGCGAGGACCGGAAGATGATCTGGGGCGACCGCAAGGAGAAGTGGATTGTCACCACTCCCGGGCGCATGATCTACCACCAGATCTGGCCCGAGGTGCTGGGTTTCTGGAACCAGATGGCCCCCAAGAAGAAGATCCAGGAGATGATCAAGCAGTGCGACGAGGTCTGCGGACACGATGCGCTGCTGCCCCTGTTGGACCGCCTCAAGAACCTGGGATACTCCTGGGCCACCCGCTCCGGCTTCTCCATCGCCATCGCCGACATGCTGATCCCCGCCGACAAGCAGGAGCGCATCCGCAATGCCGAGAAGGAGGTCGACAACGCCCGCATGGAGCAGGAGCGCGGCACCATTGACGAATCCGTGCGCCGCCAGAAGTGCATCGACACTTGGACCAATGTCCGCAGCGACCTCTCCAAGGCGCTGCAGGAGACCCTGAAGGCCAACGGCGGCCGCCCCGGCATCAATTCCGTGTGGGCCATGATGGACTCCGGGGCCCGAGGCTCCGCCGACCAGGTCACCCAGCTTGGCGGCATGCGTGGTCTGATGTCCAACACCACCGGCGAAGTCGTGGAGACCCCCATCATCCACAACTTCCGCGAGGGCCTCACCGGACTGGAGTACTTCAACTCCACCCACGGTTCCCGGAAGGGCATGGCGGACACCGCTCTGAAGACCGCAGACGCCGGCTACATGACCCGCCGTCTGGTGGACGTGGCCCACGATGTGATCTGCACCGAGGAGGACTGCGGCACCACCAACGGCATCTGGCTCACCGCCCTGAAGGACGGCGGCAAGGAGAGCAAGTCCCTTGCCGAGCGCATCGTGGGGCGCTTCTCCGTGGACAACATCTACGACAGCTCCAACAACCTGATCGTGGGCGCCGGCGAGGAGATCACTCCTTTCATAGCCGCACGCCTGAAGGACGCCGGCTACGAGAAGGTGCACATCCGTTCCGTGCTCACCTGCCAGTCCGAGCGTGGCGTCTGCGCCAAGTGCTACGGGCGCAACCTGGCCACCGGCGAGATGCCCATGGAGGGCGACGCCCTCGGCATCATCGCCGCGCAGTCCATCGGCGAGCCCGGCACCCAGCTGACCCTCCGTACCTTCCACTCCGGCGGCACCGCCTCCACCTCCGCCGCCGACAAGGAGATCCGCGCCACCTGGGAGAATTCCAGCGAGCTCCGCGGCAAGCTGGAGGCCCTGAAGGCGAAGGCGGAGTCCTCCAAGTGGAGCGCGGAGAAGCTGGCCGGCGAGCAGAAGAAGCTGGAGGAGAAGGAGAACGTCGCCTTCCTGTCCTTCGA
Source organism: Bacteroidaceae bacterium (assembly GCA_963621575.1). Lineage (GTDB taxonomy): Bacteria > Verrucomicrobiota > Lentisphaeria > Oligosphaerales > Oligosphaeraceae > UBA1724. Next base: position 59,051 of record CAVFEH010000014.1, read on the forward strand.
CGGCATTGACTACATCGAGGGCAAGGGCGAAGACAAGAAGGAGCGCCTGGTGGTGGTCTCCCGCGACGGGCACATCCGCGCCAAGAACGCCCTCTTCTCCCGTGACAGCAAGGTTCCCATGATGGGTGACGTGGACTTGAAGGTCTTCGACATCCCCTACGGCGCCATCCTGAAGGTCACCGACAAGCAGCTGGTGAAGCCCGGCGAGATCATCGCCACCATGGACCCCTTCACCACTCCCGTGGTGGCGGGCAAGAATGGCAAGGGCACCCTCCGCTTTGAGGACTTGATCGACGGCCAGACCATGCGCAAGACCTTCAACAAGCAGTCCGGCAAGCACGAGATCACCGTCATCCAGCACCCCGAGGACACCCATCCCGCACTGAAGATCGTGGATGCCAAGGGCAATGTGGTGGAAACCATGCCCCTCTCCGAGGGCGCCCAGATCCTCTTTGCCGAAGGCAAGAAGGTCAATCCCGGCGACTTCCTGGCCAAGACCCCCAAGACCCAGGCCAAGACCGCGGACATCACCACGGGTCTGCCCCGTGTTGCCGAGCTCTTCGAGGCCCGCCGTCCCAAGGAGGCGGCCGTGTTGGCCAAGATTGGCGGTTTCGTGCAGCTGGGCAAGCAGGTCAAGAACAAGCTGAGCGTGTGGATCGAGGATCCCGAGAGCGGCGAGCGCGAGGAGCATCTGGTGCCCGCCGGCAAGCGCCTCGTCGTCAACAACGGCGAGTACGTGGAGGCCGGCGCCTGCCTGACGGATGGATCCCCCGTCCTCCAGGAGTTCCTGGACATCTGCGGCCCCCAGCGCCTCCAGGCGCTTCTGGTGGAGTCCGTCCAGAGGGTCTACCTCTCCCAGGGCGTGGGCATCAACGACAAGCACATCGAGATCATCGTGCGCCAGATGATGCGCAAGATCCGCATCACCGAGCCCCACGACACCACCTTCCTCTACGGCGAAACCGTGGACATGCGCGCATTCAACGCAGTGAACGACAAGGTGGTCGCCGAGGGCAAGGTCCAGGCTGACGGCCAGCAGATCCTCCAGGGAATCACAAAGGCCTCCCTGGCCACCGACTCCTTCATCTCCGCCGCGTCCTTCCAGGACACCCCCCGGATCCTCACCGAGGCCGCGACCCTGGGACGCGTGGACTACCTCCACGGATTCAAGGAGAACGTGATCATGGGTCACTTGATCCCCGCCGGCACCGGCTACTACAAGGTCCAGAACCCCGTGCTCAAGACCTTCGATGCCGACGGCAATCCCTACGAGATCACCGACGACGGATCCCATACCGCGGAGCCCGGCAATCCCTACGACGACCAGGATATGGATCTCGGAATGGGGTTTGGCGTGGCCAACGAGCAGGATCTCTCCGACAACGACCTCAATATCGGCGGCGCCAAGGACGCCGGAATCTTCTCCGGCTCCCTTGACAACGACGCAGGAGTCCTGGAAGACCTGTAGCGCCCCTAGGGCGCGGGCTTCTCGCGGACGCCTTTGGCGCGCGGGGGGAAGCCCGGAGTCTCCAGAATGCCCCGCAATGCGACCACGGGCCGCCGGATTTTCTCCGACGGCCCGTTTTTTGTCCGTGGAGGAGCCTCTTCCTCCATAGCATCCCTCCGGCGAAAAAGCTCCCTGGGAAGGAAGCGCATGATGTGACGTCTTCCCTGCGGCGGCACGTTGCCGGCGTGCCTGGCGTCTGTCTTGCGCAGTGCGTGGCAGGCGGCCCTCACCACCCTCTTTTTTCAATCCAATGGACGACTTCAAGTTGAATCGCGTTGCCTGGGATGGCGCGGGTGCGCCGTGCTTCCGTTTCCAGATTCCACTGGTGGACATCCAGGGCTATTGGACTCCGGAGACCCGTACCCCACGGATGACTCTTCCCTGGTGTGTGGAGCTCCTTTCCGCCAGCCAGAAGAACTTTCCCGCGCTGGTTTTTCTGAACAGCGCGGGGCAGTGCCGCGCGCTGGTGGCGCTTTCCAGCCTGGAGCGGGAAACCCGGATTGTGGCCCAGATGAACCAGGAGGAGTGCTCCTACGACGTCACGGTGGAGACTCTCTCCCCCGCCGAAGACGGCGGGGAGTTGACGCTCACAGTGGACCGCCGGCCGATTCCCTGGATGCAGGCGCTCTCCGAGTGGCGCGAGGGCCTGGGGCTCCCTGCGCCCCGCATTCCCGCCGCCGCCTGGCGGCCTGTCTTCTGCACCTGGTATGCGGTCCACGCCACCGTGGATGCCGCCTGGGTGGAGGAGAATGCGCGGATTGCCGCGGAACTGGGCGTCGGCACCATGATCGTGGACGACGGCTGGTGCTTTGACCAGCGCAAGCGGGTCTCCCCCCAGACCATCGGCACCTGGTACGAGAATATTGGCGACTGGCAAATCTCCCAGGCGAAGTTCCCGGGCTTTGACGGTCATGTGCGGCGGGTCCAGAGCCTGGGGCTGAAGTACCTCCTGTGGGTGACCCCCTATCTCATCGGGACACGGAGCCAGGCGTATGCGAAGGAGCTCTCCGATGCGCTGCTGCCCGGCGAACCCAGGGAGGGCTATCGCCTCCTGGACGTGACACGGCGGGACAAGGCGCTTCTCATGGCGGACCGCCTGGCCCGGCTCCTCCGGGAGACCCCGATTGATGGCCTGAAAGTGGATTTCCTGGATCAGATCCCCCCCTCCTGGGAACGCCCCGCCGGCGCCGCCGCCATGGCCTTCGTCCGGGAACTCTCCCGGCAGATCCGGGAGGCGCGTCCCGACGCCCTGGTGGAGTTCCGGCAGTCCTATTGCACCCCCGGAATGGCACCCTATGCCACGCAGTTCCGGTGCTGCGACGTCCCCTTCGACTTCATCGACAACTTCCAGCGGCTTGCGCAACTTCGCGTCGCCCTGGGCGACGGGCTGCCCGTCCATGCGGATCCCATCTACTGGGCGCCCGGGGAGCGGGACGTCAATGTCTCCCGCCACCTGATCGCATCCCTCCTGGGCACTCCCATGCTCTCCATGGACCTGCGGCGCCTCACGTCCCGGGAACGACGCATCATCGCCTTCTGGCTGGCGTTCTACAACGAGAATCTCCCCGCTTGCCAGGCGGGACGCTGGACCATCCGCTACCAGGCGGAGGCTGTGGGATACGCGCTCCTGCAAGCCCCGGGACGCCCCCGCATCGCCATCCTCCAGGAACCCTCCCTGCTGCCGGAACTCCTGGGGTGCACCGCCGCGGGGGACTTCCTCCTGAATCTCTCCCTGGAGGACCTTCCCGTCCCCGGCGCCAAAGCATTCTTCCATCCCTCCGGGGAAGAAGTGGCCTCCGGCATCCTGCCCGCCGGGGGCGCGGTTGTGCGTGCGCACTAGCGGTCAGCGGCTGGTCTTGGGCACGTTGGAACGGCGCCTGCGGTGGGCGCATCCGGCCATTCCGGGGTTGTGGCGCCAGGGCAGAACTCCTCATTCCCCCTCCGGAATCCTCATGGATTGTGGAAGCCGTGTTTCCCGCGGTTTTCACAATAAACGCCGCCGGGCGGCGTTTTTGGTCTGTCTTCGGAGCGGGGCAGGGCGGCTGGCCCTTCCGCTTCGCGCATTTTGTCAACGCAAACCAGGACACAACCATGGATCGAACACGCACTCTCACCCTTCTGCTGGCACTGCTGGCGGTCTTTTCGGCGGGTACACTTGTCTTCGCCCTCTTCTCGTATCGTTCCTACCAGGGGCTTCTCCAGGAAATGGCCGCCCAGGAGAGCGCACGGCCCGCGGAAACAGTGGCGCCTGTGGAGCTTCCTCCTGTCGTGGTGCAGCAGGGCGTGGACGCCAGCGAGGAGGTGGCCGGCTTGAATGAATACATCGCCAAGCTGGAGGAGCAAAACCGCACGCTCCGCCAGCAATTGGCCGCCGCCGGCAATCAGCGGGACGGACGGCAGGCTTTTGGGGGAGGCCGTGCCCGGCGTGGCGCCCCTCCCGACATGGAGAAGCTGAAGGAGACCGATCCGGAACGTTATGAGGAGTTCCAGAAGCGCCGCCAGGAGATGGAGCAGCGCCGCCAGGAACAGCGCCAGCGCCGGAAGGACTACCTGGCCGCCGTGGATACTTCCCGACTTTCCCAGGCCCAGAAGGAGACCCTCCAGAATTACCGGGACCTCCTTTCGGAAATGGACGAGGACACCCAGGGCGGTCCTCCGGACTTCGACCGGATGCGGGAGATGATGGACATGCGCGAGGAAGTCCAGGAGATCCTCTACCAGGATCTGGGCGACCGTCTGGGGGCCGACGGTCAGGCCCTCTATGAGGGTGTCCAGGAGCTTCAGTCCGTCATGGGCGGCAATGGCGGCCCCGGCGGCGGCCCCGGCGGCGGAATGCCCCCCGGCCCTCCTCCGCAGTGACCGTGAAACCCCCGGAATGCAGGGTACGCCTCTTGCAGAACCTGTGTTTCGGGTTATTGTACGGCGCTTTGTGATTTGCGTGTGCCCGTAGCTCAATTGGATAGAGCGTCAGCCTCCGGAGCTGAAGGTTACAGGTTCGATCCCTGCCGGGCATACCA
>CAVFEH010000015.1:0-53015 GCA_963621575.1 Bacteroidaceae bacterium
CCCGCTTTTTTGTGCCACTGGATTCTCCTCCCCCCCCCCAGCCTTCTGGGTATGCACTTGAGTGACCCTGTCCCCTTTTCCCCTTTCATTTATCCAATTGTCCTCTCTCCGCTCAGCGTTGCCCACCTAGGAAAAGCAAGTGGTTTCCATGCGCAAAAAAGGCCACTCCCCTCCCAGGGCCGTCCAAGTGCATACCCAAGAAATGCGCCCCCCAAAAAAATGCAAATCCACAGGAGTTACATTCTTTATAACTATTTACGGAACAGTGTGTTCTTGAAATGCACCAGGGGAACCAGCAACTATGCTATGGGCATGGACGCCTATCCAAAGAACGCGTGCGATTTTTCGGCGAGATTTCAGACGAACGAGGATTGTCGTCGCTACCTCATTTCCGTGCGGTGGCCGGATGGATACGAATGTCCCGTATGCCATGCGAAGAGCAAGGGGTGGCGCATGTCCGACGGCAGAATCCGGTGTGCTGCCTGCCGTGCCTGTCATTCCTCCACGGCAGGGACCGTCTTTCAAGGGTCGCACATCCCGCTTTTGACCTGGTTTCGCGCCATGTGGCATCTCTGCCTCCCGAAAAACGGCGCAAGCGCCCTTGGATTCCAGCGTTCCCAAGGATTGGGATCCTACCGGACCGCGTGGCTATGCCTTCACAAGCTCCGCAAAGCCATGGTGCGTACTGGGCGGGAGCGTCTTTCCGGTCGGATTGAAGTAGACAAGATCTCCCTCATCATTCCCTGCAGAAGGCCGCTTTCCTCGAAGCGTGGCAGTGCACTATCCGTCCTGGTCTTCGCGGAGAACAAAGATCAGAAAAAAGAGGATGGAACCACGACCGGACGTCATCTTGGGCACATCCGGCTCGTCCACCTCCAGAATACCGTAAAAGACTCTCTTCACAAAGCGCTTCTGGACAACATTGATCCGGAATCCACCCTCGTTGCGTCCCGAAGGGATCTCTGCGAATCCATCCAATCCCTGGGCTATCCCTGCGTGCTTTCCCCACCCCTTCCGCAGAAACACCAGGCACCCCTCAACCATCCCACAAAACACGCAGAAACACCCGTTCCCCAAGACCTGTCCCTTCCCAAATGCCGTCTCGTCTCATTGTTGCTGCGGCGGTGGATTCTGGGGACCCTACAGGGCTCTTTGGGGGAATCGCATTTGCAGGACTACCTGAATGAATTCACCTTTCGCTTCAACCGAAGGAGCTCGCGAAGTCGTGGAATGCTCTTCTGGCGTCTGACGCAAATCGCCGTCCAGCATTCGCCGGACACCTGGGACGACATCATCGCGCCCTCCGCCTGAGACGAGGCGGAGGGTGGAACGAGTCTGTTACCGTCTCTTCTTTTTCTTTTGCTTTTCCCTTTCCGCAAGGACCTTTTGGATTTTTCCCAGGAATGCAGGGAAGGTCACGTTCATAAACATGATGGCCTTTTGGGCAGTCACCAGGTCTTTCGTCTGGACGGCGGCCTTTCGGAGGAAACGGGTTCCCTTCTTGATATCATCTTGGACGCCATCGCCGATGCAATAGCAAATTCCCAAACTGAGTTGCGCCGCGGCAATATCCGCCCTGGCGGCCTTGGTCCAGAATTTTATGGCCTTTGCCATGTCTTTTTGGACGCCGCCTTCTCCGTTGGCATAGAGATTCGCCAGATTGCAGAATGCGCCGGGAAGCCCCTGTGCCGCGGCCATCATCCACCACTTCAGAGCCTCCTGTTTGTCCACCGCAACATTCTCGCCCTCGTAGTATTTTTCGCCCAGGACCTCCTGCGCCGCGGCATTCCCCTGTTCGGCGGCCCGCCTCCACCACCTCAGTGCCTCCTCAAGATCCTGTCCGACGCCATCGCCCTCTTCATAGGCGAAAGCCACGGACACCGCGGCCGTGGCAGAGCCATGGCCCGCGGCCCTCTTCCAGAGCTCCAATGCCTTCGCTTTATCCTCCTTGACGACAGCACCATGATAATAGAAGGTCGCCAGGGTGTCCATGGCGTCTTCGTTGTCCTCCGCCGCGAGTTCGTAGTAATGGAACGCCTTCTTGAGGTCCTGCGGGACGCCGTGTCCGTAGCGGTAGAGCTCGCCCAGGAGACGGTAGCTTTCCGTATCGCCATGAGCCCCCGCCATGGCATACCACTCCAAGGCCTCCTTCATGGCCTTCGGATTCTTTGCCCCCTCCTTGAGATACACATCGCCCATGCGGCCCATGGATTCCGCGTGCCCGCAATCAACGCCCTTCTGGTACCATTCCTTTGCGCGGTCCAAGTCCACGGGGACGCCCGTCCCTTCGCGGTAGAAATCCCCCATGGCGACATAAGCGGTCGGCCACTTCTGGGCAACGGCTTTTTCGAGCCACGCCAGCCCCTTCTGGATGTCCTTCTTCACGCCCTTTCCATGGAGGCAGCATTTCCCAATCGCCGTCTGGGAGACCGGGTCGCCCCCCGTCTCCGCCGCCTTGAGATACCATTTGGCGGCTTCCCTTAGATTCTTGCGCACGATCGTCCCCCCGGAATAGAAGTCTCCGAGAAGCAGCATAGACGCCACATCCCCACCCTGTTCGGCAGCGCGGCGGGCCCACATGACCGCCTGTTTCGAATCCTGGGGAACCGGGAAGCCCTTCGCATACATGGTGGCGAGAGTCCTTTGGAAATCGACGTCGCCCTCCTCCGCAGCCTTCAGGAAGTCGGGGAAAGTCATCGCGCCTTCAATGCCCGACAGCGCCTGCAGCAGCTTTTCCTTTTCCTCGGGGGTCACTTCATGGGCAAAGATGTCTTTTTCCTTCGCATCCAGGCGGGCGACGGCCTCCGGCGTCGCATTCTCGTCCCGATGAAGAGGCCAGGCCCCCGATTTTCCGCCACTCCTGTCCTTCCCCCTGCCTGTCCCGTTTCGTCTTGAATTCTTCATGCGACGGTCCCCGTAGTTGCGCCCACGGGGACAAGCTCCCCGCAGGCAATTTGCGGTTATGGGTTAACAATTCTCAAAAAACGGCAACGACCAACGACCGTCCGGGTCTTTCTACAGTCGATGGATGCAGTCGGCCTGCCCTGCCAGAGTCATGTCGTGGGTAACCATGACGATGGTCTTTTTCCCCTCGCCATGGAGTTTCCGGAGGATCTGCACCACGTCCTTCGCGGAGGCGGAGTCCAGGTTTCCGGTGGGTTCATCGGCGAGGATGACAGGCGGATCGTGGATCAGTGCGCGTGCGATCGCGACGCGTTGCTGTTCCCCGCCGGAGAGTTCCTGTGGACGGTGATGGAGCCGCTCCTTCAGTCCGAAGGCCTCCAGGAGGTTCTTCGCGCGTTCGTAGCTCTTCTGTCGATCCTCGGACCACCCCAGGGCGGGCAGCGCGGCGTTTTCCCATGCGGAGAGCTCCGGCAACAGGTGGTAGCTCTGAAAGACGAACCCCAGTTCCTTGCGGCGCAGCACCGTAAGCTCCCGCCGGGACATCTTCGCCATGTCGTGGCCGCGGAAGAGCAGCTCGCCGGAAGTGGGGCGGTCCAGCCCGCCAAGCAACTGCAACAGCGTGGTCTTTCCGCAGCCGCTCTTCCCCACCAAGGCACACCAGGCGCCCTCGGGGATTTCCAGATCCAAATCCCGGAGGACCTCCACGGGGCGTCCGCCGGCCCAGGGGAACGACCGGCAGACCTTCTTCAGCTGATAGAGAGAATTTCCCATGGCATCAGTTGTCGGTCTTGAGGGATTGCGCGGGGTTGGCGGCGGATGCGTAGAGGGCGGGAATCAAGGCGGCCAGCACGGAAATCGCCAGAGCCAGCAGGACGGTCCGGAGGAGGTCGCCGGGGGTCGTGAGAGCGGGGATGGAGGTCAGGTGATAGAGTTCTGCGGGGAAGACCTCCACGCCCATGACGAGGGAGAGCAGCCGCGCGATGGCATCCCGATAATGGAGGACCAGGAGTCCGGCGATGGTGCCCAGGAGGGTCCCCGCGGCCCCGATGAGAAATCCCTGGAGCAGAAAGATGCGCCCCACGCCCCAGGAGGAGACCCCCACCGCCTTGAGCACGCCGATCTCGCGGGTCTTCTGGACCACCACGGTGATGAGGGTGGCGGAGATTGCGAAGGAGGCGACCAGGACGATGAATGCCATGAGGAAGGTCATGAGGTTCTTCTCGCTCTGGAGCGTATTGAAGAGCAACTGGTTTTGCTCCTGCCAGTTGACGAAATCCAGGCTGGGGAATGCGGTGCGCAGCTCCCGGGTGATGGCGGCCACGGCCATGGGGTCGTCCACGGCCATCTGGATGGAAGTGGCGCTCCCCCATTCCAGCCCGAAGAGGTCCGCTGCCTGGTCCAGGTGCAGGACAACCACATTGTCGTCGTAGTCGCTGACTCCCATGGAATAATAGGTGACCACATGGCACTCCTCGGGGAGGTAGAGTTCGTCTGGCTCCTTCACGTCCACGGACCCGTCCTCCTTCCAGGCGATGTTCTGGGTGAGGCGCGCGGGGGAATGGATGAGGAAGGAGCTTCCCGTGTGGAGGCCCAGCTGCATGGCCATGCGCTGTCCAATGGCTGCCTCGCCTTCCTTGAGGGTCACGCCATTGGTGAAGAAATTCTGCTGGATCTTTGTGACCTTCGCCTCGGTCTCGGGGACGATGCCGCGGATGAGCTTGGGATACACGGTCTGCCGCAGCTGCAGCAACGCGGCGCCCTCGATGACGGGCGTGCCCCGGAGGCCCCACTTTCCGCCGCCGTATGCGGTCAAACGTTCCAGGATGGCATCGGGATCGCGGAAGAATCCCGTGCGGGAGTCGGGCAGCACCGTGATGTGCGCGGACATCTCCATGATCCCCCGCTTGATATTCTGGTCGAAGCCGGCCATGACGCTGCTGACGATCAGCAGAATGGCCACGCCCAGCAGGGGCCCCAGCAGGGAAAGCAGAGTGATAATGGAGACGAAATTCCTGCGGGGGCGCAGAAACCTCAGTGCCAGAAAGGGTTCCAGGGGGAGGCGCAAAACAGGGGGATTCCTAGGTGGTTTGGGGAGGATTCTGCGTGGCGGACGGACCGGATGTCCTTTGGTGGAAGAACCATCCCCCCAGGAAAGCGGTGGCGGGGGCCACCAGCACCAGGGAGAAGCTCCCGATGAGGGTCTTGACCACCTCGGCGGCCACCAGGGGGTTGTTGAGAATGTCCCAAGGAGAGGAGCCCTGCGCCGCGAACATCATGAGAAGCGTGATGTATCCGCCGGAATAGGCCAGCAACAGCGTGGTGGTCATGGTGCCCACCACATTGCGCCCCATGCGCAATCCGGAGTGGATGAGTTCGCGGCGGGAGACTCCGGGGTGGTGCCGGGCGACCTCGGCTTGCCCGCTGGAGATGTCCATTCCCAGATCCATGACGGCGCCGGAGGAGGCCAGGATCATGGCGCCGGAGAAGATGTCGCGCAGATCCAGATTCGGGTATCCGGAGAAGAGAAGCGCCTGTGCGTAGGGGAGGACGGCGCCGTTGATATGGAGCACGCGGGTGAAGAAGTGCGCCGTGGCCAGTCCCACCAGGATGCCGACAATCGAGCCGCAGAAGGCGCAGAGCCCGATGCGGGTGACGCCGGCGACCAGGTACATGATGACGGCGGTGAGGAGCACCACGGCCCCGAAGATGGTCCAGCTGGCGGGCCATCCACGGAGGACCAGAGGGATAAGGGCCTTCCAGATCAGGAGGCAACTGAAGACGAAGCTGAGAAGCGCGTTGCATCCGATCAGGTGTCCGAAGACGACCAGGAGGACGCAGAAGATGAGGAAGAGGGCGGTGGTCCAGCGGCTGCGGTCGTGGTCCTGGGCGGTGAGCACGTCGCCGGGATCCAGGGCGGTCTTGGGGGAGACCGCCATCACCACGTCGCCTGGCGCGTAGACCTTGTCCAGCTCCATCTGGGCGCGCAGCTGGTTGGAGGCCCCGAAGACCTTTCCCTTCCATTCCCCCTCCAGGATCTCCACCGTCAGCATCTGGGAGCCGTAAAGCACATACCCGTGCTTCTCCAGGCCGGTGTCGTCGACCGTCAGGACGCGGGCGCGGAGCTTCACGCCCGTGGGCGGCTGATTGACCAGCGGGGGTCCTGGAATCAAGAAGAGCCCCGCGGTCAGTGCCGCCAGGAAGAGCATGATCCAGCAATTGTGCCGCCAGGAGCTTCGGGAGGCGACCACGTTTTCGGGAAGGACCACCATGGATTCGCGCTCTGCGCCCTCCGATTCTCTACAGAAGGCTCTTGAAGAGCTTGGCCAGGTCGGTGTTTTCCAGGAATCCGGTGAACTGCTCGGAGCCCACGCCGATGGAGGTCGTGAGCACGGGGAGCGCCGTGTGGTTTCCGCTGCTCCAGCCGATGCCGGCGCGGTTCTGCAGGAGCAGCCGGGCGGCGGCGCCCAGATCTTCCTTCTCGTAGGCTGCCTTCAAGTCCTCCAGGTCCTTGCCGGACACATAGAGCTTGTCGTCCTTCCGGGCCTCGTCGAAGACAAATCCGAACTTCTCGGAGAGGAGTGCCTTGGCGTCCTCGAAGGAGTAGTCGGGGCTGGCCTTCCTGGCGACCTTGACGAGGTGGTTCAGAGTCTCGGGGATGCACTTCTGCTTGTCCAGCAACAGGAGATTCAAGCCGTATCCGGCATTGGCGAAGCCCATGGTCATGCCGCCGGTCTCGTGGTCGCCGGTGACAACGAGGAGGGTCTCCCCGGGGTGCTGCTCGTAGAAGGCCATTCCCACCTTCACGGCGTCGTCAAAGGCCAGGACCTCCTTGATGTTGGCGCCGGCGTCGTTGGCGTGACCGCGGTAGTCAATGGCGCCGCCCTCGACCATCATGAAGAAGCCATTGGGGGCGTCGTTCTGCAGGATTTCGATGCCCTTGGCAGTGAATTCGGCCAAGGTAGGCACCTCGGGGCCGGCCTCCACGGCGAAGGGCAGACTGTCGTTGCCATAGAGGGCCAATGCCTTCGGGGTGGTGGCGGGCAGGGCATTGAGCTCTTCGCGGGTGCGGGCAATGGTGTAGCCGGCATCCTTCGCCAGATCGAAGAGGTTTCCCCTGTACTGTTCATCGTCGGTCTTGTCGTGCTGGCCGGAGAATCCGCCGCCGCCGAAATACTCGAAATTGGAGGCGACGAGATCCAGGCCGATGCGATACATGAGGCCGCGGCTCGGCTGGTGTGCGTAAAAGCCGCCGGGGGTGGCGTGATTGATGGTCACGGAGGTCACGATGCCCACCTTCTTGCCGTCCCGATGGGCCAGCTCGGCGCAGGACTCCAGGCGGCGCTGCCCGTCAGCGGAAATGCCCAGGACGCCGTTGTTGGTCTTCTCGCCGCAGGCGATGGCGGTGGCCGCCGCCGCGGAGTCGGTGATCAGGGAGTTTGCGGAGCAGGTGCGGGTCAGCGCCTGGTTCGGCAGGGAATTGATCGCCAGCGGGCCACGGCCGCTCTCCTTGGAGAACTCCTCCGCGATGGTACGCTGGGGAATCGACATGCCGTCGCCGATGAACAGCAGGACGTACTTCGGTTTGACATCGGCAGACATCGCCGACAGACAAAAGGCCGCCATCAGGGCCGCCATCAGGGCCGCCATCAGGAACTTCTTCATACTCTGTAACTCTCTCGTGTGTGTTGTCTTTCGTGCCGCAAAGGGCGCGGACGCAACCGCCACGGGAAACATCCACGCCCAACCGGGAAAACTCAGGTCCAAAATGTAACCCCTTCCCCACTATTTGCGACCAATGAAGAAGGAGGCAAGGAAAGCACAGCCGCCGCACGGAGACACGGAAAAGGCGCGGCTACGGCATTCACCGCGGCCGCGCCTCTGGAGAGAGTCGGGGGAGGAGGGGTTTCTGCACGTCCTAGGCGCTCCCGCACTCCTCCTGACTGCTTGCTCCCTGCTTCCTAGAATTTGTATACCACTTCGATTCTTCCGAAGGCAGCCAAGCCGCGGGCGTCTTCCTTGAAGTAGTTCCCGCGCTGGAGCAATTCCCCGGTGAAGGCGGCGCTGGCTCCCTTGAGAATCCTGGAGTCGAAGGCCTTGCCCAGGTCGACGGAATACTTGGCCTGGAGGAAGTAGCCGCGGGTGCGCCCATCCGCGGCATCCCCCTTGACGGCGGTCAGCATGGGGCCGGCCTCGACATGGAGTTTTCCGGGGTTTCCGAACTTGAGGTCGGCGGCCACGTGGGGGTAGACCAGGTTGTTGTAGGCGTACTTGGGGAACATGGGGGCAATGGTCTCGCCGACGCCGGTGTCGCGGTTGAAGACCTGGTGCCAGGCGCTGTTGCCGCGGGTGCCGTCCTCGTCCCCGGAGAGATAGAGACAGGCGGCGGTGAGCTTCACCTTGTCGTCGGCCTGGGGGGCGAAGGTCAGTCCGCCATAGGCCATCTGGGCGGCCAGGCTGTTGCCGCCGACCTGCATGGCGGCCTCCAACTCACCGCCGAGGCGGTCGGAGAACTTTGGAAGCACGCGGAAGCCGGCGGTATGAGTCTCCGCATGTTCGCCCTCGGCGTAGTACCTGGAGCACTCGCGGCGATGCTCGCCCTTGAAGACGTAGTAGGCATCCCAGCCAAGGCGTTCGGTGGTGCGGTCCTGCCAGTAGAGGCCGAAGCCGTACTCGTTCTGGTCGTAGCCAGTGGCGTCGTAGTCGGAGGGGCGCTTGCCGTTGGCGTGCTCCTTGCCGGCGGTGGGCAGGAGGTCCTCATGGTGGGTATAAAGGGCGAAAACATCCAGGGACTGCCCCTTGGCGGGCTTCCACGTCAGGCGCAGGGCATCGAAATAGGCGCTGCGGGAGCCATCGCCGCCGGTGCCGTCAGAGATGATCCGCTTGGCACCGAAGGCCATGTCCTGACGACCGAGCTTCAGGCTCAAGTCGCCATCCATCAAGCCATCATACTGCACATACAGATTGTCGACGAAGAGAACGTCGGGGAAGCGCTGCTTGCTGGAGTTGGAGGCGGGGTGGTGGTAATCACGGAACTCGTTGGCGATGCGCAGGAAGAAGGTCAGGTCGCCCTCCTTCACTTTGCCCCAGACGCGGGTGCGGATGCGCTCGTAGTCGCTGTCGGCGCTTTCTCCGCGCTTGTCATTGGGAAGCTCGTGGGTCGCGTCGCAGCGGGCCCGGATCTCGACGCCGCCGTCGAAGTCCGCAGCGGAAGCGGCGCCGGCGCAGAGGAAGACCGCTGCGCACAGAAGGGAGAGGATCTGCGAGAAGTACTTGTTCATTGTTTCTCCTGTTGGTGTTTTCACACGGATGGCGGGACGCCATCCCATTTTTCGGGCACACCAATGAATTTATTGAACCAATGATACAGACCTGTAAACCTCACGTTAGCATTGTGTTAATGACATAACCGTGGTCAAAAAAAGGGCGCTGCGGATGGCCAGAAAGGTGCCGCGCGAAAGGAGGGATGCCGTCTCTCTTTCCTCACGACGCCCGGTTGCCTGCGGGACCGCCTGTATTCATTCGTGCAGATTCAGCCAGGCAGCCTCTCCGGGAGCGAGGGTGTTGTCGGGAACGAGGGTGAAGACGCCGTCCTTCCAGCGCCAGACCTCCGCGGTTTCCTCTAGAGTGCAGTCCCGGGAGCCGCTGACGCCCACGAGATTCCACCCGGAGCCGAGGGAGTTTGCGAAAGTGACGAGAGTGGCGGGTGCGCCGTCGAAGGTCTTGAGCGTGAGCTCGACGGAGTCATTTCCGGGCTGATGGATCCAGAAAGGCTCGCCGGGGGTTTCAGGGATTTCGCCCTGGCAGTAAACGCTGTCTTTGGGGGTGCTCTTTCCGGAAGCGGGCTTACGCCAGAGATAGACCGTGCGTTCCGCGGCCAGGCGTTCGGCTTCGTCCGCCTGGAGGCACTGCGGGATGGAGAGCAGATTCCAACCTGGGTGGAGAGTCACCTGGTGCGCGGAATACTGGGAAGCAGGGGCGTCGGGATCCAGGAGGAAGACGCGGTCGCCGGAGACAATTCCATTCTCGCTCCAAGTGCAGAACTCTCCCTGGAGGCTCCACTTCTGTGTCGTCTCCCCCTCGGGAAGAATTGACGGCGTCTGGAGGTAGTAGACAAGCGTGCCGGCTTCGGGAATCCAACTCTCGCCGGGATAGCCAAAGAGCCAGCAGGCCTTGCCGTCCCGCAGAACAGGCGGGTAGTATTCCCCGTTCCAGGTTGCGGTGGCAACGTTTCCCCCGGAAGGAAAGGCCTCTTGAAGAATCCAGGGAATGGGGGCGGCACCATCCTCGTATTCCACCAGCAGGGTCACCTTCACCAGGGATCCGGGACGGAAGGCGGAGGCCTCCAACTCACAGCGCACAGAGGGAAGCGCGCCGGCCTCGTCGGCAAAAGCGCCAGGGAGCGCAAGAAGAAAAAGGGCCGCGAAGAGGGAGAGGGGAAACAAACGCATGGATGGCACCTCCTGGAAAGTTGGCGTGGCGTAAACAAGGATGAAGAGATTTGCAAAAAAGACTCGGGACACGGGTCCATTCCCGTCCGACGTCAGAGAAGATAACCCCCGGCAAACATGAGGCAACCTCTTGCGCCCCAAAGTCATAA
The DNA here is from genome assembly GCA_963621575.1 of Bacteroidaceae bacterium. GTDB lineage: Bacteria > Verrucomicrobiota > Lentisphaeria > Oligosphaerales > Oligosphaeraceae > UBA1724. The sequence goes on from CAVFEH010000015.1 coordinate 10,502, forward strand.
AGATTATAACTCCTGTGGCTTTCCACATGTGGTTGCCCACCGCCCGGACAGAGGGCCCAACCTCCAGGGCACGCACCAGCCCCCGCCAGGCATTGCTTCCCTCCTCCCGGCCTTTGCCGATCCCGCTTGCGCCCGCCTCGGGCATGCGCGCGGGCCCTGTCCCCCTCCCTACCGCTCCCCATGAGCGTAGCCCCAAAACCACCTTCTGCCTTGCCGTTCAACCAGATGTCATAAAGATTGCAACTCCTGTGGCTTTTCCCATGTGGCTGTCCGCCGGCCACATAAAGGGCCTCGGGACCGGTCCCGCACATGGTCGATGGCATAAGCCGCCCGCACGCCGGGGTGAAGACTCTGGGTCCGGTCCCGCGCGAAATCAATGGCATAACCCGCACGCCATCTATGCAAAGCACCCAACCTCCGGCGTCACACCAGCCCCCGCCAGGCATTGCTTCCCTCCTCCTGGCCCTTGTCGCTCCCGCATGCGCCCGCCTCGGGCATGCGCGCGGGCCCTGTCCCCCTCCCTACCGCTCCCCATGAGCGTAGCCCCAAAACCATCTTCTGCCTTGCCGTTCAACCAGATGTCATAAAGATTGCAACTCCTGTGGCTTTCCGTCTGCGGCAGATGCAGAAAGGATGGAGATCCTGGACGGGGACGCCACGGTGCGGCCGGGGTTGCACGCCTCCAAGGTGGAAGCCTCGGGGCATCTGCGGCGGCGCAATCCGCGGGCATCCACGCAAGGCGCTCCGCCCCAGGCGGCGGGGAATATATTTACCGGAAACGCCTTCCCCCTGTTTGCACGCGTGCCTTTGCCCCCCCTTTTTTCGCGCGGCCATCTTCACACCATGGACACCACCGTCTCCGCAGCCGGATCCTCCCTTTCCCCGGAGCTCATCGAACTCATCTTCAGCGCCTCGTGCATCCGTCGTTGGAACGACCAGATCAACCCGATGGAATTCACGGAGTTGGACAAGCAGGCGCACAAGATGATCATCGCCTGGATGCTGGCGAAGTGCGAGGAGGAGCGTGGGGAGGAGGAGCGTGCGGCGGGGATTCGTCCGCAGCCGGTGAATTGGTCGCTGTTGGTCGAGGGTGGACTTTTCGAGTTGTTGCAGCGAATCATCCTGACGGACATCAAGCCGCCGGTCTTCCACCGGATGATGGCGGAAAAGGGCCCGCAGTTGAACGAGTGGGTGCTCCGCAAGCTGGGGCCGCTGACGAGCCGTGTGCGGGGCGGCTTCCAGGAGCGGATGTCGAAGTATCTCCAGGAGCCCGCATTCGCGCTGCGGGAGAAGCGCATCCTGAAGGCGGCGCACTACCTGGCGACCCAGTGGGAGTTCAACATCCTCTACCAGTTGTGCCCCTTCATCCGCGGCATTGAAAACATCAAAGGCGAGATCGAGGACCAGCTGGAGGACCACCTGGACCTCATCGGCGTTCAGAAAATCGCGCGGAAACGGAAGACCTACGGCTTCCTGGACCTGTGCGGACAACTGCGCTTCCAGAAACGCTGGAGCCAAAGCCCCCGCATTCCCGCCACCAGCGTGCTGGGGCACATGCTCATGGTGGCCATCATCACCTACCTGGCCCTCTGCGACACGAAGGCCTGCACCGAGCGAAAGGTCAACAGCTTCCTGGGCGCACTCTTCCACGACCTGCCCGAGGCCCTGACCCGCGACATCACATCCCCCGTCAAAAACGCCGTGGATGGCCTGCCGGACATCATCAAGGAATACGAAAACCTGCAGATGGAGGAGAAGGTCCAGCCGCTGGTCCACCCGAAGTGGTATCGGCTCCTCTCCTACTACACCAAAGACGAATTTGAAAACCGGATCTTCCGCCAAAACGACCTCCACCCCACCCTGGGACTCTCCTTCGAAGACCTGGAAAGCACCTACAACAGCGCCGAATTCCTGCCTGTGGACGGCCGGTTCATCGACTGCTCCGACAAACTGGCCGCCTTCCTGGAGGCCGCGGAGTCCATCCACAACGGCGTGACCAGCCAGCATCTGCAGGACGGCGTCCGCCGCCTCTGGAAAGAATACCAGGGCCGGAAGGAGGGGAACGTGGACTTCGGCGCGGTCTTTGCGTCGTATCTGCGGTTGGTTCCCGAGGGTCTCGTCCATGGCTGAACGTCGGGGGAGGTCGTCCGCCCCGCGGCCCGAGACGTGGAGCGCGGGGGAAATTGGCGCGGGTTTGTCGATCCCCGCCAGATACGCCGCGCACCTCGTGGTGGTGGTGATGGCGATCCTGTTGACGGAGGGGGTTTGCATGATCTCCTCTGCCACGATCTCCGGTTCGGGGACGCGGTATTTTCTGATGCAGCTGGTGTGGATTGGCCTGGGGCTGGCGTGTTGCGTGGCGGGGGCGTTTCTCCCGCTGGACCGCCTCTACCGCAAAAGCCACTGGATCCTGCTCGTCACCATTCTCCCGCTGGCGTATCTGACTTGCGCCGCGTTGTCGGTGAAACTCTGGGGGAGCGACACCCTGCGCTTCTTTCCCTGCGCCGCCGCCGTGAAGGGCGCGGTGCGGTGGCTTCGCGTGGGGAGCCTCCAGATTCAGCCCTCGGAGTTTGCGAAGGTCTCGCTGGTGCTCTTTTTGGCGGCATACTACGGGACCCTCCCGCGCCAGAAGACCAAGAGCCTGATGGCGGGAGTGGCGGTGCCAGTCTTCTCCTGCGGCATGCTGCTGGCATTCATCTTCCTCGGGAAGGACCTCTCCACCACCGTGGTGGCGGGCACCACGCTGCTGTTGCTCATGTTCCTGACAGGCGTGCGTTTCCGGTGGCTGGCGGTGATTCTGGCGCTGGGGCTGGTGGTGGGAACCATCGGCATCGCAGGCAGTCCCATGCGGCGCAACCGAATCGTGGCGTGGCTCCATCCGGAGGAGGGCCGCAGCAACGAGTCCTTCCAGCTTTTCCGCTCCCAGGTATGCCTGGGCATCGGCGGCGCCAAAGGCCTGGGATACTCCCAGGGATACATGAAGACGTACCTTCCGGAGCCCCACACCGACTTCATCGTGGCGGTGGTGGGCGAGGAATTCGGGTTCCTGGGGCTGCTGGCCATCCTGGCGGAATACCTGCTGCTGTGCGGCGGCATCGTGGAAGTGGGCACCCAATGCCGACGGCGGGAGGACCTGCTCCTCTGCCACGGCGTGGCGATCCTGATCGCCGTCCAGGCCATGGTGAACATCGGCGTGGTGAGCGGGTGGCTCCCCCCCACCGGTGTCACAGCGCCCTTCCTCTCCTACGGCGGCTCCAGTGTCATCTCCCTCATGTTCCTGGTGGGACTGGTGCTGAATGTGCACCGCCGCAACCAGGCGGCTGTCTGGCGCGAACTGGGGAGCCAGCGCTGTCCCTCTCTTTCCCTTGAACGAACCGGACGAACTCCGATCAAACCAGGAGGTTCCAACCATGAAAACCAACCGTAGCATCCTCCCTCTTCTCGTGGCATCCCTGCTGTTCCTGGGCCTCCTGGCGCCCCTCTCCCTGGAGGCGAAGATCATCAAGTCCGGCGGCAGCCAGGTCATCGTGCTTCCCCGGGGGATCATCAACCAGAAGCAGGCCAAGCAGTTGGAAAACCAACTCTACCAGATGGTCAAGACCCACAACGCCAACATCGAAACCTCCAGCTCCAAATACAACGGCGTAAACCGGAAGCAGGAGATGATCGACCTCTCCGGCTACGGCGTGATCTCCCGCAAGAAGCGGGAGGAGCTGGTCGGCGAGCTCCGCCAGATGATCCGGCAGCACAACAACGACTTCCAGCTGGAGCAACAGAAACTCCAACAACAGCAAATGCAGCAGCAGATGGATCCCCGCCAAATGCAGCAGCAGCAAATGATGATGCAACAGCAGATGATGCAGCAACAGCAGATCATCCGCCAGCAGCAGGAGCAGCTCATGCTGCAGCAGCGGGACGCCCAGCAGCGCCTGCAGGACGAGCAGCGCCGGCAGCAGGAGGAGGCCAGGCAGAAGGAGATGGACCGCATCCGCGCCGCCGAGCAGGAGCGCCAGGCAGAACAGGAGCGCATCCGGCAGCAGCAGCTGGAGGAGGAGTATCGCCAAACCCGCAGGCCCCGGTAGGGAACGCCCTTCCCCCCTGGTCCCTTTTTTTTCTCTGGCGGCTGAAGGAAGTTTGTGCCCCCACCTCTTGCATGAATTCGCGCATTCGGCGACAGGAAATGTCACCTTTGCGCATTTCCGTCATCGAACAGTTGCAAACCCTTGAAAGGGGGTTAAGGTAACCCCAAAAATCACCGGGTCCCCCGCCGTGTCGCCCAGGCGGAGGACCCCTTCTATCCCGGAGGCACATGATGCGGAGAGAGAGCGTCTCTCCGCCGCCTTCCGCCCCCACCCCGTCCTCCCCTTCAAAGGCGCCGGCCACTGCCCGCCGTCCATTCCCGGGGGGATGTTCGCCTTTTTCCGCGAAGCCCGGCCGCCTTTTCGGGGGCGGCGCACCCTCCCCGTCCCGCGTCTTTTTTTATGGAGCAAGAAGTCGACTCCCAACTCTTTGACAGCCTGCTGCGGGAGCGTTCCGCGCTTTTGCTCTCGCACTGTGTCCACTTTGTGGAGAGGGGAGCGGAGAACTTCGTGCTGACGCGGCCGCTGCTGAGCTTTCTGCTGGCGGAATCCAGCCAGCTGGAGGAGTTGCTGGATGCCTACGGCGCCAGGAGCAACGAGACTTGGCACCGTCTGCGCATGCACGTGGCCATGATCAAGAACTTCAGCAACGCGGGCTACGACCTCCTGCATCTGCAGCACACCATCCACTCCTACGACTTCCACGGGAGCTACCCGAAGATGGAGCAGGACACGGCGGGGGCGGTCACCTTCGTCTCCAACTTCCTCTTCTGCTCCCTGCGGCAGGTCATGGACGACGCCATGCGCCTGGGATGGCCGCCGCCGGAGGAGCTCATCGGATACGACTACTCGGAGAGGCTCCCCCAGGGCATGCTCCCCAAGAACCGCGTCATGGGCATCCGGGAGGACGCCAAGCACCTGGTGATCCACCTGGCCACCAGCTTCCTGAACAACACCGAAGACGCGAAATTCTTGGACAACGCGGCGAAATGCCGTGCGCCCCAGTGGCGGGGCCTGAACTTCGACCAGCTCTCAGAGGCCTCCATCCGCTCCATGGAAGAGCGCTTCCACACCCTGCAGTCCCTCTACGACACCTATATCTCCTACAGCAACATCGAGGGCAGCGACTCCTCGCTGCGGCGATTGCGGGGGCACATCAGCGTGGTGCTGCACCTGCTGCGGGTGGCCACGGTCTTCATCCACTTCTACGAACGGCACATCAAGATCCAGGGGGACTCCCTCTTCTGCCACAAGGAGTGCGTGCTGAAGAGCAACTGGTATCTGGGACTGCTGACCCACTACCTGTGCCGCTACAGCTACGAATTCCTGGCGGGGGCCCGCGGCCTGTGCCAGAGCATGCTGCAGCAGTACGCCGTGGTGGAGAGCCGCCAGATCCCCATCCCGCCCTACTTCGGCTTCCACGTGCGGCCGGCCACCCTCATCTCCTCCATCGTCCGGCACTACGGCAGCCCGGTGACCCTCATCCTCGACAAGGAATACGACGCCAGCCTTCCCATGAACCTCTTCCTGGCCAATGAATGGATCAACCAGTTGAAGCGGCAGTTCGTGGGCGAGCGCCTGGGACAGCGCGGTGCCGAGATCGCGGAGATGCAGAGGAAGATTGACTCGGGGGAGTTGTCGCGGGCAAGCGCCGCGCTGGAGCTGATCCGCCGGATGGCCAGCGCGAATCTCCTGCGCGTATTGGTGTATCCACTTGATGTGGAACCACTTATCAAGAGCTCAACGGCACCCACCCTCCAGGAGCTCATGCTCAGCGTCATCGCCACCCTCCACGCCCAGCGGAAGATCAACATCATCTTCGACTGCAAGGTCACTTTCCGCGGCGACGTGCGTGTGCTGGACGACATCCGGATCCTGGCGGAGAACGGCTACGGCGAGAACGAGACCGGCGCCAACATCCCCCTGCCCCGGAAACTCACCTATCTCTCCCACTACCACCCCATGAACTAGCCGCGGATCTCCATCGACGGAGAGGGGGCGGGCATGGCGGCCTGGCAGCTCCTGCGGTTGAAAACAGCGGTGGTGTCATTATATTAACGCACTCACCGCAAAAGACCATTTTTAATCACCATAAAACCAGAGACAACCCCAACACACGGGAGTTTTTCCGACTATGTACGCCATCATCAAGACCTCCGGCAAGCAGTATAAGGTGGAGCCCGGCCAGGATTTCGAAATCGACCGGATTCCCGGCAACGCCGGCGACGCCGTGGACTTCGGCGAAGTGCTGCTCATCTCCAACGACAACGACACCGTTTTCGGCGCCCCCACCGTGTCCGGCGCCGTTGTGAAGGCCGAGATCAAGGACCAGTTCCGCGGCCCCAAGCTGATCGTCTTCAAGATGAAGCGCCGCAAGCGCAGCCGCTGCAAGAACGGCCATCGCCAGGACATGACCCGGCTCACCGTGAAGGAGATTGTCCAGGGCTAGGAGGGACATTTCCCTCCCCTTGGGACTCGTCCCGCTGCGGACGAAACAACTCCCCGGACTCCGTCAGACTTCCCCGCCGAATGCAGTCGGCGCGGGACTGCGGAAATCCCCAAGCGGAAGGCACCGGACCTCCTGGGTCCAGTGCCTTTCTTGTGTTTTAGACCATCCCCCCATCCCCCCCCTCCTCCTCCGTTCCCGCCATGACAAACGCCTGGGACATTCTCGCCGAGCGCGGCTTTCTCTACCAATCCACCGACGCGGACGCCATGCGCCGCCTTTTGGGCGAAGGCCCCCAGACCTTCTACGTGGGCTTCGACCCCACCGGCAGCTCCCTGCACATCGGGCACCTGCTGCCCATCATGGCCATGCGGTGGCTGCAGAAATGCGGCCACACCCCGCTGGCGCTGGTGGGCGGCGGCACGGCCATGATCGGCGACCCCTCCGGCAAGATGGAGGCGCGCCCCATCATGACGGTGGAGACCATCGACCACAATGTGGTTTGCCTGCAGGGCCAGCTGGCCCGCTTCCTGGATTTTGGCGAGGGCGTGGGCAAGGCGAAAATGGTGAACAACGGCGACTGGCTGCGGGACCTGAAGTTCCTGGATGTCCTGCGTGACATCGGCTCCCTCTTCAGCGTCAACCGGATGCTCACCGCCGAGAGCGTGAAGATGCGGCTGCAGACCTCCCTCTCCTTCCTGGAGTTCAGCTACCCCCTCCTCCAGTCCTTCGACTTCAACCACCTGAACAAGGTCTACGGCTGCCGTTTTGAGTTCGGTGGGCAGGACCAGTGGGGAAACATCGTGGCCGGCGTGGAGCTGGTGCGCCGCCTCCAGCAGAAGGAGGTCTTCGGCGCCACCTTCCCCCTTCTGCTCAAGTCCGATGGCACCAAATTCGGCAAGACCGCCGGCGGCGCCGTCTGGCTCGACGCCAACCGCACCCCCCCCTTCGAATACTACCAGTTCTGGCGCAATGTGGATGACGGCGATGTGAAGAAGCTCCTGGCGTACTTCACCGCCCTTCCCATGGACGAGGTGCGCCGTCTGGGCGGGCTGCCCTCCCCGCAGATCAACCGCGCCAAGGAGATCCTGGCCTACGAGGCCACGGCGCTGGCCCACGGTCCCGAACAGGCCGCGCAGGCGTATCTGGCCGCCTGCACCCAGTTCGGCTTCGCGGATCCCGAGGGCGCCATCGAAACCAGCTCCGAGGTGGCGAAGATCACCCCCCGGCAGGCCCACGACGCCATTCCCTCCCTGGAGATTCCCCGCGCCGAGATGGCGGCGGGCATGGGGCTGTTGACCCTTCTGGTGAAGGCGGGCTTCTGCTCCTCCAACGGCGACGCCCGCCGGCTGGTCCAGGGCGGCGGATGCTACCTGGGCGACGAGCGTCTCCAGGATCCCCGCGCCACCCTCACCGACAAGGACTTCCCCGAGAGCGGCGAAATCCTGCTTCGCGCCGGCAAGAAGAGCCGCAAGCGCATCGTGCTCAAGTAGCCGCCGCGCGCGCCCGGCGAATCCCCCCCCTCTCTGAAATCCCCCCCACACCCCCCATCATGAGCGGAAACATCGACCCCCGCGCGGCCATCCAGGAAGGAGCCGTCATCGGCAGGAACGTCACCATCGGCCCCTTCGCCGTCATCGGCCCCGAGGTCACCATCCAGGACGACTGCGTCATCGGCCCCCACGTGGTGCTCTCGGGCAACACCTGCATCGGGCGGGGCACCCGGATCCACTGCGGAGCCAACATCGGCGACGAGCCCCAGGACGTCCACTACAGGGGGCAGCACTCCTACACCATCGTGGGCGACCACTGCGTGATCCGGGAGTATGTGACCATCCACCGCGGCGTGGAGGAGGAGAGCACCACGAAGGTGGGAAACAACGTGATGCTCATGGCCTTCACCCACCTGGGGCACAACTGCCAGATCTCCGACGACGTGATCATCGCCAACGCCACGCTGCTGGCGGGGCGCGTGGAGGTGGGCCGGAAGGCCTTCATCTCCGGCTCCACCCTGGTGCACCAGTTCTGCCGCATCGGCACCATGGCCATGGTGGGCGGCGGCTCCCGCATCGTCCAGGACGTGGTGCCCTACGGCATCGTCCAGGAGGACCACGTGCATGGCATCAACGCCGTGGGGCTGCGCCGCGCCGAGATGTCCGCGGAGACGGTGTCCGCCATCAAGGAGGCGGTGAAGATCGCGTGCCTGGAGGGCCTCTCCCGTCCCAACGCCATCGAGAAGATCCGCCGGGAACTCCCGCAGCTCCCCGAGATCCAGGGCTTCGTGGAATTCCTGGAGGGCACCAAACGGGGATTGCTGACCGGTGGCCTGCCGACAGGCAGGGAGGCATAACTATGCTATATTGACAGACTTACCGGGAATTTCCCCGGGAGCCTTCTTCCCCGACGAAGCACAATTCCATCCGCCAAAAAGCATGTCCAGAAGCGCCGCCATTGACAGACAGACCAAGGAGACACGGATCCGCGTGGACCTCTCCCTGGACGACGGTCCCGGCGACAACCGGATCGAGACCGGCGTGCCCTTCTTCACCCACATGCTCGACGCCGCCTTCCGCCACGGACGCATTTCCCTGAAATTGTCCGCCAAAGGCGACCTGGAGATTGACGCGCACCACACCCTGGAGGACACGGGTCTGGCCCTGGGCCAGGCCCTGAAAACCGCCCTGGGCGAAAAGCTCGGGATCTTCCGTTTTGGCGAGGCTGCAATCCCCCTGGACGAAGCGCTGGCGCGGGTGGTCCTGGACCTCTCCGGGCGTCCGCATCTTTCCTGGCGCTGCGCCTTCCCCGAGGCCACCGCCGGCGGTGTCAGCCACCGTCTCTTCCACGAATTCTTCCAGGCGCTGGCCAATGCCGCGGGATGCACCATCCACGTGGATCTGCTGGCGGGCGAAGAGAACCACCACTGCCTGGAGGCCATCTTCAAGGCCTTCGGGCGCGCCCTGCGCATGGCAGTGGCCCCGGACCCCGCCGCCCAGGGCGAGACGCCCTCCACAAAGGGCGTCCTGGAATAGCCGCCCGCGCCGAGCCCCCTCCCCCCTCCCTTTTTCCAAACAACCTGGACGCCATCCGGAACCGTTTCCGGAGGCTCCCCCAAACTGACATGCCCGACAACTCCACCCCCCTCAGCACCCTCCGGCACTCCGCCGCGCACATCATGGCCGCCGTGGTGGCCAAGCTCTGGCCCGATGCAAAATTCGACATCGGCCCCGCCACCGCCGACGGATTCTACTACGACTTCGACATGGAGCACCATCTTGGCCCCGAGGATCTGAAGGAGATCGAGAGCCGGATGCGGAAGATGATCGGCCAGAAGGTGCCTTTCGTCCGCAGCGAGGTCTCCCGCGAGGAGGCCCGGAAGCTCTTCGAGGAGAAGGGCCAGATCTACAAGCTCTCCCGCCTGGACGACATCCCCGAGGGCGAGACCGTCTCCCTGTACACCTGCGGCGATTTCGTGGACCTGTGCCGCGGCCCCCACGTGGAGAACTCCTCCCAGATCGGCGCCGTGAAGCTCACCGGCATCGCGGGCTCCTACTTCCGCGGCGACGAAAAGAACAAGATGCTCCAGCGCGTCTACGGCACCGCCTTCCCCTCCAAGCAGGAGCTGGACCAGTATCTGCAGCAGGTGGAGGAGGCCAAGAAGCGCGACCACCGGAAGATCGGCGTGGAAATGGAGCTCTTCAGCACCCACGAGGAGATCGGTCCCGGACTGGTCTCCTGGCACCCCATGGGCGCACGCATCCGCAACGTCATCGAGACCTTCTGGCGCGACGCCCACTACCGCAACGGCTACGAGCTGGTCTACACCCCACACGTGGGGCGGGCCAACCTCTGGGAGACCTCTGGACACCTTGGTTTCTACAAGGAGAACATGTACTCCAGCATGGACATTGACGGCGACCCCTACTACGTCAAGCCCATGAACTGCCCCTTCCACATCATGATCTACAAGACCAAGCCCCGCTCCTACCGGGAACTGCCCTGCCGCTGGGCCGAGTTCGGCACCGTCTACCGCTACGAGAAGGCCGGCGTGCTCCACGGACTCATGCGCGTGCGGGGATTCACTCAGGACGACGCGCACATCATCTGCACCCAGGAGCAGATGATGGACGAGATCCGGGAAGTCATCCGCTTCTCCATGTACATCTGGAAGTGCTTCGGCTTCAAGGAAATCAAGGCATATCTCTCCACCCGTCCCGCCAAGGCCGTGGGCGACCCCGCCAAATGGGATGCCGCCACCGAGGCCCTGCTGCGGGCCATCCAGGCCGAGGGCATGAGCTACGAAGTCGACGAGGGCGGCGGCGCCTTCTACGGCCCCAAGATCGACCTGAAGATCAAGGACGCCATCGGCCGCGAGTGGCAGACCTCCACCATCCAGTTCGACTTCAACCTGCCCGAGCGCTTCAACCTGGAGTATGTCGGGCAGGATGGGCAGCGGCACCAGCCCTACATGGTGCACCGCGCGCTGCTGGGCTCCCTGGAGCGCTTCTTCGGCATCCTGATCGAGCACTACGCGGGCGCCTTCCCCACCTGGCTGGCCCCCGAGCAGGTGCGCGTTCTCTCCATCTCCGAGAAGTTCTCCGACTACGCGGCGAAGATCGAGAAGCAGCTGCGGGAGCGGGGCATCCGGGTCTCCTCCGACCTGTCCGCCAGCCCCATCGGCGCCAAGATCAAGGCCGCCGGCATCCTGCGCGTCCCCTACCTGCTGGTGGTGGGCGAGAAGGAGCAGGCCGACGGCACTGTGGCCGTCTCCGTCCGCGACCGTTCCAAGGCCGGCGGCAAATACTACGGGAAGGGCGACGTCCTCACCCCCGAGGAGTTCCTCGCCCGTCTGGAGAAGGAGATCGCGGACAAGGCGTAAATCCACCCTCCCCTTCCGGAAACACACCCTTTCCTCCGATGCCGCCCCCTGCCTGGGGGCGGCGCCGGAAGAAGGAACCGGCGGCGGGCCGTTTGTTTCCCGTCCGTCGAAGCCCCCAAAAAGACACCCCCAACACGGAGTTCAAACCGAGTGAAGCAGCTCAGACCAGGAGACCGTTTTCTACGCGGTCGGGAAGTACGCCTGATCGACCAGAACAACCAGCAAGTCGGCATTGTCACCTTCGAGACCGCCATGGCCCGCGCCCAGCAGGCCGGGCTGGACCTCGTGCAGATCCCCAGCAAGACCGACCCGCCCGTCACCCGCATCATGGACTTCGGGAAGTACCAGTTCGAGGAGTCCAAGCGCGCCCGCGAGGCCAGGAAGAACCTGGTCCAGCCCAAGCTGAAGGAGATCAAGCTCCGGCCTGTCATTGACGACAACGACCTGAACACCAAGCTGAAGCACGCGCGGGAGTTCCTGCTGCACGGCGACAAGGTGCGTTTGCTGCTGCAGTTCCGCGGCCGCGAGATGAGCCATCAGGAAATCGGCATGCAGATCATGAACCGGTTCCTGAAGGAGCTCGAGGACATCGGGCGCCAGGACAGCCCCGTCCGCCAGGAGCGCAAGACCTTCTCCACCACGATCTCCCTGAGGCCCGAGGTCCGCGCCGCCGCCAAGAAAGCCGAGGCCGCCAAGAAGGCCGAAGCCGCCGCCAAGGAGACGCAGGAAGCCGCGCCCCAGCCCTCCGGAGAGTAGGACACACCCGCATTTCCAAATTCTTTCGCGTCCGGAGGCGCCGTTTCCGCCCCGCGGACGCATCCATGTGCCATCGCCGTTTTTTCTGGACCTGTCGTCGCATAGGGCAAAGGGTTCGTTTTCTCTACCCCAGCCCGGGCGCCAGGCCGACGATGGCCTTTTCCAACAAGGAGAACAAAACCATGCCGAAAATGAAAACGAGAAAAGCCGCCGCGAAGCGCTTCAAGCAGACCGGTACGGGCAAATTCATGCACAACTGCGCCGGCGGGCGGCACATTCTGACCAAGAAGTCCGCCACCCGCAAGCGTCGTCTCGGACAGCCCAAGGAAGTGAAGACCACCGAGAATTCCCGCATGAAGGCCTGCTTCCCCTACGGTCTTTAATTGGATGCACTAACATCTTATAGCTTGGAGTACTGAACAATGAGAGCAACGAACGCACCCGCATCCAGAGCCCGCCGCAAGCGCGTCCTGGCAATGGCAAAAGGCTTCAGCGGCAGCCGGAGCAAACTGATCCGCATGGCGTACACCGCCACAGACCGCGCAATGGCATACGCCTTCGTGGGACGAAAAGACAAGAAGATTGCCTATCGTCAGCTGTGGACCCAGCGAATCAACGCCGCCTGCCGTGCCCTCGACTTCAAATACAGCTGGATGATCGACGGCCTCAACAAGGCCAACATCGAGATCAACCGCAAGATGCTCGCCGACCTGGCCGTCAACGATCCCGCCGCCTTCGCGCAGCTGGTCGAGAAGGCCAAGGCCGCCCGCGCCTAGAACGGCATTCCGGCTTTCGCGACAGCGCAAAGTCCCGCACGCCCCCTTCCGGCATTTCTCCGCCGGAGGGGGGCTTTTTTCATTTCGCCGCGTGTGGTGCAGATGATGCGACGCAAAGGAGGGGAGTGCTCCGACCGCGGCAGCCACCGTCCGCCGCCTCTCTGTTTCTGGCGGAGCCAGAATGGGTGGGGGGGAAGCGGCGCCGTCGCAATCGTCTATCGGCGGATATATTTTTCGGGTGTGCCGTTCCTCCCGGGAGAATTTTCCGGGAGGAGGGACGTTATCCTTTTGCAACGCAGGCTTTCGCCGTCGCCGGAGCCATCCGCCGCTTCTTCGTTTTCCTTATCACACGGAGGCCAGTTTCCATGGAAGAGCAGCATCCCGCAGCAGCAGACACTGAGAATCGTCCGGCGCACCTGCGTCTTGTAAAGCAGGAGCCGGAATCCGAACAGACCCCGTCGATCACTCCGGAGGAGGAGAAGCAGCTTGCCGCGGAACTCCGGAAGCAGGAGCTCCTGGAGCGCCTGGAGGAAGAGGGCCGGGAGGGCTTCTTCGGACAGTTGGCGCGCAGCAAGACCTTCTGGTATGCCGTCTTTGGAATCATCTTCCTCGCGATCATGGGGAAAATCCTCTACTGGACCGGCAAGGACCTGGGTTTCTTCTAAGAGCTCCAAAGGGGGCGCAACGCGCGTTTCACGGCTTCCATGAATTCTGAGCTGCAGCTGGATCTGGAGAGGATCCTGGAGAGATATGCCACGTCCGGCGAAGAGCTGGGGGTGCAGTGCGCCATCTGGCGCCACGGGGAATTGCAGGCATCGGTCTGCGCGGGGCACTGCGACGAGAAACGGACCCGTCCCGTGGAGGAAGACTCCCTCTTTCCCGTCTTCTCCACAGGGAAGGCCCTCTTCAGCACTCTGGCCTTGCGCATTGTGGAGAAACACAGCCTCCCCCTGGACGTGAAGCTGGGGGACTTCTGGCCCGCTTTTGCGGTGGAGGGCACCCGGAAGTCCCGCATCACTCTCCGGGACGTCCTGCGGCACACAACCGGAATGCACGTCATGCCGGCTGTGGAATCCGCGGAAGCGCTGGTGGACTGGGAGGGCATGTGCAGGAGACTTGCCGCGCGGGAGCCCGTGTGGGAGCCAGGCACCAGGACCCAGTACCAGGCGTTGAGCTACGCGTGGATCCTGGGGGAATTCCTCCACCGCGTCACAGGCGTGGCGCCAGGGGAGCTCATGCGGAGGGAGCTCCTGAATCCCCTGGGGCTCTCCCAAGATGTCTTCTTCGGCGTCCCCGAAAGCCAGGATGGGCGCATCGGGGAGGTCGTGGCGGCGGACGACATGCGGAAATTCCTCCCGCCGAAAAAACGTGAGAGCGTCCTGGACCCCCTCTCCAACGCCATGGGCACCCCCTGCGTGCGGCGGGCCTTTCTGCCCTCCTTTGGCTGCGTGGCGAACGCGCGGGGCCTGGCGCGCTTCGGGGGCGCATTGCTGGAGGGCGGGATGATCTCCCCGGGGCTCCTGAAAGAGGCGACGACCCTGCAGCGTCCCGCGGGGGAGGCGATTCCCTCGGAGGACCAGGATGTCTACTGGATGGTCTTTGGCCTGGGGTACCTGCTGCTGGCGCCGCCGCCCTGGCGGGGCCGTCTCTTCGGACACCATGGCTGGGGTGGCAGCGAGCTGACGTTGGACCAGCAGACAGGCGCGGTCTTCGCCATCGTGAAAAACCGCCTTTCCTCCCGCGTGGCGCAGCCCATGAAGGCGGAGATCCACGCCCTGGCGGACGCCCTGTGGGACAAGTAGCGCCGCAGGAGGCGGGAAAGGGCGAAAATTCGCCCCTCTCCTCCCTGCGCAACGGGAATGACAGATTACCTTTATCGCAGTTCGCGAACCCAGGGGGAAAACCGCCTGGATCCACCAGAAGAAACCCCACCATCCCCTAGACCCCCATGGCTCTGAAAACCTGCACCGTCGGCATCCACAAGAAGTGCGTGGAACTGCGTTCCGGAGACTTCCGCCTGGCCATCACCACCCAGGTGGGCCCCCGCGTCATTGGCGCGTTCATCGGCAAGAAAAGCGCCTTCAACCACTTCGCTGTGCTCCCCCCCGAGCCCATGGAGGTCTCCGCCAACGGCTTCACCCTCTACGGCGGACACCGCCTCTGGCACTCCCCCGAGCAGTGCCCCCGCACCTACGAGCCCGACAACGACCCCGTGCAGGTGACCCCCACCGAATATGGCGTCCTCTTCTCCACGGAGCCCTGCAAGGCCACCGGCATCCAGAAGGAGATGCTCATCGAGCCCCTGGGCGACGCCGGACTCTTCTGCGTGACCCACGCCATCACCAACACCGGGGTGTGGCCCATCCAGCTGGCCCCCTGGACCCTGGCGCAGATGGCCGCCGGCGGCACCTGCGTGGTGCCCATGGGCTCCCCCGCCGACGAAAGCGAGGCCGACCCCTACGCGCCGGACCGCACCCTGAACTTCTGGCCCTACACCAACCTGCAGGACAAGCGCCTGAAGATCGGCAAGGACCTGGTCACCGTCGCCCACGACGCGAAGGCGGAGGGCGCCCTCAAGCTGGGCGTCAACAACACCTGCCGCTGGGTCGCCTACGTGAACAACGGCCAGGCAATCATCAAATACTTCGACGTCTACGACGCCGAGTATCCCGACAACGGCTGCATCTCCGAGTGCTACACCTGCAAGACCTTCACCGAGATGGAGCTGCTTGGACCCCTGGAGACCCTGGAGCCCGGGGAATCCACGGAGTTCGTGGAATACTGGCAGGCCGTGGACGGCCTCCCCAAGAGCCTCAAATCCGAAAAGGACTTCAAGAACGCCCTGCTGCCCCACCTCATCCCCGAAATGCTGGAGGAGCAGGACGAGTGCGGCTGCGGATGTGGCTGCGAAGACGACGAGCCTGCAGAGGATGACGAATGCGACTGCGGATGCCACGGGCACCACGGCCACGGGGAGAAATCCGAGGAGGCCGTCATCGTCGAGGCCAAGCCCGCCGCCAAGAAGGCCGGGCGTTCCAAGAAGAAATAGCCCGTCCCCGCAACCCTCCCTCCGCCCTCCGTGCCCTTCCGCTTCCAGCCCCTCGACCCCGCGCCTCCGGCGGAGGAGGCGCGCCGGCGCGCCTGGCTCCTGGTGGCCGACGCGCACGTCCAGCCGTCGGGCGTCTCCCGGGAACGCTTCCGGGAGATGCTCCGGTGGATTGAAACAACGGCGTACGACGTCGTCTTCCTGGGCGACGTCATGGACCTGTGGGTGGGCGTCCCCCGCCTGCAGGAACCGCACCACCTGGAGTTCCTGGAGTGGTGCCGCAGGGAGAAGTCCCGGAGGCGGATTTTCTTTCTGGAGGGCAACCACGAATTCTTCGTTGCGGCGCACCAGGGGGACGCCTTCACCGCCTGCGCAGAGGATGGCCTCGCGCTGGAGGAATTCCTCCTGGCCCACGGCGACATGGCCGCCGCGCCCGGGGGGCACCGGCTCTTCCGCCGGTGGAGCAAAGGCGCCCTGGCGCACTTCCTCCTGAAGTGGATGCCCTTCGCCGGTTGCGTCGTCCGCCTCTTGAAGAAGTGCCTGGAGAGCCACGGACGGAGGCGCCGGGCGTACTTCCCCGCGGCGGCCTTCACCGCCTGGGCGAAGGAGCTTCTCGCGGACTCCCCCCGGCGCATGGTGCTGGTGGGGCACTTCCACCACGCCTTCCGCACGCCCCTCGCCGGAGGCGCCCTCGCCGCCGCCCTCCCCGCCTGGAAAGACCGCGGCGAGGTGGCCCTCTATGAGCCCGAAACGGGCGCGCTCCTCTTTCAATGCTGGCGGAACCTGCCCGCATCCCCCGACAACCTCCATTTTGTTCCGTTCCGTTCCCCACACGCTGTTGGCGAGAACCTCGCGAAACCACACAAGAAAACACACTAGGAGAAATCATCATGGCCGACAAGAATCGTCCCGATTTCAACAAGCTGGCGAAGACCGCGCGTTCCTTCCAGGAAGCCGACAAGAAGGTGCTGGGCCCCACCACCACCATCGCCATCACCCCCGTCGCCGACGGCCGTGTGGGCGCCCACGAGGACAATGTGGAGCGCACCTGGCGCATGGCCGAGAAGGTCTATGACCTGATCACCCAGAACGTGGCGCTGCCCGACGGCACCCCCGTCCGCGTGGTTGTCGCCCCCGAGATCGTCTACGGCGCCCGCACCGCGGCCCGCGCCCAGGAATACTACGCCACCCAGGGCGTCTCCGCCAACATCTGGGTCGGACGCTCCTGGAGCTACATCGACGAGCTGGTGGGCGCCGGCATGGGCATCGGCTCCTCCGAGTGGCAGCAGTGCGCCTACGGCCTGAACCAGACCGACCGCCCCGGCGCCGTGTGGCTGAAGGCCTTCTGCGCCTGCATGGACGAGAAGAAGCGCCCCATCTTCTGCGTCTACTCCCCCGACCTGGAAGATGAGGAAGGCCCGCTGAACGACTACGTGGCCACCCGCCTCCTGCGCTTCGCCCGCGCCGCCGCCGCGGTGGGCTACATGCGCGGCAAGAACTACCTGTCCGTGGGCGGCGTCGCCATGGGCATCATCGGCAGCGACGTGCGCCGCAACCTCTTCTCCCAGTACCTTGGCATGGGCGTGGTCTCCGTCGACCAGTGCATCCTGAACGGCCGCATCCAGGCCAACTACTACGACCACGACGAGCTGAAGAAGGCCATCAAGTGGTTCGACCAGTTCCAGAAGACCTGGCTGAACAAGCCCGAGACCCGCCGTTTCGCCCTGAAGGACAAGGAGCTCGTCGAGAAGTGCCTGAAGATGACGCTGATCTGCCGGGACCTGCTCCACGGCAACAACGTCCTCTGCGATCCCAAGGCCGCCAAGAAGTTCGGCTTCGAGCCCAACGTCGAGTACGCCCAGGGCGTCAACGCCATCGTGGGCGGTTCCCAAGGCCAGCGCCAGTGGACCGACTTCAACCCGAACTTCGATGTCACCGAGAGTCTGATGAACTCCTCCTGGGACTGGAACGGCTTCCACGCCCCCACCCCCTGGGCCACCGAGAACGACTCCAAGAATGGCATGGGCATGCTGATCGGCAATCTGCTGACCGGCGGCGCGCCCCAGCTTTTCGCCGACATCCGCACCAACTGGACCCCCAGCTCCATCAAGAAGGCCACTGGCGTTGACGTGATGAAGGTGTGCCCCAACGGCATCATCGACAAGCGCAACTCCGGCGCCGCCGCCCTGGAGTTCGGGGTCGACCTGTGGAAGATCGCCGGCGTGAAGAAGGACGTCTCCATCCAGGCCCTGTGGAAGATGTTCAACGCCAGCAAGAAGCTCCAGGACGCCCTGATGGCGGCCCTGCTGAAGAGCACCAACTACATGAACGCCGCCCTGACCTACTTCCCCGGCGACGGCCTCTCCAGCCAGTTCACCACCCCCGGCGGACTGCCCATGACCTCCTACCGCATGAACTGCGTCGACAACATGCTGACCTTCTCCGTGGTGGAAGGCGAGTCCGTGCAGCTGCCCAAGAAGGTCGAGGAGCACATCAAGAAGGTCACCGATCCCACCTGGCCCCAGACCTTCTGGACTCCCCGCGGCATGAGCTCCTTCGAGTACATGAACAACATCGGCCCCAACCACGATGCCAGCTCCCTGGGCTACATCGGCGCCGACATGGTCACCCTGTGCGCCATGCTGCGGATCCCCGTCGACATGTGCAACGTCCCCAAGGAGGACATCTTCCGTCCCACCATGTGGACCCGCTTCGGCAACGACGACTTCCGCGCCTGCCAGTTCCTGGGACCGCTGTACATGTAGTCCCCGAAAGTCGCCCCAGGCGGCGCTTCCGGCCAGTACGGCGGATGGGAGTTTGTTCCGTCCGCCGGGCGTCTTCCGGAGAGCCGTCTTTGGCGACGCGACGCGCCTCCCCGCCCACGGCCAATCCCGTGCAGGCAGGGAGGCGTGCCCGTTTCCCGCAGCCGCCGTCCACAGGGCGCCCGGCGCGGCAAGGTTTTTCTTTTCCCCTTTCCCCACCAGTCCCCACCCCCGCATGTTTTCCCTGCCCGACGCCGTCATCCTGTCCCAAGGCGCCTTCCAGCTTCGCTGGTATGGCCTCTTTGCGGCGCTGGCCATGCTGACAGGCTACGCCATGATGCACGTCCGGCGGAAGGGCACCCGTCTTCTCGCCGATGACCTGAACGCCCTGCTTCTGACCTGCGTTGTCGCGGGGCTGGTGGGCGCGCGGCTGGAATACGTGCGGCGTTTCTGGGGCGAATCCTTCGCCGGGGATCCGCTGGCGGTCTTCCGCGTCTGGGAGGGCGGGCTCGTCTTCCAGGGGGGCTTCGTGGTGGCGTTGCTAGCGGTGTGGGCGCTCTGCCGCTGGAGGCACTGGCGCGAGGGAGAGATTGCGGATTTCCTGGCGCCGGCATTGCCGACAGCCCACGCGGTGGCGCGGCTGGGGTGCCTCTTCAATGGCTGCTGTTTCGGCATCCCCTGGAGCCACTGGGGTGCGGTGCTCTACCCCGCCCGCGGCAACGACGTGCTGCACACCCAGAAATTGCTGGGACTGCTCCCCGAGAACGCCACGGCACCGCTTCCCGTATTGCCGGTCCAGGCGCTGGAGGCCCTCTGGTGTTTGGCCGTGGCCGGCGTCATCCTCCTGTTCGAAAAACGGGGCTGGCTGAAGGGGCGGCGCTTCTTCCTCTACCTCTTCGGATACTCCATCGGACGCTTCCTCCTGGAGTTCCTGCGGGGCGACTACCACCAGAACGGCGGACTGACCCCCGCGCAGTGGACCACCGCCCTCCTCATCCTGCCGGCAACCCTCGCCGTCTTCCTCTGGTGCACCTGGAGGGCCGCCAGAAGCAAGTCCGCCCCCCCGATAGCATGAAACACCGCCTGGACATCGACGAAACCCTGGACGGCATCCGGCTGGATCTGCTGCTGGTGCAGCGGCACCCGTATCTCTCCCGCACCGCCATCCAGAAGGCCATTGCCGGCGGCTGCGCCACAGTGAACGACGAAGCCGGGAAAGCGGGCCGTCGCCTGGAGACGGGGGATGTGCTGCGCTACGAGCTCCCCGCCGAAGACGAATGCGCGGCGGCGGGTGCGCCGGTGGCGGTCTCCCCCCAGGAGATCCCGCTGGATGTGCTCTACGAGGACGCCTCGCTGCTGGTGGTCAACAAGCCGGCGGGCATGGTGGTTCACCCGGGCGCGGGGAATCCCGCGGGAACGGGCACCCTGGTGTCCGCCCTGCTCTTCCGGGAACCCCCGTCCTTCGCCCGTGTCGGAGAGGACGCCGCCCGCCCGGGCATTGTCCACCGCCTGGACCAGGACACCTCCGGCGTATTGGCGGTGGCCCGCACCCAGGAGGCTTATGAATCCCTGAAGGAGAGCTTCCTGGCCCGTCGAACGGAGAAGCTCTATCTTTGCGTGGCGCGGGGGCATTTCCGGGAGGACTTCGCGGCCATTGACGCGCCCATCGGGCGGGATCCCCGCAACCGCCAGCGGATGGCGGTGCTCCCCCGGGGGGGCAGGGAGGCCCTGACCAAATACCGCGTCATCGCCGAAACGGCGGGGGCGAGCCTCCTGCAGGTGCGCCTGTATACCGGCCGCACCCACCAAATCCGCGTGCACCTCTCCCACATCGGGCACCCCGTGCTGGGAGACGCCCTCTACGGCGGCCCCTCCAGAATGCCGCCCTTCCTGACCACCCGGCAAATGCTCCACGCCTGGAAGCTGGCGCTGCCGCACCCCGTCACCGGCGAACGGATGGTCTTCACCGCGCCGCCCCCCGAAGACCTCCGCGAAAACCTGGACATCTTCGCCCAGAACAACGACCTGGAGGGGCTGGTCTAACGCGCGCCGCCCTCCTCCCTCCCCCTGCGGAATTCCACACTTTCGAAGGAAGTCCACAATAAGCGGCGAAGCACACCGTTTTCCGTGCCGCAGACCGCCTTCTGCGCCTGCCTTCCTCCCTCTCCTCGAACTCCCAAATGAGCTCCCTTTTCACTCGAACGCAAGCCATCGCCCTCACTTGGACCACCGACGCCTGCCACGCCGTCCGCGTGGCGGTGCAGGGTCGTGGCGCCCGTGTGGCGGCCCACTGGCATGGCCATGTAGGCAAGGAGTGCACCTCCTTGGCGGAGTTGCTGATGCGCGCCGTGCGGGAGGTCGGCGGAGACGACCAAAGTTATATCGTGGCAGGCGGCAATGGCCAGGGATGGGGCATGGCGGATCTTGTCATGCCTCCGCTGAAACGCGAGGAGATGCAGAATGCCCTGGCTTTCCAGCTGCGGAAGCAGACCCCCCTTCCCTCCGACCGGCTCCGCTGGGGATACCGGCTGCTCTCCCGCAAGAGAGGCGACGCCACCCAGAAGGTGCGCCTCTTCTATGTGCGCTCCGAGAACTGGAACAGCTGGTTGAAGGCCATGGAGGGCCTCCACCACGTGGATGCGCTGGTCCCCCCCCCCGTGGTCCTGGACCCCCTCCTGGAGAATGCCGCCCTGACCCTCCCCGAGGAGCCCCCCGCCACCGGACAGTATCGCTACGAACCCTCCCCCGAGGGACGCCAGGTCTCCCCCGTCGCCGAAGAGTGCGCGAAGCCCTTCGCCGAGCTCTTGCCCCGGGACCTCTGTGAACCCGGGGACCTGGAGAAGCTCCCGCCGGAAAAGCAGGCGCACTACGCGGCTGTTGCGCTGTTGGCGCTCTACGGCTTGACGGCGGCGTTGCATGACGACCAGGCCACGCTGGTCCCCCTCCCCGAACGCTTCCATGCCCGGCGCTTCCTCTCCGCGAAGATCGGCGGAGCGGTTCTGGCGCTCTACCTGGTCTTGCTGGCGGTCTATTTCCTGGCGGGGTCTTTCTCCGGATACGCGCTGCAGCTGCGGCAGGTGGACCAGGCCATCCGGAAGATCACCGCCGAGCTGGACGCCCTGAAAAAGGCCTCCACCCCCAAGGACAAGGAGCGCGTCACCCTCATCCGGCAGGAGCTCCAGGAAAACACCCCCAATGCCCCCGATTTCCCCACCGCGTTGCTGGCCGTCACCCGCGCGGTGCCCTCCACCCACTGGCTGGCCGATCCCCTGGAGTGGCGGGACAACAAGCTGACCTTCCGTGTGCAAGGCCCCCAGAAAGACGCCGAGCTGAGTCTGCGCCTGGAGGAATCCCCCTACCTGGGGGATGCCGCCGAGCGCCTGACCACCACCACCAAGGAAGGCTCCATCACCCAGCGCTTCGAGGTCACCGCGCGCTACGACACGCCCTTTGAGGCGCAGATTCGCCAGGCGAAGGAGGAGGCGAAACGAGAGCAGGAGAAAGCGCGGAAGGAGCAGGAGCGGAGCCTTCGCCAGGCATCCGCAGAAGAGGAATCCGTCGACCTGGAAGACGACGGGGACGAGGTGGAGTTTGTCGAGGAGGAGGAATAGAGCATGAAGCCGAAGACTCGCCAAACCCTCTTGCTGGTCGTCATGGTGGTGGTATGCCTCCTGGTGGCCAAGCAGTATCTTCCCATGTTCCAGCCTCCCACGGCGGCGCGGGTGGCGGAACGTGAGCGCACGCTGAAATCCCTGCAGAGCGACCTGATGGTCGCGCGGAAGACCGAGCAGGACCGCCAGTCGGAGCTGTTGAAAATGCGCGAGCTGGCGGCGCCCTTCTGGATTCCCGCCAACCCTGCGGTGAAGGTGGAGCAGGAGATCTCCACGGAATTCAGCCGGATCATGCGCCTGGCGATGCTCTCCTCGGCGGCGGGCAGCCAGAAGGTCGATGTGAACAAAGAGAAGAACGGCTCCTGCCTGCAGGAGATCGTGATCTCCATCGAGGCCAAGGGCGTCTCCATGCGGGAGCTCACCCGTTTCTTCTCCCTCATGCGCACCACCCCCGCCGGCAGAAAATTCCGCTGGGAATATGCAAAGATCCAGCCGGACAATCCCCGCACCCCCTCCGCAGTCAACTTTTCCGCCCGGCTGAAAGTGCTGGTTCTCAACCAGGATGCCCGGGCCTTCCTGGGGCTCTCCACGGCACCCGCCGCCTCCTCCTCCGAGAAGGCCGCCGTCCAGAAGGGCTCCACCCAGAAGAAAGGCGTCTCCACCACCTCCACCCGCAGCGGGACCCCCTGAGCCGCCCTGTCCCATCCCCTTCCCCTGAAACGCCTCTGACCAAGCCATGTCCGGAATCGCCTGGATCATCCTAGACTGCCTGCTGGCGCTGGCCGCCGTGGGCGGCACCGTGAAAGTGATCGCCACGCCGCCCCCCGCGCCGCTGCCCGCCGAACGCCTGGAGCCCAAGTCCTCCCAGAAGGGCGCCGAGAAAGCCGGAACTGAGAAGCGCCCCGTCCGGGAAGCCGGGAAGGAGGAGGCCGCCAAGTCCGACGAACTGCCCGCCAACGCCTCCCTGGACGACCTGTGGAAGAAGTCCCTCTTCCTGCCTTCGCGGCAGGAGCAGGAGCCCTCCGAAACCGCGGCGGAACTCTCCGCGGAGGCGGCCGCGGCGGCCGCCAAGAACTTCGACTTCGAGCTCATCGGCATCGCGCAGATCAGTCCCGCCGACCAGCCGCCCGCCCCGGTGGCGATCCTGCGGAGCAGGCAGCAGACATCCTCCCGCAACACCTCCCGGAACCGCCGTGGCCGTGGCAAGGACGCCCCGAAGGAGCCGGAGACCAGGAAGGCCACACAGGCCCCCGTGAAATTGATCTTCCACGAAGGCGACCCCCTGAACGACACCGGCTACCTGCTGAAGGCCATCCACCCCGACCAGAAGATGGTGGAGCTGGTTCGGGGCTCCGAGACCATCCAGTTGCGCATCAACTACGCCGGCGAGGAGGCCACCAAACGCCGCCAGGAGATGGCGGAGGCCATCCAGGCCAAGAAGGAGCAGCAGACCCAGCAGGAGCAGCAGGCCTCCATCCGCCAGCGACAGGCCCAGCAGGCCCAGGAGGCGAAGGAGCAGGAGGCCGCCAGGAACCAGGCGAACCCCGGACAGCCCCCGCCGCCACCGGGAATGGGCAACAACTTCCCGGGCCAAAACAACAACGCCCCTGCCTCCGGCAACAACGCTTCCGGCCAGCAGGACGGCGTCGACCGGGAGCTCCAGCGCCGCGTGGAGCAGCGTGCGCGGCAGCGCCGGCAGGGCGACGACGACTCCAGCCGCAACCGCGACGCCGGCCGACAGCCCTCCTCCCAGAAATAGCCCTTTCCCTTTCCCGAAACGCACGCCGCAACGCCGGACCTCCTCCCGCAAAGGATCCCCTTTCCATCTCCTCCAGAAGCATCCCCCGCCAACGATGAAAGACACCGCGAAACACTGCCTCAGAAGTCTGCTTCTGGGCTCCCTGGTCCTCCTGGCATCCTGCGCCACCAGCCACCAGAAAGGCCCCCGGCTTGCCACCGGCGAGAAGCGTCCCATGCCGTTTGCAGACGCCTCCCTGACCCACGTGGCGGCCACCCTGGACACCTCGGCGATCCAGGTGGCGGACACCCAGCAGACCAGCCAGGAGAGCATCCTCCTGGAGCGGGAAGGCGCCATGCCTGGCCGAAAGACCGACATGGCCGCCCAGAGCATCACGCCCTATCCGGACAACCTGCTGAAGAGCCTGCCTAGCCGTGACGCCAAAGTGAATGTGGTGCTGGCCTTCAACGCCGCGGACATCTCCGAAGTGGTGGCGGCCTTCGCCAGTCCCGACCTGCTGAACTTCAGCTACCTGATTGATCCATCCGTGAAGGGCGCGGTGACCCTCTCCGTGGAGACCGAGATGACGGCTGCCGAGGCCTGGGACACCTTCGAGCACATCCTCTGGCTCTCCGGCGCCTACGCCTCCATGAACAACGGCTTCCTCCACATCCTCCCCTTCGAGAAGATGCCCCAGGAGCGGAAACTCTTCACCACCGCACGGCAACCCAATGTCTCCGTGGAGTTCATCCCCATCCTCCACAAGAAGAGCGGCGACATCGCCAATCTCATCAAGCCCTTCATGACCGAAGGCGCCTCCGCCACCGACATCACCGACACCAACACCCTGGTCATCGTGGAGGCCCCCGCCAACATGGACAAGATCCGGGAGCTGGTCTCCCGCTTCGACGACAAGGGCGAACGGGAATGGCCCTGCGCCGCCTTCGCGGTCACCGAGGTGGACGCCGACACCATGGCCACCGAGCTGAACTCCCTGCTGCCGGTGCTGGGCTACCCCGTGGCCACCGCGGCGGGCGCCTCCGGCGGCGCCATCAAGATCACCGCCCTCTCCCGCATCGGATGCCTGGTGGTCTCCGCCGCCCTCCCCGAGGTTGTGGCGGAAGTCGGCAAGTGGATCCGCGCTCTGGACCGCAGCGACCGCCTGGACCAGGAGGAGATCTACTTCTACAACGTCAGCGACACCACGGTCACCCGCCTGGCCGACGCCCTGGAGACCTTCTTCAACACCGAAATCACCGTCAGCTCCGCGGACTCCAACTCCTCCTCTTCCTCCTCCCGGAAGAGCTCCAGCACAACCAGCTCCTCCAGCAGCCTGAACTCCTCTTCCAGCTCCTCCTCCAGCTCCTCCTCCCGGAACACCTCCAGCACCCGGAACAACAGCAACCGGAGCAACAACCGCAACCGGAGCGACAACGACGAGCCAAAGGCGAACCTCTCCCTCTTCGAGACCCCCGTCACCGTCTTTGCCGACGAAGAGAGCAACCGCCTCACCATCAAGACCACTCCCCGCGCCTGGGGCCTCATCCAGGCCTTCCTGAAACGCCACGACGTGCCCTCCCGGCAAGTCTCCATCCGCGCCATCATCGCCGATGTCACCCTGGACAAGTCCACCGAATTCGGCGTCAGCTACGCGGCCTCGAAGCTCTTCAAGGACGGCAAATGGACGGGTTCCGGCGGCTACGCGGGCGCCGGCGCCCTGGACAAACTCTTCAACGGCACGGACGACGCCATCAACACGGCCATAGGCTCCTGGAACTCCGCGGGCATGGGCCTGATTCTCCAGAAGGCGAAGGATCCGCTGGCGCTGATCACCGCGGTGGCCGGCGAAGGCCGCACGAAGATCCTCTCCGAGCCCCAGCTGGTGGTTGTCTCCGGCCAGGAGGCAAAGTTCCAGGCAGGCGAGCAGATCGCCGTCCCCACCCAGTCCACCAGCTACACAAGTTCCTCTGGGAACACCTCCACCAACTACGAATACAAGGACATCGGCGTCATCATGACGGTCACCCCCAGCATCACGGCGGGCAACCGTGTGCGCCTGGAGATCGAGCAGGAGGTCACCGCCCAGCAGAGCAGCAGCACCAACACCAACAACACCACCGCGCCAAACTTCACCAAGAAGGACATCTCCACCGTCATGACCGTCCAGGACAACTCCACCATCCTCATGGGCGGAATGGTCCAGACCCGGGAGGCCGTCACCAAGCGCGGGATCCCCTTCCTGCGGGACATCCCCTACCTGGGCGCCCTCTTCGGCTACGACTACCGCCAGAATGTGCGCACCGAGGTGCTGGTGCTCATCACCGTCAATGTCATTGACAACGACAACTTCCAGGATGAACTGATCCGGCGCTACAAGGACTCCCTGGAGGAGATCGCCAAGCGCCAGCAGGAAGAACAATACTAGCCCAGGTCGGACGCACATGGCCCTCCCACAAAGCACATCCCCCGCCGCCCTGGCCGACGCCGTCCGGCGGCTCCTGGCGCAGAAGCTGAAGATCTCGGATCCGGCGCTCCTGCAGGCAGGAACCCCGCAGCTGGACCAGGCGCTGGTGGATGACGGGCGCCTGGACGACCAGGCCCTCCTGAAGATCTACGCCGAAGCCAGCGGCCTGCCCGTCCTGGACGAAGAAGAGAACCGGGACATCCCCTTCTGCGAAGAGGTCACCTACGACTTCCTCAACGGCGAGATGTGCCTTCCACTGGTCTGGAGCGCCGACAAGGTGCTCCTGGCCGTCAGCAGCCCCTACCACGCCGGGCATCTGACCCAGCTCTGGCGGAAGCTGTATGAAGTGGACGTGGAATTGGTGCTGGCGCGGCGCTCCTACGTGGACCGCTACCTGGCGTCCGTCTACGACCGCCCCGAAGAGGGCATCCCGGGCCTGGACGGGGATTCCGAGCAGGCTTTGCGGGATCTGGCCAAGGAAGCGCCCATTGTCCGCCTGGTCAACGACATCTTCACCCGCGCCCAGGAAACCGGCGCCAGCGACATCCACGTGGAGCCCAACGAGAAGGACGTGCAGATCCGATTCCGAATCGACGGCATGCTCCAGACCGTCCTGCGGCCACCCATCTCGCAGTTCCCCGCGATCTCCTCCCGAATCAAGCTGCTCAGCGGCATGAACATCGCCGAACGGCGGCTCCCCCAGGACGGGCGCATCGAGCTCGCCAGCGGGCGCAACGCCATCGATGTCCGCGTCTCCACCATCCCCACCATGCACGGCGAGTCCATCGTGCTTCGACTGCTGCAGAAGGACTCCTCGGTCTTTGAGCTGGACAAGGTGGGGCTGCTCCCGGACACCATGGAGCAGCTCCGGCAGATCTACAACATGCCCCACGGCATGATCCTCATCGTGGGGCCCACCGGCAGTGGAAAGACCACCACGCTGTACTGCATCATGAAGCAGCTCAACGCGGACTTCCGGAAGATCATCACCATCGAGGACCCCGTGGAATACCAGCTGGAGGGCCTCCAGCAGATCCAGGTGAAGTCCTCCATCGGGCTCACCTTCGCCAGCGGCCTGCGCGCCATCGTGCGCCAGGACCCGGACGTGGTCCTGGTGGGGGAGATCCGCGACCGCGAGACCGCCGAGATCGCCATCCACGCCTCCCTGACGGGACACTTGGTCCTCTCCACCCTCCACACCAACGACGCCGCCGGCGCCGTCTCCCGGCTCATGGAAATGGGCGTGGAGGGCTTCCTGATCTCCTCCGCGCTCCTGGCCGTGGCCTCCCAGCGGCTGGTGCGCCGGCTCTGCCCCGACTGCCACGGGAAGGGCCATACGGGCGACCCCTCCGGACAGGAGCCCCGCGGAAAACGCTGCCGCACCTGCATGGGCTCCGGCTACCGTGGGCGCATCGCCATCTTCGAGCTCATGCGGGTCAACGACGAGCTCCGCGAGGCCATCAACACCCACCAGGACACCTCCGTCCTCACCCAAATCGCCAAGAAGCACGGCATGCGAACCCTCCGCGAGGACGGCATGCTCAAGGTGGAGAAAGGCTATACCACAGAGGCCGAGGTCATGCGCGTCTGCCAGCTGGACGTGGGAGACCTGTGATATCCATGAAGATGGGAATCCGGGATGTCGAATCCCGGGGGGCGTCCTGCATCTCCGCGGCGCCGCAAACCGCAGACGGCCATCCCCCCTGTTTACGCCGTCAACCGCCTTCCTGCCGGGAGGCGAGGAGGTTTGCCTGTCCGAAGGAGAAGAAGCCGCGGCCAGTGGGATCTCCTTGCTTGGAGCCGAGGATCACGTGGTCGAGGACCCTGATGTCCAGGACCTCCCCCGCCTCCTCCAGGGCCCGGGTCAGTTTCAGATCCCCCTTTGAGGGCCTGGGGTCCCCGGAGGGGTGGTTGTGGGCCAGGATCACCTTCTGGCATCCAATGCGCACGGCGTGCCGGAAGACCTCCCGCGCGTGGACCAGCGTTCGGTCCAGCAGCCCCACAGTGATGCAATCCTCCTCCAGCACCTGGTTCTTTGTGCCGAGGAAAACCACGTGGAACTCCTCCTGGTCGGTGCGGCGGAAGCGGGTGCGGAGATAGTCCGCCACCTCGGCGGGGGACGACAGCTGTGTCCTTGCCGGGATTTCCTCCGCCCGCTGGCGGCGTCCCAGCTCGAAGGCGGCGGCAAGCGTCACCGCCTTCGCGGGCCCCACCCCCAGGAACCCCGTCAACTCCCCCAGGGGCGCCTGGGAGAGCCGTCCCAGGCTTCCGCCGAAGTGCTCCAGAAGCTTCGTACCCACGGTTGTGGCGCCGCATCCCCGCACGCCTGTGCGGAGCAGAATCGCAAGCAATTCCGGCACCGAGAGGGACCAGGCCCCAAGACGCTCCAGGCGCTCCCGGGGGCGTTCCTCCGCCGGCAAATCGGATAGCAAATGTCCGTCCATGCTCTTCCTCCTGCTGGAGAATCCAGCGTTTCCACGGGGCTTCCATGACGCGCCACATGCCTCCCCCCGCGCCCCACCCCGCACACCACAAAGATATCCCCTCGCCGCCACCGGCCATCGACAATCCGCCAAACGCCCCATATTCCCCTGTTTTCCACAGGAAAAGAAGGATCCCGTGCCCCGTGACGGGATGGCGTAGCCGTTGGCGGAGCGCGCCGCGGACGGTCCGGACCACCCCCTGTTTTTCCTCACCTCCTCCCCCCCCATTCTCCGCAAAGATGGATCTTCTTTCCCCATTTGACCTGCCGCGGTTTCCCGGCTTTTTGCCGTCGAGGATCCTGCCGGGGCCCATGGAGGGAGTCACCACGGGAGCGTTTCTGGGATTGCTCACGGAGCACCAGTGGGTGCGGGTCTGGTGGACGCCCTTCCTGCGGATTTCGGAGGGCGTGCCACGGATGGCGCGCCTGAAGGCCTGGCTGGAGCCCTATCTCTCCACGGGATTGCCGGTGATTGCGCAGTTGATGGGCGTGCACACGGGCCGCCTCGTGGAGGCGGCGAAGGGACTCCGCAAGCTTGGGGCCTGCGCCATCGACCTGAACTGCGCCTGTCCCAGCGACATCGTGGTGGGCAATGGCGCCGGCGGCGGCCGGCTCCGGGAGCCCGGCTGGATCCAGGAGACCCTCCGCGCCCTGCGAGAATCCCTGGACTGCCCGCTGGGCGTCAAGCTGCGCACCGGCTTCGCCTCGCCGGAGGAGTTTTCGCGGAATCTGGCGCCGATTCTCCACGACGGGGCCGTCGGTTTTTTCACCCTCCACTACCGTACGGTGTCGGAGGGTTACCGGGAGGTCCCCGGCGGGTGGTCCCGCCTCACGGAAGCCCGGCGGCTTCTGCCGGAGCTGCCCATGATTGGCTCCGGCGACTTGTGGACCGTCCAGGACATCCGCCGCATGGCGCAGGAGTGCGGCGTGGACGCCGTGGCGCCCGCCCGGGGGCTCCTCCGGAATCCCCGGCTGCTCCGGGACGCGGAGTCGTTCCTGCGCGGCGAAGAGGTCCCCGCCCTGGACCTGGACGCCCGGCTGTCGTTGCTCCAGGACTTCCGGACGCGCGGCACCCCCCTGGGCTTCCTCCTGCAAATGGCCGCGAACCTCCTGCGGAAGGACTCCCCCGAATTCCGGGCGTTCCTCCAAAAGACCCTGGCGGACTCCGCCATCGGCAGACAATCGGAAATTCTGCAATGAACGGCAACCTCCCCTTCCACGTCGTCCTGGTGGCGCCGGAAATCCCGCAGAACACCGGCACCATCGGCAGACTCTGCGTCAATGCCGACGCGCACCTCCACCTCATCGAGCCCCTTGGCTTCCTCATTGACGACACGCACCTGCGCCGCGCGGGGCTGGACTACTGGCCCCACCTGAAATGGAATCTGTGGAAGAGCTGGGACGCCTTCCTGGAGGGCGCCAGGCCCGGCAGGCTGGTCTTCCTCACCTCCAAGACGCAACAGAGCATCTACGGCCTCCGGATCCAGCCAGGCGACTTCTTCGTCTTCGGAAACGAACAACACGGACTCCCGCCGGAGTTCCACGAGCGCTACAAGACGCAACTCTTCACCATCCCCATGCCAGGGGAACACGCCCGCTGCCACAACCTGGCCAACGCCGCCTCCATCGCCCTCTACGAAGGGCTCCGACAAACACAATTCACAAAATGACCATGAAATCCTTCCTCCTCCACGACGGCGCACGGATCCCCGCCCTGGGCTTCGGCGTCTTCCAGATTCCCCCGGGCGAAGACACGGAGAAAGCGGTCCTCCAGGCCCTGGAGGCCGGCTACCGGCACATCGACACCGCCGCCGCCTACCAGAACGAGGCCTCCGTGGGACGGGCGGTCCGCGCCTCCGGCATCCCCCGGGAACAGCTCTTCATCACCTCAAAGCTCTGGCTCCAGGACTTCGGCTACGAGGCCGCCCGAAAAGGCACCGAGACCTCCCTGCGGCTCCTGGACCTGGACTACATCGACCTCTATCTCCTCCACCAACCCTACCTGGACACCGTGGGCGCCTGGCGCGCCCTGGAGGAATTCCAGGCGAAGGGCCTCCTGCGCTCCCTGGGCGTCAGCAACTTCACCGTGCGGTTCCTGGACGAATTCCTGCCCAGGGTCTCCACCCGCCCCGTGGTGAACCAAGTGGAGTGCAACCCCTTCCAGCAGCAAAAGCCCCTGCGCGCCCGAATGGCGGAACTGGACATCCGTCTGGAGAGCTGGTATCCCCTGGGACACGGCAGCGCGGAGCTCCTGCAGAACCCCGTCCTCGTTGACATCGCCCAAGCACACCGCCGCAGCGTCTCCCAGGTCATTCTGCGCTGGCACCTGCAAGAGGGCTTCGTCGCCCTCCCCAAATCCTCCAATCCCATGCACATCCGGGAGAACCTGAAACTGGACTTCACCCTCTCGCCGGAGGAGATGGAGCGCATCCGCGCCCTGGACACCGGCAAGGGCTACCGCAATCCCGAGGATCCCGGCATCGCGGAACACCTCCTGGAAAACTACAAGATCCACCCGTGAAGCAGATTCCACCACCATGAAATCCCTCCCCACACTTCTCTGTCTCTTCCTGGCGCTGCTCTTTCTGGCGCCCGCCTGCGCCCGGGAATCCGCCCCCGCGGGCACCACGCCGAAAGCCGCCGCACCGTCCGCAGAACGCCTGGAGCACCAGCTCCCGGACGACGCGGAAGCCCCCGTCGTCTACTTCACCCGCGACATCTCCGCAGAAGGACTCCTGCGGGCCTTCCAGGCCATGCAATGGACGCCCACGGACAAGGTGGGCGTCAAGATCAGCACCGGGGAATCCGCCAAATCGAACCACCTCCGCCCCGGACTCATCGGACCTCTGGTGAAGTCCATCCAGGGAACCCTGGTGGAGTGCAACACCGCCTACGGAGGCAACCGCTCCACCCCGGAACACCACCACAATGTGGTCAGGGAACGAGGATATCTCGACATCGCGCCTTTCGACCTCCTGGACGAAGAGGACTTCACCACCCTCCCCGTCCCCTTCGGAAAAGTCATTCATGAAGACTACGTGGGCTCGCACTTCCCCCGCTACACCTCCTACCTCGTCCTCTCGCACTTCAAGGGACACGCCATGGCCGGATTCGGCGGCGCCCTGAAAAACCTCTCCATCGGCTTCGCCAGCGGCACCGCCGTGGAAAAATCCGGGAAGGCGTGGATCCACTCCGGCGGAAAGAGCGCCACCTCCTGGCGGGGCGGCGACCAGACCGCCTTCCTGGAGGCCATGGGAGAGGCCGCACTCGCCGTCTGCATGGCAATGGACAACGGCAGGAACATCGCCTTCGTCAACGTCATGAACCGGCTCAGCGTGGACTGCGACTGCAACGGAAACCCCGCGGAACCCGATATGCACGACATCGGCATCCTCTCCTCCACCGACCCCCTCGCCCTCGACCAGGCCTGCATGGACCTCGTCTGGAAGGCCGAGGACTCAGACAGCCTCAAAACCCGCGTCGACCGCCAGGACGGACGCCACATCCTCGAATACACCGACTCCTTCCAGATCTACCACAGACACTACCGGCTGGTCGACCTGGACGCACGCTGAAAGGCAGCGCCCCTCCACCAGAGACCCCTACAGGGCTTCCTGTGCGATGCCGAGGCATCGTGCGAGGAGCCCTGCCGTGTTTTGGTGGAGGACGAGAGTGGCCTGTCCGTCCATCCAGGTCTCGTCGCGGTTCAGAATGACGAGAGGAGTGTTTGCGGGGCGTTGCGAGGGGAGACAGGATGCCGGCATGACCTGCAGGGAGGTCCCCAGGACCAATGCCAGATCGCAGCGGGCGAAGGCCTCCATGGCGTCGGCGAAGTCCCTCTGCGGGAGATCCTCCCCGAAGAAAACGATATCAGGGCGGAGAGGATGGTTGCAATGGGGGCACCGTGGCATGCCGCCGGTCTTCATGACTGCGAGGAACCGGTCGCTGCGGGAGGAGAATCCGCATTGGGGGCAGGAGAGGGTCTCCATGGTTCCGTGGAGGGTGCAGACTTTCCGGGAGCCAGCCCGCTGATGAAGCACGTCAATATTCTGCGTGGCCACGCACACCCGCCTGCCCCAGGGGGCGCGCTCCAGCGCCGCCAGCGCCAGGTGCCCGCCGTTGGGCTTCGCCGCCAGCACCTCCTGATAGAAGGGGCCGATCGCGCGCCAAAAATACTCCGGGCGGGCCAGGAAGGCGTCCAGTTCGAAGATATCCTCGCCGACGGTCTCGTATAACCCACCGGGCGACCGGAAATCCGGGATGCCGCTCTCCGTGGACATCCCCGCGCCCGTCAACACCGCGATCCGCTGCGCACCCCGCAACAGCTCCTGCAGACGGCGCTCCCCGTCCTCCAGGGCAATCTCCGATGCATTCTTGGCTTCCGACATGATTCCCGACCTCCCGCGGCACTCTCAGAAAGAACAGACAACCCGCCTAATCTAGCCGCATGCAAGGACACCTCCGGCCCTTCCCGGCCTTTTACCACTGTGTTCAGGACTTCATCACAAAGAGGGTTGCAAACCGGGGTCCCACGGTGGAAAGGCCAAGGCACGGGAGGTTCCAGACAAGATTCCCCCCATCCTCCCCACAACCGGCTCCGCTCCACTCCAACCGGCATCCTCCGGGAGGGAGCGGTGGGCACTCAAATCCGCAATGGCTCCCCCGCCGACACCAGCCTCCGGGAAGCACAACCGCACCACTCCGACATGGGACAACGCTGGAAGCAACTCTACAACTCCCCCGCACACACAATCCCGCCGGGACGACATCGCCTTCTTTGCCGGACAAATCCGCCGATAATGCGGCGGCGCCAATTCCCCAATAACGCAACAGGGGCGCCTGCGGCAAATTGCCGCAGGCGCCCCTGTTTTTTTGCTTATCTTAGCCTACTTCTTTTCCTCCTTGGCGCGGATGGCGGCCTGGGCGGCGGCCACGCGTGCCACGGGGACCCGGAAGGGCGAGCAGCTGACGTAGGTGAGTCCTGCGCGATAGCAGAACTCGACGGAAGCGGGGTCGCCGCCCTGCTCGCCGCAGATTCCCAGATGGATGTCCTTGCGGACGGAGCGGCCCTTCTTGGCGGCGATCTCGATGAGCTGCCCCACGCCATCCACGTCGATGGTCTGGAAAGGATCGGCGTCGATGATGTGGTGCTTCAGGTAGTCGCCCATGAAGGAGCCCACGTCGTCGCGGGAGAATCCGAAGGTCATCTGGGAGAGGTCGTTGGTGCCGAAGGAGAAGAACTCCGCGACGGTGGCCAGCTTGTCGGCGTTGAGGGCGGCGCGGGGGATCTCCACCATGGTTCCCAGGTGGTAGTCGAAGCTCTTGAAATCGAAGCGGCGCTTGATCTCGGAGTGGACCGTCTTGACGATGTCGGAGACATAGCGCAGTTCGCGGACGTCGCAGGTGATGGGCACCATGATCTCGGGCACCACCTTCCGGTTCTCCTCGACCATGATCTCGGCGGCGGCCTGGAAGATGGCGCGGACCTGGAACTCGGTGATCTCGGGATAGGTGACGGATAGCCGGACGCCGCGGTGTCCCATCATGGGATTGGACTCCGCCAGGGCGTCGATTCGTTTCACGATCTCATCCTCGGCCACGTTGAGGGAGTGGGAGAGCTCCATGCGCCCGGTCTTGGAGTGGGGCACGAACTCGTGGAGGGGGGGATCCAGAAGACGGACGGTGACGGGGTAGTCGCCCATGATGCGCATGGTCTTCTTGATGTCGTCCTTCATGGCGGGGAAGAGCTCCTTGAGGACGGCGATGCGGTCCTTGGAGTCCACGCAGAGGATCATCTTCCGGAGGAGGAAGAGGGGCTGCGCGCTGCCGGTGCCGTAGAACATGTGCTCGGTGCGGAACAGCCCGATTCCCTCGGCGCCGAAGTCCTTGGCCTTCTGGGCGTCGGCGGGGTTGTCGGCGTTGGCGCGGACACCCATGGTGCGGTGCTTGTCGACCAGGGTCATGAACTTGAGGAACTTGGAGTAGTCGGCGCCGGCGGTGGGGGGCACCAGGGGAAGCTCGCCCTCGTAGACGAAGCCCTTGGAGCCGTTGATGGTGATCACGTCGCCCTCGTGGAGGATCCGGTCCCCGATGCGGGCGGTCTTGTTGACCTCGTCCACCACCATGTCGCTGGCGCCCACGATGCAGGACTTGCCCCATCCGCGGGCCACCAGGGCCGCGTGGCTGGTCATGCCGCCGCGGGCGGTGAGGATGCCGTCGGCGCCGCGCATGCCCTCCACGTCCTCGGGGTTGGTCTCCTCGCGGACCAGGATGGCCTTCTTGCCCAGGCGGACGGCCTCCACGGCGTCGGCGCTGGAGAAGTAGAGTCCGCCGAAGGCGGCGCCGGGACCGGCGGGCAACCCCTTCACCAGGATGGGCGTGCGCTGCTCGGCGGCGGGCTCGATGATGGGCAGGAGGAACTCCAGGACCTGGTTGGGCTGGACGCGCATGACGGCGGTGGGCTCGTCAATGAGCTTCTCGGCCAGCATGTCCAGGGCCATGGTGACGGCGGCCTTTCCGCCGCGCTTGCCCACACGGCACTGGAGCATGAAGAGCTTCCCGTTCTCCACGGTGAACTCCAGGTCCTGCATGTCGTGGTAGTGCTTCTCCAGGATGTTCCGGATCTCCACCAGCTGCTTATAGGCGGCCGGCATGAGCTCCTCCATGGACTTCATCTTCCGGTTGCGGTCGTTCTTGGTCTCGTTGTTCAGGGGGCTGGGAGTGCGGATGCCCGCCACCACGTCCTCGCCCTGGGCATTGACCAGCCACTCGCCGAAGAACTTGTTCTCGCCGGTGGCGGGGTTTCGGGTGAAGGCCACGCCAGTGGCGCTGGTGTCGCCCATGTTTCCGAAGACCATGGTCTGGACGTTGACGGCGGTGCCCCAGGTGTCGGGGATGTCCTCAATGCGGCGGTAGGAGACCGCCTTGGCGCCATTCCAGCTCTTGAAGACGGCGCCGATGCCGCCCCACAGCTGCTGGACGGGGTCGTCGGGGAACTCGGCGCCCAGGACCTCCTGGATGCGGCGCTTGAAGGCGCAGGAGAGGTCGCGCAGGTCGTCGGTGGTCAGGTCGGTGTCGGACTTGTAGTTCTTGATGTATTTGTACTGGGCGAGCATGTCGTCCAGCAGCTTGCGGATGCCCTTTCCGTCAATGGGGTCGATGCCCTCGGCCTTCTCCATGACCACGTCGGCGTACATCATGATGAGTCGGCGGTAGGAGTCCCAGACGAAGCGCTCGTTCTTGGTCTGGGCGATGAGTCCGGGGATGGTGGCGGAGGAGAGTCCGATATTGAGGACGGTGTCCATCATGCCGGGCATGGACTTTCGTGCGCCGGAGCGGCAGGAGACCAGCAGGGGGTTCTTGGGATCGCCGTATTTGCGGCCCATCTGCTTCTCGACGACGGCCAGGGCGGCCTCCACCTGGGGCTTCAGCTCGGGGGGGAACTGCCCGTCCAGGGCGAAATAGCGGTTGCAGCACTCGGTGGTGATGGTGAAGCCGGCGGGCACGGGCAGGCCCAGGCGGCTCATCTCGGCAAGGTTCGCGCCCTTTCCACCCAGCAGGTTCCGCATCT
Source organism: Bacteroidaceae bacterium (assembly GCA_963621575.1). Classification (GTDB taxonomy): domain Bacteria; phylum Verrucomicrobiota; class Lentisphaeria; order Oligosphaerales; family Oligosphaeraceae; genus UBA1724. Next base: position 47,108 of record CAVFEH010000015.1, read on the forward strand.
CGGCGTTGCCCTCGGCCTGGTTCTGCGCAAAACGATAGACATACTTCACTTCCTGCGCAGAGGCCGCCGGCGCGTTCTCGGCGACGGAGGAGGCGCTCTTACGGGACGACTTCTTCTTCTCGGTCATTGTCTCGATCCTCTGACGGCTCCCGGCCCACAGCCCCGGGAGGGCGTCCTGTTGTTGGAATTGCCTTTCTGTGGGACTCGTACGCATTGACCGGCGGGACGCGTCCGGATGCGTCTCACCGGTCATCATGGAAAAAGAAAGGCCCGTGGGTCAGGCCAAATCCCCCCCCTAGGGGAGGATCTTGACTTCAGGGCCACGGGCCGTATGCTCGGTTGGCATACAAGAAGCTCTACTTCTTCTTGGCCGCCGCCTTCGCCTCCTGGATGCGGGCGCGGACGCGCTCTTCATAGCGCTTGCGGCGGGTGCGCTTCTCGGCCTTGGTATGCTGCTGGCTCATAATGGAGATTCTCCGATGAAATGGTGGATACGAAAATGGGGGGATGCAAGGAAATGGCCGTTAATATATTCGGGCCAAACGGATTTGCAAGGGCGCGGGCACGTACGGCCGGAAGCCCCCGGGGCGGCTATTTCACGGATTCCGCGAAGTCGTCCAGGAGTCGCCGGACCTCCCCCGGGGTATCGGCCTGGCAAGCCTGCTGGAAGAGGTCTTGGCAGTCCTCCAGGCGGAGTTTCCGGACGCTGTCCCGGATATTGGGGATTGCGGCGGGATTCATGGAGAAGACCCGGAGTCCGGCGCCCAGGAGCGCGGGAAGCAGCGCAGGGTCGCCGGCGGCCTCGCCGCAGATCTCCAGCTCCTTTCCGGGGAACTCCGACACCGTCCGGCAGATGCGCCCCAGCAGCCGGAGCACGATGGGATGGCACTGCTGGTACCACTGCTTCACGCGGCTGTTCCCGCGGTCCACGGCAAAGAGATACTGCACCAGGTCGTTGGTGCCCAGGCTGACGAAATCCACCTCGGGCAGCAGCCGTTCCAGATCCAGGGCGGCGCTGGGGAGTTCCAGCATCATGCCGACGGGGGGGTGGCCGTGGGGCACGCCGTCGCGGTCCAGGGACTCCATGGCCTCGCGGACCATGGCCTTCGCCTGGCGGATGTCGTCCACGTCGGAGATCATGGGGAAGAGGAGCTTTACGTTCGGTGCGGCGCAGGCGCGGAGGATGGCGCGCAGGTGCGTGCGGAAGAAATCGGGGTTTGTGAGGAGGAACCGGAGGCCGCGCCATCCCAGGGAGGGATTCTGCTCGAATCCCCAGTGGATGTAGGGGAGCGGCTTGTCGCCTCCGATGTCCAGGGTGCGGATCGCCACGGGGGCGCCCTCGGCGCCGTCCACCAGCCGTTTCAGCACGCGGTACTGCGTGTCCTCGTCGGGGGAGGCGTTCCGGATGAGGAACATGAACTCGGTGCGGTAGAGCCCCACCTCCCGGATGCCCACGCTGTGGAGTGCGGGGATTTCGCTGAAGAGCGTGATGTTTCCGCGGAGATTGACGACCGTGCCGTCGAGGGTGGCGGGGGAATCGTCCAGGGGCGGCTTCTGGACGGCGGCGGGGCTCTGGCGGCTGCGGCGGCTGATATTCAGGGCCAGCTTGTACTGCCGGAGTACGGCGGCGGGGGGATTCGCGTAGCAGAGTCCGGCGCGGCTGTCCACCAGCAGCTTGTCGCGAGCGGTGACGTGGTCCTGGATTCCGGGGACATCCACGAGCATGGGGATCCGGAGGGCGTGGGCCAGGATGGCGGCGTGGCTGGTGGGTCCGCCGGTCTCGCAGACGATTCCGCAGACCCTCTTGAGGGGCGCGGCGAGGAACTGGGAGGGATAGAGCTCCTGCGCCACCAGAATCAGGGGCATGGAGCCGTCGGCGGCCTCCTCCTCCCCGGGCTCCGTCTCTTCGGCGGCGTCGTGTCCGGCCAGATTCCTGCTGGCCTCCAGCAGGCGCAGAAGCACATCCTGGACATCCAGGAGCCGCTCCCGGAGATAGTCGTCCTGGATCTGCTGGAACTCCTCCTGGAAGGAGCGGGAGGCCATTCCCAGGGCGGAAGGGAAGGCGAGCCCCTCCTTCAGATATTTTCGCACGCGGTCCTGGAGGGTGGGGTCCTCCAGGAGGCTCTCGTAGAGGGAGAAGATCCCCTCGTCCGCCTCCGTCAGAAACTCGGAGACCTGCCGGGCGCCCGCCCGGAGGCTCTCCCGCACCAGTGCCAGGCACTGCTGGAAGAGGCGCTCCTCTGCGGCGGGATCCGCCGCATGGACCAATCCCGTCTCCTGGAGGGCCTGCCCCCCCGCCAGCACCATGCAACGCCCATAGCACACGCCGGCCACGATGGGGGTCCCGGACTGGAAGAGCACGCCGTTCCCGCCGGACGCCGGCAGGCTGTCAGGGGAGGGATTGTTCCGGATCGCTTGCATTGTCTCTTTCGGGATGCTGTCGCAAGTCACAACGGGAGGGGATGGCCGGCGCGGGTGCCCCGCCCTGGCGCACGCGCGACGGGCGCACGCACGACGGACACGGGAATCCGCGCCACGAGGAAAAAGTGTGGACAGGACGATAAGCCAGATTCTGTGCGCCCGGGGAGTCTCCTCCCAGGGCCGGCGACCATTCATCTAACGCGACCGATACCCGGAACTGCGCCTTGCGGCATGGTGCGGGCAGCACCTCGTTCCCTATTTGGTCTTGCATCGGAAGGGGCTTGCCTTGTCCCCCGTCCCTCGCGGGCCGGGGCGGTGGGCTCTTACCCCGCCGTTTCACCCTTGCCGGGAGATTCCTCCCCCGGCGGTCTCTTCTCTGTTGCGCTATCCTGACTGCGGGATCACCCCGCAATATCCGGCCTTTCAACCGGACTTCCTGCCCTGCGATGTCTGGACTTTCCTCCCCGGATCCCCCCACGGGAGGACCGGAGCGGCCGCCTGTCGCTGTCCACGCGGATAATATAGCCGGGACACCGGACGCCTCCCCCAAAAACGCCCCTGCACCAGACAGAGGCCCCCCGGCAGGGGAAGGCGCGGGGGCGGCGCGCCGACCGTCCCTTGGCTTCCTTCCGCAGCAACGCGCAATCCGGAGGGGGCGTTCCACAAAGTATATTAACTCCCTGCATTTCCTTGTTCCTTTCCCATAGCCCCTTCCACACGACCAACGACGCCCCCCATGAAGAAACTCCTGACAACCCTGTTGCTGATCGCCTGCGCGCTGCCGCTCTTTTCCCTGACCCTCTTCCGGGACGGCGAGGTACGCTCCGCCATCGTCATCCCGCAAGACGCCACGGACCCCGTGCGTTTTGCCGCCAGGGAGCTGGCGCTCTGGATGGGGAGGGCCTCGGGCCTGGAGTGGCAGATTTGCGAGGGTGCGGCCCCCGGGAGCCTGGTCCCCATCTATCTCGGCGACTCCGAGGCCGCGCGGAAAGCGGGCTTCGACCGTGAAGCGCTGGCGAAGGACGGCTATCTGCTGGGCGCCGACGAGGAGTGCGTCTTCATTGCGGGCCGGGACTACCCCGGCGGCATCCTGCAGGGCTTCATCCACCCCTACCGCTGGGTGGAACTCTGGAACGAGGAACTGAAGCTCAGCGCCCTGGGCGAAATGGGCACCTACTACGGCGTGAAGGACTTCCTGGAGACCTTCCTGGGAATCCGCTTCTACATGAAGGGAGACCTGGGCACCGTCTGCCCCCGCCATGACGCCCTGGACCTGGAGCCCTTCCAGCGCACCAACGCCCCCGCATTCGCCTACCGGTACGCCTTCTTCTCCTTCCTCAGCGAACAACCCGAGGACGCCCTCTGGTTCCGCCGCGCCGGCTTCGGCGGCGACTCCCCCCGGGACATCAACCACGCCTACTGGCAGATGGAGGACCAGAAGGACGCGCATCCCGAGTACTTCGCCATCATTGACGGACGCCCCGACACCGACAGCCGCTCCGTCCTGGTCCGCTGGGGCGGAAACTACTGCCTCACCAACCCCGGCCTCCAGAAGGCATGGGTGGAGAAGATCTGCAAATACTTCGAAACCCACCCCCAGAACATCCTCTATCCCCTCAGCCCCAACGACGGCACCGAACGGGTCTGCGAATGCGAGAATTGCCAGGCGCTGGTGGACCTCTCCATGGGCGAGGACGGAAAGTTCTCCAACTACGTCTGGACCTTCACCAACAACGTGGCGCGGGAGGTCCGCAAACGCTTCCCCGACCGACTCATCGGCACCTTCGCCTACGAACACTACCGCACGCCGCCCACCACCCCCGCACAGCTGGAGCCCAATGTGGCCACCCTCATCTGCCACACCCAGCGGGACCAGGTCGACCCCGCCAAGAAAGAGAGCATCCGCGGCGTCCTCAAGGAGTGGCGCGCCCGCCTGAACCACGTCTACAGCTACACCTACCCCCACAAGGACTACTGGAAGCCCTGGCGCGGATACCCCGCATTCTACCCCACGCTCCTCCAGGACGACATCCGCTTCGAGCACGAAATCGGCATCGAGGGCTTCTTCATGGAATCCGAATGGCGCATGGAAGCCGCCGACGAATTCGCCACCTTCAAGATCTGGCAGCCCGGCCTCTCCCACCTGACCGCGTATGTGACCGCCAAGCTGGAGTGGGATCCCAACCTGGATCTCCAGGCGCTCCTGGACGAATACTACACACTCTTCTACGGCCCCGCCGAAAAGCCCATGCGCGCCTTCTGGGAAAAGGCCGCGCACATCTGCACCACACGGCCCTTCACCTATGACCAGGGGAAACACCCCAGCACCATCTACTCCGACCAGGATGTCCAGGAGTTCTTCGACCTCCTCGACCAGGGGCTGGCGCTCACCGACCCCGAAAGCGACTGCCACAAACGCATCCAGATGATCCGCGACGAAATGGAGCCCTACTCCGGCCTGCAGCTCCACCCCAGCGAACGGCTCCGCATGCCCATCCCGTTCCCCTTCCTCGCCGATGAAACAGTGAACCCCCAGGACGGCCCCGACGCCCCCGTCTGGCAAAAGGCCCACAAGGACTCCTTCGTCAACCCCGACGGCACTCCCGTCGAAATCCCCACCGACTGCTATACGCTGGCCGACGGCGAGGGAGTCTCCCTCCTCTTCCGCTGCCATGAACCCGACACCACCAAGCTGGTCACCCAAGCCACCCAACACGACAAGGACATGCCTTGGAAGGACGACGGCGTGGAGGTCTTCTTCTGCACTGCCGACGGCGAAACGGGAATCCAGTTCATCCTCACCGCAAACGGCACCCTCTGGGACGGCAAGTGGCCCACCGCGCAGGACACCGTGGACCCCCGCTGGGACGGCACCCCGCAATGCCACGTCAGCCGCAGGGACGGCGAATGGACCGCCATCGTGAAAATCCCCTGGTCCGACCTGGAAGCCACCCCCGGCACCGCCGACGCCCTCAAGGCGAACTTCTACCGCACCCGCGTCGCCGGCGGACAGCCCGTCTACTCCTGCCTCGTCCCCATCATGGGATACCAGCACAAGAATCCGGACTTCTTTGGAACCGTGCGAATCCAAAGACAGGAATAGCCATCCGCGGAAGGAGGGGGCTTGCAAAACCCCTCCTCCACGGCTGAAGGAAAAATTGACGAAAAAACACACGGCCCGGCTTGGACAAGCGGACCGTGTGTTTTTTTTGCAAGCGAGCCCGGCAACCCGCCCCCCCCCCCAGATTCGCCATCGTTGTCACAAGATCCTTGCAAGAGTGCGCGGCCGCCAGGAAACCCTCTTTTTGGCAAAGGCAGACCCCGGATTTCGACCCGACGAAACCATCGCCGCACACCCCGTCTGGCCTAAAAAAACTTGCCCGTTTTTTGCATATTTTAAGAGACAACTAACACACTCCTGTTTATGGAGTTACACAGAATGAGGGGGGGGGGGGGGGGGAATTTTTATTATTTTTTGGGGGCTTGT
>CAVFEH010000016.1:0-51315 GCA_963621575.1 Bacteroidaceae bacterium
TGCCGGAGGGGGGCTCCGGGGGGCGGGGTGGTTGGGTGTGGCGGAAGGGGGGGGCTCCCGTCCCGATGCCGTTTTCCGGGCTAGCGGAAGATCTCCTCGTCGTCAGCGCCCTCTTCCATCAGGTCGGCGCTGGCCCAGATCTTCTCCTTGAGGGCGGGGTTGCCGGTGACGGAACGGTCCTGGACCTTGGTCAGGTACCGGCGCATCTGCTTGTCCAGCTTGTCGTAGACGGCGGCGATGGCGGCGGGGATGGTGTCGGCCTTGGCGGAGGCGTTGAGGTTCACGTTGTTGCCGTTGAGGAGGGCCTCGCAGCTTTTCAGGCCACGCTCGCTTCCCAGGACCATGCGGAGGGAGGAGAGCTTGACGTAGTCGCCGGAAAGTTTGTCCGCCAGCTTCTGGGCGAGGGCGCGGTCTTCATCCGCGATTTCCAGATGTTTTCCAGTGAGAATAAGTTCCATGGATATTGCAACCTCCTTTGTCGGAACTGCGGTGGGAGCGGAGGAATGCGAGCCGCCATTTGGGAGGCTTCTCCGCCTGGGAAGGGGCGTGGGCCGTTGGCGCGGCCTGCCGCGTACGGTGGGAATGACCTGCGCGGCGGTGGGGATGTTCCCGTTGGGAAAGGTATTTTTCCGGGATCTTTTGACGGGGTGCCTGTGTTCTTTGCGTTTTTTTTGTATTTCCAGACGGCATGGATTTCCGCCGGAATTCCATCTCCTGGATCAGCCTGGGTTGAAGGAGGGGCCCAGGTAGACTTTCTGGGCTTTTTCGTCGTGGACCAGTGCGTCTCCGGTGCCGGAGAAGAGGATTTCGCCGGAGCAGATGAGGTAGGCGCGGTCAACGATGGCGAGGGTTTCGCGGACGTTGTGGTCGGTGATGAGGATTCCCAGGCCGCGGTCGCGGAGGGTCGCGATGATTTTCTGGACCTCGAAGACGTTCTTGGGGTCCACGCCGCCGAAGGGTTCGTCGAGCATGAGGAAGTCCGGGGAGGTGGCCATGGCGCGGGTGATTTCCAGGCGCCGGCGTTCGCCTCCGGATAGGGTGAGGGCCTTTTGGCCGGCCAAGTGGGTGAGCTGCAGCTCGTCCAGGAGCTCCTCCAGGCGTTCCTTGCGTTGCGCGGCGGTGAGATCCAGGGTCTGGAGGACGGCTTCCACATTTTCGCGGACGGTGAGCCGCCGGAAGACGGAGGGTTCCTGGGCCAGGTATCCCATTCCCAGACGGGCGCGCTTGTACATGGGGAGCCGGGAGACGTCCTTTCCGCGGAAGCGGATGGTGCCGCCGTCGGGGGGGATCATTCCCACGATCATGTAGAAGCTGGTGGTCTTTCCGGCGCCGTTGGGGCCAAGAAGCCCCACCACCTCGCCGGGCTTCACGTCCAGGGAGACGTCCTGGACCACGCTTCTGCCGGAGTAGACCTTCCGGAGGTGTTCCGCCTGCAGCAGCGGCGTTTCGTCAGTGGCGTTGGGCATTGGCGGGCTCCTTATTCCTTGGCGGCGGGGGGGAGCAGCCGTCTGGGATCCGGGGAGGAGGATTCCACGGGGAGTGTGAGGACTGCGCGGGCGGCCTGGAAGCGGTTCTCCTTCAGGTCGTAGGTGATCCGGGAGGAGGTGAGCACGCGTCCATCGGCCAGTACCGTGCAGTCGCCCTCCAGGAGGATGGCGCTCCCGCCGGCCAGGTCCCAGAGGCCCTGGTCGCCCGTGGCGCTTTTGCCGTCCGGCGTGTGGATGCGGACCTTCCCGAAGGCCTGGATCTTCTGGGGGCGGCTGGAGTCCTCTTCTCCTTCGGGGAAGAGGATTGTCATGCGGTCGGCGTTGAGGATGACCCGCACGTCGTCACCCTGGACCTGCTTTTTGAATTGCTCCAGGGTCTCGCCCTGGGGGGTGAAGACCACCTCCACATTGCCCTCCAGGCTGGCGGTCTTTCGCAGAATGAATTCCATGCGGTCGGCGGCGATTGTGATTGTTCCGGAGACGGGGGTCTTTTCCTCCTCCTGCATCTCTTCCGCGGGGAGTGCGGCGGCCGGTGGCGTGGCGGGTTCCTGTGGTTCCTGGGCGGTGGCGGCGGGCGCCAGCGCCAGGAGGAGCAGGAGTGTGAGGAATGCGGGGGCTTTGCTCGTCATGGGGATCGTGTGTGGTGTGGGGGCTATCGGGGGAGCGTGCCGTCGTCTCCGCGGGGCGGGGTGTGCCGGGCGTCCTGGATGGTCTGGAGGGAGAAGGAGATCCGGGCCATTTCGCGGAGGACGAGCCGGGGCGGGGTCTCCCGGGAGTCCAAATAGAAGTCGAAGCCGATGCCGGAGATTTGGAGTCCGTCTTCGCCCTGGAACCGGATGGGGCCATTCCCCCGGACCTGCTGGAGCTGGTGGTCGTAGGAGCACTGCGGGCTTTCCAGGGTGTAGGCGCCCAGTCCGCCGGGCCGCCCCTGGAGGCTCATGCGGAAGCCTTCCAGGAGATAGAGGGGCGTCTGGATCTTCGCCTTGTCGCCCTGGATGCGCCAGCGGACCTCCTCCGGGGAGTCTCCGTGTTCCAGGAGGAAGGCGCCGTTGGTCTGGAAGCCGTTGAGCTCCACCTGGTCCAGGTTCTCCAGCCCCGCGGGGGCGGCGGAGAGGAGTGCGGCGGCGGCCAGCAGGATGAATGCGGCGGGGGCTTTCAAGTTGATGCGCTTCCCTTGGCGTGTCCGGGGATGTGGTAGTGCTGGAGCTGCTCTTCCCAGCGCCCCTGGAGCTTCAGGAGCCACTCGGCGGTTTCGCGGATGGCGCCTTGCCCCCCCGGCGCGTCGGTCTGGAGGTCGGCGGCGGGCAGGACTTCCGGGGAGGCGTCGCCCACGGCGATTCCCACGGCGGCGGCGGACATCGCCCAGCCGTCGATGAGGTCGTCTCCCACGAAGAGGCACTGTGCCAGGGAGAGGTTCCGCTCCTGGGCCACGTGGTAGAGGCTCTGGGTCTTGTTCCAGCACTCCTCCACGAGGAAGTCCAGCTTCAGTTCGGCGGCGCGGGTCTGGTTGGCGCGGCTGCGGCGCCCGGAGATGGCGCCCACCAGGATGCCGGCGCGCCGCAGCATGGTGATTCCGGAGCCGTCCCGGACGTGGAAGAATTTGATTTCGTCGGGGGTGCCGGTGTATCCGATGCGTCCGTCGGTGAGGACGCCGTCGATGTCCATGGCCACCAACCGGATCCTCCTGGCGGCGTCCTCGGGGGATTCGCCTGCCTTCTGGAATTTCAGGGTGGAGAGGGTCTTCATGGGCAGATGGCGTGGATTTCCTTCAAGAGTGCGAGCAGGTCCTTCAGGTCGGAGAGCCGCAGGGAGTTCGCCCCGTCGGAGAGGGCTTCCTCGGGGCGGGGGTGGGTTTCCAGGAAGAGTCCGTCAATGCCCACGGCGCAGGCGGCGCGTGCCAGGACGGGGACGAATTCCCGGTTTCCGCCGGAGGAGGTGCCGTTGCCGCCGGGCAGCTGCACGGAGTGCGTGGCGTCGAAGACCACGGGGCATCCCAGGGAGCGCATGACGGCCAGCCCCCGCATGTCCACCACCAGGTTGTGGTATCCGAAGGTGGTGCCGCGGTCGGTGAGCAGAATGCGGGGATTCCCGGAGGCCTCCAGCTTTTCGACCACGCCGCGCATGTCTTCCGGCGCCAGGAATTGGCCCTTCTTCACATTGACGGGCTTGCCGGTGGCGGCGGCGGCGGCCAGCAGGTCGGTCTGCCGGCAGAGAAAGGCGGGAATCTGCAGCATGTCCACCACCTTGGCTGCCTCGGCGCATTGGGCGGGTTCGTGGACGTCGGTGATGACGGGCACCTGGAACTCCTCCTGGATCTTCCGGAGGATCTCCAGCCCGGCGGCCATTCCGGGGCCGCGGAAGGAGTGGATGCTGGTGCGGTTCGCCTTGTCGAAGGAGGCCTTGAAGACGTAGGGGAGATCCAGGGAGCGGCAGGCCTCCAGGGCGGTGCCGGCGATTTCCCGGCAGATCTCCAGGGATTCGGCGACGCAGGGGCCGGCTATGACCAGCAGGGGATTTCCGGGGCCCACGGGGAGTCCGTTGGGGAGGACGGAGAAGGAAGCGAGGTGTGTCATGGGGTATGGGAAAGGGCGGGGTGTGTGCGGCGGGGCGGGGGCTAGCGGAGGCCCTTTGCCTTCACCAGCTCCTCCACGCGCCGGATGTCCTCGGGGACATCCACATCGGCGGACTGCTCGCGGGTGGCCAGCACGCAGATCTTCGCGCCGTTCTCCAGGGCGCGCAGCTGCTCCAGCTTTTCGCAGGCCTCCAGGACGCCGGTGGGCCAGGAGACGAACTTTTGGAGGAACTCCCGGCGATAGGCGTAGAGCCCCCAGTGGAGGAGGGGTTCCGCGGGGGTGCCGCCCACCCTCTGGAAGGGGATGGGAGCGCGGGAAAAATATAGCGCAAGATTGCGTGCGTCCACGACGACCTTCACCGCGTTGGGATCGGCGGGATCCCGTCCCGTGGCGCTGAAGGGGACGGCCACGGTGCCCATGTCGGCGCCGGATTCCTCCATCTGGCGGACCAGCTGGTGGAGGACGGTGGCGGGGATGAGGGGCTCGTCACCCTGTACATTCACGACCAGGTCCGCGTCGCGTCCCTGGATGGCCTCCCAGATGCGGTCGCTGCCGGAGCGGCAGTCGGGACTGGTCATGACGGCGACGCCGCCGAAGGCTTCCACGGCGGTGCGGATGCGGTCGTCGTCAGTGGCCACCAGGACCTCCTGGAAGTCGGCGCACTTCCGGGTGGATTCGTAGGTCCACTGGATCATGGGCTTTCCGGCGATGCGTGCCAGGGGCTTTGCGGGGAAGCGTGTGCTGCCGTAGCGGGCGGGGATGACGGCGATGGTCTTCATGGTCTTGTCTGGGTTTTTGTTGCGTGTGGAAGGAAAGAGAGTGCGGGGAGGGCCAGCGCAAGGGGCCATTCCTCTTGGGCGGCTTCCAGGATGCGGAGGGACTCCTCGTGGTTCGGGGCGCAGGCGGCGAGGACGCGCGCGGTCAGGATTTCGCGGCAGTGGTCGTCGGTGTGGGGGCCCTCCGGGTTGTGGGGCTGGGTGGCGGGGAGTTCCGCCAGGAGGCGTTCCAACAGGGGTGCCGCCTCCGCATCTGGCCAGTGGGCCAGGCATGCCAGGAGTCCGGGGAGAAGCTGCGGGAGCTTTTCGTCTGCGGGCAGTCCGGCCAGAAGAGGTGCGGCGGGGGTGCCGATGATGGCGAGCGCCTGGAGGAGCAGATGGGCGCGGCCGGGGGAGGCGGTCCCGGCGGAGAACTCCCGCGCCAGGAGGCGTCGTCCGGAGGAGTCCCCCAGGAAGGCCAGCAACAGCGCGGTCTGTGCGTCGGGGTGGCTTTCGAAGGCGGCCTGGACGCCCCGTCGGGCCTGGTCGGGGCGCAGGAAGGCCTGCGCGAGGGATTGCGCCTCCCGGGGGAGGACGGGCGCCTCCGCGGGGCGTGCGGGGGATTCCCCGCGGACTGCGGATGCGGGGACCTCCCGCAGGGTGATGTGGTGTGCCAGGGCGCAGGCGGCCAGGCGTGCGGCGAGCCTCCCCTGGAGCCGATGGCTCTCCGGAGTGGCGAGCATGGCGCGGATGTCCGCGTGGGCGGAGAGTGCGTCTCCGAGGGTGAGGAGATTCTGGTGCCGCGGGGAGAGGAAGACTCCGGCGGGCAGGGGGATGGTGGTGTCCCTGGGGATTTTGTCGTCCAGGAGCCAGAGAAGGGGGTGCGATGCCTCGGCGGGAGGTGGGAGAGTCCCGGGGAGAAGCGCCAGCGCGTCGTCGCGATGGGTTTCCAGGAGGAGGTCCTGGGGCATGAGGGTGAGGTCTCCGCGGATGCGGGGCGGCAGCCGGAAGGCGTTCTTTGCATCGGGGTCTTGCCGTGCCCGCAGGATTTGGCAGGCGTGGTCCTGGGGATCCAGGGCTCTTTGGCGTGCGGGGCGCAGGGGCTGCCGGGATGCGTGGCGGAGTCGGGGGGCCAGGGCGCAGTGCTGGCTGATGGTCTCCGGCTCGTGGGGGTGGAGCATGGGGGCTCCCAGTGCCCAGGCGATTTGCGCGGTGCCGGTGGCGTCCAGAAAGGTCCGTGCGCGGACGAGGCACGCCTCACCGGTGGCGGAGAGGAGCATGGCGCCCGCCAGGACCCCGTCCTTCAGGAGTGCGCCGCCCATCCGGCAGTGGTGCCAGAGGCGGTGTGCTTCGTCGGGGGCGAGTTTGCCGGGGGGCAGTGCGGTGGCGCCGGAGGCCTCCGCCAGCAGGAAGGAGAGGCCCTCCTGGCGTGCCTGCATGGCGGCGGCGCAGCCAGTCTCTCCGGCGCCCAGGATCAGCGTCTGCGGAGTGAAGGCGGTCTCCTGGGGATTCAGCGATTCCAGGTCCAGGCGGATGGCGGGGAGTCCCGTGCGGGGGCGGGGGGACTTCCCCTGGAAGACGAGGGATTCTCCCCCGGGGAGTTCCCGGCGGGCTTCGGCGTTTTGGAAGAGCGTGGGCGCGGGGACCTGCGGGAGGGTGTATCGGAGGAGGGTGGGGATCTGCGGCGCGCTGTGGCGGAAGAGGGGGGCTTCCCGGGAGGGGGCGAACTCCTTCCAGGGGTCCTCCCCGCTCTGCCAGGCACACCAGTCGGCGCCTCTTCGTGCGTGGTGGCCCCAGAGGGCGGCGCGCAGGGCGCTTTCGGCGTCCAAGCGTGCGGGGAGATCCGCGGGTCGCAGCCGGAGTCCCCGGGTGGCGCGGCAGAGGGGCAGGGGGCCTTCCGGCGTGTGGTTCGCCGTCAAGGAAACCTCCAGGCGGATGTCGCCGTCTGCGGGAGGCTCCTTTGCCCCGCCCAGGAGGCTCCATTGCAGGACATGGCGGATTTTTCCCGTGGAGCGCCGCGCGAGCCGCGCCTGGAAGGGGAGATGTCCTTCCACCGTGGCATCCACCACCGCCTTGGCGGCGATGGCGAAGTATCCGCCGGCGCCGAAGAAGAGCCATCCTGCGACATGGCGCGGGCCGTTGGCTTCCCGGAGGGGCCGCAGGGGGAAGGCGTCATAGAGGATTTGCACGCCGGAGTCCAGCAATGCGTTCTCCGTTGCCAGAGGATCGGCGGCGGGGGTGTCTTTCCCCGGTGGCGCGAGGCGTCCGGGACCGTCCACGCCCAGGGAATCCCCCGCGCAGACCAGGATCACCCTGCGTGCCGCGCCCCGGAGCCTGCGTGCCAGGCTGCATCCCGGGAGGGTCCCCCCCACGACGAGCACATCCGCTTCCAGAATGACGGGGACTTGGACGCTCATGGGGGTGTGGCAGGTGTGTGAGGAGGGGAACGCTGGGGGAGGGTTATATTGTCCCAAGGCTTCGCGGCACGGCACATTAACATAACAGGAGTGCCGTGTCTTCCCCTGCCCCCCGGCGGGAAATGCGCCCCGCCTTCCATCTCCCTTTCACACCCCTTCGTCCCGGCCGTCTCCGGCATGCAAGAATCCCCCTCCAAGTCATTGCCCTGGGTCCTGCCCCTCCTGGCGGCGGGACTCTATCTTCTATGCCTCCCGTGGCCGGAGCTGCGTGGAAGCGACGAGACGGTCTTCGCCGCCATCGCCCGGGAGATGATCGAGAGCGGGGACTACCTGCATCCCACCTTCCAGGGACAGAGCGTGCAGGTCTTCCCTCTCTATCCCTGGCTGGTTTGCCTCTTCTCCGGATTCCAGACGCCCGGCGTCTGGGCCGTCAGGCTCCCCTCCGTCCTGGCTGTCTTTGGAATGGCCGCACAGGCGTTTTTCCTGGCGCGGCGCCACCGTGGCACGCACGCCGGACTCCTTGCGGCGGCCATCGTCCTGGGCACCCTGGGCGCCTTCCGCGTGGGCATCCTGGGACAGGCGGAGACCCTCCACGCATTCCTTCTCTCCGGCGCCTGGGGCGCCTGGCATACGCTGGGCGTGCTGGACCGCCGCTGGCGGCTTGCCTGGGGAGTGGCGCTGGGGCTTGTCACCCTGGATGTCCTCTGCACGGGACTGCGCGGCGTCTTCCTCTTCTATCTGCCGCTGCTCTTCACCACGAAGCCTCCCCGCACCCGGCGGCTCCTGCGCTCCCGGGAACACCTGGAGTGCCTGGGCGGCTATGCCCTGGTTCTCTATCTTTGGGTGACGCTGGTCTGCCCCCAGCCCCTGCTTGGCTGGTACGCCATGGTGGGCCCCCTCTCTGCCAGCGCCGCCCCGGAGGGATTCCTGGCGCACCTCCTCCACTTCCCCCTCCGCTGCCTCCGGGATCTGCTTCCATGGACCTTCCTCGTCTGGGTGCCTTTCTGTCTGGCGCTGCGGCCTCTTGAGCCCGCCGGATCCCTCTGCGGATTCTTCCGCGCCATTGTCCTCACGCTCTTCCTCTGCCACTGGATCCTGCCGGGATACTCCTCCCTCATGATGCTTCCCGTGCTTCCCGCGCTGGCAGTCACCATGAGCTTCAATCTGCCCATCGTGATGCATCGGCAGGAGCGCGGGTGGGGGCGCTGGAATCGCGTCCTGACGGCGGCGACGCTCCTGGCGTTGCTCTACGGCATGCTCCATTGGCTGTGGGTGGCGCTGGGACGCATCACTTTCCTGGGGGCCGCGGAATCCTGGATCCGTGCATTGCCCGCCCTGGGGGTCGGGATTGTCTTCCTGCTGGGGCTTTTGGCCGTGGGGGTGTGGTGTTTTGGGCGCGCACCCCGCGCGGAGGGCCTCCTCTGGAATGTGCTGGGGCTCCGCGTGGCCTGGTGCGCCCTGATGCTTTTGCCCGCCTTTCTGACCTACGGAAACCGCCAGGCGGCCGCCATCGGACTGCTGGGCGAGAGCAACATTGCCGCGTCGCAGGAGGGGCCAAAGGTGGAGTGGACCTCGGATTTGCCGGAGGACGCAGTGGTCTACCTCCTCTCCGAAAAACATTCCTTCCCCGCACAGATGCATTATCTTGGACATCGCGTGGAACGTCTGCGGAAGGGCGATCCCCTGGGCGCCGGACCCATCTATGTGGTGTCGGAAAGCCAGCCCCTCTTCCCCGGCTGGGATTGGAAGAAGCTCTCCGGACCCGTGGACTTCCAGCTGCACCGCAGGCTGGTGCCTTCGCCTCTGGCGCCGGATTGGCGAATGCTCACGTGGAGCTACCCGGGACGCCAGTATCATCGGGAAGATGTCTTGCCGGAGGCGGTGTCCTCCCACGTCAGAAAGTATTTCGAGCCCGTCCGCATGAATCTCTACCGGGGGGAGAAACTCCCCCTTGGGTGGTAGCGGGGCGCCACGGAGGGGTGGTCCATGAGATATCCGAAGATCTGCCGGGGGGTGTTTGTGGAGCGCCCCAACCGTTTTGTGGCGAGGGTGTTCCGGGAAGGAGGCGGCGAGACAGTGTGCCACGTGAAAAACACGGGCCGCTGCGCGGAACTCCTGCTGCCGGGACGCACGGTCTATCTCTCGGAGTCCGGGAATCCCCTCCGGAAGACCCGGTATGATCTGGTGGCGGTGGAGAAGCTCCGGGAGGGCGGGGCGCCATTGCTGGTGAACCTGGATTCCCAGGCGCCAAACCAGGTGGCCGCGGAATGGCTCCCGAAAAGCGGGCTTTTCTCCCGGGGTTCCGTCTTTCGACGGGAGGCCCCTTTCGGGAACTCCCGCTTCGACTTCATGGTGCAGGAGCCTTCGGGGCGCCGCAGTTTCCTGGAGGTGAAGGGCGTGACCCTGGAGGCGGACGGCGTGGCAAGCTTTCCAGACGCCCCCACGGAACGGGGCGCAAAACACCTGCATGAACTGGCGGAGTGCCGTCGGCAGGGATTCGGGGCGTATCTGCTCTTCGTGGTCCAAATGAAGGGGATGCGCGAGGTACGCCCCAATGACGCCCGGGATCCCGCCTTTGGAAAGGCCCTCCGGCAGGCCGCCGGGGCGGGAGTGGAAATTCTGTCCGTGGACTGTTTTGTGACACCGGATTCCCTTGCCGCTGACCACCTCCTCCCCGTGAGGCTATGAAGGAAAAACCCCGCCCGCGCGACGGTTGCGGGGGAAGGCGCATCCTTGGGAACGCGTGGGATAATGGCGGAATTTGGGCGGGGGCGTGGAAAAGCCGGGGTGGGGCATTTGACGGTTGGGGGCGGTGCCTATATTGGGGTGCGCTTTCCAAACAAAGGAGGGAAACATGACGAAGGAAAAGGATTCCAGCGGTTTCATGGAGCGGGGTGTCGAGCTTGGCGGCGGGCTGTCGGAGGATCTTCTGCGGGTGCTGAAGTCTTGGTGCCGGGAGGGCCTGTTGCCTTGTCGCCGGGATGGCTTCCGGCGTTTTGCCGCCCTTCGCCGGGGAAATGGCCAACCGCCGTGGGAGGCGGGGGCGTCGCCGGGGCTGCTTTGCCAGGAGGATTCCGGGGAGTGGGAGCCGGAGTCGAAGTGAGGGCGGCGCAAGGCTGTCGCCTGCATGGGGGGCTGGCGAGGGGGCATTTTCCCCGTCGTTTGGCGGGAAGACCCCGGACATGGCGGCGGAACGGCCCGTTTCCCTTTTTCCGGGAGGGCGTTTTGAGGCGTGGCGCCGGGGGGAGAAATTATATTTCCCGCTATGACACAAACGGATAAACAGCACAATGGGACGGATGCGGAGGGCGCCTCATCGCCGGAGACGACCTGCCGCCTGGATGGCGGTGTCGCATTGGGCGCCGCGACCACCCGCCGCGTGCAGAGCGGCGGCGAGACCGTCACCTCCCTGGGCGAACGCGTGGGCACTGCGCTGGGGGGCGTGCTGGAACACTTCCGTTTCCGGGCGCCGAAGGCGAAGCACTCGGCGGACAGCGTGGCGCGCAACACGGTTTACCGTCCCATTGAGGGACCGCTGAAGGAGGGTGAGGGGACGGCGGCCTTTGAGGGGAACATGAGTGTGTTGCAGGAGCGCTATGATGTCCTGAAGAAATTCGCGGAGGGCGGCCAGGGCATTCTTTCCACTGCCCAGGACAAGGTGCTTCGGCGTGTCGTGGCGCTGAAATCCCTGCGTCCCGAGCACCTTTTGAACGAGAGTGTCCGGCGGGCCTTCTTCAACGAGGCGTTGATCACCGCGCAGCTGGAGCATCCCGCCATTGTCTCCGTCTACAGCCTGTTGAAGGACAATGGGCAGGGCATTCACCTGGCCATGAAGCTGGTGCGGGGGCGCACCCTGAAGGAGATTCTGCAGGCCGACGCCTTGGAGCTGTCCCATGGCCGCATCAAGCCCCAGAAGTATTGGGAGACCCTCCATTACCATCTGGAGATCTTCCTGCGCGTCTGCGATGCCATCGCCTACGCCCACGCAAGGAAGGTGATTCACTGTGATTTGAAGCCCGAGAACCTGATGCTGGGGGAATATGGAGAGACATACGTCATGGACTGGGGGATTGCCCGGTGCCTGAACCAGGAGAGCTCCGGCGACCAGCCCCTGGATGGCACGCCCCGCTTCATCCCTCCTGAAACCTACGCGGGCAAACCGCGGGACGAGCGCACCGACATCTATGCGCTGGGACTCATTCTTTTCGAGATTGTGACCCTGCGTCCCGGCTACGATGTGAAGAACATCCCCGAGCTGGTCCGTGAAATCCGGAAGGGCCGCCGCAATCCAGTGCGCAACCCTTATGGCGTGCCGTTGCATCCGGGGCTGGTGGCCATTGTGGAGAAGGCCACGGCATACGATCCCGAGGACCGCTACCAGACCGTGGGCGAGTTCTCCGCCGACATCCGCTGCTATATGGGCGGAGAACCCGTCTCCGCGCTGCCGGAGACCCTCTGGATGGGGATGCGGCGCTTCCTCTCCCGGCACCTCCAGGTGCTGTTGTGGGGCGTGGCCGCCTGCTGGGTGCTGGCCCTCAGCGTCACCCTCTTCTCCGTGAACCTGGCGCTCCGGAACACCGTCCGGGAGCGGGATTTGGAGATCTCGCGCGGCGTTTTGCTGGGGGAGAACAACAAGATCCTCGCGTACCAGCAGAATCTCGTGAAGATGTCCGAGCGGACCATTCGTGCCGCCATGGAACTCTCCCAGCATTTCGCCGCCTTGCAGGGACGGCTCCAGCGCACCGCCATTATGGCGTCCTTCCTCTATACGCACGATTTCCCCGCCTCCGAAAAGTCCCCCATGCTTCCCATCGTGGATTACCGGGAGTCCCGGAATCCGGAGAGCCCCGCCTGCGGGAAGGAACCCTCTCCCGTCTATTACGGCAAGCGCATCAATCCCGGGATCCTCTCGTACATCTACGGCAAGGACGGCGCCTCCGGGGAAGCCCGCGAGGCGGCATTGGCGAAGATGGCGGATCTGGCGCCTTTCCTGCGGTGGCTGGTGATTACCTCTTCCGGCGAAGAGAATGTTCCCTTGGAGAAGATTCCCGCCCTGCAGGAGGAGATGCTCCAGAATGGCCTGCTGGTCCGCCGTGCCTACATTGGCCTGGAAAGCCCCGCGGTCCAGATTGCCTATCCCTACAATCCCGAATACGGGGATGACTATGACAATCGACGTCGTCCCTGGTATCGGGAGGCGAAGCGTGACTGGCAGGAGACTGGTGCCACCAATGTGGTATGGGGCAAGCCCTACCGCGATGCCGGCGAGAATGGCCGGTTGCTGCTGGCTTGCAGCGTGCCCATCCTGGATGACAAGGGGCGTTTTGTCGGCGTGCTCGGCGAGGATGTTCACATTGAGCGTCTTGCCAGCGTGCTGATCGAAAACGGCAATGGTTTGGAGGAGGGCGTCACGGAGAAGTATCTCCTGAACCGCCACGAGGAGAGCCTCCTGCGCATCGACACCACCCGGAAGCCCGGGGAACGGAACGCGGAGGACCTCATGACGGACTCCGCCAGTCTTCCCGCCAGCGTCCTGGCATTTCTTCACGAGACCGCCGAGCCCTATGGCGTCCAGGAGTGGACCACGCCCCAGGGCGAGCGGGAGCTCTACTTCTTCGCGTATCTGCCCGGCGGCGATTCCTGTGTTGTGGAGCGCGCCGACCAGGCCACGGTCTTGGCCCAGAGCCGGGGCGGGCATGTCCGGGGGGATTCGGGGCACGTCCACGGCCCCAGTTGCCTGGGCATCCACTAGACTTTCTGCAGACCGGGCGATTCCATCGCGCCCCGCCTTCTTTCGCAATCCGCCATCCGCCATGTCTATTTTTGATTCCCACAGCCACGTCTTTCCCGACAAGGTCCATCAACGCGCCGTGGAGGTGCTGGTGGCCAAGTCCCATGGTCTTCCCGCTTTCACCGACGGCTCTCTCCAGGGCCAGGAGTGCGCCGCCGTGCGTGCCGGCTACGACGGCTGGCTGAATTGCCCGGTGGTGACCAACGCCCACCAGATGCACTCCGTCAACGACTGGGTGGCCTCCTGGAATCGCTTTCCGCATCTTTCCCTGGGCGGCCTCTATCCCAACGCCCCCCTGGAGGCCGTGCTGTCGGAGTGCCGCCGCATTCGCTCCCTGGGATTGCTGGGCGTGAAGTTCCATCCCGAATACCAGGAGTTCCATATCCTGGAGCCGCGCCTGGATCCCCTCTGGGAGACTCTGTCGGACCTGGAACTCCCTGCGCTCTTCCATGCAGGCAGCGACATTGGCTTCCTGGGGATGGAGGCGCACTCCGCCCCCGCGGATTTCGCCCGTCTGGCGGAGCGCCATCCGCGTCTGACCATCATCTGCGCGCATTTGGGCGGCTGGCGGAATTGGGACGAGGCGGAGCGGGATCTGGCCGGGGCGCCGGTCTATTTGGATACCTCCTTCTCCCGCGCCTGGATGCCCGACCAGGGGCAGTTCGAGCGCATCATCCGCAAACATGGCGTGGAACGCGTGCTTTTCGGCACCGATTCCCCCTGGTCGCCGCTTCCCGTGGCCGTCCGCGAGGTGGAGGAGACAGGGCTCTCCCGCGCCGAGAAGGACGCCATTTTCTACGGCAACGCGGCGAAGCTTTTCCATTTGCCGAAGTTCGCCTAAATCCCCTCCCGCAGTGAAGAAGTACTCCCTTCTGGCAATGTCCGATGACGAGCTGCTCCGGCAGTGTCGTTTTGAGGCGTGCCGCGGCGTGGGGCCCGGTGGCCAGAAGCGGAACAAGACCTCTTCCGCCGCCAGGGTCACGCATCTGGAGAGCGGATTGTCTGCCTGGGACGATGTGACCCGTTCCCAGCACCAGAATCTCCATCATGCCCTCCGGAAGCTCCGCTGGGAGATGGCCGTGGAGCTGCGCCCCGAGGATGGCGGGGGCGCCCCTGAAATCCCTCTCTCGCCCGTCCCGAAACAGAGTTCCCCGGCATTCTGCCTTTGGCTGGGACGCATTTTCGACGCCCTCCACGACGCCGAATTCCAGATGGCGCCCGCCGCCGAACGGCTGGGATGTTCCGCTTCGCAGCTGGCACGGCTCCTTGGCAAAGACGACCTTGCCTGGCAGAAA
Source organism: Bacteroidaceae bacterium (assembly GCA_963621575.1). Taxonomy (GTDB): domain Bacteria; phylum Verrucomicrobiota; class Lentisphaeria; order Oligosphaerales; family Oligosphaeraceae; genus UBA1724. The sequence goes on from CAVFEH010000016.1 coordinate 14,319, forward strand.
CTCGCCGAACAACGACAAAAACGGCAACTCCCGCCCCTGCATAGATAACGCGCCTTGGCGCCTGGCTCCGCAGGCGCGACGCCTCCTTTGAGGACAACGAAAGGACGGCGCTTACGCCCCCCCTCGCCTCTCCCGTTTTTCCTTCTCATGCTTTCCGCCCATCGGCGGCCGGCTCTTCCCCCTTCCTCTTTTTACGCGCTTATGTCGACTCTTGAACTGGCCCAAAAAGCGAAACACGCCTCCATTCCCCTTTCCGACACCTCCCTGGAGCTCCGCAATCGCGCGTTGCTGGCCATGGGAGAGGCGCTGGAGGCGCATTCCGGGGAGATCTTCCGGGAGAACCAGAAGGATCTGGCGGAGTGTGGCGACGGCATTGGCGATGCCCTCCGGAAGCGCCTGGTCTTCGACGAAAAGAAAATGCGTGATGTGGTGGCGGGGCTGCAGGCTTTGTCGGCGCTGCCGGATCCCCTGGGAAAGATTTTGACGCGCACCGAGTTGGCCGCGGGGCTGAATCTTCGCCGGGTGAGTTGCCCCATCGGTGTCATCGGCATCGTCTTTGAGGCGCGTCCCGACGCGTTGGTGCAGATCTCCTCCTTGTGCCTGAAGAGTGGCAACGCGGTGTTGTTGAAGGGCGGTCGTGAGGCGTTGCACACCAACCGGATTCTGGCGGATGTCATCGTGGCGGCCACGGAGGGCGTCGGGATTCCCGCGGGCTGGCTGCAACTCCTGGAGACCCGCGAGGAAGTCCAGGGGATGCTCTCCCTCAACGACTTCATCGACCTCATCGTGCCCCGTGGCTCCAATTCCTTCGTGAAGCACATCATGGAGAACACCACGATCCCCGTGCTGGGACACGCCGCCGGAATCTGCCACGTCTTCCTGGACGACAGCGCCGACGCCGACATGGCCGCCGCCATCGCCGTGGATGCAAAAAGCCAGGCACCCGCCACCTGCAACGCCATGGAGACTCTCCTGGTCCACAAGGACGCCGCAGCGCGGCTCCTCCCCGGGGTCTGCAAGGCCCTCCGGGCTGCCGGCGTCAAGCTTCGGGGGGATGGGAAAAGCCGCGGAATCTTCCCCGACATGGAGCCGGCAACCGAGGCGGATTGGTCCACGGAGTATCTGGCGCTGGAGGTCTCCGTCAAGGTCGTGGACGATGTCCAGGCGGCCATCGAACACATCAACCACTACGGTTCTCACCATACGGACGCCATTGTGACCCAGAATCCCGAACACGCCCGCCTCTTCCAGCGGCAGGTGGATTCCGCCGACGTCTTCTGGAATGCCTCCACCCGTTTCGCCGATGGCTTCCGCTACGGGTTGGGGGCGGAGGTGGGCATCTCCACCTCCAAGATCCACGCCCGCGGCCCGGTGGGGCTGGAGGGGCTCACGAGCTACAAGTGGTTGTTGGAAGGGGAGGGGCAGACCGTGGCACCCTTTGTGGACGGCACCCGGAAGTTCACTCATCGCCCCCTCTAGGCGACAAGGGAAAAGACGAGAAGGCGGGGTTCTTCTTTTCCTCCCTTCGGCTTCGCGGCGCCGCGCCTCCCCCTGCGGCGCCGCATTTTCGTTTCTGCCCGACAGGCGGTCTTCGCGCGCGCCGCGTACGCGGGAATTCCGGGAGGTGCGTGGTGAAACTCCTGTCAGGGGATAAAGTACGCCTTTCCCGATTTCTCGGGATTTTTCTTTTTTCCCCAGGCCACCCAATTTTCCCCCCTTTCTTCTCTTCTTCTCACGACTATGCAGTACGATGCGAATGGCGCTCTTCTGAGCACGGCGATTCCCGAGCTTTCGGCCCCCAGGAGTGGAAAGGTGCGCGATGTCTACGATTTGGGCGAGTCCATCCTTTTCGTGGCCACCGACCGCATCAGCGCATACGACTGCATCATGCCCAACGGGATTCCCGGAAAGGGCCGTGTGTTGACCCAGGTGAGCCTGAATTGGTTCTCCCTGCTGAAGGGGATCAAGAACCACCTGGTCACGGCCGACGTGGCCAAGTACCCCGCCGTTCTGCAGAAGTACGCCAAGGACCTGGACGGTCGCTCCATGCTGGTGAAGAAGCTCCGGATGCTCCCCGTGGAGTGCATTGTCCGCGGCTATCTCACGGGCTCCGGCTACGAGAGCTACAAGAAGTGCGGCGCCGTCTGCGGAATTCCCCTGCGCGCCGGATATGTGAATGCCGACAAGCTGGACGAGCCCATTTTCACCCCCACCACCAAGGCCGAGGAGGGGCACGACATGCCCATCTCCCTGGATGAGCTGAAGACGCTCATCGGCGACGATCTGGCCGGGAAACTCCGCACGGCCTCCATCGACCTCTATCTCCAGGCCGCCGACTACGCCCGCGCCCGCGGAATCATCATCGCCGACACGAAGTTCGAGTTCGGCGTGGACGAGGATGGCGGGCTGGTGCTGGCCGACGAGGTGCTGACCCCGGATTCCAGCCGCTTCTGGCCACAGGAATCCTACGTGCCCGGAAAGAACCCCCCCAGCCTGGACAAGCAGTTCGTACGCGACTACCTGGATTCCATCCACTTCAATCGCCAGCCCCCCGCCCCCGAGCTGCCTGCCGACATCGTGGCCAAGACCGCCGAGAAGTACGAGAGCGCTTTGGCGAAATTGAAGGCATAGCCGCCGTTCTCCCTTCTTCGCCCCCCCCCGCCTTCCGCCTCCTCCCACTCCCTTCCTCTTTCCCATGAGCGACCACGAAGTCTTCCAGAGTCCCTTCTCCACCCGCTATGCCAGCCGGCGGATGCAGCGCATCTTCTCCGAGCAGCACAAGTTCTCCACCTGGCGGAAGCTGTGGGTGGCCCTGGCGGAGGCCGAGCAGCAACTTGGCCTGGACATCACGGACGAACAGCTCAACGAGTTGCGCGCCCATGTGGAGGACATCAACTTCGAGGTCGCCGAGGCCCGGGAGCGGGTGGTGCGCCACGATGTGATGAGCCATGTCCATGCATACGGGCAGCAATGCCCGGCGGCCAAGGGCATCATCCATCTGGGGGCCACTTCCTGCTACGTGGGGGACAATACGGACCTGATTCTCATGCGGGAGGCGCTGGATCTTCTGCGTGGCAAGCTGGTCACCGTGGTGGAGAATCTGGCCGAATTCGCCGAAAAATACGCGGACCTGCCGACTCTGGCGTTCACGCACTTCCAGCCCGCCCAGCCCACCACCGTGGGAAAGCGCGCCACCCTCTGGATGCAGGATGTCCTCTCCGACGTGGCCGACTTGGACTATGTGCGGCAGGGGCTCCGCCTGCTGGGAAGCAAAGGCACCACCGGCACCCAGGCCAGTTTCCTGGAGCTCTTCAACGGGGACCACGGGAAGTGCCGCCGCCTGGACGCCATGGTGGCCGAGAAGATGGGCTTTCCCGGATGCTACGCAGTCTCGGGACAGACCTACTCCCGGAAGGTGGACGCGCGGGTCCTCGCGGTGCTTTCCGGCATCGCCCAGACCGCCACAAAGTTCTCCAATGACATCCGGCTTCTGCAGCATCTGAAGGAGGTTGAGGAACCCTTCGAGAAGTCCCAGATCGGTTCCTCCGCCATGGCCTACAAGCGCAACCCCATGCGCAGCGAGCGCATGGCCTCCATCGCCCGCTACGTCATCTGCAATTCCTTGAACCCCGCCATGACCGCCGCCACCCAGTGGTTCGAGCGCACCCTGGATGATTCCGCCAACAAGCGCATTGCGGTGGCGGAGAGCTTCCTGGCGGTGGACGGCATCCTGGATCTCTTCGCAAACGTCTCCCATGGCCTGGTGGTCTACCCCAAGGTCATTGCCCGCCGCCTGGCCTCCGAGCTGCCCTTCATGGCCTCCGAGAATATCATGATGGATGGCGTGAAGGCCGGCGGCGACCGTCAGGAGCTCCATGAGGCCATTCGCGCCAATGCGCAGGCCGCGGCGGCCCACGTGAAGCTGGAGGGCGGCGAGAACGACCTCCTGGAACGCCTGGCCCGGGATTCCCACTTCGCGGGCATGAAGCTGGATTTGGGGGAGACCCTCCGCCCCGAAAAGTATGTGGGGCGCGCTCCCCAGCAGGTCCGCGAGTTCCTGGCGGAGGAGGTCCGGCCCTTCCTGGCCGCCAATGCCGCCAGCGCCGTGGCCGGTAACGACGTGTCCCTCTAGCGCGCCGCGTTCCGGCAAGCCCCCGATCCCCTTTCCCCCCTCCGAAAGAAATTCTCTCCTCCCAGAAGGAGCACAGTGTCCATGGCCGCCCATCAGGAAGAAAAAATCCTCGTACTGGATTTTGGTTCCCAGTACAGTCAGCTCATCGCCCGGCGCATCCGGGAGTGCCATGTCTTCAGCCAGGTGGTGCCCTGCAATTCCACCGCGTCGCAGCTGGCGGCCATGAAGCCCTCGGGAATCATTCTCTCCGGCGGTCCCGCCAGTGTCTACGAGGAGGGCGCACCCCAGCTGGATCCCGCCATTCTGGAGCTTGGGGTGCCTGTGCTGGGCATTTGCTACGGCATGCAGATTCTGGTGAAGAATCTGGGCGGAAAGGTCTCCCCCGCGCCAGAACGTGAGTACGGCCGGGCGATCCTCCATATCCAGAAGCCCGCCGAGCTCTTCCGTGGAATGGACCCCGAGCAGACCGTCTGGATGTCCCACGGCGACAAGGTGACCATGGAGCCAAGCTCCATCGAGACCCTGGCCGTGACCCAGAACTGCGAGTTCGCGGCCTGCCAGTTGAAGGGGAAGGCCCTCTACGGCATCCAGTTCCACCCCGAGGTGGTCCATTCCCCCAACGGCACCCAGATTATCCGGAATTTCTGCCTCAACATCTGTGGTTGCCACGGCCTCTGGAACATGAGCTCCTTCATCGAGGACTCCGTCAAGCGCATCCGCGAGACTGTGGGCGGCGAGCGCGTGATCCTGGGGCTCTCCGGCGGTGTGGACTCCAGCGTGGCCGCCGCGCTCATCCACAAGGCCATCGGACGGCAGCTCACCTGCATCTTCGTGAACAACGGCCTCCTCCGCAAAAACGAGGCCGAGCGCGTCCAGGAGCTCTTCGGACGGAATTTCCAGATGGACCTCCGGTACATCGACGCCACCGACCGCTTCCTGGACAAGCTTGCCGGCGTGGACGAGCCGGAGGCCAAGCGCCATGTCATCGGAAAGGAGTTCGTGGAGGTCTTTGCCGACGCGGCCCGTGGCGTGGACGACGCCACCTTCCTGGCCCAGGGAACCACCTATCCCGATGTCATCGAGTCCATGCCCATCAACGGTAATCCCGCCGCCATGATCAAGAGCCACCACAACGTGGGCGGCCTCCCGAAGGATCTGAAGTTCAAGCTTCTGGAGCCGTTGAACCAGCTCTTCAAGGACGAGGTGCGCGAGGTGGGCCGCACCCTGGGGCTGCCCGACGAGGTGATTCTCCGCCAGCCCTTCCCCGGCCCCGGGTTGGGCGTGCGCCATCTGGGGGCGGTCTCCCGCCACACCCTGGATTTGCTGCGGGATGCGGACGCCATCTTCGTGGAGGAAGTCAAGAAGGCCGGCTTCTACTACAAGGTCTGGCAGGCTTTCTGCGTCTTCCTGCCGGTGCACTCCGTGGGCGTCATGGGCGACCAGCGCACCTACGACTACGCCGTGGCCCTGCGCGTGGTGGATTCCCAGGATGGCATGACCGCCGACTGGGTGAATCTGCCTGACGCCCTGCTGCGCCGTGTCTCCAACCGCATTATCAACGAGGTCCGCGGGATCAACCGCGTGGTGCTTGACATCACCTCCAAGCCACCAAGCACCATCGAGTGGGAGTAGCTTTCCCGTGGGCACCGTCACGATTCTGGATTACGGCGCAGGGAACCTCACCAGCGTCCGACTGGCATGCCAGCGCTTCGGCGTGGAGCCGCGCATGGCCGCCTGCGCCGACGAAGCGCTGCCGGAGGGCGCGGTGATCTTTCCCGGCGACGGCTCCGCCCGAAGCGCCATGGCGGCGGTGCGGGAGCGTGGCTACGACCGTCTGCTGAAGGAGGTGCTTGCCGCCGGGCGTCCGGTGCTGGGCATCTGCATCGGCATGCAATTGCTTTTCGACTGGAGCGACGAGGACGGCGGCGTACCCGCCCTGGGCTTCTTCCCCGGGAAGGTCCGCCGGTTCGAGTTTCCCCGGGATCCCTCGCTGAAGATCCCCGAGATGGGCTGGAATGCGGTACATTTTCAGAGGAAGCACCCGCTCTTCCGCGGAATCCCCCAGGATACCCCCTTCTATTTCGTCCATTCCTACTACTGCGATCCCGCGGAAGCCGGGGATCTGCTGGGCGCGACGGAATACGGCGGACTGCATTTCTGCTCCGTCGCCTGCCATGGAAACCTCTTCGCCACCCAGTTCCACCCGGAACGTTCCGGGGAATGGGGCCTGCGACTCTTCCAGAATTTCCTGGAATGGAACGGAAGGGAGGATGGGTAGACCATGTTGCTGAAGCGAGTCATCGTCTGTCTCGACGTGAAGAACCGCCGGGTCACCAAGGGCGTCAAGTTCAAGGACAATGTGGACGTGGGCGACGTGGTGGAGCTGGCCGCCCGCTACTGCCGTGAGGGCGCCGACGAGCTGGTCTTCTACGACATCATGGCCTCCGCGGAAGACCGCCCCATCGACCTGGACATGGTGGGAGACGCGGCCCGCAAGGTCTTCCTTCCCTTCTGCGTGGGCGGTGGCATACGCTCTGCCGCCGACATGCGCAATGCGCTCCTGGCGGGCGCCGACAAGGTCTCCTTGAATTCCCTGGCTGTCCAGAATCCGGCCATCCTCACGGAGGGCGCCAATGCCTTTGGCCGGCAGTGCGTGGTCCTCGGGCTGGACGCCAAGCGGGTGGGAGTCTCCTCCGAGTTCCCTTCCGGATATCAGGTTTTCATCCATGGATACCGCACTCCCACCCAGTGGGACGTGGTGGAGTGGGCCCGGCACGCCGTGGAGCTGGGCGCCGGGGAGATCTGCCTCAATGCCATCGACACCGACGGTGTCCGGAACGGCTATGAGCTGGAGATCACCCGGAAAGTGGCCGACGCGGTCTCCGTGCCTGTCATCGCCTCCGGCGGCGCCGGAACCGTCCAGCATCTCGTCGACGCCTTCCAGGAAGGACACGCCGACGCCGCCCTGGTGGCCTCCATGGTCCACCGTGACGGATACTCCTGCAATGGCATCAAGGAGGAGATCCACAGGATCGCCCCCTCTCTGCCGCTTCGATTTTGTTAGAGGACCGGCCTTTGCGCCGGGCAATGTCTTATCTAGGAGATACACCCAATCATGTCAACCATCGTCGTCGTCGGAACCCAATGGGGGGATGAAGGAAAGGGGAAGATCGTGGACTTTCTGGCCGCGCAGGCCGATGTGGTGGCGCGCTTTCAGGGCGGAAGCAACGCCGGTCACACCGTCGTTGCGGACGGGCACGACTTCAAGCTCCATCTGCTGCCCTCGGGCATCCTCTATCCTGGATGCATCTGCATCATCGGAAATGACGTGGTCCTGGATCCCGTGTGCCTCTTGAAGGAGCTGGACTCCCTTAAGGCCGTGGGGAAGGCCGCCGACGGCCTGCGCATCTCCAACCGCGCCCACGTGGTCATGCCCTACCACAAGCTCCTGGACAACCTCCAGGAGCGCTGGAAGGGTGACGGGAAAGTCGGCACCACCGGCCGCGGCATTGGGCCATGCTACGCCGACGCCGCCGACCGCATCGGCATTCGTGTGGTTTCCTGGATGGACCGCGACGCCTTTGCGAAGGAGTTGAAGTCCACGCTGGCCTACAAGAACAAGATCCTGGAGGCCTTCGGCGAGAAGCCCCTGGACTTCGAGGCGATCTTTGAGGAATATTGCGGCTATGCCGAGCGCCTGCGTCCCTACGTCTGCGACACCGGGGCCCTGGTCTCCCGGCTGATTGCGGAGGACCGGAAGGTTCTCTTCGAGGGCGCCCAGGCCGCCATGCTGGACCTTTCCCACGGCACCTACCCCTTCGTCACCAGCTCCCACCCCATCGCCGGCGCAGCCTGCGTGGGCCTGGGCATTGGCCCCAAATGCATCCACAAGGTCGTGGGCGTGGTGAAGGCCTACGCCACTCGCGTGGGCGAAGGGCCCTTCCCCACCGAACTGCTCAACGAGACCGGGAATCGCCTTCGGGAAATTGCCCACGAATACGGCGCCACCACCGGGCGTCCCCGCCGCTGCGGCTGGCTGGATCTGGCCGTGGTCCGTTACGCAGTCCAGCTCAACGGGCTGGACTGCATCGCATTGACCCGCCTGGACATCCTGGATTCCTTCCCCGAAGTCCGGATTTGCACCGGATATCGGTATCAGGGTGAGATCCTGCGGGAGTTCCCCGCCAGTCTGAAGGTCTTGGGGGAGGTGGAGCCCGTCTATGAGACTCTCCCCGGGTGGATGGACGACACCACCCAGTGCCGTGAATTTTCCCAACTTCCCGAAAAGTGCCGGAAGTACGTGGAACGCGTCGGTGAAATCGCCGGCGCCCCCGTCGGAATCGTCTCCGTGGGCCCCCAGCGGGACCACACCATCGTCCGCCAGAAGATGTTCTAGGGAGAGAATCCAAAATCCAGGACGCGAAAAAGGGCCGCCGCTGTCATCCAGCGGGGGCCCTTTTGCATATTCGGCGGGACAATCCGGCGCGGTTCTCTGGTGGCCAGGGAGCCGTTGTTTCCAGGCAGGAAAAAAGCCAGGTGGCGTTGTGGCGTCCCTGGCTCTTTTGTGGGGATTTGCGGTGTGTGCGGGTTATTGTCCCGGGGGCGGGGGCGGGAGGGGGAGTTCCTCGTCGTCAGGCTGCGCGGGCGTCGTCGCCTTTCCTCCTTTCTTTTGGCGCGGGTCGGGCCGGCGGTTGTCGTTTTCCTCCTCGGGGGGCGGCGGCGCATTGAGATAGAAGTCCAGCTTCTTCTCGAGGATCTGTTCCCGGTTGACCTCCAGGATCTGCACGCGTTGCGTCATCTCCTTCAGGCGGGTCTTGGTCTGGTTGATGAAGAGGTCCAGCATTTCGCTGTTCTTCTCCTTCAGCTGTTCCAGGAAGGCGTCCCGTTCCGTGGGGGAGGTGGATTTTTGGATTTTTTTGACGAGTTCCCAGCAGTCCCGGTCGAGGATGACGAGGCGCTTTTCCAGATTGTCGCGATACTTCCGGGGGACATGCTTGCTCATTTCCTCGCGGAAGGCCTTGCGGTCGGTGCGCTTGAGCTCCTCCAGGCGTTTGAACTCCTCGGGGTCCTCCTTTTCCAGGTGTTCCCGGAATTCCAGGATTTCGGGGGCGAAATAAGGTGGCGGGAATTGTCGTTCCTCCTGGTCGGGGCGTGCGTTCCGTTTTGCGCCGCGGTTGCCTTTGGGGGCGGGCGGGTCGGCGGGCTGGGCGCAGGCCATTGCCAGGGGAAGGGCGAGTGCGAGAGTCAGAAGAAGTCTTCGCATGGTGTGTCGTGGAAATCAGTAGTAGAGATCTGCGGCCAGGAGGTTGAAGTTCAGCTCCATGCTGGAGATTTCGTCGTTGACCAAATCCATTCCGGTGTCCAAGAGGGACTCTCCCCATTCCGCGTCGTCCGCGAGGGCGACTTCGGCGCGGGGTGCGGCAGGGCTGGCAGGCTGACTGTCATTGAGGGTGCAGATGGTGAGGACCGCCATTGCGACCAGGAGTGCGGCGGCGGCCCAGAGCGTGCGGGGATGGAAGAGTCGCGTGCGCTGGGGGGGCCGGGCCTTGAGTTCCTTGTGGCAGAGCGCGAGGGTCTTTCCATCCAGGGAGGTGCTGGGTGCGAGCCTTTTGTCTTCGGCGGCGTGTTGGAGAAGTCCCAGGAGTTTTGCGGTTTTCTGGCATTCCCGGCACTGCGCGAGGTGGCTCTGGAGTTCCCCGGGGAGAGGAGCCGTGGAATTCTCCCGTGCGAGGAGGAGATCCTGGAGCGTTTGGCAGAGATTGTCTTTCATAGGAATGGCGCGAGCAGTTTTTTCAGGTTTTGCACGGCGTAGTGCATTCTGCCCAAAGCGGTATTGAGGCTGATGTGGTACTTGAGGGCGATGTCCTTGAAGGGCATCCCCTCGTTGCGCAGCCGGATGACCTCTTGCTGTTCCGGGGGGAGTTTCCGGATGGCCTTTTCGAGGGCCATCCCGAATTCCTGCCGGGAGAGTTCAACGTCGGGGTGGGGCGCCTGGTCGGCCAGGGAGAGTGGCAGTTCCGCAGGGCTCTCAACCCTTCTGGCGCGGAAGTAGTCCATGGCCAGGTTGTGGGCGATGCGGCAGAGCCAAGCCAGGAATTTCTCCCGGTGCTGGTATTTTGGCAGGGAGCGGACGGCCTTGATCCAAGTCTGCTGGAAGAGGTCGTCCACCATGTCAGCTTGTCCTTCCAGGATTCTGTGGAGATACCGGAAGAGCGGGAGGCGGTACCGCTGGTAGAGTGCGTCGAAGGCGCCGTCGTCGCCCCTCTGGCATTGTCGGATGAGCGCCAGGTCGTCCGCCTCGGAGGCGGTGTCGTCAAGTGTCGTCTGGCGGTCGTTCGTCATCCTTCAATAACGAGGAGGAGGGGTGGATATTGTCCGAGGTGCCGAAAAGACGGGGATTTCCCCGTGTGGGATAGAATGGAAATGGTGGGCGATGGGGGACTCGGACCCTCGACATCAACGGTGTAAGCGTTGCGCTCTAACCAACTGAGCTAATCGCCCCGACAGGGGGGGGCGGCGGTGTGGCGCGGGGGCTTTTTGTCCCCCCGCGCGCCGCGTCGCTGCGTGTGTTTTTATGCTCCGGGCTTTTCCTGGTATCCGGAGGGTTCCAGGGAGAAGGAGCCGCGTCCGCCGGAGAGTCTGGGCAGCGCCTTTCCGAAGCCGAACATTTCGGCCAAGGGGACCTGGCAGAGGATCTTCCGCATGCTGCCGACCTGGAGCATGTCGCTGATGATTGCGCGGCGTGGCTGGAGATACATGGAGATCTCGCCCACGCATTCCTCGGGGGCCAGGATCTCCAGCTTCATCAGGGGCTCCAGGATCACCGTGCCGGACTGCTGCAGGGCCTGGGTGATGGCCTCGTTGACCGCGCCGGCCACGGCGCCGGGGGTGGTGGTCTCCTGGGAGAAGACCAGGTCCTTCAGGGTGGCCTCCACGAAGATCATGGGATACCCCTGGAGACCGCCGGTGCGCAGGCCGTCCTGCATCGCCTGGAGAGCGGCATCCAGGAGCGCCCGGGGGATTGTGCCGCGGGTCTTGTCCTGGATTTCGAAGGATTCTCCGGTGCGTTCCCGGGGGGCGAAGTCGATGGTGACCTCTGCGTAGAAGACGGCGTCTCCGACGGTCTTGTTGAAGACGGTGTGGATGGTGACGGGCTTGACGAGGGTCTCGCGGTAGGCGACACGGGGCTCGCCGGTGCGGATTTCCACGCCGAAGTCGGTGGCGACGCGCTTCAGGCTGACTTCCAGGTGGAGTTCGCCCATTCCGGAGACGACGCGCTGGCCGGTCTCCTCGGCGGTGGAGCGCCGGAGAGTCTGGTCTTCGCGGCAGAGCAGCGCCAAGGCGTCGTCCAGCTTGTCTTTGTCCTTGGAGAACTTCGGCTCCACGACCATGGAGATGACGGGTTCGGGGAAGGCGATTCCGCCGAAGGAGAGGACGCGTTGGGGGGCGCAGAGGGTGTCTCCGATGCCGCAGTCTTTCAGGCCCGCCAGTCCCACGATGTCCCCCGGGCCGGCCTCCTGGATCTGCTCCGTGGACTTGGCGTAGATGCGGTAGAGCTGCTTTGCGCGGACTTTCTCGCCGGTGCGGGCGTTGACCAGTTGGTCGTTGGGGTGGATTTTTCCGGAGTAGACGCGGAGGAAGAAGAGGTCTGCGGTGTTGGAGGCGTTGATCTTGAAGATGAAGCCGGAGAAGGGTTCTGCGGGGTCTGCGTGGACGGCGCATTCCTTCCCGCTGCGGCGTTCCGTGGCGGGGTACTCGGGGACGTCGACGGGGGAGGGCAGGTATTCGCCGATGGCGTCCGCCAGGGGCTGCACGCCCATCTCGCGCTTGGCGCTGCCCAGGAAGACGGGGACCAGCTTGCGTTCCAGGGTGAGGCGGCGGATTTCGGCCTTTAGCAGGTCCAGGGGGACTTCCCCGCCTTCCAGGAAGAGGGTGGCCACCTGGTCGGAGTGGTCGGAGACCTTCTCCACCAGGGCTTCCCGGGCTGCCTGGGCGGCGTCCTGGAGCTCGGCGGGGATGGGCTTGCGGGCCACGGTCTCGTGGCGCTCCCCCTCGAACTGGAGATATTCCATGGTGAGCAGGTCCACCATGCCGTGGAAAGCGTTTTCCTCTCCGTCGGGGAGCTGCATGGGGAGCGCCGCGTCGCTGAACTTTTCGTTGATCTCCTGGCAGGTGCGTTCGTAGGAGGCGCCAATGCGGTCCATTTTGTTGACGAAGGCGATCTTCGGCACGCCGTATCCGTCGGCCTGGTGCCAGACCTTTTCGGACTGCGCCTCCACGCCTTCCACGGCGCTGAAGATCACCACGGCGCCGTCAATGGCGCGCAGGGAGCGTTCCACTTCCGCGGTGAAGTCGATGTGTCCGGGAGTGTCGATGAGGTGGTATTCGAAGTCCTTCCAGGGGATGACGGCGGCGGCGGCCATGATGGTGATGCCGCGGGCGCGTTCATCGGGCAGGAAATCCATGACGGTGGTGCCGTCATCGATATTGCCGTACCGGTGTGTCAGCCCGGAGAAGAAGAGGAGTCCTTCGGTGGTGCTGGTCTTTCCGGCGTCAATGTGGGCGATGATGCCCAGGTTGCGGATCTTCGATAGGTCGCTCATGGAGTCTCGGGAGGGGGCGTGCAGGTCCCCTTCGGGAAAAAGGAAAGGCAGGGGAGGCTCTTCGGAGAGTCAAGACCCCTGCCTGACAAGGTGGGATTTCGGGAAGCGAGGGAGGCCGGGGCTAGGGCGCCGCAGGAGCTGCGGGGGCCTCCCCTGCGGGGGCCGCGGGGGTGTCCTCGGCCACGGGGGCGGTGGCCGCCGGCGTGGTCTGGACGGTCTCGACCTGGATGGCGTCGCCCAGGGACTTCTGCTGTCTGCTGTGTCCGATGATGGCGGCGTTGAAGAGGGTGGAGAGGAGGAAGATGACCGCCAGGATGACGGTGCCCTTCACCAGCGCGGAGGGTGCGGAGGCACCGAACATGGCCTCGGAGACTCCGCCGCCGATGGCCCCGATGCCGCCATTGCCTTTGGGATTCTGGATCAGCACCAGGAGGGTGAGGAGGATGGCGGTGAGGACGGAGAGGATGGTGAGGATGACGGAGAGAATGGCCATGATGGAAGGGGGTATGTGAGGGTTGTGGAATGCAAGTCAAGCGGAAGAATATAAGGCTTTTCGTGCTTTTTTCAAGGGGTTGCGTCGTCTCGCCCGGCGCCTCGGGCGCGTCGGCTGGCGGATGTTGCCCGGCGGTGGTATTTGTGGATGCATTTGTTGACGACGAGGAACTGTTCCCGGGTGACATGGCCCTTCCGGAGATATTCCTGGGCGATGGGGACCAGGACTTCGGCGTCTTTTGGGGTGAAGATGGTCTCGCCTTTTTTGTGCCGTAGGCAGAGGGAGAGGAGGAAGGAGAGGATGGCGTGGTTCCGGATGACCTCCTGTCCATCGGCTGTCTCTTTTTTCCGGGGGCGCCCTCCCCGGGCGGCGCCCATTCGCGGGACGGGGCGGCGCGGGGGCGGCGGCTCCTGCGGCTCCTTTTTCTGTGGTTCCTCTGTTTGTTCCAGCGGCTCCGTTTCATCGCCCGTGGTGGCGGGCGGTTGGTTCAGGAGACGTGCCAGGAATTCGCGGACGGCCTTCTGGTGTTCCCGGGGGATTTCCATGGTGATGGTGGGAGCGGCGTTTCCGGGGGTGTCGAGGGAGTCGTAGAAGTCGACGACCTCCTGGTCCAGAATGAGGTCATCGGGGGTGACGGGCCGGTCCAGCCGGAGATTCTGGAGGGTCCGGCAGCGGGAGAGTGCGGTGTAGAGTTGTCCGTGGGCGAAGCATCCGCGTCCCAGCCGCAGGTCCACGGCGTCGAGGGTGAGTCCCTGTGCCTTGTGGATGGTGATGGCGTACGCCAGCTTCAGGGGAACTTGTGTGAAGGAGCCGACGGGGCGTTGCCGGAGGTGTTTTTTCCCGCCGCGCTGGGTGTCGGCTTCCAGGACGTATTCGTAGCTTGTCCAGACGTGGGGTTCCACGGTGACGGTGGTGCCTTTGTCCAGTTTTACGCGCACGGAGGGGATGTCGTCGGATAAGCAGAGGATTTCCTCCACGACTCCCAGGTCTCCGTTCACGTATTCGAAGGCGTTGGATGAGAGGTGTTTGTTGCAGAGGACCATGACGCGTGCGCCGGGTTTGAGCTCCAGCTGTGCGGCAGTGGGGAAGTCCGCTTCGCGGAATTTCCCGGTGAGCTGTGCCTGGAAGAGGACGGGCGGGGTGTCCAGCCGCTGGTGCATGGCGGCGTTGATGGCGGCGGCCTCCCGGTTGGTGGTGCAGAGCCGTACGGGCTGTGGCGTATTGGCGGGGGCTTCCTTTGGGTCGCGGCGTTGGTTGAGGAGTTCCAGGGGTGTGAGGGTGGTGCCGTCGGGAAGGGGGATCTCCCGGGCGTCCCAGCGGTTGTGCCGGACAAGGTTCAGGAGCTTCACGAATGCGGGGTCGGAGTTTTGGCGCAGGGGAGTGCGGAGGCTGATGCAGTGGAAGTGCGCCTGTTTCCAGAGAGGTGTCTGGAAGGCGTACCATCCGCCGAAGTTCTGCAGGATGTAGTTCTCTTCGGTAGAGCCCTTCACGACTGGCGGGAGCTGGAAGAAGTCTCCGCAGAGGACCACCTGCTTTCCGCCGAAGGGGCGCATGCGGTCGGCCCCGATGGCCAGTGCGCGAAGCCGCTGGTCCACGCCCAGGAAGAGGTCGCTGCGCACCATGGAGATCTCGTCAATCACGAGGATCTTTGCGTTCCGGATGACGGCGGCGTGCCGGCGGTCGGGGAGTTCTTCCAGGCTTTCGGGGGTCAGCAGTCCCAGCGGGAAGAGGAAGAAGCTGTGGAGGGTGGAGCCGCCCAGACGGATGGCCGCGATGCCCGTGGGGGCCAGGAAGACCGCGTCCTCCGGACGCAGCCGCCGCAACTCCTGCAGGACCGTGGATTTGCCGGTGCCCGCCTCCCCCGTCAGGAATACGTTCTTCCCCGACAGGATGCACTGAAGCGCATTCTTCTGTTCCTGGCTTAGCTCCATCATGCGAAAATCCCCGTTCTCATTCCGTTCCCGGCCTCTCAAACCTCCAGCGGGGAGGGCTTTCCTCCTTCCCGGGGAGACGGCGGGTACAGTAATGCAGGGCGGGGACTTCCGTTCGCGTGCGCGCTCGTGCGCGGCGTTCCGTGGTCAGGGCAGGCGCCAGAGGTGGTCCATGGGGCCTTGTCCGTGTCCCAGGCGGGGATCATGCTCCAGGGCGCCAACGATGTATTCCTTGGCGTTTCGGATGGCGTCCCTGAGGGTGTGTCCCAGGGCCAGATTTGCGGCGATTGCGCTGGAGAGGGTGCATCCGGTGCCGTGAGTGTTCTGGGTGTCGACGCGTTTTCCGGGGAACCAGGTGGCGGTGCCGTCGTCGGCAAGCAGCAGGTCGTTGGCGTCGTTGATGGCGTGTCCGCCTTTGACCAGGATGGCGACCCCGGGGAGACGTTCGCCCAGGGCCCGTGCGGCGTCAACCATCTCCTGTGCGTCGTGGATCTGACGTCCGGTGAGGACCTGCGCCTCGGGGATGTTCGGGGTGATGACCTTTGCCAAGGGGAGCAGGACGGTCTCCAGGGTCTCCTGGGCATCGGGGGCCAGGAGGCGGCTGCCGGAGGTGGAGACCATGACGGGGTCGACCACCAGCTGGGTGACGGCGTATTTGCGGAGTTTCCCGGCGATGGCGCGGATGAGGGATGCGGAGGAGACCATTCCGATCTTCACGGCATCCGGGACGATGTCCTGGAAGACGCTTTCCAGCTCCTGCTCCACAAACTCCACGGGTGCCTCGTGGATGGCCTGGACCCCCAGGGTGTTTTGGGCGGTGAGGGCGGTGATGGCGCTCATGCCGTAGACGTGGTGCGCGGCGAAGGTTTTCAGGTCTGCCTGGATGCCGGCTCCGCCGCTGCAGTCGGAGCCGGCGATGGTGAGAACTTTCTTCATGGCTTTCAACGGGGTGTTGCCCCTAGTATTGGATCTTCGACAGTTGTCGTGCGGCGTCCTCGGGATCCTGCGAGGCGAAGAGTGCGGAGACCACGGCGACGCCGGCGATGCCGGTGCCGGCCAGGGATGCGGCGTTGGCCAGGGAGATTCCGCCGATGGCGACCACTGGAATGGAGACGGTGCGGCAGATGGTCTGGAGGGTCTCGCGGTCGACCCAGCTGGCGTCGGCCTTGGTGCTGGTGGGGAAGACGGCTCCCACGCCCAGGTAGTCGGCGCCGTCTTCCTGGGCCTTCACGGCTTCTTCGACGGTGGCGCAGGAGACACCCAGGATGGCGTCGGGGCCCAGGGCGCGGCGGGCCTCCCGGCAGCTGATGTCGCCCTGGCCCACGTGGAGGCCGACGCCCAGGGCGCCGGCCACATCCATGTTGTCGTTGATGATGAGGGGCGCCCCGAATTCCAGGCAGGTCTTCAGGATGTCTTTTGCCTCCTCCAGGAAGTCCTGGTCGCCCAGGAACTTCTCTCGGATTTGGATGATGGTGGCGCCGCCCCGCAGGACCTGCCGCACCTGGGATTCCAGAGCGCGGCCGTGGAGCCATTGCCGGTCGGTGACGGCGTAGAGATGCAGGAGAGAGGGCTGGATGCTCATGGGGGATTCCTCCGTGGTTTGTGTCAGGCCAGGGAGAGCGCGTCGATGAGCTGGACGCGCATGGTGCCAAGCCCGGCCTGGAGGGCCTGGGTCTTTTGCCAGGCGATTTCACCGCAGAGGCACATCATTTCCGTGGCGGCGGCGGCGGCTTCCAGGATGTGGCCGGGGTTGGCGCCCACGAAAGCCGCGGTGAGTCCGGTGAGCATGCATCCGGTGCCGGTGATCTGGCTCATCTGTGGGACGCCGCGTTTGCATACCAGGGTCTTGGCGCCGTCGGTGATGATGTCCCAGGCGCCGGACATGGCCACCACGCAATTGTATTTTCTGGCGAGTCCGGCGGCCATTTCGGAGCGTGCGGGGAGGGTCTCCGGGGTGACGGCGTCGCCGGCCGCGGCGTCCACGCCAACGGTCTGTCCGGCTTCCCCGGCGATGGCGCGGATTTCGGAGGCGTTCCCGCGGATGACGGCCACGGGGTATTCCTCCAGGAAGCGCAGGAGCATCCCGGTGCGGTACTTCGCGGCGCCGGCGCCCACGGGATCCAGGACCACGGGCTTGTGGAGACGCCCGGCGACCTGGAGGGCGGTCTCGAAGGAGATGTCCATCTCAGGGGCCATGGACCCCACATTCAGGTCGACGGCCTGGGCCAGTCCGATGAAGTCGTCGAGTTCACGGGGATCGGAGGCCATGACGGGAGAGGCCCCGCAGGCCAGGATCACATTGGCCACGTCATTGACGGTGATGTTGTTGGTGAGGCAGTTCACCAGGGGGTGGCGTTGCCGCACGTTCTGCAGGAATTCCTGCTTGTCCCAGTCTAGCATTTCTTGGTCTCCTTTGTCGGTTCCATCATAGGGGCTCCGCCGTGCGGCGGGAGGGACGGTCGGCAAGGGGGACGGGCATTTCTGGGAGGGCAGGGCGCATAGGCTCCGGCGTCCAGACCACATATACTTGCGAACGACTTCCTCCGCTGGCATTACCACAGCTCAGGTTCACGGGTCTTTTCTCAGACGGCAGGCGGGGGGAAGTCCCCGTCGCCGACACCCCGGCGTACACGGAATGGGGTTAATATACTCGCCGGCGGGGGAACGGTGGCTTTTTGGGGAAAACGGCGCGCCGCCCCCGGAGGGGTTGGTTCCGGCGGCGACACGTGCGTGGAGGGGATTCGTCCAGGGGTGTGCTAGAGGATATCCAGACCGATGTCGATGGCGGGGGCGGAGTGGGTGAGGGCTCCGGAGGAGATGTAGTCCAGTCCCAGGTGTGCCAGAGAGGGGAGCCTCTCCAGGGTGATGTTCCCGGAGGCCTCGGTCTTGGCGCGTCCCGCGATGAGCTTGATGGCCTCGGCCATCTGCTCGTTGGTCATGTTGTCCAGGAGGATGTATTCCACATTGGCTTCGGCGGCGGCGCGGACATCGGCCAGGGAGTCTGCCTCGACTTCAATCTCCAGGTTGGGATACTTCTCGCGGCAGGCTTTCACCGCATGCTCGATGGATTGGGAGCCGCCGGCCCGGTGGGCCAGTTCCCGGTGGTTGTCCTTGATCATGATGCGGTCAAAGAGTCCGATGCGGTGGTTCTGGGCGCCGCCCATGAGGACGGCGTATTTTTCCACAAGGCGGAGGCCGGGGGTGGTCTTGCGGGTGTCGAGAATCTTGGTGTTGGTGTCGTGTCCCAGGGCCTCCACGTATTGGCGGGTCATGGTGGCGATGCCGGAGAGTCTCTGGAGGATGTTGAGGGCGGTTCGCTCGCCGGTGAGGATGGCGCGGGCATTTCCCTCCACGGTGGCGACGCGGTCGCCGGGCTCGGCGGTGTCGCCGTCCTGGACGTGCTGGATGAACTCCACGTCGGCGGAGAGCTCCTGGAAGAGGATCTTCAGGATGGGGAGGCCGGCCAGCACGCATCGCTTGCGGGGGATGAAGTGCGCCATGGTGGTCTGCTGGGGGGGCACCACGGCCAGGGTGGTGGCGTCACCGCTGCCCACGTCTTCGGTGATGGCGCGCTGACAGAGTTCCCGGAGGATGGATTCGTTGAGATAGTAGGGGAGATGAGCTGACATATTCGTTTGGGAAGGGGGGAGTTCTTGCTCTTCTTTCTTGGCGGTGCGTCGGGGGAAGGAGGGGGAGGGTTTCGCTGCCGTCTACTTCTCTGGCGGGTGCGCCCCCAGCTGGATCAGCAGCACCAGGGCCACCATCGCAGTCATTTGGGCCAGGATGAGCCAGGCGGCGGCGTGGGGTGTCCAGAGGAGTGAGAGGGCGCCGGCGCCGGCCAATGCGGAAAGGAGCCACACCGCGACCACGGCCTTGGGGCGGGAGAGGCCCAGGGCGACGAAGCGGTGGGAGATGTGCTGGTTGTCCCCTACGTAGATGGGCTTGTGTTGCCGGAGCCGCAGGAGGACCACGGTGACGGCGTCCAGCAGGGGGACGGCCAGGACCATGACGGGGATGGACAGCGCCAGGATGCTGGGGGTGTTTTCGTGGTGGTAGAAGGTGGTCAGGATGGTGGCCACGGCCAGGAGGTATCCCAGGAAGTGGCTTCCGCAGTCGCCCATGAAGACGGTGGCTTTTGGAAAGTTGTAGAAGAGGAACCCCAGGGTGGCGCCGGCGGAGAGTGCGGTGAGGGTGCCCACGAAGAGCTGTCCGCGGATGGCGGCGATGGCGAAGAGGAAGGCGAAGGCGATGAGGGCGGCCCCGCCGGCCAGGCCGTTCATGTTGTCAAAGAAATTGACGGCGTTGGCGACGGTGGCGATCCAGAGGATGGTGACAGTCCAGGAGAGCCAGAGGGGGGCGATGCCGACCAGGACGCGTGGACCGAAGATTGCGGTGATTGCTGCCGCAGCCAGCTGGAAGAGGAGTTTTGTGCGTGCGGAGAGGGGCTGCGTGTCGTCTCGGAAGCCCATGATGGCGAGTCCAGTGGCGCAGGCCGTGATGACGGCCAGGGATCGCGCGGCGGCGGGGAGCCCTCCCAGGGCGTCGCGGATTTGTGCGGGGAAGAGCTCCCGGGGGAGGAGCACGGCGCCGGCGAGTCCGGCCAGCAGGAGGGACACCCAGACGGTGGCCATGGCCGCGCCGCCGATGACGGGGGTGGGCGTGGTATGGTTCTTGTGGTGTTCGGCGTGTGGTTTGTCCAGGATCCCCCGGCGTAGGGCAAGCCTGCGGAATGGTGGCATGAGCAACGCGGTGAGGCCGGCGGCCACGAGGAAGAGTGCAATTTGGAGTGCAAGCCAGCTCATGCGAGGGCGGCGCGGATGGTGTCGGCCAGCTTTCGGGCCACCTCTTCGGCGGTGAGGCCGTCTGTCTGGACCAAGATGGAATCGGGGGCCGGCTTGAGGGGCGCCACGGGACGGTTGGAGTCGGCCAGGTCCCGCTGGCGGATGGCCTCCGCCACGGATTCAAGCGTGGCTCCCCGGGGGACTTCGCCGGCCTGGGCCAGGCGCCGTCGGGCGCGCTCCAGGGGTGAGGCGGTGACGAAGAACTTGAAGCGGGCCTGGGGGAAGATGACGGTGGCGATGTCACGGCCCTCCATGATGATGATTCCCAGCGCGGCGCAGTCCCGCTGGGCCTGGAGCATCCATTCCCGGAGGGCGGGGATGCGGGCGACCACGCTGGCGTTGGCGGCGATCTCGGGAAGGCGGATGGCGCTCTGGGGGACGGGGTGGTCGTTGAGGAAGAGCTGGGGGGCGCCGTCAACCACGCGGTACTGCAGGGAGCAGTCCTTCAGCATGGCCACGACTTTTTCCGGCTCGGCGTCGGGGCGGATTCCCAAAGAGATGGCGTGCCAGGCCAGGGTGCGGTACATGTCGCCGGTGTTGATGTAGTACCCGCCGATTTGCTTGGCCAGTATGCGCGCGACGGTGCTTTTCCCGGAGGCGGCGGGGCCGTCGAGGGCGACTTGGAAGGACGGATTCGTCATGGTTTGGAGGTGGCGTCGGGCTGTCCGGCCGGCTGCGCGGGGGATTCCCCAAGGACGTCGGGCGCGCCCTTCTGGACTGGCGGCTCCTTTGGGTGTTTCAGGGAGTAGTTGAAGATGCGCCGTCCGTCGAAGAGTGTGATGTAGAGCATCAGCACGATGAGCAGGATGGCGAAGGTGTTGTAGAGGTATTTGAAGAAGGATGCGGGCATTCTCCGGCGGGAGACGGCTTCCAGGGCGGCGAAGAGGATGTGTCCTCCGTCCAGCACGGGAAGGGGAAGCAGATTCATGAACGCCAGGGAGAAGGAAATGAGGATGATGAAGGAGAATCCTCCCCGGTAACCCTCGGATTTCAGGCGATACCAGAGTGCCTGGATGATGCCCAGGGGGCCGCTCATGTGTCGCAGGCCGACCTGGGTCTGGGAGACTTCCCGCGGGGTGCCGGTGACCAGGCTCTTGGCGCGGGAGGTGAGGGGGGCGAAGAGGAGTCCCAGGGTGCGGGTGGTGGTGTTCCACACTTCGGTGAATTGCCGCCAGGGATTTACGTGCTGAATCACTTTTGGCAGCCCGCCGGAGAGCACCACGCCCATCAGGTAGACGCCGGGGGTGTCTTTGCTCTGGCAGGGAGTCAGGACGGTTTGGCGGATTTCGCCGTCGCGGCGGTATGTGATCTGCAGTCGTCTGCCGCCGGAGGTGCGCACGAATTGCCGGAGGCTTTGCACGTCGCGGACTTTCAGGGAGTCCTCCTCTTGGGCGTCGTTGCTTTCGTCGTTGAGCTTCTTCACCTCCAGGAATTGGTCGCCGATCCGGAGGCCGGCCGCCTCTGCGGGAGAGCCCTGGGAGACAGAGGCCGCCACTACCTGGAAGGAGAGCCCCAGGGATTGCAACGACCGCTCGCCAGGCGGGAGCGCCACCGTGAATTCCGGGAGCTCCTTCCCCTGGCGGGCGACTGTGACCGAAATCTGCACGGCGTCGGCGGGCAAGGCGGCTAGAAGACGGTCGGCGTCCAAGGGCGAGACCACATTCTTTTTCTGGAGCGCCAGAAGCTGGTCGCCCGCCTTGATGCCGGCGCGCCCCGCCGGGGAGCCATTGGCCACCGCCGCCACCCGCGCCGGGTTCAGGGCATCGAAGAAGGGGAATCCCAGGCCTTCCATGGACGGATTCCTGCTGGGCTGGTAGCGGAACTCCAGGGGGTCGCCATCTCGCAGGACCTTCACGGTCACGTGCCCCTTGTTGCCGTAGACGTATTCTTTGCAGAGGCCATCCACGCCGTCCTGGAAGGTGGCGCCATTGACCTCCACGACGCGGTCGCCTCTGCGCAGTCCCGCGGTCCACTCGGGGTTGGGTTCCGGCCTCACGGTGACCTCCCGGGGGGGCTTGTCGGCGTCCTCCAGGATGGTGAGCGTCAGCTCCTCGGGAAGAGTCCTGCCTTCTTCGCCCGTCAGATAGGCCAGCTCGGCCCAGGTCAGCGGAGTCCCCCGGCCGGTGACTTCCTGCCCCTCAATCTTCAGGATGGAGGCGTATTCGGGGACGCCCTCTAGATAGGGCAGGTATGCGGGGATCGACGCGATGTTGGCGGAGGGGGAGGGCGCCGGGCGCCAGAGCCCCACGCCCCACATGATAGTGGCCAGCAGGAAGCCGAAGAGGACATTGAAGAGGGGCCCGGCGAAGGCCGTCCAGGCCCGCGCGCCAGGGGAGGCGTGGGGGAGTGGCCGCTCGTCGGAGGTCTGCGGCTCATCGGTGGGATCCAGCTGCGGCAACGACACGAAGCCGCCGAAGGGCAGCCAGCTCACCACATACTCCACCCCCTTGTATTTAAAGCCCCAGAGCTTCGGCCCCATGCCGATGGAGAATGTCTCCACATGCAGGCCCTTCCACAACGCCACGATCAAATGTCCGAACTCGTGGATGAAGATGCAGAAGCCGAAGAAGAATACGATGAAGAGAATCTTCAGGATGACGGAGAGGAATTCAAGCATATCTTGGACGCGGGAAGAAGAATCAAGCTAGGGAATAAATATACCACGGCGGGAGGGTCCGGGAGGGCGGCGCAGGGAGGAGGCCAGGGCCAGCGGAAGCCCTCAGGCTCCCGCAATGGCCCTCTGAGCGCCATCCCCCCACGTGGTTCCGTATTGTGTTGAAATACAAGGTCGAAGGAGGAAATGAATGGAGGCCCTGGGAGGCTGCGGCGGGAAGGGGGCGTTTGCAATATTCGGCCGTTGTCGTTTTTTGCACTATTTCGCACTCTCGGTCAGGACCGCGCCGGTCTCCAAAAGTTCGTCGGCGGGCAGCGCGTCGCAAATTCTTTTTTTTGTATGCCTTCATGTACGAGGGTATAGCATGTTTGCCGCCTCATCGCCACCCGTTGTTCCGGCGCTTGGGGATTTTCCGTTCCGTCGATTGTGGAGGTGATGTGTGGGTCAGGTGGCCGGTGTTGGGGCTTGCGCGCTTTCCGTTTGTGTTTTTTTTGGGGGGGGTGGCGCAAACCCAAAGGAGCCCCGGTGTTTTATGCCGGGGCTCCTTTGGGTGTTTCTGCGGATGGGGTGTGGTTCTACTCGTATCGGAGGCAGTCGATGGGATTCAATCTGCTTGCCCGGCAGGCGGGGTAGAAGCCGAAGAAGACTCCGACGACGGCGGAGAACGCAAAGGCCCCGATGACGGAGCTTTCGGTGATGGTGATGGGCCAATTTTGGACGTTTCCGACCGTTTGGGCCCCGACGACCCCCAGTATGGTTCCGATGAGTCCTCCGACGCATGATAGTGTCATGGCCTCCAGGAGGAACTGCAGAAGGATGTCCCGGGGTTTTGCGCCGATTGCCATGCGCAGCCCGATTTCCTTGGTGCGTTCGGTGACGGAGACCAGCATGATGTTCATGATGCCGATGCCCCCGACCAGGAGGGAGATGGATGCCACGGCTCCCAGGAGGAGTGTGATGGTGGTGGAGATGGAGGACATCATCTCGGTGATTTCGGTCATGTCGCGGATCACGAAGTCATCGTCCTTGCCGTCGGCCAGCCGGTGCCGTTGGCGGAGCAGCGAGGACATCTCGGACTTTGCCTCCTCCAGGTCATCCATGGAGTTCAGGGAGACCAGGAGCATGTTGATGTTGTTGAAGGTGGAGCGCTGGATGGTCCGGGTGACGGTGGTGTAGGGCATGAGGATGGCGTCGTCCTGGTCTTGTCCCATGGAGTTGGAGCCCTTCTTTTCCATGACCCCGATGACCTTGAAGGACATGTTCTTGACGCGGATGTTTTTGCCGATGGGGTTTTCGCCGTTGGTGAAGAGATTGTCGACCACGGTCTGCCCGAGGATCAGGACGCGTCGTCCGCTCTGGATGTCGTCTTCGCTGAAGTAGGTTCCCTCCCCCACGTTCCAGCCGCGGACCACGGGGAACCCCAGTCCCACGCCGGAGATGGAGGTGGACCAGTTGTTTTCATTGTAGATGACCTGTGCGCTGGCGCGGACCATGGGGGTTTGTCCGGCGACCAGGTCGGGCAGGTCGTGTTCGATCTGTTCCCCGTCTTTTGCGGTGAGGGTATTGGATGCCCCGGCGCCCATGGAGGTGCCTCCCACCCGTATGGCGTTGGGGAAGATCATGACCAGATTGTTGCCCATGGAGCTGATGGAGCTCTTCATCTGGTCCCCGGCGCCGGTGCCGATGGCGACCACGGCGATGACGGCGGCGATGCCGACGATGATGCCGAGTGCGGTGAGGAGGCTGCGGATTTTGTTGCGCCAGATGGCCCGGAGGGCCACCCGGAAAATCATTGTGAAGCTCATTTTGCGGCGGCCTCCTGGTGGTGTGGGGTGTCTTCCCGGACGATGTGTCCGTCCTGCATGACGATGCGCCGTTTGGCGTAGGAGGCGATATCGTCTTCGTGGGTGACCATGACGATGGTGATGCCCTTTGCGTTGAGTTCCTGGAGAAAGGTGATGATTTCGATGGAGGCCTTTGTGTCCAGGTTTCCGGTGGGTTCGTCTGCCAGGAGGAGCGGCGGATCGTTCATGAGGGCGCGCGCGATGGCGACGCGCTGCTGCTGTCCTCCGGAGAGCTGTGCGGGCGTGTGGTAGAGGCGTTTTCCCAGTCCCACCAGGTCGAGCAGTTCGATGGCCCGGGCGCGCCGGGCCTTTGCGGAGAGCGTGCAGCCGCCATAGAAGGCGGGGAGCTCCACTTGTTCCACGGCGCTGGTGCGGGGCAGCAGGTTGAAATTCTGGAAGACGAATCCCAGCTTCTGGTTCCGGAAGAGTGCCAGTTCGTTGCGGGACATGGTGGAGACCTCCCGGCCCTCCAGCTTGTAGCTTCCGCTGGTGGGGGTGTCCAGGGCGCCCAGGATGTTCAGCATGGTGCTCTTGCCGGAGCCGGAATGGCCCATGATGGCGAGGAACTCCCCGTGGTCTACGTCCAGGTTGACACCGCCAAGGGCATTGACGGTGCTGTCGCCCAGCACGTAGGTTTTGAACATGTTGCGGATTTCGATCAGCATGGCGGAGGAGTATGGGGAGGGGGTAGGGAGAAGATGAAATGGTGTGCGCAAGGGTGCGGGTGCGGGGCGGCGGGTTCTGCGGCGCCGCCCACGCGCGCGCCGTGTCCGGTCTGGTTTCCGATCAGGGGCCGGGAGGGGGGCCTCCGGGGCCGCCGCGGCCCTTGTTCTTTTTGTCACGGGCGGGGGGCTTCGGCATGAAGGGGTTGGAGGTCTGCCCCTCGGTCTTCAGGGCTGCTGCGGCGCTCATCTTCCCGGTGGCCACGTTGAGGCCCTCCAGGGGCTCTTCGGACTCCAGCAGGACGGTGTTGATGCTGTCGGTGATGCCCAGCTTCACCTTCACGGGGTGGATTTGGGTGGTGGAGTCGGCGACCCAGAGGATCTTCTCGTCGTCAGCCAGGTCGGGGGGCTTGGGGGTGTCGTCCCCCATGGGGGTGAAGCGGGTGGCGGCGTTGGGGACTACGAGGACATCGGAGGCCTCCTCCACGATGATGGAGAGGTTGGCGGTCATGCCGGGGAAGAGTTTTTCGCCGGGGTTGTCAGCCTGGATGATGACGGGATAGGTGACCACGTTGGAGGTGGTGACGCTGGCCAGCCGGATCTGGGTGACGCGCCCCTCGAATTTTTGCTTGTAGGCATCCACGGTGAAGACCACGCGCTGCCCCACGGCCACGCTGCCGATGTCGGCCTCGGGGATGGAGGCCTCCACCTGGATGCGGGTGAGTTCGGTGGCCACGGAGAAGAGTCCGGTGGCGTTCATGGAGGAGACCACGGTCTGCCCCTCTTCCACGGAGCGGTCGATGACGATTCCGGTGACGGGGGAGGTGATGGTGCAGTCGGCCAGGTTCTTTTCGGCGGTGCGGACGCTGGCCTGGGATTGTTCGATGGCGGCCTCGTTGCCCTTGAGGGTGGCCTTCAGCTCATCGTAGTTGGCCTGGGCGGTGTCCAGTTCGCTCTCGGTGGCCATCTCGCGCTCAAAGAGCCGCTTTTGACGGGAGAGTTCCTTTTCGGCCAGGGTGAGCTGTGCGGTGGTGCGGGCAAGGGAGGCCTCGTTGCTCTTGAGTTGCGCGCGGGCGCTTGCCAGGGCGGACTCGTAGGTGTCCGGGTCGATGAGGGCGATGATCTGGTTTTCGGTGATGTGCGAGTTGTAGTCGGCGGAGAGGGAGATGATCTTTCCGGTGACTTGTGTGGTTACGGAGACCTCCCGGATGGGGGCGACGGTGCCTGTGGCGGTGACCTCCTGGGTGACGGAGCCCTTCTGGACAGCCTGGCTGCGGAAGTACGTGGTCTCCGGGGCCTTTGGACGGTTCCGGTACCAGTGGATGCCGTACCAGGCGGCTCCCAGGACGAGGAAGACGAGGACGACTTTCAGAGTTTTTTTGAACATGGGAGAGGAGGTTTGTGTGGGGAGGTGGAGAAAAGGGGGGCTATTCCGCCAGGGTTTCGGCGGGCTCGCCCAGGAGGTTCGCGATGGTGGCCTGGGCCTCCAGGTAGTCGAAACGCGCATTCACGGCGTCGGCTTTGGCGGTGGAGAAGGAGACCTGAGCGTCGGTGCGGTCGACGCTGGTGGCCTTGCCGTTGCGGAATTTCTCATTGACGATCTCCAGGTTCCGCTGGGCGGTCTTGGCGGTGAGGTCGGCCACCTCCAGGGAGAGTTTTGCGCGGGAGGCGGTGAGGGTGGCGTTGGTGAGGGAGCGGAAGAGCGTCTGTTCGCCGTCGGCGTATCTGCTGCGGGCGCTTTGGAGGGAGAGCGTGGCCTGGCGGACGGCGTTGTTCAGGCGTCCGCCCTGGAAGAGGCTCTGGCCCAGGGAGAGTCCGCCGTTGAGATTCCAGAGCCACGGCAGCGCGGGGTTTTGCCCGGAGACGCTTCCGCCCAGAGAGAGGGAGAGGGAGGGGTAGAGGTCGGAGATGGCGGCGTCCAGGGCGCCGGAGGCGACCCTGACGCGGTATTCCAGCGCCAGGAGGGTGGGGGAGCTCTCCCGGGCCTTATCCATGAGGTCGTGGGCGCTTTCGGGATACTCGTCAACCTGGCAGTCGCCCAGGTTGTATTCGGGGACCTCCATGAGTCCCAGGCTGCGGTTCAGGTCGACCCATCCCAGGGCCACGTTGTTGGCGGTGGTGATCTCCTGGAGGCGCGCCTGCTGGTAGTCCACCTCGGCTTTCAGGACATCGTATTCCGTGGAGGCGCCCACCTCGCGCTTGGTCTGCATCTGGTCCAGGTGGTCCTTGTATTGGGCGACGGACTCCCTGGCCACGGCGTGGAGCTCGATGGCGCGGCGCAGCTGGAAGTAGTTCTGGCGGACCTGGTAGATGGTGCTGCTGCGCTGTTCCGCGTAGTCGGCGAGGGCGGCGGAGAGGGAGTCCTGTGCCTGCCGCACTTCGGCGGAGGTCCGTCCGAAGTCGAATATGGTCATGCTCAGGTTCACCCCGCCGCTGTAGCTTCCCGTGTTATGGGTGGTTCCGTGGTGTGGGTCGGTGTTGTGGGTGCTGCGGCTGTGTCCGGCGGAGGCGGAGACGGTGGGCGTGTATCCGGCCTTGGCGTTGGCGAGGGAGAGGCGCGCCTGTTCCACGGAGAGGCGTGCCTGGTAGAGTGTTGGCTGGCAGCGCAGGGCCAGTTGCTCGAGCTGTTCCAGGGTCAAGGTGTCGCCCTCTTTCAGGCCCGCCTCCTGGGCGGTGAGGGTCCGTTCGCCTGCGGGGGCGGGAGTCTCCTGTTTCTGGATTTTCCGGGCCTCCCGGACGGTCTGGCAGCTGGTCAGGGGCAGAAGGGTGGCTCCCAGGAGGAGCAGGAACGCCGGCAGAAGGGCCGGTGCGTGCTTTGCGTGAAGGAGGGACATGGTGTTTTCCCAGTGGGATGGGGGTGGAGGTCAATGCGGAACACCGGGGAAAACGCGCATGCGGCGCCTTTATTGTGGTGTTTTGGGAAAAGCGCGAATCTGTTCCTTTCCGGAATGGAAAATCCCCCGCGGGGAGGGTGTCTCCTGCGGGGGATTTGCGTGGGGGGCTTCTCTGCGTCTAGAGCTTCCTGAGCTCGAGGGAGGCCAGGTTTGCGGCGCCCAGGAGATAGACCTTCAGGACGTGGCGCCCGGCGGGCAGATGCACTGTGTTTGTCGCGGTCCTGGGGTGGCTCCAGTTGGCGGGTTCGTCGTCGCGCCTGCAGACGGTAAAGTCTCCCACGCAGGTGTATCCATCCAGGAGGAGCAGGACCTTCAAGGGGGTGACATGGATGGTGCCGTAGTGGAGGATTGCCTCGTAGTCGCCCTCTTCGGCGATGTGGACGGTGTAGTTGAGCCATTCGCCCGTCGTGGTGGAGCCGATGTTGAGGGCGGTGGTGTCCACGTCCTCGTCTGTCCGGAAGCCGTATTTTTGGAAGTAGTTCCCGGGGGTGGTGTCATGGTAGGCCACGCCTTCGCCGCCCAGGTCGAATTTCGGAAGGCTGAGGGTGCCGGGGATGGCGGCGGGGGTGCCGGAGTAGGGTGTGCTGCCGGAGGCCCTTGTGTCGTCGTCCGTGAGAATTTTCGCCAGGATCCAGGGCTCGGTGTGGGAGACATTTCCCAATTCGTCCTGGGCGAGGATGGAGTATGCGTGGAGGGATTCGCGGAAGTCGGGCACGACGCCTTGGCGCCCTGGTTTTACGTAGTTGGTGGTGTTGTAGGACTCCTCGGTGAGTTGGACGGAGAAGTCGTAGGGTGGCTGGCTCTTGTAGTCCAGGAGGAATCCGCTGTCAAAGAGGTAGACCTGCCGGATGGCGGCCTGTGTGTCGGCGTTGGGGGAGACTTCTGCGGAGAAGTGGAGGGTGTCGCCTTCGCGGGAGAATTTTTGGGATTCGTCGGGAGTCGTTTTCCAGGAGATTTGCGGAAGATTGTCGCCGGGGTAGGCGTAGACCTTCACGAAATCGGTGTAGAAGTAGTCGGGGTAGGCGCCCAGGGAGGCGGGGCCGGCGGTGTTCTTTCTGTTGATCTGGCTGCTCAGGTGGATTTGGAGGGGCGTGAGTCCGCAGGCATGGTTGAAGGGGTCGAAGGTGACGGAGCCGTAGGGGCTGTGGTTGGCCTGGCTCCGGATGAGCTTGCCGTCCATGTAATAGGAGATCTCGAAGGGAGTCCACTTGCATCCGATGGTGGTGTAGGCCGTGGGGTCGTCTAGCCTGGGACCGTTGTAGTTCCAGCTCTTCAGGTTGTCGCCGGTGAGGATGTGGAGGTTGTGGTCCAGCACTCCGCGGGCGGCCTTGCCTTCTTCCAGGGGCGAGAGATAGTAGTCCTCGTAGATGTCGATTTCGAAGCCGTCGTAGAAGGCGTTGGTGTTTGTTTCCCCGTAGAGCCAGAAGGCGGACCACCAGCCGGTCTGGGTCTTGAAGCGTCCGCGCCATTCGAAGTATCCGTAGAGGAAGCTCTGTTTCGTGATGAAGTAGGAGCTGGCCTGTTTGGTCTTGGCGTCATCGGCCCAGTCGCACTTGATGGTGAGGATGCCGTCCTTGACGGTGTGGTATCCCGGGGAGTGGGTCCATCCGGTCCTCCATTTGGTCATGTCCACCTCGTCGCCATCGAAGTCGTCCTCGAAGACCAATTCCCATCCCTCCTTGACGGGGTCGAACTCCGTTTGGGGGGTGATGAGGAAGGGCACATTGCTGTATTGGCTTTTTTCCGTGGCCTCTCCCAGGCAGAAGTTGTCGAGAGTGGCCTTGCAGCCGTTCCCGGAGAGTTCCAGAAAGGCCTGGAAAGGGGCGTCCTGGGCGAAGAAGCTGCTGTCGAGGGATTGGATGAGGGACTGTCCGCCGGAGAGGCTGGTGATTGCGAGGGCGACGCGTCCCATGGCGTCGCCGCACAGGAGGAAATCGGCGGGGAGGCCCTCCTTGGAGTAGTCGGTTTGCAGGAGGGCCTGGTCACCGTCGCGCAGGACGAGTGTCAGGGTTCCCTGCCCAGGGGTGTTTTCCACATCGAGTCGGAGCTCCCTTCCCTCGGGGTTTTGGAAAACCAGGGAGAGGGTGCCGGTGGTCTCGGGAACGCCGAAATCCTGGAGTCTCACGCCCAGGGCGCGGGACTTCTCGCGGGATTCGGGCATGTGGGAGAGGGCATCCGCGGGTTTGATGGCGAGCGTGCCGGAGCTCTGGAAGACGCCCTGTCCCGTCGGGGCGAGCAATCCAGGGGCGGGGTATCCTGTGATGAGGAGTGGGTCTCCAGTGCATTCCACGGTGGAGTCGTTGAAGTTCTCGATCCAGGCGATGCGGGAGAATTGCATGTTCCGGAAGCGCCTGACCAGATCCAGGGGGCCGCCCATCTGGATGAGGGCGGAGGAACGTCCGCGAAGGAACTTCATGGCCAGGAGATTGGTGCCGGCCTTCAGGGGGACGTCCACCACGTGGTTGGAGATGTCAAAGGGGGCTTCGCCGTTGCCGGCGGCCAGAGTGTCGAGGACGGCCTCGCCGTTGACGTACAACTGCATCCACCAGTCGGCTCCGGCGCCCAGGGTATAGGTGTGGTCGAAATCGGCGTCCAGCTCGGCGAAGAGCCAGGCGCACTGTCCTGTACTTGTCAGGATGTTTCCCAGGTCCAGGGCGTGGTTGGTGCGGGTGGCGGCGACGGGGAAAAGCCCGTCCAGGGTTTCGGGCATGGTGGCGAGTTCCTCTGCGGTGGGCTGGAAGTCCGCGGGGATGGGGCCGAAGACCTGCCATTTGTCGGGGAAGGCCAGTTCGCCGCGGTATCTGCCTTCCACTACGTCGACCTCCAGGTCGGAGATCTCCATCTCGGAATACTGGTCCAGTTCGAAGGCCAGGTCCAGCCTGCCGGTCTCGCCGACCCTTACATTGGTGACCGGTATGGAGAGGGCGTAGTTTTTCCAGTCTTCGCTTAAGGTGAAGGGGGCATTCTCGGGGCTCAGGCCAATCCAGGCGTCCGTGGTGCTCTTGAGGTAGATCTGGAACCGCCCTTTGCCCCGGCCCCGGGCGCGGAAGACGGCGCGCACGGTGTCACCGCTCCGCGCATTGTAGAATGCGGAGTTGATGCCGGATCCCCGGGAGGAGGTCACGTTGTAGAGCCTCAGGGAATTGCCTGTTTTGCCTCCGCCGGGGATGACCTCCACGGAGCAGAGGGGGTGGTAGCCCTCCCATGCGTTGACCATCCAGGGATTGGGCATGGCGGCCAAGTCGGCGCCATCGGCGACTTGGAAGGTGCCGTTGACGGGGAGCTCCCGGGCGGGGAGCGTCAGGAGCGCCGTCAGGACAAGCAGGACCGCAGAAAGGAGCGTGTTTTTCATGGCAGGCAGGATGGGGGCTTTGCTCTTGGTGTGATGAAAAAGGGAGCAGGGTCAAGCACGGTTTCCGGGCATTTCCTCGTTCCAACCGCATGGCGGAACGGAGGGGGGAGGTGGAGGAGTGGACGTAGCCGGGATTATCCGTACTCTAAGTCGCGTGCGCCGTCTGGTCAAGGTGTCTGGCGCGGCGCGCGGGGGGCTTGAAAACCGTTTCGCTTTCGCTATATTATGACGCTTTCCTTGTCACACCCCTTTTCATAAGCTGAAGATCAGTCCCTTTTCTGGAGAAAAACAACTATGGCAACCAGTACTTTCCGTAACAAGAACAAGGTCCGTCCCCGCAAGACCGGTGTTGACAAGCGCCGTCGTTGCCTGGTGCAGCGCCGCCGCCTGGTGGCCCTTGGCATGAGCGAGGAAGTGGTGGAGAAGATGCCCGTGGACAAGCTCCGCCTGCTGCTGAAGGAGCCCAAGAAGGTGAAGACCATGCTGGCCAAGGACGCCGAGGCATAAGCCTTCCTCTTTTCTTAAATTCAGGCTTTCCCGGCACGAGGCGCGTTTCTCAATTGCGCCCCGTGCTTTTTTCTTTTATCGGCCAGGAGGCGATGGAAAACCATGTTGTGTCCCAAGTGCCATTCTCTGGAGGACAAGGTCATTGACACCCGCGTGATGAACAACGGCGAGACCATCCGGCGTCGTCGGCAGTGCCTGAATTGCAACTACCGCTTCTCCACCCATGAGTCCCTGATTCCGGTGAACATCACCACCGTGTTGAAGCGGGATGGCCGCCGTGAGGAGTTTTCTCCGGAGAAGCTGCGGGAGGGGATCCGGATGGCCTGCTGGAAACGGAACATCAGCACCGAGGTGCTGGATCGTCTGGTGGGGGATATCACCATCCGGCTGACCCTGCTGCCCCAGGACGAAGTGCCGTCCAGCATGATAGGCGAGCTGGTCATGGAAGCCCTGAAGAAGGTGGACGAAGTGGCTTATGTGCGCTATGCCTCCGTCTACCGGAAGTTCCAGGACACCAAGGCCTTCGTCCAGGAGATCAAGCAGATGAGGCGCCCGGCCCAGGAGGGCGCCGCCGCAGTCCCCCCCGCGTCGTCGGCGGGTGCCGCCGGCGGGGATGCGCAGGAGTCCCGGTGAGACTTTCTTCCCTGGGATTTCTGCAGGTCCTGGATCCCGACGCGGGGCAACTCGTGCCGTTGGATCTGGACCGCCTCCGTGAGGATGTGCGGCGCGCCTTCCGGCGCTGCGGCATTCAGGAGGAGTGGATGGGGGACAATCTGCTGGGCGTGCTCTGCGAACGGTTCCGGCAGGAGCAGGCCGATGGCCTGGAGACGACCCTCCTGGATGTGGAACGGGCCCTCTGCGGGGCGCTGGAGGCCACCGGGCTGGTGGACGTCTGCCAGGAGTTCGTGCGCGCCCGGAGGTCCGGCGACGCGGGCGGAGGCTCCCGCGGGGGATTCGCCGCGATGCTTCGGGAATGGGATGGCGAGAGCCTCCGGCGTTTCCTGGAGAATTGCCCGGAGCTGCCCCCCGAGGCGCTTCCCGCTGTGCTGGCGAAGCTTCCCGAGGGGCTGTCGGGCGCGGGGTATCCCCGTGTGAGCCAGGCGCTGGTGCGGGAGTTTGCGCGGCATCTTGCGCAGCGCTTTCATGAGGAGTCCGGGGGCCGCCTGCCGGAGCTTTCCCCCCAGGCCCGTGTCCGATATCTGACACTCCAGGATTGGGACGGACTGCCCCTCTCGGAAGACGCGCGGCTCCTCCGCGCCCGCGGCGCACTCTTTTTGCAGCCTGCCTCCGACATCCTTCCTGTGGCCGTGGCGCAGTTCCGCCTGGCTCGGTTGATGGACTTCCCTGACGCGCCGGTCTCCGAGGAGGCGTTGCAGGCGCGCCTGCCGCGCATTGCGGCGCTTTTGACGGAGTGCCTGGTGCTCATGCGGGGGCTCATGGGGCGCCGATGGCCCGAGGTGCCCGTGGCCTCCGGGCACGCGGTGGTGCGTTTCGCGGACTTTGCGGCGCTGGTGGCGCTGCTGTGTCCGTCCCGCCGTCGGAAGGACCGCCGGGAGCTTGGCCTCCGGCTGGAGGAAGTCCTCCGGAATGCCTTCTGCAACCCGCCTTTCCCGATTCTGGTGCGCTTCCGGTAGAGATTGCGCACGCCTCACTTTGAACCCCTTTCCGCGAACATCGCAGACATTTTTTTCTCATGAAACCCGAATACGACATTGTGGTGGCCGGCGGCGGCCTGGGGGGGCTTACCGCTGCCAACCGTCTGGCGCGGGCGGGGCACCGTGTGCTGCTTGCCGAGCAGCACATCCAGCTGGGTGGCCTGGCCACCTCCTTCCGGCGCCGGGGGCATGTCTTTGACGTGGCCCTCCACGGCTTCCCCTACGGCATGAAGAAGAGCCTCCGGAAGTATTGGGGGGAGGCGTTGGCGGACCAGGTGGTCCAAGTGAAGTCCATCCGCTTCCACAATCCCCAGTATCGCCTGGAGTCGACCTTCGACACCCGGGACTTTTCCCGGAAGATGGAGGAGGACTTCCGGATTCCCCGGGAAGATGTCCAGGCCTTCTTTGCCGATGTGGCGGCCATGAACTACTACGACGACCAGTCCATGACCACCCGCCATTTTTTCCAGAAGCATTTCCCTGGCCGCACCGACGTGTGGCGTTTCCTTATGGAGCCCATCTCCTATGCCAACGGCTCCACCTTGGAAGAGCCAGCAATCTCCTACGGGATCGTCTTCGGAAACTTCATGAGCCAGGGCGTGTACACCTTCCTTGGCGGCACAGACCGCATGCTGGATGGGATGCGGGAGGAGCTCGCGCGCAATGGCGTGGAGGTGCGCATGGGGGCGCGGGTGGAGCGGGTGCTTTTTGACGGCGGCCGCGTGCGTGGCGTGGCCCTCTCTGGCCGGAATGTGGGCTGCCGCGCCGTGGTCTCCAATGGATCCCTCTTCCGCACCGCCTTCGAATTGGCGGGACGTGAGTTGCTTTCGCCGGAATTCTCCGCGGGGCTGGAGGCGGTGCGACCCTCCACTTCCTCCTGCCAGGTGTATTTGGGCATCAAGCCCGGTGAGAAGATTCCCTACATCGGCGATCTTGTCTTCCACTCCACCCATCCCGAGTTCGACGCGGACGCCCTCTGCGCCGCCAAGCCAACCAGCCGCACCTTCTCTGTCTATTACCCCGAGCTGCGGCCGGGCAGCGGTGAATGCTCCGTGGTGGCGTCCATGAATGCGCGCTACCAGGATTGGGAGGGGCTCTCGCCGGAGGAGTACGCCGCCCGCAAGGCGGCGCTGGTGGAGGACGCCTTCGGCACGGTGGAGGAGTATGTCCCCAATATCCGGAAGATCGTGGACTATGTCTGCGCCGCCACCCCGAGGACCTTCCAGCGCTACACTGGACATGTCCTCGGTGCGACCTTCGGCACGAAATTCGAGGGCCTGCGCTATTCCCGGGATTTGCCGAAACAAGTCCCCGGACTTTTCCACACGGGATCCGTGGGAATCATCATGTCCGGCTGGCTGGGTGCCGTCAACTACGGCATCATCGTGGCCAACGAAGTGGACAAGTATCTGGCGACGCTTCCCTAGCGTTGGGACGAGGAGGCCATTTTTTATGGAACAGGAGAATTGGAACCGGTTGGAGAAGCTGGCGCCCTTCGCCGTGCGCGCGGGGCTCGTGGAGACCGGCCGGCAGCGTCTGTTGCAACACCGCAACAAGCTGGCGTTCCTGCTGTTGGCGGAGGATCTTTCGGAGAATTCCCGGAAGGAGTTTCTGCGGGACTTCGCGTGCCCCGTCTACCAGGTACTCACCATGGTGGAGCTGGAGCGGCTCTTCCCCTTTCACGGGACGAAGGTCCTGGGCTTTCGGCGCGGACCCCTTGCGGTCAGCATTCAGCGGTGCCTGGCGGGGACCATGCTCCACGTGGAGAATCTCCGTGAAGCCGCGATGCCGGAGGCGCCCCGTGTGGTTCTCTTCGGCGCCGGTTCAACAGGCGTGCGCCACGCACGTCTCTGGCGGGATGCGGGCGCGCAGGTCGTGGGGTTTGTGGAGGAATCCCCGGAGCGCCTGTCGTTGTGCGGCTCCCGGCTGAAGGATGTGCTTGGGGTTGAACCCGAGGGCTCCCTGGACCCCGAGGGATTGTTGGAACACCTGGCTCCGCAGATCGTGGATGTGTGCCTTCCCAAGTCTCTTCATTACCAGGGATGCCATCTGGCGCTTCGGAAGGGTTGCCATGTGCTCTGCAAGACGCCTTTCCTTGACGAGGAGGGGGATCCTCCGAAGGCTGTCCGCAAGCAACGCGGGGCGCTTCTCTCCCTGGCGGCGCGGCGTCAGCGGCTGTTTGGGATCGCGCGGAATGAGGAAGACGTGTCGCTCTTCGCCCAGGGGAGGGCGACCCTCCCGGAGGCTTCCTCCCCTGAAACAAGGGAGAAGGAGTAGCGGGGAACCGCGGGACCGCCGAAAAGGCGGTTTTTTCGTTTTGTCCGGTGTTCCGCTGGAAAATGCGCCGCGGGGCGCGTATTATCTTTGTGGAAGCGAAAAATCCGGTTGTCTTTCTTCTCGGAAGCCGCCTCTGCCAATGGAAACCGGCGCGATTCTTCGGATTTTTCCTCGTATTTCCCACCAAACATAAGGAGCACAACATGAAACGCACTCTTCTTGCCATCCTCGCTCTTTGCGCATGCTTCGCAGTCACCGGATGCGTGGTTGTAGACGAACCCCGCCACAACAAGCACAGCCGCGGCCGTGTGGAGCGCAAGCACGAGCCAGGGAAGGGCGCCCCCAAGGCCCCCGCTCCCAGGGTCGAGCCCGCCAAGCCCGGAAAGATGCAGCCCGCCAAGCCCGGCAACATGAATCCCGCCAATCCCGGCAAGAAGGAACCCGGACGCAACTTCTAGCACACCCCCGCCCATAAGGAGTCGTACATGAAAGGCAACCTCCTCGCCATCCTCGCTCTCTGCGTGAGCCTCGTAGGCACAGGCTGCATCGTCACCGATGTCCCTCCCGACGGATATCATCGGGACCGCGCGGAATACGACTTCCGCTATGGACGCGGGGAGGGCGGCCATCGACAGCCTCCGCCCCCCCCGAAACACCGAGTGGAGCCCCCGAAACCGGACAATCGCCACAAGGTGGCGCCCCCGAAACTGGACAAGGCTCCTCCGAAGGCTCCGCCTTCCAAGACTCCCCCGAAGGCTCCGCCTTCCAAGACTCGCCCGCAGGCTCCGCCTTCCAAGACTCCCCCGAAGGTTCCGCCTTCCAAGACTCGCCCGCAGGCTCCGCCTTCCAAGACTCCTCCGAAGGTCCAGCCCTCCAAGACTCCTCCGAAGGTCCAGCCCTCCAAGAACAAAAAAGTCCAAGGGGAACCAGGCATGGAGCGGGAGCCCAAGCGCCTCAACAACCGCGAGTCTTATGCACGGTAGGCGGGGGTAGGCACGCTTGCATCGCGCCCGTGGGAAAGTGGCACGCCTTCCCGCGGGCGTTCTTTATTTGAAATTTGGAAAAATTTTTCCGGGGTGTTTGCAAACCGTGGAAACCCGCTTATTTTAAGCCCGCTTTCCCCGGGAAAACGGGGGAGCGCAGGAATTAGAAGATGCGGGCATAGCTCAGTTGGTAGAGCGCTACCTTGCCA
>CAVFEH010000017.1:0-717 GCA_963621575.1 Bacteroidaceae bacterium
AGTATCCTGAAGTACGGCTGGACGGTTACTGTGCTGTGCTGTGCTGTGCTGTGCTGTGCTGTGCTGTGCTGTGCTGTTAGTTAGCCGCGTATATACGAGATCTCGGTCGTCATCGCCTTTTCGGAATTTCACGATTTCGAACTGATCCGGGCAGTACTTGTCCAGAAAGGAGATCGGCACTCCCATGACGCCCGTGTAGTCGGAGG
The DNA here is from genome assembly GCA_963621575.1 of Bacteroidaceae bacterium. Lineage (GTDB taxonomy): Bacteria > Verrucomicrobiota > Lentisphaeria > Oligosphaerales > Oligosphaeraceae > UBA1724. The sequence goes on from CAVFEH010000017.1 coordinate 207, forward strand.
GGATGGCGTCGGTAAAAGGGACCTCGATGGCGTTGTAGTTGTCATATTTCGCATATCCGACGCCGCGGATCTCCTTATGATGGCTGTGCTTGACGTTGTCCGCCATGGTCATCAATGGCAACGGCCGGTGTCGCCGCCCGTGGTCAAGGTTGGTGAACCAGCAGGAATTTCCAAGCCGTGTGAAATCGCCATAGTACCCCAGACGCGCGGCCTTGGCTCTATCTGCAACCGCCACGTCAGCGCCTTTTGGCACTCCAAAAACCATGTCGTTGCTGTAGCCCGTTGCTCCCAGCCACACTTTGTTGTCTTTGATAAGTGGGAAGATTTCCTTGTATGTGATGGCGTTTTGGTTTCCGATGACGAGGAACTTCTTGTTCGCCTCCATGATCCACGCCATGAATTCGCGGAAGAGCGAGAATGGCGGGTTTGTGACGATGATATCCGCCTCGTCCCGGAGTCTTTTCACTTCCTCTGAGCGAAAGTCCCCGTCGCCCTCCAGGTACTGCCGCAG
>CAVFEH010000017.1:727-45385 GCA_963621575.1 Bacteroidaceae bacterium
CTCCAGGTCCTGGATGTCGATCCTGCCATTCTGGTTGGTGTCGTGGTCCAGGATGAAGAGCTTCCCGTGCTTCCGGGTCTTGCTGACGTCATAGATGGCGCTCTGTTCTTCCACCATGGAGGGGAAGAGCTCCAGCTGGACGGGCTTGGAGTCCACGGCGTAGCTGGTGGAGATCAGCTTCTTCAGTCCGAGGATCTCAAAGTTCTGGGCGAAGAATTTCGTGAAATTGCTCCAGTCGGGATCGTCGCAGGGAAGGAGTACCGTCTTCCCCCGGAAGGTGTCCGGATCGTATTCCAGATAGGCGTTCACCTCCTTCTGGATATCCGCGAACTGGGTGTAGAACTCGTCGTTCTTGGCGCGCTTTGCCGCCGTGAGATTTGCGTTTGCCATGGCGTGCCCCCTCCCTTAGCGGTTCCCCTTCGCCCGGTTGTGGGTCTTGCAGAGCATCTGGCAGTTGGCAATATCGGTGGAGCCGCCCTTGCTCCAGGCGGTCACGTGGTCCGCGTCCATTTCCTTCAGATCCCAGATCCTCGTCCTGTTCGCATTGTCCCCCTGTGCGCAGAGCGGACAATTGGACACGCCGCTGCGTTTTGCCTGGGCCGTCTGCTTGCTGTAGACGGATTTGATGGTGCTTTTCTCAAAGAGGCGGATGTTCAGTAGTCTGGGCTCTTTTTCGCCACCCAGGACATACTCGAAGATCCCCCTCTTGTCCGTGACGGACTCGTCCGCCATGAGGGCGTCGACGCGCGCCTGGACTTTCCTGGGGTCGTAGGGAGTCGCGTGGAAGCTCTCGTAGAGGCGGCCCCACTCCAGTCCGCACATTTCCGAATGGACGTCCAGGAAGACTCCGTCGGCCCAGTTGATGACCTCGTTGAAGTAGGTCTGCAGCTCCCGGATGTCCTGGTTGAACCGATGTCGTCCCATGTAGCCGCTGACATGGCCCTTGCTCACCCATTCCAGCGCAGCCTTCAGGATGTCCTGCCGCTTGACATCCCCGCGGATGAAATGCTTCCATTTCTGGACGTTGGCGTTCTGGGAGTTGCTGAATTGTTCCTTCGCCTTGGTCACGAAGGGACCTGAGTAAATGGCGTTGAGCAGTTCCTGTTCATTCAGTGGCACTCCGGCGATGTTGATGGTCTTGAACCACTCCTTGATTTCGCTTTCCTCACCCTTGCAGATGTAGATAGTGAGAGGGGTCTTCCGAATGCGCAGTTGCAAGTCGTGGGAAATGTCATTAAAAATATGCTCATGGCCGTCGATTTGAATCGCGAACTTGCCGGTGACAAAGCGACCGAAGCTGGTGATGCGCTGCTGCCCGTCCAGGACTTCGTATTTACCATCCGGCGTCTCATTGAAATAGATCAATCCCAAGGGATAGCCCTTCAACAGGGAATCCACTACCTTCACATCCTTGACCCCATCGTTGTAGATGTAGTTTCGCTGGTATTCCGGCTGAATGACGAGCTGCCCATTCATGCCGAAAAGTCCCTTCCCCTCCAATTCGTTATAGATGAACCCCCTGCAAATTTCCTCGACGGTGATGTCTGTGCGTAATGTTGTCTTCATGCCATGGACCAAAACTGGAGGTGACGCCTTCTTTGTTTCATTTGCTTCACGCACATAACATAATGCGTCACCCTGCCCAAGTCCAAGGATGAAGCCGCGGATGATGCGCAGGCGCTCTTATACCGCCCTATGATGTCCGTATGGGATGCCCCTGTCAGATTTCCTCCTCGAAGAACTTCCTGTCCACCTCGGAAATCGTGTACACCTTGTCGGTGTCGCGAACACCAACCTTGTACTGAATCATGTGCTCGATTAACTCCTCGCCCGTGACAAGCACGACTTTCTCCGGGGATGCCAGACGGGCCTCGTCGCGTGCCCCCTTGCTGAAATCGGCGCTCGTCACGAACACCCCGTTCCTGTGATGCAGTGCGCCGACGAAGGCCTGAATTTCCGGGGCAGAGACGTTGTGTCCCTTGTAGTGCTTCGCCTGGATACCCACCATGTTCAGTCCCAACGGGTCCTGGTGGATGTGAACGAGCCCATCCATGCCGCCGTCCCCCGAAGGGGGCGTATCCTCCGCCTTGCCGAACAGCATTTTGGCGATTACACGATTGGCCAGGTGCTCGAAAGGAGTCGGGGCAAGTCCATCGATGATTTCCCGCAGTTTCACCTTGATGGCGTCAAGGGTCTTAAGATGGGCCATGCCCATGATTTCCTCGGCGGGCGCTTCGACACCCCGTGCCTCGACGGGAGCATTGCGGGCTGGCTTCTCGTAGAAAAACTGCGGCGGCATCACGTCGGGCTTTCTTTTTATGCCCGTTCCCGCCTTCTCCGAGGCGGAGAGCAGCATGGCGCGAATCGGCCCCTGGGAGCGGCTCCATTCAAGGTCAGGATGCCGGGCGATAACCTCTTTCATCACGTCGTTGGCGTTCATCGCATCCGGAGCACGTTCCTTCAGGATTTCCAGGCAAGGAATGTAGAAGATGCTGTTCATCTTCTTTGGGCCGTCCGAAGCGCGCATGAGTTGCTTCCCGATGCTTGTCAACGACACCTCCCCGCTTTTCACATAGAACTTCGGGGGATTCGCTCCCTCGATACGCTGGATCGGCGAGTCGGCATTATTCGCCATCCTGATGAGGTTCGCACGAACACCCCCACTGCAGGATGCCCAATGCAATTCCGGGTATTTTTTAGCCACAGCTTTGATGATCTGCGTAACTGTCATCGCCGCAGGCGAGTTGGCGGTCAGGATTTCAAGGCATGGCCTGTAGAACCTGCTTTTCGTCACTTGCTGTTCTGGCATAAATTTGTTTTCCTTGGTTGTCTCGTTGTTTGTCTTGGATCTTCGTGAAAATGTATAGAGCAGGCTACGAATCGTCATGCAAACTGACAGCCAAATGTTCGTGCAGGCATTTCCGCAAGAAAAACGAGCGATAATCCCTACGAACAAACGAGGGGTTCAAGAGTCGCGGGCGCATAGACGTCCGGTGACGAAACGCTGCCTTCCCGTGAGATCGGGGAGGATTTTAACATCTTGGTATGGAAGGGAGGAGAGATATCCTTGCAGGGCGGGTCCCTGCGTTTCTCCCATTTCCATCAAGAGGACTCCGCCGGGTTCCAGCCAGTGTGTGGCCTCTTTTGCGATTTTGAATTCCAGGGCGAGGCCGTGGTTTTCGGCCTCCAGGGCGAGACGGGGTTCGTGGTCCTTGACTTCTGGAGGCAGAACCGCGTATTCCTCAGGGGCCACATAGGGTGGATTCGCGGTAATAAGACGATATCGTTCGCGGGGATTGAGGGGTTGGAAGAGATCCCCTTGGAGAAGCGTGCAATTCTCCGCCTGGAGCGCCTGCTGATTCTTTTTCGCCCATGCGAGGGCCTCGGGGGAGAGATCCACTCCAGTGCAGGCGAGCTCCGGGTGTTTCAGGGCCAGCGAGAGAATGATGGCGCCGGAGCCTGTACAGAGATCCAGAACGCGCGTGCCGGCGGGGGCGGCTTTGAGTTCCGCCAGCGCCGCGTCTACCAGGAGTTCCGTCTCGGGACGGGGAATCAACACTCCCGGCCCCACCTGGAACTCCCATTCATAGAAAAGCACGCTCCCCACCACATATTGGAAGGGCATCCCCCGGCAACGCATGGCGAGCCACTGCTCCAGGAGTTCACCGGAGGGAATGCCCCGACGTGCGCTTTCCCGCGGAAGGAGCTCCGTCATCCAGCGGGCCTCCTGGACCGCGTTTTCCACACCGGCGCCGCGGAGTCGTCCCAGAGCGTGCTGGCAGAGCGTCATCCCTCGCCCTCTCCGCCAGTGATGTTGGTGGCTTTCCCCTCTCCGGTGGCGTAATCCTGGTTCTTCTTGTGATAGAATTCCCGGATGGCGTTCCATCCCTCCCAGGGAGAATCGCAGAAGGTGATCAGATCCAGGTCCTCGGGGGAGATCACGCCCTCCTCCACGAAGCGTTCCCAGTGAATGAGGCTCTTCCAGAACTCCGAGCCGAAAAGCAGGATTGGGATTCGCGGGACGATCCCCGTCTGGACCAGTGTGAGGGCTTCGAAGAGCTCATCCATGGTCCCATAACCGCCGGGAAAACACGCCAGGACGGCGGCGCGCTTCATAAAATGCATCTTCCGGACAGCGAAGTAATGGAAGCGGAAATTCAGGTCGGGGGAGATATAGGGATTGGGCTTTTGTTCGAAAGGCAGCGTAATATTCAGGCCGACGGTGTAGGCGCCCATTTCGGAGGCCCCGCGGTTTCCGGCCTCCATGATCCCGGGGCCACCGCCGGTGATGACAACCAGCTCGTAGCCATCGGAGGCATTCTGGTCGTACGTGGAGACGATACCCGCGAATTGGCGGGCCATCTCGTAGTATTGGCTGCTCTTCAACTGGCGTTCCGCCAAAGACAAGGCCGCCTTCGCCTCATGGGACTCCGGGGACTGTGCCAACTGCGCCTTCGCAGCAGAGACTGCGGCCTCCGCTGTCTCCCGGGAGACCAGCCGTGCGCTTCCGAAAATCACCACCGTGGAGACGATTCGCTTGTTCCGCAGGACCTCCTCCGGCTTCAAATACTCCAGATGGAGACGGATGCCGCGACAGGAGTCCGAGTTGAGGAATTCGGGATCCTCGATGGCAAGTTTATAAGTGTCACTCATCTGATGTTTCTCCTGAAAGCTTGCGTAAAAGCAAAAGGCCCCCGGCGTCGGAGGGCTCTCCCGCGAACCCTTTCGTGGGTATATGGCGGGAGCGTCCGGGGAATCCGGGGGACCTGTGGAACGGGCGGCGGTAATGTTATTTGCCGCGCAGGGGCCTACCGCCGGGGCGCGTTCGGCATGGCGGAGGGTGCCATGGGAGGCATGCCGGGACCGTAGGCGCCGGGCATGCCGTTCATGTTGTTGGGGGTGGCGGCAGGGGCCGGCATCTCCCGGCGGGTCTTCTCGATCTGGTCAACCCACTCCTTCTCACCGGGGGCGCCGCCCTCTTTGTCCACCAGGAAATATCCCTGTTCGGTCATCCACTGGGGCAGCTCGATGGCCTTGTACTGCTCCACAAGACGATCCACAAGGGTATTGCGGACCTTCTCCACGAAATTCTTCATGGGGACCCAGAAATCGGGCTTTGCGGTGCGGAGGCTGGCGGTGGGCTTGGAGATGTCGGGCACGTAGAAGTTGCGGCGGAACTCGACGGCGGTGTTCTCGAAGATATACTGGTCCACCAGGGAATCATACTCCACATCCACCTTGCCGCAGTTGTTGACGATGTAGGCCTCCTTCTCGATCTCGTTGATGTCCTTGTAGAAGCGCGCCTGGTCGTCGCGGCTCAGATCCTCTTTGATGATCTGGCGGTTGCCCAGCTGGACGTATTCGTCATTGACATTGCGGAAGGGCTGGTTGATGATCTCGGCGGCGGCTCCGCGGCCTCCGCGGAGGGTCAGGCTCACGCGCTCATTCTTCTCGACCATGCGGTAGCGCTCCTCGGCGTTGGCGCGGATGGCCACCTTCTGCTCCTCGGGGCGAATCTTCTCTTCGGCATTGGCCTCGGCCTGTTCGCGGACATCATCCACGATGTCAACCAGCGCACGGGGGGGCACCTTGTTGAAATTCGACCAATCCAGATTGATGCCGGGAAGACGGAGAATTGCGAAATCGCCAAGCTGGGGATCCTTGATGCGGCGGCGGACCATGTTCTCGATCTGCCGGGAGGTCACCTCGGGGGTGAGCTGGGAGAAATACAGATTCCGGTGCTGGCGGATCTGCTCGTCCATCTTGGCCTCCATCTCCTTCTTGCGGTTGGAGTCCTGCCAAGTCACCTCCTGGATGGTATCCTCAATGATGTCAGTCTCCTCCTCGTCATCCCAGCCATCCTGTGCCTGGGCGGCAGGGGAAAAGACGCAGAAGGCGGCAAAGGCGGCTCCTCCCAGAAGGGAGCGCCAGAGAAGGCTCAGGGATTGCTTCGTCATCGTTGGATTTACCTAACTTGAGGGGGGAAGAAAGAAAAACGGAGAAGTGCGCTGGCGCGGCAGAGTGCCACGGAGCCCTCGCATCTGGCGGGATGAATACATGAGGCACAATGTATTCCCTTTTCGCGCTTTCTCCACCCCGCCACCCCTTTTTCTTACCCTGCCAAACGTCCTTTTCTGCACTTTTCCCCAAACGCCGACTGCCCACACGCTCCAGCCGCACACAATGCCGCACACGCCCTCCTGAAACGTCGCAAACCACGCACGTCTGGCTATATTTAGGAAGTGTCTCTCTTGTGCCCCAAAATGGGCATTTCCGTCCCGGCTCCGGAAGGCGCTTTCAGGCATCCGGGGAATCCAACACTTTTCACACTCCTCTCTTCCAGCGTTTTTCATCATGAAGAAATTGCGTGTCGGCATCATCGGCTGCGGTCGAATCTCCCGTTTCCACGGCATGCCCGCCAAGGCCCAGCCCAATGTGGAGATCCGCGGCGTCTGCGACTTGGTCCCGGAGCGTGCGAAGGCCATGTCCAAGCTCTTCACGGGGGATGGCAAGGGTGCGGCGAAATGCTACGCGGACTACGTTGAGATGATCCAGAAGGAGAAGCTGGATGTGGTGCACATCTGCCTGCCCCACTACCTCCATGCCCCTGTGGCCATTGAGGCCATGAGGCTTGGTTGCGATGTCTTGACGGAGAAGCCCATGGCGATTTCCATGAAGCAGGCCGAGGAGATGGTGAAGGCAGCAAAGAAGTACGGCCGGAAGCTTGGCGTGATTTTGCAGAATCGGTACAACGCGGGAAGCCAGCTGATCCGCCAGTGCCTGGATTCCGGGCGTCTGGGCAACGTGCTGGCCGCCAAATGCAATGTCACCTGGTTTCGCGGCAACGACTACTACCAGGGAAGCGACTGGAAGGGCACCTGGGACAAAGAGGGCGGCGGCGCCATCATCGACCAGGCCATCCACACCATCGACCTCATGTGCTGGTTCTGCGGATACGACATCGCCGAAGTGGACTGCACCCTCTCCAACCGCGCCCACCTGGGCGTCATCGAGGTGGAGGACTGCGCGGACGGGCTCATCACCTTCAAGAATGGCGTGCGTGCCTCCTTCTGGGCCATGAACTACTACAACCACGACGCCGATGTGGAGATCGAACTCTCCTGCGAGAATGGCAAGGCCGTGATGAAGGCCGAGAGCGCCACCATCGTCCTGAATGACGGAAGGACCTTCTCCGCCGCTCCCGACAGCCGCAGCACATTCAACTTTGGCGGCGGCCCCTCCTACTGGGGCGCAAGCCATCTGAAGGAGATCGAGGACTTCTACCGCTGCCTGGCGGAGGGCAAGGAGCCCCCCATCACCGCAGCGGAGGTCCTGGAGACCACCCAGAAGATGGTCATGGGACTCTACGAATCCGGGCGCAACCACCAGGTCGTGAAATTCTAGCAAGCCCGCGGTCCCCTGGGCGGAGAGAGCCTCCCCCCGGGGACCGAATCCTTTCCCCCCCGCAAGGAGTGCGCCGGAGGGACGCCGACAACATACATTCCCCTCTGGCTCGGAGCTGGCGCCCGCACTCCGACATTCCTCCCGCGGACACGGGTGCGCCCCGGCTCTGAGGCCCTTCTCCCTTTGCCCGGAGAAAAATACTTCCCTTCCTGGATCCTCCCCCACGTGACAACCGCCAAGCAATCCAACCAGCCCTCCGCCTGGCAAGAGCTCCGGCTCCTCCTGTGTGCGCGTGACTGGGGATTCCTGGGATTCTTCACCGGCTTTCTGACTCTGGGCGGCATCCTGGAAGTCCTCTCACTGGCCTCTATTCCCCTCTTCCTGTCGCTCTTCATTCCCGCCGAACAGGGCACACACGCGGCGAATCTCTTCCGGGATGCCCTGCGCAGCCTGGGGGCCTCCAACGACGCCGCACAGCTGTGGCTGGGGGCCGTTGCGTTGCTCCTGGGCAACCTCATCCGCACCGCCTGGGCCATCTGGGGCACCGCCATCCAATACCGCTTCCAGGCGCGGCGACGCAGGGACTTTTCCGGAAGGCTGCTGACCGCCTACCTCCGGGCGCCCGCCGAATTCAGGGAGGCGCGGGGGGCCGCGAACCTATTGAACCAGGTGGTGGTGGAGTGCGACAACGTGGTGCTGGGCACCCTCTGCCCCCTCATGGAATTCCTGCGGGGCGGCATCACCTGCCTCTTTGTCATCCTCCTGCTCCTCTTCTGGACGCCCCTCATGACCCTGGTGGCGCTCCTCCTGCTGGGAGCCACCGCGTCAGCCTTGCTTTTCTTCCGAAACAGCTGCCTGAAGAAACTGGCGCAGCAGGAACAGACCGGCCGCGCCACCGCCATGGAACAGTGCTCCCAGGCGCTCTCCGGCAGCCTGGAGGCCGCCATCTACGGCAAACGCGGCGGATTTCTGGACGCCTTCTCCCATGCCATGAGTGGCCTCAGCGACGCCCAGGGCGCCTCCATGCTCCAGATCCGCTCCACCTGGCCCGCCCTGGAGTTCCTGTCCATCCTCATCCTCATGGCTGTCTCCCTGGCGGCGCTGGCCTTCCACCATGGCGATGTCCTGCGGGTGGGTCCCCAAATCGCCTTGCTGGCCATGTCGCTGGTGCGTCTGCGCAGCTGTTCCGTTTTCCTGATGCAAAGTGCGCTGGAATTCCGGCGTTTCCGCCCCTCCCTGGCGCAGGTCTGCCGGGACCTGCGGGAGTTGGAAGGCGCCCAGAAGACGCTTCCAAGCCTGGAGGCAGAGGAATCCGCCGCACCACTGGGGCTCAAGAACGAGCTCTCTGTCTCCGATCTTTCGTACACCTACCCCGGACAAGACGCCCCTGCCCTGGCGCTCCCCGAGCTTGTGGTTCATCGTGGAGAGAGCCTGGCGATTGTGGGACACACCGGTTGTGGCAAAAGCACACTGCTGGCGTTGCTGCTGGGATTGCGGACACCCCAGAAGGGCTGCGTCGCCATTGACGGAACTGCGCTGACGCCCGCCAACCGGGCCGCATGGTGGCACACACTCTCCTACGTCCCGCAACGGCCCTTCCTCCTCGCCGGCACCGCCCGCGCAAATGTCTCCCTCTCCACGGAGAAACTCACAGAGGAACAAGAGCGCGCCCTGAAAGAATCCCTGCTGCTCTGCCAGCTGGATCCCGCCTGGCTCCCCGAAGGCCTGGAGACCCGCGTTGGTGCAAATGGGCAAGGCCTCTCCGGCGGACAAGCCCAGCGGCTCGTGCTGGCGCGGGCGCTCTTCCATCGTCGGGAGGTCCTTTTCCTGGACGAGGCCACCAGCGCCCTGGATCCCCGCACGCAGGAGCTCCTCCAGCAGGCCCTGGAGACCCTCCATGGGAAGACAACCCTGGTGGCCGTCACACACCGTCTGGAGTCCCTCCCAAGCTACGACCGTGTCCTCTTTCTGGTGGACGGACGCCCCGCCGCCCTGGGCACTTACGACGAGCTGCTCAGGCGCTCTCCCGAATTCCGCCTCTTCGCCACCCGAAAAGGAGACCCGTGAATGACCTGGAAACCCGGACATCTGACCTCCTCCCTCCTCCTCGCATGCGCATTTTTTGCATTGCTCCCGCCCTTGCTGTTCTCCTGCAAGCCACGCGGCTCCACAGCCCCCTCACAGGCCGATCTGGAAGAGCTCCTGTCCGAGGAACTGGACGGTGACGAAAACAAGACCCGCCTGGTTGTCTCCTTCTACAGGGACGACACCCCCTGGGTGGCACAGGCCCTCAGCTGGGTCTGGTTCGCCCGCAAGACCCTGGAGAAGAACGAGCCCGACTTCCAGATCAACGTGAAGGTGGATTCCACCGAGGAACAGCAGCGCGAGACCCTCCAATCCCTCCTGCGGAACGAAAATGTGGACGGCGTCGTCATCCTGACCCCCGCCTTTGCCACAGGGCTCTCCGAAGTCTGCGAGAGACTCTGGCTGAAGGGCGTTATCGTCACTGCCGTGAGCAACAACATCCTCTTCCCCGACACCCTGGATGTCTATGTGACCGGCGACAATGTCCGCATGGGCAACGAGAGCGTGGAGGCCATCGCGAAAGTGCTCGGCGGGGAGGATGCGAAGGGGAAGGTGCTGGCCTTCACCGACCTGCGGAATTCCGCCCTTCGGAGTCGTCTGGCGAACTTCCGGGATGGCATTCGCCGCCATCCCGACCTGGACCTGGAGGTCATCTCCTGGCCCAACGAGGGCGGCACCCCCCGGGAGGCGATGCTCCGGGTCCTGGAACGCAGGCAGACTCCCATCGACGCCATCTACACCGGATGGGACGAAATCCTGCTGCAGGCGCTGCCAGCCTATGAGAGCACCAACCGGGATGACGTGAAGATCTTCGTGGGTGGCGGCGGCGATCCCCGCGTGAACCGCATGATCCAGGCGGGACATCCGCTGGTCCCCTACAACATCACCTATCCGCCCCGGATGCTCTACGAGGCCATTATGACCACCGCCAAGCACATCAAACGGGCACAACAGTCCGGCATCGCACACGAGACCCCGGAGATCCTTATTCTGCCCCTCACTTCCATCACGCGGGAGAATGCCGCGAACTTCCTGGGACACTCCTGGGAATTCTAGAGGCAAAGCCCCCCCTCCCCACGCCAAACCCGCCTCCCGTCCCCGACATACCATGAGCGATGCCAGCGAATTCCTCCGTCTGACGGAGATCGTGCGGCGCCTGCGGCAGCCCGATGGCTGTCCCTGGGACCGCGTCCAGACCCACGAGTCCATTCAAAAGAACCTCGTGGAGGAGACAGGCGAATTCCTGGACGCCCTGGAGGACGGCAACCTGGAGGGAATCCGCGAGGAATTGGGCGACATCCTGCTCCAGGTGGTCTTTCACGCCCAAATGGGCGCCGAGGCCGGCGAATACACCATGGAGGAGATCTGCCGGGAGGAGGCCGACAAGCTGCTCCGCCGCCATCCACACGTCTTCGGGAAGGCGGCGAAGGCCTCCAACGCGAAGGATGCCCTGGGCTCATGGGAGCGCTCCAAGATGGGCGAGGCCGGCGAGCAATCACGCCGCACCTCCGCCCTGGACGGCGTCCCCCGGAGCATGCCGGGACTCTCCCGTGCCCAGAAGACGCTTGTCAAGGCAAGCAGGAAGGGCTTCCGCTGGCAGAGCGGCCGTGACGCCCTGGCGAAGGTGGACGAGGAGCTGTCCGAAGCAAAAGAGGCGCTTGCACAGGGAGACAAGGCGGCCTTCGCCCGCGAGGCCGGGGATCTGCTCTTCGCAGTCACCAGCCTCTGCCAGACCCAGGATGTGGAGGCCGAGGAGGCTCTCCACAATGCCATCGCCCGATTCCACAAACGCTTCCGTTCCATGGAAGCCGAAACCAAAGCCGCCGGCCACTCCCTGGAAGAAAACTCCCCCCAGGAATGGATCCGACTCTGGAAAAAGGCGAAGTCTGCGGAAAACACTGACTAAATGGCGCCTTCGGCGTTTCCACCGCCCCCAAGCCCCGGCCTGACTTCCTCCTTCCCATTTTTCCAGTATTTCAATGTCCGGCAAGATACTCCTCATTCCCGACGGCCCCGCCAGCCTGCTGTATGGCGCGGAGTTGGCTAGCCGCCTCGGAAAGAAACATTTCACCGTCCAGGTTGCGCCCACTGCGTATGACGGCCCCTCGGCATTGGCTTTTGTGGGGGAGCTCTCCTGGACCACGCTCTCCGGACATCCCTGTCTGCCCATTGAGAAACTGGACCGTGGGATCTTCCTCCGGCAGGATCTGATCCTGCTGGCGCCGGTCTCCCCGCGGGTCTTCGAGGTCTTCTGCAGAGGGAAGGCCCGGGAGGAGTTGTCCGCGGCGGGGCGTCCAGTATTGGCGGCCTTGCCGGTGGTCGCGGGGGAAACGCCGCTGGACGCCACAATGCTGGAGGCCCAGTTGCCTGCGGGAAGCCGTGTCCTCCAAAGTGAGACGCCCTTCTCCCTGGGAGCCATGGGATCCCTGGGACTCCCCCCCATGGATGTGCTCCTCTTCCACGCGGAACAGCTTCTCACCCGGCAGGACCTGGCCGGACTCTCCATCCTCGTCACCGCAGGGCCCACCGTGGAGGACATCGACCCCGTCCGCTTCCTCTCGAACCGCTCTACGGGAAAAATGGGCGTGGCATTGGCAATGGACGCAGCCCTCCGGGGCGCCCGCGTCACGCTGGTCCACGGTCCCGTCGCCACACCGCCGCCACAGGGGCTTCCCGGCCTGGCCACCCTCCCCGTGCGCTCCGCGCAGCAGATGCACCAGGCCGTCATGGAGCACTGGCAGGAGGCGAATGTGGCCATCCTGGCCGCCGCCGTCGCCGACTTCCAGCCCCTTCATTACGAAAACACCAAAATCAAGAAAAGCGACGACAAAAACCTTGGATTGGTCCTGCCCCTGAAGCGCACCCCCGACATCCTGGCCACTCTGGGGAGCCTCCCCAAACGCCCCTATTTGGTGGGATTCGCAGCGGAATCCGACGACGTGGAGTTCAATGCCGCCGTCAAACTCCGCAAAAAACACTGCGACCTCATCTGCGCCAACGATATCCGAAAACCCGGCTGCGGCTTCGCCGTGGACACAAACCAGGTCACACTCCTCTCCCCCGACGCGCCCCCCATGACCCTCCCGCTCTGGGAAAAGACCAGGCTGGCACATGAAATCTTGTCGGAAATCAAAAAACGCCTCCCGTGCTGATTTCCGGTCGGATCGCGGAATGGGGCAGTCGCAATTCGCAAGGAGCGCTTTCAACACTTGAACGCAAACACGCCCCGGGGCTTCCGCGGCTGGGACGCGTCGCGGATGCCTGCAAAAAACACTGGACAAACCTCCTTCTTGAAGGCGTTGTGCCCGTTTTGGCTGGACTCTGGTCAAAACGGGCACTACGCCTTATATTTTGCCGTTTTCCCTTGAAAGTCACTGCTCTTTGACAGACGGTCACACCGTTCCCCGGACACTCGCCATGCGCAGGCATTTTCCAGCCTTGTTCTTGATCTCCGCGTTTTGCCTCGTGATATTGTCGCTTGCGAGCTCCTGTGTTTCGGACAAGACCGCCCTGTATGCGCCGGCGGGGACGGCGTCGCTGTTGTCTCGCACACCGGATCCCCTGGAGGGTTATAACCGTGTTGTGCAGGACTTCAACCGTGGCTTTGAACATGGCGTCGTGCATCCCGTGTCACAGGTCTGGCGTTTTTTGACGCCGGGCTTTTTGCGGCGGGGCTTCTCGAACATGGGGAGGAACCTCTCCTATCCGCTGCTGGTCTTGAACCACCTCTTCCAGGGCGAGGGCGGCCATGCCTGGAATGACACCAAGCGCTTTGCAGTGAACACCACCGTGGGCGTGCTTGGCTTCTGGGATCCGGCGACCCGCTGGGGCATGCCGAAGCTGGAGACCTCCTTTGGCGAGACCCTGGCCAAGTGGGGCATGGGCGAGGGATGCTATCTGAACCTGCCCTTCGCCGGCCCCGGTTCCTCCCGCGACGCCCTGGGCCGTCTGGTGGACTTCCCCCTGAACTTTCCACGGCTCCTGCTCTCCTTCAAGGAGGCGAACTGGTTCTACATCGCCCTGGATGCCAACATCATCGCCGACCAGGAAACCGAGCTCTACGAATACTTCAACCAATACAACGACTACGAACTCTTCCGGCTGGCCTCCTCCCTGGCCCGGAATCCGGAGGTCAAATTCGCCCAGATCCCTCCCATAGAGGGCGAAGTGGATCCCGACGAGTCCTTCGGCGCATTGCTGCTGCTGCCCAAGGATCCCGCCTTCTTCTACAAGAGTCGCCAGCGCAAGGCGGCGCTGCCTGGCGGACAAGGCTTCGTCCCCTACACCTGCTATCCCGGCGGAGACGGCGACACCCTGGTGGTCCTGCTGCCTGGCATTGGCACCCACCGGAATTCCTCGGAGGTCACCGCATTGGCGGAACTCTTCCGAAGCCGCGGATGGGACACCCTGAGCGTCTCCTCCACCTTCCTTCCCGACTATTTCCAGCACTTGACCGAACCGCCGCCGCCGGGATACCTCCCGCAGGACGCACGGCTCCTGGCGCAGGTCCTCTCCATCGCAATCGCGGACTACCAGAAGCACTTCCGGGTGAAAATCCCGCAGCGCCTGGTGTTGGCGGGATACTCCCTGGGCGGTCTGAACGCCCTGCATCTGGCAAGCCTGCAAGTCCGGGAGCCAGAAAGCGTCCCCGATTTCCAGCGGATCCTGGCCATCAATCCACCCAAAAGCCCCCTGGAGGCACTGCTCACCATCGACCGACTGGCCGCCCTGGCAGAGTCCTGGCCCGAGGAGACCCGCGAGACGCGCATGGACGACTTGGTGTTGCGGCTGGGACGCTGGGCGAACCCCGCCGCCGGCGAGACGCCCCCACCCGTCCCGCCCCTCACCCGCGAGGAATCCCAATTGCTGTTGGGACTCTATATGCGCCTGAAGCTGGCGTCCACCCTCCAGGGCCGCGAGAGAATCGCCCCCAGCGGACTCTTCCAAGAAGACCCCACCGCCTACTTCCACCGGAACAATTTCTTCGCCGAGTGCATGGGCTTCACCTACCGGGACTACTTGGAGAAGATTCTGAAGCCCTGGGTGGACCAGCACTTCCCCGGCGAATCCGCCTCCTCGCTGGAGGAACTGGCGTCTCGCTGCGACTTGGCCGCCATTGGCGACGACCTGGCCCGGAACCCCGGCGTGCGGATCTTCCAGAACCAGAACGACTTCTTGATCAACAAAGAGCAACTGGCATGGTATCCCGCCACCCTGGGGCCCCGTTGCCATGTCTTCGACCGCGGTGGACACCTGGGGAATGTCTACCACCCCGACTACCAGAAGGCAATCCTACAGGCCCTCTCCGAATAGCCGACTTCTTCCACGTCCCCACACAACCCTCCCTGGAGAACCGAACATGATCCGTCTGTCCCACATCCTCCCCGTCCTCTGCACAGCGATGATCCTCTCCGCCACACCCCTTCCCAAGCCCGCCATCCCCCAGGACGCAACCCTGGCGCAGGCACTCCAGAACCGCCACAGCAGCCGTCAATACAGCGGGAAGCCCATCACGGAACAGGAACTCTCCGATCTCCTCTGGGCCGCCTGCGGCGTCAACCGCGCCGACGAGAACAAGCTCACCGTCCCCGCGGCCCTCAACCGGCACGCCTTCACCCTCTATGTTGTCACCCGTGACGGCGTCCGGAAATATCTCCCCCAGAGCCATTCCCTGGAGACTGTCAGCGAGAAGAACCTTCTCTCCCTGATGGAGGGCCGCCGCACCCTGGGCCCCGCCGCCGGCACCGCCATCCTGCTCACCATGGACCCCGCCCGCTTCACCGACCTGTCCAAGCCCGGGCAGCCCGACAACGGCGTCTTCTACCTGGGCGTGGAGGCCGGCGCCATCTGCCAGGACATCTACCTCTACTGCGCCGCCACCGGACTCTCCACGGTCTGCTGCGGATCCCTGCAGGCCTCCGAAATCCAAAAGGAACTCGGCCTGCCCGCCAGCCAGAAGCCCGTCCTGACCATGATCGTCGGACACGCCGTCGAGCAGTAGCCATCCCCATTCCCCCTCGTCCTCAAACGCCTTTCTTTTGCCCACGAACGCCATGTTCAGCCCCATCGAAGAACTCCTGCAGGAACTCCGCAACGGCCGGATGATCATCATCACCGATGACGAACACCGGGAAAACGAAGGCGACCTGGTCGCCGCCGCGGAGCTCATCACCCCGGAGACCGTGAATTTCATGGTCACAAACGCCCGGGGGTTGCTCTGCGCCCCCATCACCCGGGAGCGCGCCCTGGAGCTGGGACTCAGCGAGATGACCCGGAACACCGATCCCATGGGCACCTGCTTCACCGTGACCGTGGACGCCAACCAGGACACCACCACCGGAATCAGCGCCGCTGACCGCGCCAAGACCATCCGCTCCCTGGCGGATCCCACCTGCCTGGCGAAAGACTTCCACTCCCCCGGGCACGTCTTCCCCCTCATGGCGCGCCCCGGCGGCGTCCTGGCGCGTGCCGGGCACACCGAGGCCTCCCTGGATCTCATGCATCTGGCCGGACTCACACCCGCCGCCGCCATCTGCGAGATCATGAATGAAGACGGCACCATGGCGCGACTGCCGCAACTGCAGGTCTTCGCCGAACGGCACGGCATCAAGCTGGGATGCGTGGCCGACCTCATCGCCTACCGCCGCAGGAACGAGCGGCTGGTGGAGCTCACGGAAACCGTCAAACTACCCACCGACTACGGCGACTTCACACTCCACTGCTTCACCGCGAAGACCACCGGACTGGAACACCTGGCGCTGGTGCGTGGCGAGGTCGCAGGCAAGGAAAATGTCCTCTGCCGCGTCCACAGTGAATGCCTCACCGGGGATGTCCTGCATTCCCGCCGTTGCGACTGCGGGGCGCAGCTGGACGCCGCCATGAAAGCCATCGCCAAAGAGGATTGCGGCGTGCTGGTCTACATGCGCCAGGAGGGACGCGGCATTGGCCTGGCAAACAAACTCCACGCATACCACCTGCAGGAGCGGGGACTGGACACCGTGGACGCCAACGAGCGACTGGGCTTCGCGCCCGATCTGCGGGAATATGGCCTGGGCGCCGAAATCCTCCGCTGCCTGGGCATCCGCAGCATCCGGTTGCTCACCAACAATCCCCGGAAGATCGCCGGACTCTCCGGCTATGGGCTGGAGATTGTGGATCGGGTGCCCATCGTCATCGAGCCCAACGAATACGACCGCAAATACCTGGAGACCAAGAAGGACCGCATGGAGCACATCCTCTAGCGGGACATTTTTCATCCACCGCCTCGAACGCACCCCCCACCAGGAGAAACGCAATGAGCCGCATCACCAAAATTCTTGAAGGAAAAATGGACGCCTCCGGCCTGAAGGTCGGAATCGTCTGCGCACGCTTCAACAGCATCTTCGTGGAACAACTCCTCGCCGGCGCCGAGGACGCACTGGTCCGCCACGGCGCCAGTCCCGATGACATCACCGTCGCATGGGTCCCCGGATCCTTCGAGATCCCCCTCGTCGTACAGCGGCTGGCAAACTCCGGAAAATACGACGCGCTCATTGGCCTGGGCGTCGTGATCCAGGGCGCCACCCAGCATGCCAGCATGATCAACACGGAGGTCTCCAAGTCCTTCGCGCAGATTTCCCTGGCCACCGGAATCCCCGTCATCTACGGCGTGGTGACCACCGAGAACATCGAGCAGGCCATCGAGCGGAGCGGAAGCAAAGCGGGCAACCGTGGCGCCAGCGCCGCCAACACCGCCATTGAGATGGCGAATCTCCTCCGTCAGCTTCCCCGCGTCAAAGGGAAATAACGCCCCATGAACTCCTCTGATTCCCATAGCGGCGTCCAGGAGGGCGTCCGGGACACGCGCAAGTGCGCCAATGACGCCGTGGCGCGCTCCTTCAAGCTCCAGCGCACCACCAGCCGCCGTCTGGCCCTCCAGCTGCTCTATGCCCTGGAGACCAATCTGGGCTGGACGGAGCCCCTCCCCGAATCCCTGGACGCCTTCCTGGATCTCATCTTCCAGGAACAGCCCCGCGAGGAGGATTCCTCCGCCGACACCGATCTCCCGAAGCTCCCGCCCGCGCTTCCACGGGCACTCCTCCGGAAGTCCTGGTCCCATAGCAAAAGGCTGGTCGAGGGCATTCGCCAAAAGAAGGACGGCCTGGACCAGAAGATCTCCGCCGCCGCCAAAAACTGGCCGCTCTCCCGCATAAGCCTGGTGGATCGGAACATCCTGCGACTGGCGACCTACGAAATGCTCTACGCCGAACGCACCGTCATGCCCGGCATCGCCATCAACGAAGCCGTGGACCTGGCACACCAGTTCGGCCAAAAGGACTCCTGGCGCTTCGTCAACGGCGTCCTCGATTCCATCCGGAAAACCTCCGCACCCACCACCTGCTCGTTTGGCGGGACGGAATAAACGCTTCGGACCCGCCCGGCTTCCCCCGCGCCACTCCCCGGCTACGCCGTGGCGTTTCAACAGTAGGCGAAACGGTGGGCCGTGGCGCGTTCCTTCGGCCGATCCACAGCACTCCGGCGGCGCACTTTCAATGTCGAAAGACCAAAAGGGCGCCCCCCACCGGCCTAACCTTCTCCTGCTTCCTTTCTCCTTCTTCTTTCCCTGCATTCGATGTCTTTGTTCAGCTATTTCAAGAGTGGTCTTCAGAAGACGGCCACGGCCATCCAGCGTGGCATCGCCTCGGCCTTCAGCGATGTGAAGGCGTGGGACCAGGAGACATACCGCACCCTGGAGCAGACCCTGATTTCCACGGACCTTGGCCCTGCGGTGACAAAGGAACTCCTGGACGATCTGAAGGACCGATATGACCGCGGGCAGATTGCCACGGGGGCGGACATCAACGAGGCCTGCCGGGAGAAGATCCTCTCCATCCTGCAGGCGGATGCGGTGGCGCCTGTACACGTGAATCCGGATGGTCCGACGGTGATTCTTATGGTGGGTGTGAATGGCTCCGGCAAGACCACCTCCATTGCCAAGCTGGCGCACCACTACCTCTCCCAGGGAAAGAAGGTGGTTCTGGGAGCAGGCGACACCTTCCGCGCAGCCGGCGCGACTCAGTTGCAGATTTGGGCGGAGCGTCTTGGCTGTCCGGTGGTCGAGGGCAAGCTGGGAGGCGACTCCGCGGCAGTGGCCTTCGATGCCATCAAATCCGGTGTGCGCCAGAAGGCGGACTATGTGATTTTGGACACCGCGGGCCGTCAGCACACCCGTGGCGATCTGATGGCGGAGTTGGAGAAGGTACGCCGCATTGCGGGAAAGGCCTTGCCTGAGGCCCCCCACGAGATTTGGTTGACGGTGGACTCCTCCATCGGCTCCAACGCGCTGGTGCAGGCACGGGAATTCGGAAAGCTCTTCCCCATCACGGGACTGGTGCTCACCAAGCTGGATGGCACGGGCAAGGGCGGCGTGGTGGTGGCCATCCGCAAAGAGCTGGGCTATCCCGTGCGTTTTGTGGGACTGGGCGAGACCCTGGATGACCTCCAGCCCTTCGACGCCGAGGATTTCACCCGCGCCCTCTTCCAAGGAGACAAGGGGGAGTAGCGCATGGGGTGCTTCGAGATCCTTGGAAAAGACCCGGGCAGCCACGCCCGCCGGGGACGCGTGACCACGGCGCACGGCGTGGTGGAGACCCCCATTTTCATGCCGGTGGGAACCCAGGGCACCGTGAAGGCGGTCAGCAACCGGGAGCTGGAGGAACTGGGGGCGCAAATCATCCTGGGGAACACCTACCATCTGAACCTGCGCCCCGGCATGGAGCTCATGGCAAAGGCCGGCGGACTCCACAAATTCATGAACTGGAACCGCGCCATCCTCACCGATTCCGGCGGCTTCCAAGTCTTCTCCCTCGCAAAACTGCGGAAGCTCACACCAGACGGGGTAAAATTCCAGTCCCACATCGATGGCCGGAGCCTCTTCATGGGCCCCAAGGAATCCATGGCGATTCAGCGGACCATCGGATCGGATATCGCCATGTGCTTTGACGAATGCACGCCCTGGCCGGCCACCCACCGGGAGGCCGAGAAGTCCCTGGATTTGACTCTCCGCTGGGCGGCGCAGTGCCGCGAGCAGCCCCGTGCAGAAGGGCAGCTGGTCTTCGGCATCGCCCAGGGGAGCGTCTACGAGGACCTCCGCCAACGCGCGGTCCTGGAGCTGGAAAAACTGGATTTCGACGGCATTGCGGTGGGCGGCGTCTCGGTGGGCGAAACCGAGAAGCTCATGGTGGACGCCCTGCACGCCTGCGCCCCGGTGCTCCCCGTGAACAAGCCCCACTACCTCATGGGCGTGGGCACTCCCCGGCAGCTCATCCTGGGAATGCTCAACGGCATCGACATGTTCGACTGCGTCCTGCCCACCCGCATGGGCCGCAACGGCAGCGCATACACCCCTGCGGGAACCATCCCCGTCAAGGCGGCCCGGTACGCCGAGGACTTCACCCCCATCCAGGAAGGCTGCACCTGCTACGCCTGCCAACACCACACGAAGGCGTATATCCGTCATCTGCTCCACGTCAACGAGATCATGGGCGCGCGCCTCATGACCATCCACAACCTCCATTTCTTCCTGGAGCTCACCAGACAGGCGCGAATGCACTTGGAGGCGGGCACCTTCCCCGCCTTCGCCCAGAAAATCCTGGAGACCTATCCCGAGGCACAAGGCGGCGTGCCGGCAAACGGAGGTGAAAGGGGACAGGTTTGATCGATGCCGCAGACGCCCTTCCGCCGACTCTTCGTCAGTGCCTGAGCGCCGATCCGGGACCGCAATGCTTCTGCAAAGCGGGCAAGCCACCCCTGCGAACAGAGCCCTGCCCCCCTTGCCCACAGCGACGCAACTGCCGTGCAAACCACTCCCCCCGTTCCCCTGTTTTCCCCGCCCGCTGCGGCACCCTTCCAGTCTTCCTCCCCGCAACTTCCCCTTCTTCACTCCTATGATGCTTGATCAAGACCATTGTGTTTTCTGCAAGATCCTCGCTGGCGAGATTCCTTCCGCGAAGGTGTACGAGGATGACAAGGTCCTGGCATTTTTGGACATTGCGCCCTTCAACCTGGGCCATGCCCTGGTGGTGCCCAAGACCCACTGCCACGGCCTGAGCGACATGCCGGATGACTACCGCGATGCACTCTTCGCGGCGGCGGCCCGTCTGGCGCCGGTGATCTTGCGCGTGACGGGCGCCACCGGCTTCAATCTGCTGCTGAACAACGGCCAGACCGCAGGACAGGAAGTGCCCCACGCACACCTGCACATCATCCCCCGCTTCGCGGACGACAAGGTCCTGCTCTCCGCACCCCAGAAGGCCTACCAGGGCAACGAGATGGCCGAAATGCAGGAGAAGATCCGCCAGAAGCTCTCCCAGCGCACCGCGGAGTAACCCCCTCCCCAACTCTTTCCTTCCTCCCCTCCCATGCCCGAAGAAGAAGACCTCACCTTCCCCGAACCGCCCGCCCCCGCTCCCGAGGAGTTCGAGCGCTGGCATTGCGAGATGGCCGCCCGAAACGACACGCGCTATCCCCTGGACGCCTTCTTCTATGTTGCCACGACTCTGCGGAGGCTCCTGGACGAACGAGGCAGGGAACAGCCCCGGAAGTCCGGCGACGATGCCCATGTGACCGGCCGACAGCTGACTCTCTACCTCCGCGACAGCCTGGTCCGGGAATTCGCCTTCCTGGCGCCGGAGGTCCTGGCCGCCTGGAATATCTCCGAGACCATGGACTTCGGAAACATCATCTACGACCTGGTGCAGGTGGGGCTGCTCTCCACCTCCGCCAACGACTCCCGCGCCGACTTCCTCAATGTCTTCCCCATCCCGCGGGGGCTCCAGCTGGAACTGGAGGACAAAAAAATCCGGAAGTGGCCCGTGGTCCGTCCCTAGGACGCCAAGCCCCCTATTCACCCTCTCCCACAATTCCCATTGCAATGATGGAACTCACGCATCCCGGGGCCACCTGGAGACTCCGCTACGACGACGGCGCCGCCGCCGGCCCCCGCTCCCTGGAAACACAGGGCACCCCCCTCTTCCAAGACATGCAATGCCGCGTGGACGGCATGGATGACACGCGGCTCTCCCAGACAAAGGCACGGCACTTCCACAAGGGCGGATGCGCCGTCTTCGAGGGCAGCGGCGAATTCTCCCGTGGCATCCCCATGGGTGTCCGGCAAACCCAGCGCGTGGCCGCAAACACCATGCGCGTCACCTACGATGTCAAGTGGCCCAAGGCCACCTCTTTGAAAGAGGGCCTTGAGCTTGGCAGCGTGAAGCTGGCTGGCGAGTGGCGCCAATATCTGGCGGTGACCGCCGGGGGCGCCGCCCAGGCGCCACAGTGGCAGGATCTTCCCCAGGATCTAAAGGCGGCGCCCCTGCGCCTCTCACCAATCCCCGAAATCCTCGTCTTGAAAGACGTCCAGGGCCGTCGTCTGGAATGGGGTCTGGGTGACGACCTCTGGCGCTGGGCAAAGGGTCTCAATGGC
This sequence comes from Bacteroidaceae bacterium, assembly GCA_963621575.1. Lineage (GTDB taxonomy): Bacteria > Verrucomicrobiota > Lentisphaeria > Oligosphaerales > Oligosphaeraceae > UBA1724. The sequence goes on from CAVFEH010000017.1 coordinate 22,680, forward strand.
GAATTCCTCCACGCAAAAGGCGAATTGCGCCTGGAGGCCCTTCCCCAGGGCGGACTCTTCCTGCGGCGTTTCGTTGCCCTCTGCGATCCCGGGGAGGAGGCCCGTCTGGCGAAGCTCCTGGAGAAGGACCCCCGCTTCCTGCCCCCGGTCAACGCCAAAGCCCCCGAGGCGGGCGTCGATGAGAATGCCGACGATTCCGCCGCACCGACGCCCGTGCAGACCCCGGAGATCCCCGTCTCCCAGCCGGAAGCGCGGGTCTACCGTTTTTCCGCCTATCTCGCCTGGAGCGAGCCCGCATTGACGCCCCAGCCCCCCGCGAAGCCCCCCGTGGAACTGTCGGTCTCCGAAAATGGCCTTGACGGCAAAGCGCTGGCAGCGCTTGCCGCGGACGGCGCGCCCTGCGTCGCATTGGATCTTGCGACATTCCCGTTGCCTGTCCAGGGGCGCCGCAATGCCAAAAAGGACGCGGGCACCTGCTGGGAGAGCCGTCCCTTCCAGAATCTCTTCCGGCGTTGTGTCCGGCAGCTGGCGCAGTCGTCTGCTTCTGGCGCGCTGATATTGCGTGGCGTTGCGCCGGGATGGTGTGATGTCGCTGCACACGAAACCCGGAAGGGCAAGGCGGCCCATTGGGATCTTCCCGCCATCCTGGAGACCCTCGCATGGGCCCGGCAGGCGCTGCCTGTCGGCTGGACCATCCAAGCCCCCGTGGAGGGCGTCTGGAGCGAGCTGCCCTCCTTGAGCGCCCTGGGCGCGCCCTCCGGCTTCCGCAACGGCGATGGGGAGCTCTCCTAGCATGAGCATGGCCCGGGACACCCGCTACGAATTCCTGGATGCCGGCGGCGGCCGGAAGCTGGAGCGCTTCGGAAAGTGGATTCTGGCGCGTCCCTGTGCGCAGGCCGTATGGCGTCCCCAGCATCCAGACCTTTGGCAGGAGGCCGACGCGCTCTTTTCCCGAGAGCACGGCGCCCATTGGCAATTCCGCTCTCCGCGGGTGCGAGACGGCTGGGCCTGCCGACTGGGCGACGTGGAGATGCTGTTGCGTCCCACCGACTTCGGACACGTGGGCGTCTTCCCCGAGCACACCCTTGGATGGAGCCTGGCCACAAAACTCCTGCAAGGCGCCCCCGGCCCCCAGCCCTCCGTCCTGAATCTCTTCGCCTACTCCGGCGGCGCCACCCTGGCCTGCGCAAAGGCCGGCGCACAGGTCTGCCACCTGGACGCCTCCAAGAAAATGGTGGATTGGGCACGGGAAAACGCCCGTGCAAATGGCCTGGAGGAGGCCCCCATCCGCTGGATCGTGGATGACGTGACGAAGTTCCTGAAGCGGGAGCTTCGCCGAGGCAAGCGCTACGACGCCATCGTCCTGGACCCCCCCAGCTTCGGACGCGGCACCAGCCAGGAGCTCTTCCAGATTGACAACTGCATGCTGGAATTGCTGGAGCTCTGCCGGGAAGTCCTCTCCGGACACCCGCTCTTCGTGCTTTTGACCTGCCACACCCCGGGATACACCCCGCTGGTGCTCTCCCATCTGGCCGGCCAGTCCTTCCCTCCGGGAGCCATCCAGGCCGGGGAGATGGTCCTCCCCGCCGCAGAGGGGCTCCTGGCGGTGCCCTCCGGCGCCTACGCCCTCTGGACCCCGCGTCAATGACCATCAAAGGCGCCATTCCGGGGCGGACGCTGCTGGCCATGGCCCTGGCCGCCATCGTGGCCGAAGTCCTGGGACGCCTGCTCGTGCCCCTGCCGGCGCGGCTGGTCATCCTGCCCCTCCTGGTGCTCCTCTCCCTGGGAATCCCATGGCTCGCCATGCGATTCCACGACGGCGACCAAACAGAAGAGCACCCCCTGGCGTCTTCCACGCCGGCGACATCCTGGAAGGAGCTCCCGCCGGCGCACGCGGCATCGGTGCCATCCCAGCGGAAGAGGCTGCTCCTCAGGATGCTTCTTCGTTGCGCCCTCTACAGCATCTGTCTGCAGCTTGGCACCCTGGCACTGAACTACCTGAGCCTCCGCCTGCTCTCCTGGCTCCCGCCAGGCGCCGCCAGCGAATCCCCCCGGGTGTCCCCGGAGTTGCTGCTCTTTTCCTCCTGCCTCCTTGCGCCCCTGTCGGAGGAGCTCTTCTACCGACTGGTCCTTCCTGGCGCCGTACAGCATCTCGGGTCCTCCCCCCGCGGCAGCGCCATCTTCTGCTCCCTGGCCTTCGCCTTTGCACACTGCGCGCCACGGGCCCTCCCCGCACTCTTCTTCCTGGGATATGCCCTGGACGGCTTGGCCCGTCGGAGAGGCGTCCAGGACGCAATCCTGGCGCACGCCTTCTATAACGCGGAGAGCCTCCTCCTGGTGCGCCTTCTCATATCCTGCCCCCTCTGACCCCTCGTTTCCCCTCGCTCCATGCCTGAAAACATCTATCTCACCGGCTTCATGGGCAGCGGAAAGAGCCGCGTTGGCCGCGAGCTGGCGGACGCCCTGGGGCGCCCCCACCTGGATACCGACGACCTGTTCCGGGAGAAGCTTGGCGTCTCCCCCGGAGACTTCATCCGCCAGCAGGGCGAAGAAGCCTTCCGTCAAGAAGAGCAGGAGATCCTCCGGCAGCTCGCGAAAGAACGTGTCTTCTGCGTGGTTTCCACGGGGGGCGGGCTGCCCGTCTATCCCGGCAACCGACGCATTATGAGGGAGAGCGGCGTCACCGCCACCTTGCAGATTCCCCTGGAGCAGATCACGGCGCGGCTCTCCGAACAAGAAAAGGCCTCCCGGCCCCTCTGGGACGAGGAGCGCTATCGCCAGCGGCAGCCCTTCTACCAGGACTGCGAAATCCACCTGGACGCCACCCGCACCCCCGCCGAAATCGTGGCGGAATTCCGCGACAAGGGCGCCGGTTTCCTGCGTCAGGCGCCCCGGAAGGCCCCCGGGTTCCAAAAAATGCTGCGGCAATGCGCGAAAGACTGCGCGGAGTATCGTCTCCTGCAGGAAGGCGACCGGATCCTGGTGGGCCTCTCCGGCGGCGAAGACAGCTTCCTGCTCCTGGAACTCCTCCAGGCACTGGCCCGAAAGACGCCCTTCCCTTTCACCGTCATCGCCGCCAATGTCGATGTGGGATACCCCGGCTTTGACGCCGAACCCATCGCACGGTACTGTCAAGAGCGCGGCTGGGAATTCCACCACCGCCGGGTGCCGGCACTCTACGGACTGCTTTCCCCCGAAAAGGTCGGCAACAAGCCCTGTGCCCTATGCTCACGGCTCCGCAGAGGGCAGTTGCATTTCCTCCTCAAGGAACTCAACTGCAACAAGTTGGCCCTTGGCCAGCACCTGGACGACATCTGCGTGAGCTTCCTCATGAGCCTCTTCCACGGCGGCGGACTGAAGACCATGGGCCCCAATGTCCCCGCCGACGGCGGCAGCGCCCGGCTCATCCGGCCACTCTGGGGCATCCGCAAACCCGCCATCCACGAATCCGCCAAACTCTTCGGCTTCCCCAAGCCCCGGAGCTGTCCCTACCAGGGGCTCCTGGAGGAACGGGGCGACCGGCATTTCCTGGAAAAACTCCTCCAGGATCTGGAGACCCGCTTCCCACATCTCCCCGAGGCCATGCGGAAATCCCTCCGGGACCTGCGCCCGCAACACCTCCTGGATCCGCGCTTCCTGGACTGTCTGAAACCCCAAGGTCCAGCCACGCCGGAACACGGAAAAGACGCTACATTCTAGCTCTTCCTGCTCCCCCTCCGGAAGACGCGCGGCAGACACGGGCCCACGGGCATCCCGCGCAGGCGCGCGCCAAAGAGCGACTGCGGGAGCGAACCATTTTCCATCGAGACAAAACAACCCTGCACGGATCCCCTCTCACAATGAGCGAAGAAACCCTATCCAAGGCATACTCCCCCGCTGAGGTGGAGGCCAAGTGGTACGCCGAATGGGAGAAGCGCGGATACTTCCACGCCTCCGCAGACAGCCCCAAGAAGCCCTACACCATCGTCATCCCGCCTCCCAATGTGACGGGCATCCTCACGCTGGGCCACGTCCTCAACAACACCCTGCAGGACATCCTGATCCGCTACGAGAAGATGCAGGGCCGCGAGACCTGCTGGGTCCCCGGCATGGACCACGCCGGCATCGCCACCCAGGCGAAGGTGGAGGCATACCTCAAGAAGGAGAAGAACCTGACCCGCTATGACCTGGGCCGCGAAAAGTTCCTGGACGAAGTCTGGAAGTGGAAGGAGCAGTATGGCGGCAAGATCATCCGCCAGCTGCGAACCATCGGCACCGCCTGCGACTGGTCCCGCGAGCGCTTCACCTTCGACGAGGGACTCTCCGACGCCGTGCAGGAGGTCTTCATCCGCCTCTACAACGACGGGCTCATCTACAAGGGGCACCGCATCATCAACTGGTGCCCCAAGAGCCGCACCGCGCTTTCCGACGAGGAGGTCGTCTATCGCCAGGAGTCCGGGCACCTCTGGCACATCCGCTACCCCTTCGCCGACGGCAGCGGCGAAGTCGTGGTGGCCACCACCCGCCCCGAGACCCTCATGGGCGACACCGCCGTGGCCGTGAACCCCGCTGACGAGCGCTACAAGGGGCTGGTGGGAAAGATGCTGGTGCTCCCCATCACCCACCGCCTCATCCCCCTCATCGCCGATGAATACGTGGAGAAGGACTTCGGTACCGGCGCGGTGAAGATCACCCCCGCCCACGACCCCAACGACTACGAAGTGGGCCTCCGTCACCACCTGGAGATGCCAAACATCATGAACGACGACGGCACCATGAACGAGCTGGCCGGCGCCGAGTTCGCGGGGCTGGACCGTTCCGTGGCCAGAAAGCTGGTGGTGGAGAAGTTGGAGCAGGAGGGCCTGCTGGTGAAGGTCGAGGACTACGCGCACCAGGTGGGATACTCCGAGCGCGGCGGCGTGCCGGTGGAGCCCCGCCTCTCCGACCAGTGGTTCGTGCGCATGGAGCCCCTGGCCAAGCCCGCCATTGAGGCGGTCACCAGCGGAAAAATCAAGTTCCATCCCGAGCGCTGGGTCAAGACCTACCTCCACTGGATGGAAAACATCAAGGACTGGTGCATCTCCCGCCAGCTCTGGTGGGGCCACCGCATCCCCGCCTTCTACTGCAAAGGCTGTGGCAAGGTCCACGTGGGCAAAACCCCCCCCGCGAAGTGCGAATGCGGCTGCACCGAATTCCGGCAGGACGAGGATGTGCTGGACACCTGGTTCAGCTCCTGGCTGTGGCCCTTCTCCGTCTTCTCCTGGCCCGAGCAGACAAAGGACCTGAAGCACTTCTATCCCACCGACACCCTGGTCACCGGCCCCGACATCATCTTCTTCTGGGTCGCACGAATGATCATGAGCGGCCTGCGCTTCATGGGGGAGGTCCCCTTCAAGGATGTCTACTTCACCTCCATCATCCGCGACGACAAGGGACGGAAGCTCTCCAAGAGCCTCAACAACTCCCCCGACCCCCTGGATGTGGTGAACACCTACGGCGCCGACGCCCTCCGCTTCACCATCATCTACATCGCCCCCATGGGCCAGGACATCCGCTACGACAACAAAAAGTGCGAGATCGGCCGGAACTTCGCCAACAAGATCTGGAATGTGGTCCGCTTCCGCCTCCAGCACGGCGGCGCCCCCGCCGACTGGCAGGACCTCTCCTCCCTCCGCAAGGAAGACCTGCGTCCCGACGACCAGTGGATCCTCTCCCGGCTCAACGGCATCGTCCGCACCATGACCAAGGACCTGGAGACCTTCGATTTCAACGACGCCACAAAGGCCATCTACGAATTCGTGTGGAACGAATTCTGCAGCTGGTACCTGGAGTCCGCCAAGCCCGCGCTCTCCGCTCCGGCCGGCACCACTTGCGCCACCCTGAAAGTCTTCGACTACTGCCTGGGGACCTTCCTGAAGCTGTTGCATCCCATCATGCCCTTCGTCACCGACGAGCTCTACCACCAGATGGGCTTCTGCGCCCAGGAGGACTCCATCATGGTCCAGCCTTGGCCCACCCCCATCCCCGAAGAGCAAATGGACGCCTGGGGCGCCACCCCCGCCGTGGAACAGCTCAACGCCGCGAAATACGACCTGGTCCGCGCGGTCCGAAACCTCCGCGCAAGCTACCAGATCTCCACCACCCTCCCCCTCGATGTGGTCATCACCCCCGCCACCCCCGAGGCGGAGGCCTTCCTGGAACTGGACAAAGACGCCCTCGGCGCACTCCTCAACGCCAAGACCATGACCCTTGGCGAAAAGCCCCGGGGCCCCGCCGGAGTGGCGCTCTCCGCCATGGGAACCGCATTCATCCCCTTGGCGGGCCTGGTGGACCTGGATGCCGAAAAGACCCGCCTCCAGAAGCAGTCCGAGGAGGCCGTCAAATACATCGCCACCCTGGAGAGGAAGCTCTCCAACCAGGGATACGTCCAGCACGCCCCGGCCGCCGCAGTGGAGGCCGACCGGACCCATCTGGCCGAAACTCAGGACAAGCTGACCCGCATCAAGGCACAGCTGGCAGACCTGGGAGCCTAAAACCAGCAAAAAAACTTCCCCGCGGAAAGGAAGGGCCTTTTCCTTCCGCCTCGCGGAGACCCCTTGTTTTCACAGCAACACAACCACTTCTTCCACAAGGAGGTACAACCACAATGACAAACGAGCAGGAAACCAAAGTGAAGGAAGTCCTGGAGTCCCTGCGTCCCAACCTTCAGGCGGATGGCGGCGACGTGGAACTGGTTGACATTCAAGGCAACCAGGTGAATGTCCGTCTGCTGGGCCACTGCGCGGGATGCCCCTACCACAGGCAGACCCTGAAAGGCGGCATCGAGCGGATCCTGAAGGAGCAGGTCTTCCAGGAGATCGTGGTCGAGAACGCCAACTGATCCCCGCGCGGAACCACGATGGGGCGGGACGACTCCAACGGGAGCGTCCCTCCTCTTCGCCTCCCCATGAAAAAACTCCCCCGGAAGCACCTTGAAAGCGCCCGTGCATTCGCCCTTTTGGCGTGTGCGCTGTCGTTGGCGTTTCACCTGGTGCTTTTTTTGTGCGCGGGGAATGTGAGTCTTGGCAGTTCCCTGGGAGCTGTCCTCCAGCGGGAGAATCCCGTTTTGGAGCGAAGGAATGTATTGTTGCGCCTTCCCGAAAAGGAGAAGGAGCGTCAGAAGCCGGAGAAAGCTTCCGACGAGGCCTCGAAGCCGGCGCCATCGGACTGGATTTCCCTGGAGGACATGACCATCCCGGAGTTCCAGGAACTATCCAGCGCGGAGTCCCCCGAATTTCTGGAGCTGGCGGAAAGCCAGCGGAAAGTCCGTGACATTCTGGAGGGTTTCACCGAGCATGAGGCGCCCGTTGAGGTCTACCATCTTGCCGCTCCCGCCACGCCCGCGCCGGAGCCCGTGCCTCTCCCCGGAACCGCAACGCCTTCCGCGCCCTCCGCACTCTATTTCCCCCAGGAGGCCCTGACCATCACCGCGCCGCCCTTGGAGATCTTCTCCTTGGAGGCGGAGAAAATCCCCGCCGAGCGTCTGCTGGACTCCCGGCGCCCCATGCTCCCCGAGATTGAGCGGGACTTCGTGCCTCCGGAGATCCCCCTGCCGAGCCTGGCCGAGCCTGGCCCCCTGGCCGGACCGCCCCCCGCCGCACTCTCCACACCGATCGCTCTGCGTAGAAGCCGACCCGATTTCACGCTGACACAAGACCAGATAGACGCCCTCCAGGAGTCCCTCTCCGCCATCCCCGTGGACACCGGGCTGCTCACCGCGGGACTCCCCTCCCTGGAAGAAGACGCCGACGGCGGCGGCATCGCCCGGAGCCTCTCCGGCAGTTCCCCCGTGGAAAAGGCACTCTCCCTGGACCAATTCGTCTCCGTCCGGATCTTCCACTGCCCCGATCCCGCCGGCAGCGCAGGGACCTTCCTGGTGGAAATCCAGCCCGGCGAGGGCAGCGACACCCTCCCCGACATCCCCAAGGATGTCCTCTTCCTCCTGGACCGCTCCTCCAGCATCTCACTGCCGAAATTCGAAAAATTCCGCCAGTCCATCCTGGAGATCCTTCCGGCGTTGGCGCCCTCCGACCGCTTCAATGTCGTCTCCTTCAACGACCGCCAGAATGCCGTCTTCCCGGCATACATGCCCGCCAATGCCGAGAATCTGCGGGAGGCCGCCCGGAAGCTGAAGGAGTTGCCCCATGGGGGAAAGACCGATGTCTTTGGCGGCGTGGCGCCCTTCGTGAAGAAGTCCAATGGCGACCGGACGCGTCCCCTGAACATCTTCCTGCTCACCGATGGCCAGTCCACGGTGAACATCTACGAGCCCAGCGCCTTCCTGCGCCAGATCAGCGGCATCAATCCGGGCAATGTCTCCATCTTCCCCTTCAGCGCCGAGCGCAAGGCAAACCGGGAGTTGCTGGACTTCCTGGGCTATCTGAACCGTGGCGAACAGTGCCACTCCGAGACGACCGCCGAGATTCGGGACGACATGGTCCGCTTCTACTCCGACCACTCCGGGCTCATCATCACCTCCCTCCGATACGCCGCCGCCAGCGGCGCCGATGTCAACGAGCTCTTCCCGAAGTCCCTGCCGAACCTCTACCGGAACCAGACACTCCGGATCTTCGGCAGATACGCCCGGCCCGACACCGTCGTCACGCTCTCCCTCACCGGACGCGATGCCTCCGGACAGCTGCGGGATCTCCTCTTCCAGCGGCGCATCGACCAGTGCCCCCGGGGAGACGAGACCCTCCACACAAAATGGGCAGGACAGAAAATCCTCTTCCTCCTCTCCCGCATGAATCTCACCGAGAACGACGCGGAGCGCCAGAGCCTCCGGCAGCGCGTCGAGGCCCTCAAGGCCCAATACTCCATCCTTTCCCCCTACTGAAGCCCCCGCAACTTTCCTCTGTCGTTCCCATGAAGACCCCCACCATTGTGGCCATGGACCTGGAAGGCGTCCTGGTCCCCGAGATCTGGATCGCCTTTGCCGAAAAGACCGGCATCCCAGAATTGCGCCTGACCACCCGCGATGTCGCCGACTATGACGAACTCATGCGCCACCGCCTGAAGATCCTGAAGGAGCACTCCCTGAAGCTCCAGGACATCCAGGAGGTCATCGCCACCCTGAAGCCCCTCCCCGGCGCCAAGGAGTACATGGAGTGGCTGGCCCCCCGCTTCCCAAATGTCATCCTCTCCGACACCTTCTACCAGTTCGCGAGCCCCCTCATGCGGCAGCTCCACGACCCCACTCTCTTCTGCAATACCCTGGAAGTGGACGCCGACGGCAACGTGACCGGATACAAAATGCGCCAGAACAACGGCAAACGCCACGCCGCCCTTGCCTTCAAGCAGCTCAACTTCAAGCTCATCGCCATGGGAGACTCCTTCAACGACACCGCCATGCTGGCCGAGGCCGATCTGGGAATCCTCTTCCGCCCCTCCGACAAAGTCCGGCAGCAGTTCCCCGACTTCCCCGTGGCCACGGAATACTCCCAGGTCATCCAGATGATCGAACACTTCGACGCATAAAAAGACACCCACCACAATGCAAAAGGCCCTCCCCCTTCTCTTGACGCTCCTGCTCCTCGCCACGGCTTCCGCCACCACTGCGCGCGCCCAGGAAACGGAGGAGGCCGCCGCCCCCGCCGCACAAGCGGCACAGGAAGCCGAGACCGACGAAACTGCACCTGCGGAGTCCTTGCCGCCCTGGCGTCTGCAGTTGAACCACTACGCCGACCGGGAAAACTGGCTGAAGACCCACCAGGCGCCCTTCCCCGTGCTGACGCGGGAGGCCCTGGAGGAGTCCATTGAGGCGGCCGGGATGTATTTGGTCAACCAGCAGACCTCCCAGGGGAACTTCCGGTATGCCTACGACCTGGTCTCCGGCGAAGAGGACGACAGCGACAACCAGGTGCGCCAGGCCGGCACGCTCTGGAGCATCTGCAACCTGAACCGCCACCGCTTCACCGAGGACACCCGGCGCTGCGCCATCCTGGGACTGGATTTCTTCCTGCGGGGACAGCGGGGGCTCCCCGATGCCGACGTGATCACCACCACCTACAAGGGGCAGCCCGTGATCCGCACCGGCACCGTGGCCCTCTTCTGCCTCTCCCTCATGGATTTCCTGGAGGGACAGGAACGCTATCTCAGCGAAAAGCAGCAGGAGCCCTTCCTTCGGGCCCTGGAGAACAATCTGAAATTCCTGCACTTCCAGGAATTGTCCAGCGGCTCCTGGCGCGAGGAATACGAACTCGGCGGCATGCGCCTGCCCGAGGACATCGCGCCCGTCTCCCCCTATTTTGACGGCGAGTCCCTCCTGGCATACATGACCGCGGCACGATTCTACCAGGCGCGCCCCGCCCTCCAAAAGCCCTTCGACCTGGAGGCACGCTGCCGACTCTCCCTGGAGGCACTCCTGAAAAAATACATCATCGACGCCTTCGCCTTGGATGGCGACACCGATGGCACCCGGGGATTCTACCAGTGGGGTGTCATGGCGTGCCTCCAAGCCTGGAATCTCTTCCCCGAAGACCCCGCCCTTCGCGACATCGCCTGGAAGGGCGCCATGGCCTTGAGCTGGTGGCAGATCTACGGACACCGGCTGGAGAGCCGGCAAGGAAACACCGCCTTCGCCGTGGAGGGACTGGTCGCCGCCGCCGAACTGGCGCGCCTGGCCGGCGCTGACGAGCAATCGACACTCCTGGGCGCGACTGCGGTGCGGATTCTGACAAGACTCATGACCTGGCAAGTGGGCGGCCCCTTCATGGACGTAAATCCCTTCCTTGCCGCACGCCGGAATTCCCTTCCCAAGAAGGCCTTTGGTGGAATCACGTCCACACAGGACACCGGATACATCCGCATTGACGTCGTCCAGCACCAGCTCCACGCAATGCTCCTGGCCGCAGAATATCTCTTCCCCGAAGGGAACCCGTGACCCCCCAGACGGAACAACCGAAAGCCCCCGGGGACCCGGGGCAGGCCGGCCTTCCCCCAGAGCCGGAAAAGACCCGCATGGCGGAGGCCCCGGAACAGCCCCGGACTGCACGGGATCTTGAGGAAACCACGCAGGTCATCTCCGGCAGCGAGCTGTCGCACCTGAGGATGAACCGCGCCCAGCGCCTGAAGGAACACCTGTTGCGGATTCGCGAGGCGCAGTGGCGTCCCGTGAAGCCCCTCCCGCCGGATGTCCCCCCCGGGATGGTCCCCGGCTGCACCCTGCAGGGCGTCATAGGCGTTGGCGGCATGGGCACCGTGTATTTGGCGCGCCAGAATGCCTTGAACCGCCAGGTGGCGGTGAAGGTCCTGACTCCGAAGCTTGCCAACAACCCGGGCTTCATTGCAAAATTGCGCAAAGAGGCCCAGATCATGGCCATGCTGTCCCACCCGAATCTGGTGGGTTGCCACGATATCATCGTCGCCCAGAAGGGTGCCTATGTGATCATGGAATACATCCCCGGGCACCTGAATGGCCGCTCCCTCGTGCGGCTTCTGGGCCCCATGCCACAGCAATACGTCACCAGCGTCCTCCACGCGGCGGCCAAGGGGCTCTCCTACGCCTACGAAAAGGGCTACACCCACCGCGACGTGAAGCCCGACAACCTCCTCTTCGGATTCTCCGAAAACCGCCCCCCGGACTCCTACGAGGAGCTCTTCGAATCCCCCGAATTCCGCATCGCGCTGTGCGACTTCGGCATCGCCGCGCCACCGGGAGAGCTCTTCCTGGAAGAGATGGATTCCCCCGATGACTTGGAGGGCACCACCGCCCTGGACGTCGACGAAAAGCCCATCGTGGGAAGCCCCCTCTATATGGCGCCCGAACAGGCGCTCTTCCCTGAAAATGTGGATTGCCGAAGCGACATCTACTCCCTGGCCTCCACCGCATACTACCTGCTCACCGGCGCGCCGCCCTTCCCCGGCAAGACCATGGAGGAGGTTCTGGACCTCAAGAGCCAAATCGATCTTCCGAAGCCCGTGCCGCCGCCCCCCGCGCCCCCTGTGCCACAGGAGCTGGCCCGCGTCATCCAGAAGATGGGAATGCTCCAGCAGGAGGAGCGCTATCAGGACTACCAACACCTGCTGGACGACCTGGCGCGCCTGGAAGCCCCATACCTGGCGAATTTCTCCCTGGGATTCCTCACCAGGCGCTACCGGAAATTCCTCAACCGCCTCTTCCTTGGCACCCTTGCCGTGGGAATGATGATCTTCCTGGGGATATACGGATACATGGCATGGCTGAACCGCTACGAGCAGCAGCTCATGCAGGAAAATGTGCATCTTGCCAAATGGAGCGGGGCGCTCTTCAGCTGGCAGCAGGAGATCCACGGCGACGAAGCCGCACTGCTGGGCGGCGCAAACTCCGGCCCCTTGACTCTGAAAGAACCCTTCCGACCCGGAGACTACCTCCGCGTCGGAATCCAATTGATGGACATCGGCGGGACTACGATGCACATCCACGCCCGCGGCGACGAAGAACGAATCCTCATGAGGCTTGTCTGCTACCGCGACGACACCCAAAATGTGATCCAGGTGGACGCCGTGAGGGCGAATCCCAACTCCGCCGGCGGATACTCCTTCGTCCCCATCGCAGTCCCCTGGGACTTCCCCGACGCCAACAGCACCGTCGTGGAGCTGCGCATCCAAATGCAGCCGGGATACTTCGTGGTCTGGAACCAGGGAATCCCTCTGGCCATCTGCCACTACTCACAAATCCCGGCTGTCCCCGACGCACAATTCACCATCGCCCGTGTCAACTCCACTCTCGTCCGTTTCTCCAACATTGCCCAAGTCCGGGGACGAGTGGCGGATTCCGACAAGATGGCCGACGAAAAAACGCCCCGCCTCTAGGAGGAGAGGCGTCCTTCCGAAAACTTGCGTCAATTCCTGACACGGACGCCATTCTTTTTTCGAATGGCTTGATATTTAAGGAAAAAGGACTATTTTTCCGCTCAAACTTTCCTCTAGCAAAACCGTCTATTAGGAGACCCTTGTGATGTCCGAAGAAACCGCCAGCAAGGCGCCCGCCGCCTCTCCCTTCTCCCCCGTCGCCGACGTGAAGCCAGCCACCCCCGCTTCCTTTGGCGAGGAATCCCCCAAGACCCGCTTCGTGAAGCTCCCCTCCAATCCCCCGCCTGCCGCGGCCCCCGCTGTTCCCCCGCCGCCCTCTCCCATTCCCGCAGAGCCCCCCAAGGCCGAGGCGCCCGCGCATCCAAAGCTGAAGCTGGGCACTGCCGGAGGTGAAATGCCCCCCGAGCCCCCCGCCGCCGTAAAGGCCTCCGATGGCACCGAGGGCATGAAGCGCTCCGGCGTCCGGCTCTCCCTCAAGAAGGAAGAGCCCGCACCCAAACCCGCAGAGCCCGCTCCCGCTCCCGCTCCCGCTCCCGCTCCAACTCCCGCAACCGAGGCCCCCAAGGCCGCGGAGCCCCCTGCCTCACCTGCTCCTGCTGCCGAGCCCCCCGCGGCTCCCAAGGCGGCCCCCGTCTTCAAGAAGATCAACCTGGCCACTCCCGCCGAGAAGGCCGCGAAGACGCCTGCCTTTGCCCCCGCCGCCCCCGCCCCTGTTGCATCATCTGCCGAGCCTGTGAAGCCCGCGCTGGCGCACAACGAGCCAAAGTTTGATATCCCCAAGGCGGCTCCCGTCATGAAAGAGCCTGAGCCCACTGCGGCCAGCTACGCGATCTCCGCAGTGGTGGCGTTGCTCTTCGTGGGCGTTGCCTTCGCAGTGGTGGCCTTCCTCCTGTAAGGCGACCGCGGACTTTCCTTTTTCCCTCCATCCCGGCGAACTGGCGGTTTTCCCTCTCCTTTCCTCCTGTTCGCCGGGATTTTTCTTTCCCGGAAGCAGCCCCATGCCGAAGACCCTCCTTCTCCACCACAACGACCTGGACGGCTTTGCCGCCGGCGCCCTTGCCATGATGGCATTCCCCCAGGCAGAGCCCCTCTGTCTGGGATATGGCGACCCTGGCGCAATCCCCGGCATTGGCCAACTCCAGGGATACGACACCGTGGTCATCGTGGACTACACGCTCCCTGTGGAATCCATGAGGTGGCTCCGCGCCAGCCGCCGGCTCCTCTGGATTGACCACCATCTTTCCGCCATCAAGCAGAGCCTCGCAAACGGCTTTGCGGACGCGGAGGGCCTTCGTTGCAAGCCCGGCGAGTTGATCTGTGCGGCGGAGCTGGCCTGGCGGTTCTTCCAAGGCGAAAGGCCCCTCCCACGAATGCTCCGACTCGTCGGCGACCAGGATACCTTCCGGAACGCCAACACCCCCGCCTTCACCAACGAAGCACTCCCCTTCCTCTACGGCATCCAGCCAAAACTGGAACAACACGCGCCGGAACACTTCCACGAGCTCGCCTACCCCTGGAAGACCCCGCAGGATTTTGAGCAGGACGACGTCTGCCAGGGATACGTGGAAAAGGGCGCCGCCATCCAGGAATACAACAACTACTACAACGCCACCATCGCCAGGGAATTCGCCTTCGACCGCGTCCTCTGGGGCGGGAAGCGAATCCTATGCCTCAACTCCCCCGGACATGGCTCCCTCCGTCTCCAACCCGCATTCGATCCCGCACGACACGACGCAATGCTCCTCTTCTCCTTCAACGGCAAGCAATGGGACTACGGCCTCTACACCGGCGGCGGCGAGAACAACCGCATCGACTGCTCCGCCATCGCGGCCTCCTACGGCGGCGGCGGGCACAAGGGCGCTGCGGGCTTCACCACAAAGGAGCTCCTGCCCGAACTCCTCCCAAAGCCGCAGGAATAACCCTCCTCCCCAAACGGCACAAAAAAGGCGCGGACCGCAAAGATCACGGACCGCGCCTTTCGCGTTTTGGGAATTCCGCCGCTATTTCCGGATATGGCAGATGTGGCAGGTGGCGCAGTTGAGTTCGGCGGGGGGCTCGTAGGTCTTTCCGGACTTCCTGGCTGCGCGGATCTTCGACCAGTTGAGAACCGCCAGGAAGACGCCAAGCACCATGAAAGCACCGGGGGCGAAGCGCAGCAGCGCGAAGCCCTGCCAGTTGGGCACCACGGTGAGTTCGAAGAGGGTCCCGCCCGCAATGAACTCACGGACCGCGCCCAGCATCGTGAGCACCAGAGTGAAGCCCAGTCCCATGCCAAAGCCATCCAGCAACGAGAGGACAGGTCCGTGTTTGGAGGCAAAGGCCTCGGCGCGGCCCAGAACAATGCAGTTCACGGTGATCAGCGGAAGGTAGATTCCCAGGGACTTCACCAGCGACGCGGGGGCATACGCCTTCATCAAGAACTCCACCACAGTGACGAAAGCGGCGATAATGACGATAAAGCAGGGAATTCGGACCTTGTCGGGAATCAGCGCCTTCAGCAGCGAGACCACGAAGTTGCTGCCGGCAAGCACGAAGGTCGTGGCCATTCCCATGAAAATGGCGTTCTTTGCGCTGGAGGAGGTAGCCAGCGTGGGGCACATGCCCAGCATCAGCACCAGCACCGGGTTTTCCTTCCAGATGCCGTTGACGAGGGTCTTGAGAGCGGTTGCTTTCATAGTCCGGGAAAGGGGATTTCGGGAAAGTTTCGGGAAAGGATGGGAGAGTGTGTGGCTACTTCCCGGGGAAGGGCCAGAGCATGCAGACGCGGTTCACTGCGTTGAGCACCGCGCGGGAGGAGACCGTGGCGCCGCTGACGGGGACGATGGCGCCGGGGCCGGCGGCGTCCTTCAGCTGAAGGGGCGCGGTGGAGGAGAGCTGCTGTCCGTTGTAGCCATCCAGGTATTTGTTCGGCACCAGCGCGCGGGCGTCTGCGTGGGGCTCCGCCTGCTTCTTGCGGAAGAGGTCCCAGAAGGAGCCGCGGGCGCTGCGCTCGCAAACCAGGCTGCCAATCCCGGGAGTCTCGGAGTTCTCGGAGACCAGCACGCCGCGGATGGTGCCGTCCAGGCTCAGGCCCACCAGCACCCGGACCTCGCCGCCGAAGCCGCTGGGATCCGCGGTCTCCGCGCAGTAGGCCAGGAGCTCGCCGCCCTGTCCGTAGGCACCATAGACGGTCACACCCGTTCCGGCACCGATGTCGAGGGGCGCGGTGGTGGTCACTTCCGCAGGCAACAACAACGCCATCTTCTCGTTGCGCTGCTGCACCTTTGCATGCTCGATGGGCTCTGCCGTCCGGCGGGAGACGTAAGCCAGAGAGGCGCCCGCCAGGGCGCAGATGAACGTGAGGCTCAAAACCAGCTTGAGGATTTCTTTCATAGTGTGTTCCCCCTTCCGGTTTACGACGGCATCTTGATGCCCTTCTTCCTGGGCATTCCGAAGGGTTTTCCAGCGGTCGCGCGGTCGATGAGAGGCGTGAAGGCGTTCATGATGAGGATGGAGAATGAGACGCCCTCGGGGTAGCTCCCCCAGAGGCGGATGCAACTGGTCAGCACGCCGCAGCCAATGGCGAAATAGATGGCGCCCAGTCGGGAGAGGGGAGTGGTGACCATGTCGGTGGCCATGAAGAAAGCACCCAGAAGGAGTCCGCCGGTGAGCACGTGGAAGAGGGGGTCCGCGTATTTGCCGGGGTTGGCCAGCCAGGCGATTCCGGTGATGAAGACCACGGTGGTCAAATAGAAGACGGGGATCTGCCAGCGGACGATCTTCAGGCAGATCAACAGGATTCCGCCAAGAAGCAGCGCCAGGCCGCAGGTCTCGCCCAGGGAACCGCCCTTCTCCAACCCCAAGAAGAGATGCCAGTAGCTTTTCCCCGGAGTCTTCGCCAGCGGAGTGCACTTCTCGTAGAGGGTCTCCGCAGAACGATTCATCCGGGCCAACTTCGACCACTTCAACGGCGTGGCCGTTGTCCGGGGAACCACTTCGGCCTCCGCGGCCTCAGCGGCCGCACTGGGGGTGGCGCTGGTGGCGGGGATTGCCAGTTCCACGGCGGGAGCGGACTCCTTCATGCAGGCGGGAGTGCGGGGCGCAGGCCAGGTCGTGAGAACAACGGGGAAGGCCAGCAGCAGCGCCACGCGCCCCACCAGCGCGGGGTTGAAGGGATTGCATCCCAGGCCGCCGAAGATCATCTTGCCAACAACCACGGCCATGAAGCAGCCGATGAGGCAGATCCACCAGGGAGTGCTGGAGGGGAGGTTCATGCCCAATAGCAGTCCCGTCACTGCGGCGGAGCCATCGCGGATCTCCACGCTCTTGCCCATGATGCGGGCGGCGATCCACTCCAGCAGCACGCTGCCGAAGGTGCACAGGCAGAGGACCCGCAGGGCGTCCCAGCCAAAGAAGTAGACGCCGGCGCAGCAGGCAGGTGCCAGGGCCACCAGGACCCAGCGCATGATGCTGTCCACCGTATCCTTCGTGTGGAAGTGCGGGGAGGAGGAGACGATGAGCGCGGGCTCGGCGGGGGCCGCAGGCGCGGCCGCCTTGGGGCCGTTGGGCTGCACAGGGGTGATTTCGGGGGAAGCGTCTGCCATAGAGAGAATCCTCTTATTTGTTCTCTGCCGTCTTGTTGGGCTGCGACTTGGCTGCCTTCTGGGCGCGGAGCTTGGCTCCAACCTCGGACTTGGCCCGCCGCATGTGCTGCACCAAGGGGCGTCCCGCGGGGCAGATGAAGGCACAGCAGCCACACTCAATGCAATCCATCACGTGCCAGTTCTGGGCGTCGTCGAAGCGCTCGTTTTCAATCTGGACGGAGAGTATTCCGGGCATGAGCTGCATGGGGCAGGCGTCGTTGCAACGTCCGCAGCGCAGGCACGCCTTGGAGGTATACTGGGAGACCTCCCCAGGTCCCATCACCAGGATGCCGGAGGTGTTCTTCATGATGGGGACCTCCTGGGAGTAGACCGACATGCCCATCATGGGCCCCCCGGAGATCAATTTCGCAATGGAAGCGCCCTCCTTGATTCCGCCGGCCAGCTTCAGGGCCTCGGCGTAGCTGGTGCCCACGCGGAAACGCCAGTTGCCGGGAGCCACCAACGGGGTGCCAGTGACGGTGGTGATGCGCTCATAGAGGGGCTTGCCCTCCAGCACCGCCTCGCCCACGGCGAAGGAACTGCCGATATTCTGCACCACGCAGTGCACATCCGCGGGCAGGCCGCCGGAAGGCACCTTTCGCTTGGTCAAAGCGTAGATCAGCTGCTTTTCCGCGCCCTGGGGATAACGGACCCGCAGAGGCACCACCTGGATCCGGATGCCCTCCCGTTTGGCGGCCAATTCAGTCAGGAGCTTGATGGCGTCTGGCTTGTTGTCCTCAATCCCGACCAGGATATTCTCCACGCCAAGAACGTGCCCCGCGATCGCAACGCCGTCCAGAATGCGCTCGGGGCGTTCCAGCATGAGCCGGTGGTCGGCGGTGAGACAGGGCTCGCACTCCACGCCGTTGATGATGAGGGTGTCGATGGACTTCCCCTGGGGAATGGAGAGCTTCACAGGAGTCGGGAAGGCGGCGCCGCCCATGCCCACGATGCCGGCCTTGGCAACGCGCTCCCGCAGCACGGCGGGATCCGTGTTCTGCCAATCGGTGAGGGGCTCCATGAACTCCGCGGCCTTGTCCTCGCCGTCCGCCTCAATGACCACGCAGGGAAGCTGCGTGCCGGCGGGGCCCAGGCATGTGCCCAGAGAACGGATTTTGCCGGAGGTCGGCGCATGGATGTAGGAGGAAACGAAGCTGGCGGGCTCGCCGATGGGCTGCCCCCGCAAAACCGTGTCGCCGACCTGCACAAGCGCCCTTGCGGGGGCGCCGATATGCATGGAGAGAGGGACGGTATAGAGGGGATAGAGTGGCGCGTCAACGATAGGGGTGCCGCGGGAGATCTTCTCCTCGCGGGGATGGACGCCGCCGTAGAAGTGGAAAATCTTGCTCATTTGGGGTCTCTTGAGAATCCCGGGTGGAAAAAGGATTGGTCGACCGGACTACTTCCGGAGGGCATGAGTGGGGCAGACCGCCGCCACCTCCTCCGCGGGAGGAGTGCCGTAGTTGATCTGGGCCAGCGCGGCGCCGCCGTCAATCCGGATGCTCTCCGGGGCCACCTTCACACACTTGCCACAACCAATGCACGCCGCCTTGCACGCCTTCAATTTCACCGCGCCTTTCAACGGACTGACGCAATGAACATGGATGGGCGCAGACTTGGGGACCAGACGGATCAGTTTCTTGGGACAGGTCTGGACACACTTCCCACAGCCGCGGCAAAGCTCCGGATGGACCACCGCCAGGTGGTACTCCGTGATCTCAATGGCGCCAAAGGGACACGCGCGGGCGCAGGCGCCCAGCCCCAGACATCCATAGGTGCAGGTCTTGGCGCCGGCCGCCACGATCATGGCGTCGCGGCAGTTGTTGATGCCGTTGTACTGCGCCTGGCGGGTGGCCTTCCGGTCGTCACCACTGCACATGACAACCGCAACCTTCGGTTCGCGGGCCTCGGCGGCGACGCCCACCAACGCGGACATCTTCTCCAGGTCCTCCGGCTTCTGGGCGGCACAGGCGCCGGGACGCGCCTTGCCCGCCGCCAGCGCCTTGGCGTAGCCGCTGCAACCCGCATAGCCGCAACCACCGCAGTTGGCGCCCGGCAGCAGCGCGAGCAGCTGTTCCTCCAGAGGGTCCGCCTCCTGGGCAAAGAAGCGGCTGACGATGGCGATGGCGACGCCGGTCAGCAGACCGACGAGTACGATGATGAGGAAAGTGCTCATGCCTTTCTACAAAATGAAGTAGGAGGGATCGGGGAAATTGTGTGTGTCAAGGCGTTTTCCGGCGTGTCAGTTACCCAGTCCGGAGAATCCCATGAATGCCATTGCCAGCAGTCCGGCGGTAATCAGGGTCAGGGGGAGTCCCTTCAGGCACGCGGGGGGGCGCGCCAGCTCCAGGGTTTCGCGGATGCTGGAGAAGAGCAGCAATGCCAGGGCGAAACCGGCGGCGGAGGCCGCGCAGTAGACGGTGCTCTTCACGAGGCCGTAGTCCTTCTGGCTGCAAAGAATGGCCGCGCCCAAGACGGCGCAGTTGGTGGTGATCAGCGGCAAATAGATTCCCAGCGCCTGATAGAGGCTCTTGGAGAAGCGCTGCAGGAGGATCTCAACGATCTGCACAATGCCCGCGATGGCAAGGATGAAGACGATGGTGGAGAGATACGTGACGCCCCAGGGCGCCAGCAGAAAGTGATAGATGCAGGAGGTGAAGAATCCCGCCACCGCCATCACGAAAATCACGGCGCCGCCCATGCCCAGCGCAGTCTTCGTGGATTTGGAGACCCCCAGAAACGGGCAAATGCCCAGAATTTGTGTCAGGACGAAATTATTGACCAGGATGCAGCCAATGATGAGGCTGAGGTAGCTCGCCATGCAAGTGCTCTCTCAAAAAAGGGGTGTTCCAGGCGGAAGACCAACAGGGTAAAAAAAAGGGACCGCCGGGAGCAGGGAGACTCCACCGCCGACAATGTCCACGCTGAATCATTGCACCGGCGAAGCGACTCCGCCGACAATCGCAAAACCCGTAATTTAATGCGCCCCATGCGAGTTTTCACCCCCGGGCCGCAACCCACGGAAATATTCTGGGTTGCGACGCACGGCATCGCCGGCTGCCGGAACCGTTCCCCAAGGAGACGCAGAGCCCTGCGTACACCATTATATTTTCTCGTTTTCCGCACACACGCGCGAACGGCGGCCCCCGGCGCGGGATTCCGGCAGGAATCCATGCCAAACTCTCCCTCCTCCACCATATCCTCCTTTTTTCCCGGCCCTTCGCGGCCGCGAAAGCCGACATGAGCCACTACGAAGACATCTGGTATGCGGCGCGGTCCACGCGGATCGTGTACATGCCCCCGAAGCTGCTTGAGTCCTTCGGGGCATCCCGGGTGCAGTACCTGGTGGTTTCGGAGGACATGGACCATCCGGGGCGCCTGACCTTGCGCAGTGGCGTCGTGACCTCGGAGCGCCCCCGGGTCATCACCCCGGCGTACTTTCGAAGCCGTGCCGTAGAGAACTTCGGCGAAGATGCGCGGAGGTATTTGGAGGAGGTCCTTTCCAGGGATGCAAAGGCGCGTTTTTTGGAATACGGCCTGCGTTTTGGGAAAGACAAGCACCATGAAGACCACGTGAGCGGCAATCCCCTGGAAGTCGCCGAACAGGCGGCCGCCGAGGCGCAGGACAACTTGACGGAGCTGAAGGGCGTGCTCGTGGGTCCCGACGACGCCTGGGAGGTCTCCCTCATGCACTTCCTTGCGCAGATGGTCCAGCGCTCCCTGCCCTTCCATGCACGGGACATCGCCCGGAAGGGCCTCTTCCTGCTGGACGACGGCGTCCCCCGCGCCATCCGGCAGGAGCTCCAGGAAGACTTCGAAGCCTGCGGAAGCCTGGACGACGCACGACGACTTGGCGAAAAACTCCGCGCCTACGGCCTTTTCGAGGCCTATGAAGACCAGTTTTACGACCTCTACCGCCGCCGCATGAAGGAGACGCATTCCCATGGCTGACGCACACGACACCATCCTCCTCCAAGTCTCTCCCGAAAACCAGGATCTGATTCCCCGGAAGCAGCACGGCTCCGACGCCGCATACGATCTTTACGCCGCTGAAAACGCGGTGTTGTCTCCGGGCGGGCGGGCGGCGGTGCCCACGGGCGTGCGGCTGCAGATGCCGATGGACTATGTTGCGGAGGTGCGCCCCCGCAGCGGTCTGGCCCTGAAATACGGCGTCACGGTGCTGAATGCCCCAGGGACCGTGGACTCCGGCTATCGTGGCGAAGTGAAGGCCATTCTGATCAACCACGGCGCGGAGCCCTTCGTCATTCACCGGGGCGACCGCATCGCGCAACTGCTCTTCCAGAAACTGCCCCAGGTACGCCTGGAGCAAGCCGAAGAGCTCTCGGCTTCGGATCGCGGCGAAGGCGGCTTCGGCTCCACGGGTCGATAAACCATGCCCCGCCGCCGCGCCAAATGCCGGAAGCCTGCCACCCGGACGGAGCGAAAGATCATCCTGGCCCTGGCTGGTCTTTTCCTGATCTCCGCGGCACTCTTCCATTGGCGCCGAACCACTCAGTCTCCAGATTGCCCCCCGGAGTGTCCCCACGGCCGCGAGGCACTCTCCGCAGCCATCGCGGAGGCCAGCCACCGGCACGGACTCTCCCCTGATCTCGTGGAAGCACTGGTCTGGAAGGAAAGCCGCTTCCGAAGTTGCGCACGAGGCGACCACGGCGAATACGGTCTCATGCAGATCACCGACGCAGCGGTGGAGGACTGGAGCAAGGCCACCCGGCACGGCGTCCCCGCCACCAAGGAACTCCTCTCCCCCGACGTCAATCTCGACATCGGATGCTGGTTCCTGGCCCGCGCCCTCTCCCGCTGGAAGGGATACGCCTCCCAAGAACCCCTGGCGCTGGCCGAATACAACGCCGGGCGCACCACCGTCCTAAAACTCTGGAAGCCAGACTCCCCGGACACCGCCGTCGCGCCCGAACAAATCTCCTACCCCGGCACACGGGAATACGTCCGGCAAATTCTCCATCAACGGGACGTCTACCGTGCGGAGCATCCACAAACGCCAAAGCAACAAAATCCCGGACAGGGGAAGTCCCCCAATCCGCAGCCACAGGCGCCCTCCCCCGAGACGGAGACCACCCCCGCTCCGGAACCCCGGCTTTCCCCAGGAATCTTTCCCGCACACGTTCCCGAAACGACATCCGAGCCCCTTCCCGAATCCGCGCCTGAGCCCGAGCCCTCCTTCCCGGCCCCGGACTCTGCGCCCGAACCCTCCGGCGAACCCTCCGGCGAACCCTCCGGCGAACCCTCCGGCGAACC
>CAVFEH010000018.1:0-4196 GCA_963621575.1 Bacteroidaceae bacterium
TCCCTACACTCTACTTCCCTCCCTCCGCCATGGGCGACACCGCACACTCCCCCCGCCGCGCGGGGCTCCTCCTCCCGGCGCTCCTCCTTTTCCTTCTGGCCGCCGCGCTCCCCGCGCAGATCGCCCTGGATCTGCAGGTCAGCCAGAGGCGCTTCCTGCGCTACGAACCCATCAAGGTGCTGCTGACGGTGGGCAACCTCTCCGGCAACACCCTGGACTTCGACGGCGGCACCCCGGAAAAACAGGGGCGCATCGCCTTCCAGATCACCAGCGCCTCCGGACGGGTCCCCAAGCTCGTCAACGCCATGGGGAATCCCGCCAGCGGGCTCCACCTGGCCCCCGGCGAGTCCCGCACCCTGGAGATCCTCCTGAACCAGTATTACGACATGCAGCGGGAGGACGGGTATACTGTCCAGGCGCTTCTGGACCACGCACGGCTGCCCCGCCGGCATATCTCCCACTCCGTGCGCGTGGAGGTCCAGGACGGACTGCCCATCCTGGTCAAGAACATTGGACTGCCCACCGAACGCAAGACCGGCCTCATCAAGGCCATCCAGCTCTCCCTCCTCCGGTTCGCCGACACCGACGAGGATGTCTACGCCCTCCGCGCCGAGGACAACGACAATGTCTACGCCGTCTATCGGCTGGGATCCTTCATCGACGGCGAAAAGCCCCAGATGGAGCTGGACGACAACAGCCTCGTCCATGTTCTCCTCCAAATCCGGCCGCGGCTCTACGTTTACTACATCTTCGGCTTCGAGGGACGCACCCTCCGCCTTCGCCAAAAGCGCTTCTACGTCTCCGCCGACGGCGCGCCGCCCTCCCTCAACCGAGACGCGGGATACCTCCGCGTGGTCCACGGACAAATCGCCCGGGAGGGCGTCGACTACTACGAGCCCAAGGACGAGAAGAAGTAACCACCCCCGGCCATGGACGAATTTCCACGCACGCCCCTGAGCCCCGCACAGGAACCCCCGGCCCCCGAGCCCCCGCCGCCGCAGCCCCCCATGAACCAGATTCCGCAAAAGCCGTCCTTCGCGTCCCGCACACAGAACTTCATGCTGGGGTGCCTGGCTGGCATCCTCTTCGCCGTCCTGGCGCCCATGTTCCTGCTGGGGTTCTGCGTGTATTCCTGCGGGCGGGCCCTGGAGTCCACGGATCCCGCCACGCTGCTGCAGAGCACGGGGCTTGGCGGCGAGGTCATCCGGGAGGGCGAGGGCCTGGAGAAGATCGCGGTGCTCACAATCTTCGGCATCATCGGGTACTACCCGGAGTCCGCCTTCTTTGAAACGCCCCGCGGCGGGAACGCCGCGCGGATCCGGGAACAGCTCCGGAAGATCGAGGAATCCGGGGAATACTCCGCCCTGATCCTGGACATGAACACCCCCGGCGGCGAAGTGGTGGCCTGCGACCAGATCCGCACCCAGCTGGACCGCCTCTCCATCCCCGTGGTCGCCTGCATGCGCTCCATGGCCGCCTCCGGAGGATACTACATTGCCAGCGGCTGCGACGCCATCGTCGCGAACCCCATGACCCTCACCGGCTCCATCGGGGTGATCCTCCAGGGACTGGAATACAAGGGGCTCATGGAGAAGATCGGCGTGAAATCCGTGGTCTACCGCTCCGGTGACTTCAAGGACATCCTCAGCGGCGCCCGGGAGGCCACCCCCGAGGAAAAGGAATACCTCCAGAAGATGGTCGCACAGGACTTCCATCATTTCTGCGAGGCCGTCTCCCGTGGACGCGTAAAGCAATTCCCCACCCCCGAGGACGTGGCGGAATCCCCCGCCGGCGACGGACGCCCTGTCTCCGGTGACGAGGCCCTCGCCCTGGGATTGGTGGACGTTCTGGGAGACTTTGAAGACGCCCTCGAAATCGCCAAAGGACTGGGGAAATGCCCCGACGCCTCCGTGGTCCGCATCGGCTCCCAGAAGACTCTCCGCGCGCTCTTCGAAAATCTTTCGCAGCTCCCCGCCAAACAGGCCTCCATCACCCTTCCGGGAATGCCGCAGGCGGCTCTCCCGCAAGGGGAAAGATTTTATCTCGCGACCCCGCTGGCGCGGTGAGGGAATCACCATGGGGAATTGGCGGCCGGACGCAGCCCCCTGAGACCGGCGGGAAAAGGGGCCGGCCGCCAAATCCCGCCTTTTCTCCAACGGCTGCCAGTCCGGTAACGCGTCGTCCTGGCGGGGGTTCTTCCTGGCGTGTCGTCCCCTGTTTTTGGAGGTGGGGCGGCGCCATTTCTTGACGGAGGAGGAGCGTGGGGATCTATGCCAGGTGGTGATGGTGCAGGTGATGCGGGGGCGTCTCATTGACCGGCTGCGACGGCACCGCCTGGCGCACCGGGGACGACTCCAAAACCCTGACTCCCCCGCCTCCACGAAAACGCGCCGAAAACGCGCCCGTCCACGGCATCCGTGCCACGGACATCCTCGCCTGGAAAAACGGCGCGTACATCCCGTCGCAGTTCGTACACGCCCTTTTCCTGGAGGTTCCGTAGCGGCGGGTCTGCACGGCCGCCGCGCTTCCACACCCCCCCCTTGCCGATGCCTTCCGCATGTCCAAGGCGGAACCCTCCTTTGCCCGGGCCATCGAAAGTCTTTCAAGCATGAACAAGCTTGTCATATTTGCCGCCCACACGAAGTCGCTGTTGAACTTCCGTCTGCCGCTGGCGCGGGCGTATTTGTCCCGTGGCTGGGAGGTGGTGGCGGTGGGGCCTGGCGGGGAGGACGAGTGGTCCCCGCGTTTTGCGGCCCACGGAATCCGCTTCCGGCCGGTGCCGCTGGACCGCAATGGCCTGAATCCGCTGTCGGACTGGCGTCTCCGGCGGGCGCTCCTGCGGCTTTTCCGGGAAGAGCGTCCGCAGCTGCTCTTCTGCAGCCAGGCGAAGGCGGTGGTCTACGGCGTGCCCGCCGCGGCGGAGGCGGGAGTCCCCGGGCGCTACGCGCTCATTTCCGGACTGGGCTCCATCTTTCGGGGACGGGGCCTGAAGAATGCCGTCCTGCGCGCGGGGCTCTCCTGGAAATACGCCCGCGCCCTGAAATACGCCCGCCGCGTCTTCTTCCAGAACACCGACGACTCCGGGGTTTTCCTGGAACACCATCTGGTCTCCCCGGAGCAGGTCCGGTGGATTCCCGGAAGCGGCGTGGACACGGAGAAATTCCAGCCGCTGCCACTCCCCGGGGAGCCCGTCTTTCTTCTGGTGGCGAGGCTGCTGAAGGACAAGGGCGTCCGGGAATACCTTCAGGCCGCCCGCGCGCTGCGCCGGAAGAACCCCTGCTGCCGATTCCTCCTGGCCGGCCCCTTCGACACCAATCCCACCGCCCTTTCCCCCGGGGAGCTGAAACCCTTCCAGGAGGACGGCACGGTGGAGTATCTCGGCGAACTGGAGGATGTCCGGCCCGCACACGCCCGCGCCAGCATCTTCGTACTGCCGAGCTATCACGAGGGCACCCCCATGAGCACCCTGGAGGCCATGGCCTGCGGACGCGCCGTGGTCACCACCGACGCCCCTGGATGCCGGGAGACGGTCCGGCCCGGGGAAAACGGACTGGTGGTCCCCCCCCGCGACGCCACCGCCCTCCAGAACGCCATGGAGACTCTGGCCGATTCCCCCGGATTGCGCGCCTCCATGGGCGCCCGAAGCCGGCGGCTGGCTGAGGAGGTCTTCTCCGCCGAAAGGGTCACCGCGCTCCTGGTGGCGGAAATGTCCCCCGGCGGGCGGTGAGGGGCTGGAAATGCGACAGGCAAAACAGGACTTGCAGGTTCTCGTTTGTGGATTTGTCGCAATATTGTTGTATCGCTTTTTGGAGGCGGCGACCATTCAGGCGTGATACCGTGAAGGAACTGGCAAAAGGATCTGAAAGGAAGTATATTAGACGCCCCGGAAAGAGGAGATGGTAGCTCATCATGCCAAACAAGATTTCACAATTGCAAAATGCCAAAACGGCCCAAAAAGACGAGTTCTATACGCAGTTGTGTGATATTGAAAACGAACTCTGCCATTACAAGGATTTTTTCAAGGGAAAGATTGTTTTCTGCAATTGTGATGATCCTTATGAGAGCAATTTCTTCAAGTATTTTGCAATGCATTTCAATGGGCTTGGATTGAAGAAATTGATGGCCACCTGTTATGATGGGTCGCCAATCCAAGGCGAATTTGTCTTTGATGAGAAGACAAAGGAGAACAACAGGAA
>CAVFEH010000018.1:4206-43471 GCA_963621575.1 Bacteroidaceae bacterium
CAACAGGAAGCCCTACAAAATTGTAATTGAAGAAGTCAATGATGAGAATGGCGATGGAAGGGTGGACTTGGCAGATGTGGAATATCTTGTCAAGAACAAGAAGAATGTGCTTGCTCTTCTGGAAGGCAATGGGGATTTCAGAAGCAAGGAGTGTGTAGATTTGCTGAAGGAGGCGGATGTGGTGGTGACGAATCCGCCATTTAGCCTGTTCCGGCAGTATGTCGACCAGCTTGTGAAATATGACAAGAAATTCCTGATTATAGGAAATCAGAATGCGATTACCTACAAGGAGATTTTCCCGCTGATCAAGGACAACAGAATGTGGCTCGGATTTGGATTCAAGGGCGGTGCCTCTCATTTTAAGAGTTGCTACGAAGACACCGCAACAGCCAATAGCCACAAGGAGGGCATGATCAGAGTCTCCGGTGTTGTGTGGTTTACCAACATCGACCACAGGAAGTTGCATGAATCCCTGCCGCTCTACAAACGGTACACCCCCGAAGAATACCCCAAATATGACAATTACAATGCCATTGAGGTAAGGGAAACGAAATTGATTCCAGAAGACTATGACGGCGTGATGGGAGTCCCCATTACTTTCCTGGACAAGTATTGCCCCGAACAATTTGAGATCATTGGGATTGACAGATATGTTGCTGACAACCCGCATTACGGGAAAAGATTTACGCTGCACGGCAAGGAAACATATGCCAGGGTGCTTATTTCGAAGATACGTTAGGGTTTAAAGAAGGTAACCACAAATGAACATCACACTCAGGGAAATCACTGTCGGCGAGGTTTTTGACGGCTACCGGAATGATGATGAGAACGGTGTCTTTGGGTATGGTGGAAACCTGAATGTCAGGCCAAAGTTTCAGCGTGAGTTTGTCTACGATGACAGCAAGCAGAAGGCGGTCGTCCAAACGATCTTGAAGGGCTTTCCTCTGAATGTGATGGATTGGTCCATCAATGAAGACGGCACTTATGAATTGCTGGATGGCCAGCAGCGAACCCTCTCCTTTTGCAAGTATATCGCAGGGGATTTCAGCATTGAGCAAGACGACCACCAAGTGAGGAGTTTTGACAATCTCTATGCCTCAGAGCAGAAGCGGATTTTAGACTACAAATTGTTCATCTACGTCTGCGACGGCGATGACAGGGAGAAGCTGGAATGGTTCAAGACGATCAATATCGCCGGGGAAAAATTAACGGACCAGGAATTGCGAAACGCCTGTTATACGGGGGCCTGGCTTGCTGATGCAAAGATACGGTTTTCCAAAACGGGGTGCACTGGTTGTCGGGTTTCCCAATTCTATCTAGACAAAAAGACAATACGGCAAGAATTGCTTGAAACCGCCATTGCCTGGATCGCCAAAAAGCAGAATCTCACCATTGAAGGATATATGGCAAAACACCAGCATGACAGCAATGCGGACGAATTGTGGCTCTATTTCAAGGGCGTGTGCGACTGGGCGGAATCAAAATTCAAGAAGAACCGCAAGGAAATGAAGAACCAGCCGTGGAATGATTTTTATGAAGTCTGCAAGGACAAGCCATTGGACAAGAATACGCTGGAAGAAGAGATTTCCCGGTTGATGCAAGATGAGGAGGTGTTGAATAAAAGAGGTGTTTATCCTTATGTGCTGCTTGGAGATGCCTCCAAACTCAATCTCCGTGCATTTCCGGACAGTGTCAAAAGAGAGGTCTATGAGGCTCAAAAAGGCATTTGCCCGTTCTGCCGGCAGGAGCACAGGGAAAAGATCCACTATGACTTGTCTGAAATGGAAGCCGATCATGTCACCCCTTGGTCGCAAGGTGGCAAGACAACCAAAGAAAATTGCCAGATGCTGTGCCAACATCACAACAGGACAAAATCCGACCGGTAGGGGAATCAAGCAAGAGGGTGTTTGGGTTGCATGCCCAATCCCTTGCGCAAACGCAAGGAGATCCGTCCCGGCCAGTTGGTGGCAGCGCCGCTTGCATTATGCGAAGTCGTTTGGAAACACCCTTTAGAGGAGGAGAGAGACAGATGCGCATCCTGGTGATTGACGCCCACGGCGGCGGAGTGGGAAAACAGCTGGTTGCCGCCATCCGCAGGGAACTGCCGGAGGCGGAGATTCTGGCGGTGGGGACGAATTCCCTGGCCACCACCGCCATGCACAAGGCGGGCGCCACCGCCGCCGCCACCGGCGAAAACGCCGTGGTCGTGGGGTGCCGGAAGGCCGATGTCATCATCGGCCCCATGGGAATCGTCATCGCCGACTCCCTCAACGGCGAAATCACCCCCGCAATGGCCCTCGCCGTGGCCCAGAGCGGCGCCCGGAGAATCCTCATACCCTTCCACCACTGCGACAACACCGTGGTCGGCGTCCAGGACTTCAATATTCCGCGGTTGATCCAGGAGGCCGTGCACTGCATTTGCGGCCCCAAGTGCGGCGAACGGGACTAGGGGCTGGCCGGGGCCGGCTGCGGCGCGGCGGTTCCGCGGCGACAACCCTGCGGCGTCCTTGGTCAGCGGACAAAGCGCACCGTGGCGGCGTACTTCTGGGGGCGGAGGGCGCGGATGTATTCTTCCTCCAGGGGGATCCAGAGGGATTGGAAGAGGGCGGCCTTTCCGGGGCCGTTCCGAAGGATGATCCGCCGGCGTTGTTCGGCGGCGGGGATGTCGAGGAAGAGCGCCCGGTCGTAATAGTGTCCCAGCGCGGGGTGGAGGGCGTAGCTTCCTTCCAGGATGCGCCAGGTGTGGCAGGGCGGCAGGGTGGCGGGGGCGGGGGACAGGGCGCCTGTCTGGCAGGAGAAGGGGCGGTAGGAGAATGCCCCGGGCCGGCGCAGGAAGGGGATGACCTCCTCCAGGAGCCGCTCGTAGTGGATGTTCCCTCCAGGCTGGGAACGCCGTTCGGGGGTGCGCAGCTCCGGGGGCGGGAAAAAGTGGTCCGCGTGGACCACGCCGCATTCCGGGCCCAGCCGTTCCGCAAGGGCGGCGGACAGGGTGGATTTCCCGGCGGCGCTGCGGCCGTCGATGGCCAGGACGCGCGGCGCGCCGTCGGGGCGCCCGGGGACGGCGTCGAGGAGCGCGAGGATCTCTTCCAGGGTGGCGGTGGTCATGGCAGGAGGGGCGTCTCTTCGGGCCAGGGGAGCTCCACGGGGACGCCCAGGAGGAACCGCGCGATTTCGGCGGCCTTCTGGCGGGGATCCACGTCCCGGAAGGCGTCGGGGTAGAGGATCTTCCCCATGAGATAGCCGTCGGCGTAGGCCATCTCCAGGTTTGTGTAGTAGGCGTTGTAGGGGAGGATCCGGTGGACGCGCCCTTCGCGGACCGCCGCCATGAGGCGGAAGACCTCCGGACGCTTCTGGAATTCGGCCCGGACGACGGGGGTGGCGCTGTCGTCCAGGAAGACCACCCGGGGATCCAGGGCGAGGACCTCCTCCAGGGTCAGGCGCCGGGGGCCGGGGGGGCCGGGGAGTCCGTCCACGGCGTTGTCGGCGTGGATTGCCTGGAGGAGCGGCGAGTGGGCCAGGGTGCTGCCGAAGCCCTGGAGTCCAAAGCGGGGGTGCCCGGCCAGGTAGACCCGCGGGCGTTCTTCCACGGGGATCCGCGCGGTGCGGCGCTCCAGGTCGGCCCGGAGGCCGCGGATGTATTCCCGCACCTGCGTGGCGCGTTCCTGGCGTTCCAGGACTTCGCCCAGGACCGCCAGCGCGCGGTCCACCATCGGGTCGAAGACCTCCCGGTCGCCGTAGTGGAGCACCACCACGGGGATGCCGGTGTCGCGCTGGAGCTTTTCCATTTCGCCGGGGGAGGAGTAGAAGGTGGAGAAGATGACATCGGGGCGGCAGGCCAGCAGCGCCTCCGGATCCAGGGCGCCGCCGGGGCCGCCGGAGCCGATGGCGGGCAGTGAGCGGAAAAGCTCCCGGTGGGCCTCCTGGTAGGGGCGGAAGGAGAAGAGGAAGCCCTTTTCGCAGGCCTCCACGCCCGCCAGGCGCTCCACTTCGCCGACATAGCAGTAGAGCCGCAGCGCCCCCGCGCCGATGCAGGCCACGCGCTCCACCTTCGCGGGGAGGGCGACCCGCCGCCCCAGGCAGTCGGTGGCCTCCCGGACGGCGGCGGCGGCATCCTCGCTCCGGGGCGCGCAGCCCGCCAGGAGGCAGAGCGCCGCCAGCAGGAGCGCGCGTGCGGATGGTTTGGCGAGGCGGATCATTGTGGCGGGAGGAAGTCGAAAGCGTTTGTGCCGGGGATGGGCCGTGCCTGGACGCCGTAGAGACGGGAGAGATTCTCTTCGGAGAGGGCCTCGCGGGGATCGCCCTGGGCCAGGGCGCCGCCGTCTTTCAGGAGGAGGCACTGGTGGGCGGTCCGGAGGGCCTGGGCGGGACTGTGCGTCGCCAGGACCGTGAGGAGTCCCCGCTCCTCCGTCAGGCGCCGCAGCAGGGCGGAGATCTCCATCTGCGCGCGGACATCCAGGCTGCTGGTGGGCTCGTCCAGAAGGAGGAGCCGCGGCTCCTGCGCCAGACACCGCGCCAGGAGGACCCGCTGGCGCTGTCCGCCGGAGAGGGCGTCCAGGGGGCGGCCGGACCACTGTGCGGCGCCGGTGAGCGCCAGCGCCTCCCGGGCGGCCTGGAGGTCCGCGGGGGAGGGGCGCCAGCGTCCCTGCGGGAGCCGCCCCAGTAGGACCGCCTCCAGCGCGGTGCATTGCGGCAGGGGCGCGTGCTGGGGGAGCAGTGCGATTTTCCGTGCGCGGGTCTGCCGGTCCAGGCCGGCGGGGTGCTTGCCCTCCAGGAGGATGTCGTCGGGACCGGGGGTGTGCAGGACGCCGGCCAGGCAGTGCAGGAGGGTGGATTTCCCGGAGCCGTTCTCCCCCAGCAGCGCCAGGCATTTTCCGGGTTCCAGGGAGAAGGAGAGCTCCGACAGGACCGTGTGGGCGCCGTAGGCGAAGGTGAGCCGGCGGACTTGGAGGGCGGGCGCGGTCATGGCTGGCCCCCTCCGCCGGGAGTTTTTCTGGCGAAGCCCAGCAGCGCCAGGAAGATCGGCGCGCCGAAGAGCGAGGTGAGGGCGCCGGCGGGCAGGAGGACTCCCCAGGCGGGGAGTCGGCAGAGGAGGTCCGCCAGGAGCAGGAGGGCGGAGCCGGCGAGGAACGCGGCGGGGAGCAGGCCCCTTCGGGAGCCGCGGAGGAGCCGTTTGGCCAGGTGGGGCGCCAGCAGCCCCAGGAATCCCAGGATTCCCATGAGGGAGACTGCGGTGGCGGTGGTCAGGGAGACCAGGAGGATGCCGTGGCGGCGCAGACGCCGTGGGTCCACGCCCAGGGATTCGGCGGTCAGGTCGCCCCATTCCAGGGCCTGGCATTGCCATTGGTGGCGGAGGAGCCAGGCGGTGGTGGCGACGGTGGCGGCGGCCAGCGGCAGGCACTGTTTCAGGGTGATGCGCCCCAGGTCGCCGAAGGTCCAGAAGAGCGCGGAGGAGAGCTGCGTGTCCTGGGCGAAACACTGCGCCAGGGCGATGGCGGCCAATGCCATGGCGTTGAGGGCCATGCCCGTCAGGACCACGGCCTCCGGGGTGAAGGCGCGGCGTCGGGAGAGCGTGGCCACCAGTAGTGCGAAGGCCAGTGCGGCAAGGAAGGCGCATAGTGGCGTGGTCCAGGCCAGGAGGGGCGCTGGGGCCAGGAGGATTGCCAGGTTGGCGCCCAGGGCGGCGCCGCTGTTGATTCCCAGGGTGGAGGGCGCGGCCAGGGGATTCCGGAGGAGCCCCTGGAGGGCCAGTCCACCGGCGGAGAGCCCGCCGCCGGCCAGCAGCGCGCCCAGCGCACGGGGAAGCCGCAGGTCCCAGAGCACCCGGCAGCCGCGGGGATCCCCGCGGCCCGCCAGCGCCAGGAGGAGCTCCCGCCAGGAGAGGTCCAGGGCGCCGGTGGAGAGGCTCCATAGGAAGAGCGCCGCCGTCAGAAGGCCCAGGAGCCACAGTGCGCGGCGGGATTCCCGGGGGAGGGCGGGGCGGTTTGCGGCGGAGACGGCCATGGGGCGGGGCTAGAGGGGCTCGATGGTCTCCAGGGAGGAGGAGACCCTCCCCTGGTTGAACCAGGTGTTCCGCAGGACCGCCTCCTCCGCCTCCGGATAGGATTCCTGGCAGGGCACCTTCAGGCGCGTGACGCCCTCCGCATGGCCGTCCAGGAAGGAGACGTCGCAGACTTTCCCGTCCTTGTGGCGGAAGAGCGCGGCGCGGTTGAGGCCGTAGGAGGAGCCGGTGAGGTGCCGGCCGTCGGGGTTGAGGACGTAGCAGTAGTAGCAGAGGTGTCCCGTGTTCTCCACCAGCATGGAGGTGGCCGCCGGCGCCTGGAAGGAGGTGGTCTTCTGGGCGCCCTGGCCACTGGAGGCCACCAGGTAGTTCAGGCCATAGTTGGTGGTGATGTCCTCGCGGTCTGGCTCGTCCGGGCAGAAGAGCACCTTCGAGGGCTCCGAGGAGGCCGCCGCAGCGGAGCCCAGATACTGCCGCACCACCTCGTCAAGCCAGTTCTTCGCGCCCACCGCAGCGCCGTAGGAGTTTACGCCGCCACCCCTCATGTTGTCCAGGCAGGGAAGGTAGTCGTCGTAGTCCGAGGCGTACAGCAGGAAGGCCAGGGACAGCTGGCGCTGGTTCGAAAGGCACGACACCCACCGCGCCTGCTCCCGCGCCTTCGACAAGGCCGGCAGGAGCATCGCCGCCAGAATCGCGAGGATCGCAATGACCACCAGGAGCTCGATCAGGGTGAATGTGCGGCGGACGGTTTTTGCCGCATGGGGACGAGGAGGAAGCAAGGAACGGGTGCGCATGGAAGGGGTTCTCCTGCGGCGCCGGCATTCGGCGCCGAATTGCGGTTCGGCGGCTCCTCCCAGGGAGCACGCCGGGTTGGACTGTCTCCAGGACACCCCGAATAGGCTTCAATACCTTTGTGGAAAACGAAAGCGGCCGCCCCGCCGGAGAATCCCGTCCTCCGGCCCGCGGAGCCTCCCGGGACCCCGCGCCGCGCGCCACGCATTAAGTGTAATGCGGATTCCAAAAAGCGCAAGCGCGAAGGGGCCCAGACAGCGCGCATTGCACGGGGATTGGCGCGTTGCAAACCTGTCGGAATATCACCAATGTCCCAGGAAAGTTCTTGGGCAAGTCTTAAATATCCTTGTGCTTCAGGAGATTAACATCATTTTTTCAGCGCGGTTGTTTGAATCGTGTGTCTTTGCAGCCAAATCGGAGGCTGCACGGGAACTGCGGACTCCTGCGAATCCCCAGTGTTTTCTTGATGGGAAAAACACCAATCATGGAGCCTTTTGCAAATGCGTCAGTCATTGCGGATGAAATCAATCCACCCCTCCCTGCCGGGATGGATTGATGAAAAAGGGGCTCCACCTCGTTTTCATGGGACACGGGTGACGACACCATTGGGTATGCACTTGAGCGGCCCTGCAAACGACAGACCGCACAAAATGCATTTTCAACCCATCGCGGCACAACACGCCACGCAGGGCCTCGTTTCAAAAATTGCTTCCGTTGCGTGTCCTCCGCCCACCAGGGCCGCTTAAGTGAATACCCAGGAAGGCAAGGCGGCAATCATGGAGTTTTTGTGATTGCGCCAGTTGTTGCGGATGAAATCAGTCCATCCCCCTTCCTGCCGGGGTGGATTGAATCAAAAGGAACTCCGCCTTGTTTTCTTGGGACACGGGTGTGCGGAATATAGTAAGCCCGTGTCCCGGGGAGGACTCCCTCTTGAGAGGTGGATTGGGCTCTTCCGGCGGTCTTTTTCGGTCATTCGTCTTCCTTTTTGGAGTACGCCATGTCTCTTCGTTTTTTGCAGGTTGTGTCCGTCTCCCTTCTCTGCCTGGCGGCGTCCTTGTCCGCGGCGGTGTATCGTGATGTGACGGAGGAGTCGCTGGTGAAGGCCCGCAACGCCGCGGTGGAGAAGGCCAGCAAGGAGTTCAATTTCGCCATCCGCGCCATCGCGCGGAAGCGTCTGCAGAAGAGCTCCCGTCCGTACAGCACCATTCGCCTGGAGGTCTCCGGGGACGGCGCGGTGGTCTTCGAGCGGGAGGGGTCCGACGCCATCACCGCCAGGATCGGCGGCGAGGCGGTGGCGTGGCTGGAGAACCAGGTCTCCTTCACCCGCCGCGAAGCCGACTCCGCCCTCGTCCAGACCTTCCGCGCCGAGGACGGCGTACGCACCTTCGTCTATCGCATGGAGCCCGGAGAAAAGGGCTTTTTCCTTGATGTGAAGCTGGAAAGCCCCAAGTTGGACGCCCCCCTGGAATACACGCTGCACTACGCGGTCCAGGAGTAGGCCGTTCAACGGCTGGCCGCTCCCGTGACCCCTGCCGAAGTTCTTCCGTCTGCGCCGGCGGACGCCATTCCCTTCCTGTTCTCTTCCTGTGTCGCGCCTTTTTCCTGCCATTTTGTTGCTTTGCGCGCTGTGCCATGCGAATCCCCTGGGGGAGTATCTGCGGCAGGCGCGGGAGAGCCATCCGGCGCTGGTGGCGGAGCGTGCGCTGGTGGAGCAGTCGGTGCGTTCCCACGAGGAGGTGGCGGAGTTTTTGGATCCCGCGTTGTACGGGAGCCTGGGGGGCGCCAGCCATTTGCGGGATCTGCCGCTGGAGCCCTCGGGCTATGACACCACGGATCTCTCGGATTCCCTGGAGGGCCAGGCGGGGGTGCTGATTCCCGTGAAGGGCGGCGCGTACCTCACGGCCGGCGGGATCTACCGCCGGTGGTTCGAACCAGACGAATCCCCCGACGACCTCTCGCAGCACCTGCTGGGGGTGAAGCTCCAGATCCCCCTCCTGAGGGACCGCGGATTCGCGCTCTACGGATACCGCCGCGCCGCCGCGCTGGCGGAGGTCCACGCCGCCCTCCACCAGCTCCAGGACGCGGAGCAACGGGTGCGGCGGGACGTGACGCAGGCGTACATCCGGCTCTGCGCCGCACAGGCGGACTGCCAGGTCTGGCACGACGCCACCGAACGCTTCCAGAGAATCCACCGCGAGGCCAGCGACATGGCCGGGCTCAAGGCCATCCCCGATTACCAGGTCCAGACCGCCCTCCGGGAACTCCAGGGGGGACTGGCCGACGAGGACGGCGCAAGGCAGTCCCTGGAGAACGCCCTGGTGTCCCTGGGGCAGTCCATGGGCCTGCGGGACGCCGTGGCGCCCCCGGAGGCCTGTTCCCCGGAGGCGTTGCTGGCGGCGGCCCGGGAGTCCTCCCAGGAGGTGCCGGCGCTGGACCAGGAGGCCCTCCGCCGACGCGGAAGCTACCTGGCGCTGCTGGACCAGCGCGAGAAGGCGGAGGCGGAGGCCGCCCGGGAGGCGGAGAACCGGAAGGACCAGCTGTCGCTGAACGCGGGGGTCACCTGGCAGGCCGAGAGCCGCCGGGGCGCCCTCTCCGGCTACCGGATCGCCTCGGAGCACAATTGGGGTGGCGAAGTCATGCTGGTCTGGAGCCGCCCCCTGGACTACACGGGTCCCGAGGCCGCATTGGCGCGCTCCGCCGCCCGCGTGAAGGAGCTGGACGCCCGCCGGGAGGCCCTGGCGGTGGAGATCACCGCCGAGATCCGCATCGCGCAGCTCCGCGCGGAGGGCGCCCGGCGCCGCCTGGAGATGGTGGCCTCCGGCGTGGAGGCCGCCCGGAAGACCCTGGAGGCTGAACAGGAACGCTTCCGCCTGGGCGAAAGCACCTCCGCCATCGTCCTGGACGCCCAGAAGGAACTCAACAACATCCTCCTCCGCCAGAATTCCACCGCGGCGGAACTCCTCCTGGCCCAAAGCGAATTGGCGTACGCCCTGGGATACCCGGCGGCCGGGGGGGAAAACTGAACCCTTGCCCGGCCTTCTTGTCTCCTCCTCCTTTTTCCACACGAGCATGTTCCACCTTTTTGGCCGCCATGACAAGGAAGACCCGGCGGGTCTTCAGAATCTGTCCAGTTCGATGATGGGGAATCTGGCGTTGCCGGAGGACCAGCGGGCGCAGCTGGCCAGCGATTTGTCGATGCTGGACAAGACGGACGTGGCCCGCAGCCAGCGCGTGCAGAAGGATGTGGAGCGCTCGGTGATTTCGGCCGCCGAGGACTCGGTGAAGCGCCTGCGGGTGGTGGAGATGGGGCGCTGCCCCTCCTGCGGCGCCCACATCTACAAGCATGTCGGCGCCAACGTGTGCGACGCCTGCGGCTGGCACCAGTTTGACTTGCCGAAGACGGGCAAGGTGCGCATCCACTTGAAGGACGACGAAAAGTGCCTGGAGGGCGAGCGCGCCTATGTCCTGAAGAGCGGCGACTGCCTGCTGGTGAGGGACGGCGTGGTGGCGGCCCAGGTGCCCCGGGACGCCTATGTCTGGGTGGAGTATAGCTGGCCCAAGGAGGAGATCGCCAACCGCCACGCGGAGGCCCAGAAGCAGCTGGTGGTCCCCTGCGGATGGTGCGGAAAAAACACAAACCCCACCGCAGATGGATTCCATCTGCTTCATATCGCCTTCGGCGCCACGCAGGAACGCTATTGCTTCTGCAGCGACGAGTGCTACGAGGCCTTCCAGAAGATGTATCCCTCCCGCGTCCACCGGGACTGCTACCACCGGGACTGCTCCACCTGCAATGCCTGCCAGAAGCGCTACGACGAGGACGCCGCGGAGATGCGCATGCTGGCCAAGGACTACATCCGCACCCAGAAAAACTACTAGAGGACGCTTGTCATCATGGGAGATTTTCGCACAACGGAGGGCGAGGGCCTGCCGGAGACCGCCAGCCAGCGCCGCCGACGGTTGTGGGGACTGCTGGCGAAGATGCTGCTGGGGGCCGCCGTGGTTGCGCTGGCGGGATTCCTGGTTCCGGTGAGGCGCTACGCCACGGCCTCCGGCTATGTGACCACGCGGGAATACGCGGAGGTCCGCTCGCCGGTGACGGGCATCGTGAAGAAAATCCGCGTCTCCTCCGGAGAGAGGGTGGAGGCCGGGCAGATTCTGGTGGAGTTGAATTGCGCGGAGGAGGAGGCCGCGCTCTCCGAGGCCAACGCGCGGGTCTCCCGCCTGCGCTCCGAGCGGGAGCGCCGGCAGGCGGAGATGGAAATCGACCTCTCCCGCCGCGGCGTGGAGCTGGAGGAGAAGAAGCGGACCCACCAGGACGACCTCCGGGTGGCGGAGCTGGAGCTTGCCAATGCCGAGAGCCGCCTGGCCCTGGCGAAGGAGCTCCTGGAGAAGGGCCTCAAGAGCCAGCGGGAGGTGGAGGATCTCGCTTTGCAGCGGGAACTCTGCCGGGTCCGCCTGGACGCCCTCCGGCGAAAGGATTTCAAGGTCTATGAGGAACTCCTGGAGAGGGACCGGGAAAAGTACGCCGTGGAGCTCCGCGCCCTGGAGGAGGAGCTGGCCGCCCTGGAGGAATCCGCCCGGCAGGCCCAGGCGCGGATCGAAATCCGGCAGATCCGCGCGCCCATCGCCGGACAGGTGGTCCGATACGAGTTCGTGGAAGGGGAGCTCCTGGAGCCCAGCTACGTGATCTACGAGATCTTCGGCGGCTCCGAAGAGGTCCTGAAACTCCGCGTGGAGGAACGATACGCCGCACGGCTCGCCGTGGGACAGCCCTACCGCGCACGGCTGGCCAGCTACAACGGCGCCGTCCAGAGGATCTTCTTCCGCGGGACCATCCAGCATCTCCGCGACGTGGTCCAGAACGACGGGAAGAGCGCCTACCGCATGGCCTACTGCTCCTTCGATCCCGGAGAATATCCCATCCAGCCGGGAACCACCGCAGAGGCACGAATCTATTACGCCCGGAGCTCCTTCTGGAGCTTCCTCCTGAATCTGGAACCCTAGCCGCAGGGAGGATGGACGCTCCGCGCGCAAAATCCGACGCGCCGCTGCTGGGGGCCCTCCTGCGGCCCTATTGGGGGCGCATGGCGCTGGTGGTGGCCTTCACCCTGGTCATGGCGGTCTGCAGCGCCGTGGCGCCGCTGGTCTCCAGCGCGCTGGTGGACCGGGTCTTCACCCTGGGGGAGACGGGGCTCTTCGCAATCCTGGGGACCGCGTATGTCCTGCTGCCCGTCATCCAGCAGCTCCTGTCGATCTTCCAGGGCACCGTCGCCGTCCTGCTGGCGGTCTTCTTTGTCGCGGACCTGCGATGCACGGTCTACCGCCATCTCCTCTTCCTCTCCCTCCGGTTCTTCCACGCCAACAGCGCCGGAAAGGTGGTGAACCGCGTCATGGGGGACACCGACACCCTCCTCTACATCCTCAACACCTCCGTAACCACCACCGTCTCCGACACCATTGTCTCCCTCATCGCCCTGGGGGTCACCTTCACCATCAACTGGCGCCTGGCGCTGCTTCTCGTGCTGGTGGTGGCGGTCTTCGCGGTGAATTTCCGGCTCAGCATCAAGCGCATCGTCCGGTACACGCGTCTCATGCGCCGGGAGGACGACATCCTCACCGGCGGCGTCCAGAACCGCATGGCCGCCTCCCTGGCCGTCAAGTCCTTCGGCACCGAGGGGCGGGAGAACGCCGTCTTCCACGAAAACAACCTCTCCTCCCTCCGCTACAACTGCAGCCGGGACTCCGCCGACAACAATTTCTGGATCACGGTGAGCCTCATCGCGGCCCTGGGGCAGGCGCTGATCTACTTCTGCGGCTGCGCCATGGTGCTGAAGGGCCAGATGACCTACGGCGAGGTGCTGGCCTTCAATCTCTACGCCATGCAGCTCATCTGGCCAGGCGTCCGGTTCAGCCAGCTGGCCGGACGCATCCAGGAGGCGAAGGTGGCCCTGAACCGCCTGCGGGAGTATCTCCGGGAGGTCCCCGAGATCCGCGACCGCCCGAATCCCCGCGCCGTGGAGCGCCTGGAGGGCCGCGTGGACTTCGAGGACGTCCATTTCCACTACGTGGAGGGCGTGGAGGTCATCCGCGGAATCACCCTCCATGTCTCCCCCGGGGAGACGGTCGCCTTCATCGGCGCCACCGGCTGCGGAAAGTCCACCATGCTCAATCTCCTGACGCGCTTCTACGATGTCACCGGGGGACGCATCCTCCTGGACGGCGTGGATGTGCGGGACTACCGGCTCCGGGATCTCCAGCACCAGTTCGGAATCGTCCTCCAGGAATCCTATCTCTTCTCGGTCTCGGTGCGCGACAACATCCGCTACGGCGCCCCCCACGCCACCCAGGCCCAGGTGGAGGCCGCCGCCAGGGC
Organism: Bacteroidaceae bacterium; assembly: GCA_963621575.1. GTDB lineage: Bacteria > Verrucomicrobiota > Lentisphaeria > Oligosphaerales > Oligosphaeraceae > UBA1724. Next base: position 17,373 of record CAVFEH010000018.1, read on the forward strand.
CGCTGAGATCCACGATTTCATCCTGACCCTGCCAAAGGGCTACGACACGGTCATCGGCGAGGAGGGCTCCTCCCTCTCCGTGGGGCAGAAACAGCGCGTCAACATCGCCCGCGCCCTCTGCGCCGACCCCGCCATCATGATCATGGACGAGGCCACCAGCTCCCTGGACTCCGATTCCGAGGCCGCCATCCAGCGCGGAATGGAGCGGCTCCTGAAGGGGCGCACCAGCTTCGTGGTGGCGCACCGGCTCTCCACCATCCGCAACGCCAGCCAGATCGTCCTCATCGACCACGGCGTGGTGGTGGAGCACGGCACACACGAGTCCCTCATGGCCCTCGAAAACGGCCGCTACCGGGATCTGTATTCCAAGCATATCGGGAAGGGGGTCCTGGACGACGACGACAATGAGTAGGATCCGCGCCTTCTTCCGTTTCCTGTACAGCGAGGGGCACACCCGGGACTACGCCTACCGCGGGGAGTTCCGCGACGATTCCACCCAGTCGGGCCACAACCGCAACTGGATCGCGCGGTATCTCCGGGAGTATTTCTGGCAGTTCCGGTGGATGGTGCTGGGAATCGTGCTGGTCATGGGGCTCAACAACTCCGGGCCCTTCGTCATCGCCGCCCTGAACCGCGTGGTGGTTGACCAGATCCTGGTGGTCACGGACGCCCAGGGCGAGCCCCTGGCGCCCGCGAAGGACGTCGCCGGGCATCCCGTGCGGCAGGTCGTCCAGGACCACCGGGTCCCGGGACGCACGCCGCCCGCCGAGGGCCTGGGCCGCCGCATGGCCCGGGGCGTGCGCCTCACGGAGCGCCCCGTGGAGGCGGGAAAGGCGCTGCTGCTGCTGGCGGCGCTCTACGTGGCCAGCCAGGTCTTCTTCAACTGCCTGGCGCGGAAGGGCGCCCTCCTCATGGTGCACTTCTCCACCAAGGTCCTGGGGCGCCTCCGGGAGGACATGCACCGGAAGGTGCTGGAGCTCTCCCTCTCCTATCAGCAGCGCGCCACCCCGGGAAGGCTCCTTTCCCGCATCGTCAGCGACACCGCCGGCGTCCGCGATGAAAGCGCCGCCTGTCTGGAGCTCCTGGTGAACGTTTCCTGTAAGGTGGTTCTCGGAGTGGCCATCCTCCTGGTCTCGGAGTGGCGGATCCTCCTGCTCCTCCTCGCAATGCTGCCCTTCATCCACGCGGCAAAAAAATACTACGAGCCCCGGATGCGGGCCCTCCAGCAGCAGCAGCGGCATACCAACAGTGCCCTCTATGGGCTCATCTCCCAGAAGATGGACGCCATCAAGTGCGTGCAGTCCTACGGACAGCAGCAAGAGGAGGCGCTGGCCTTCCGGCGGCTCTCCTCCTGCTTCGCCCGGGACGCCGTGATGGTCCATTGGCGCTACATGCTCATGAATTTCCTCTCGTGGCTGGCCCTCCATGTCGAGAACTGCCTCATTTTCCTGGTTGGCGGATACTTTGTGGCCACCGGGCGCATGAGCCTGGGGAAGCTGGTCTTCCTCCAGACGCTGGCGCAGATCTTCTACCAGCCCGTGGCCGACTACGCACAGCTCTCCTTCGCCATGCAGCGGCTCCAGGTGGTCCTGGGACGATGCTTCGCCGTACTCGACGAAATCCCCGAAATCACCGAGGCCCCCGACGCCGTGCCCTTCCCCTCGCCCCTCGAAAAGGGCATCGAAATCCGGCACGTCTGCTACGCCTACGAGACGCAGAAGGCCGGCGACGGCGGAAAGGGGGATCCGGCGGCGGTTTCCGCCCCCCCCCGGGAGGTCCTTTCCGATGTGAATCTGACGGTGAGGGCCGGGGAGTGGCTTTGCATCATGGGGGCCTCCGGCGCCGGAAAGACCACCCTCCTGCACCTGCTGGCGCGGCTCTATCTCCCCACCAAGGGACAAATCCTCTACGACGGCGTGCCCCTGGACAAAATACAGATCCTCTCCCTCCGGCGCCGCCTGGGAGTGGTACCCCAGGAGGCCCAGATCTTCTCCGGATCCGTCCGGGACAACATCGCCTACGGACTCCCCGGCGCCACAAACCAGCAGATCCTGGACGCCGCAAAGGCTGCGCAGCTCCACGACTTCATCCTGGAAATGCCCGTCCAGTACGAGACCCTCATCGGCGAAAAAGGACAGTCCCTCTCCGGCGGACAGCGCCAGAGGCTCTCCCTGGCAAGGGCGCTCCTCTGCCGCCCGGAGGTCCTGCTCCTGGACGACTGCACCAGCGCCCTCGACGCAAACACCGAACGGAAGATCCAGGAGACGCTCATCACGCTCCTCGCCGGAAAGACCGCCGTCATCGTCTCCCAGCGGGTCTCCATGGCCGTCCGCTGCCAGCATGTCGCCGTCCTCGACCACGGCACCGTCTCCGAATACGGCACGCACCAGGAACTCCTCCAGAACAATGGTTTCTACGCGACGCTCTTCCGCGAACAAACAGGATGACATCCCGGGGCCCCGCGGCAAAAGAGCAGGAAAAGGGGCCGTGGCCGCCCGGCGGCGCCGGCACCCGGGTTCTTTCAAAAATCTTGAAAACGTGGGAAGCTCCGGTTCAAAAAATCTTGAAAACGTGGGAATCCTGGGTCTGAAAAGTCTCGTTTTCGTGATTCTTCTACGTGGAGGTGCGTTTTTGTGTCGCGTGGGCTTGGTGTGTCATATGCGGCGTGGTTTTTAGCGATGTGCGCCATGGGATGGGGGTATCCAAAGGACGGGGGGCCAGCCCCCCCGGACCCCCCCGGGCCGGATGTCGGTGCATGGCGCTGCGCAGGGTGCGGGGGCATGGGGGCGGCATACTGGGGCCAGCCCCCCGGACCCCCTGAGCCGTACACTGGTGCATGGCGCTGCGCAGGGTGCGGGGGTGCGGGGGCGGCAGCCTCCCGTCCTTTGGAGATTTCCTTGCTACCGGGAGTGCCCGTACGGGCCTTCCTCCTCCGCCGCGAGGAGGGTCTTTTCTTCGGGGGTGGATTCCGCGGCGTTTTCCGCGGCGTTTGCGAGCCCGAGCCCGAGATATTTTTCGAAGAAGGCGCGGAGCCGTTGGACCACGGACTCCTTCTTCTGGGCGCGGCTGGGGCCGCCGGGGCCCTTGGAGAAGCGTGACATCCGGGGGAGGATGTCGTCGATGGCGGTGCCGGTGGTCTTCAGGGCATCGTTGCGGAGGCAGTTCTCCACGAATTTCCGGGTTTCCCGGGGGCGGAGGGATTCGTCGTCGATGATCTTCCGGAGGTCCTGCTCCTTGCGCCTCAGGACATAGCGGCGCCAGTCGGCGGGGACGTCCCGGGCCCCGTAGGCGAAGAGGGGGTCCTGCTCCAGGTTGATGCGCTCCACGAATTCCTCGATGAGCTCCTTCTTGCTGCGGAGCTGGGGGGTGGCGTCCACCGTCTTCCGGATGCTGGTCAGCAGCTCCTTGTCCCGGCAGTTGGACTGGTGGTACTTTTCCACCAGCAGCAGGATGTAGTCCACGTTGACCTCCTCCTGCCGGATCAGCTCGATCTCGAACTCCACGTCGTCGGCGATGTCCTCCTTCACGGCGTCGTTGCGTCCGCGGTACCGGTCGTAGAGGTCCAGGTACAGGCTCTTGTAGTCCTGGAGGTCCCGGGGGGGCATCGCGGCTTCCTCCAGGGCCTTGAATTCCTGGAAGGAGGCGAGGAGGTTCCTGAGGGAGATGAGGGAGCCGAAGAGCCGGATGAACTCCCTCTGGCGGGATTCCCCCGTGACGGGGCCCCCCTCCAGGGGGAACTTCGTGGTCAGCTCCTCCACGAGCTCCATATAGCCGGCCTGGTGCTTTCCCGCCGGGTCGTCGTAGCCTTTCCAGTAGTCCTGGAAGGGCCGGATGAAGACGACTCCGCCGGCGTCCTTGTCGCCGAAGAGGGCGATGGCCTCGTCGGCCTGCCGCTTGAGGTTCCGGAAGCAGATGACATTCCCGAAGGCCTTGACGGCGTTGAAGATCCGGTTTGTGCGGGAGAACGCCTGGAGGAGCCCGTGGTATTTCAGGTTCTTGTCCACCCAGAGGGTGTTGAGGGTCTTGGCGTCGAAGCCGGTGAGGAACATGTTCACCACGATGAGCAGGTCCACGCGGCGGTTCTTCACCTGTTCCGAGAGGTCCTTGTAGTAGCTTTCGAAGCGTCCGTCCCGGGCGCTGTAGTTGGCGTGGAAGCGCTTGTTGTAGTCGTGGATGGCCCGCTCCAGGAAATCCTTCGCGGTCTTGTCCAGCCCGGCGGTGTCGAAGTCCTCTTCCGGGAGGAGCCCCGCGGCCTGGCCCTGGTCGTCGCCGTTTGGGGGGCAGCTGAAGATGGTGGCCACCGCCAGGTCCTGGCGGCCTTCGGCGAGCTGCCGTTGGAATTCGTCGTAGTATTTCATCGCCATGGGGATGGAGCTGACGGCGAACATGGCGTTGAAACCGTGGACGCGCTTCCCCTTGAGGTCGTAGCAGATGTTCCGGCGGGTCTGGTGGTCGAAGTCCCGCAGGATGTGCGCGACCACCTGGCGGATGCGTTCCGGGTGCCCCATGATCCGCTCCTCGTCAATGGCGGCGACCTCCTTTTCCTCCACACCCTCCTTCTGGCGGACGGTGTTGATGTAGGAGATCCGGAAGGGCAGGACATTGTGGTCGCCGATGGCGTCGACGATGGTGTAGGAGTGGAGCAGGTCGCCGAAGGTCTGGGCGGTGGTCATGATCTTCGGGCGGCCGATGGCGCCGCCGGCCTGCGCGGCGAAGATGGGCGTTCCGGTGAAGCCGAAGAGGTGGCAGTGCCGGAAGGCGTTCACGATCCTGGCGTGCATTTCGCCGAATTGGCTGCGGTGGCATTCGTCGAAGATGATGACGCAGCGTTTCCGGTAGACTTCGTGGCCCTTGTTGGCCGCGATGAAGCAGCTCAGCTTCTGGATGGTGGTGACGATGATCTTCCGGGCGGGGTCCTCCAGCTGCCTCTGGACGTCCCGGGTGTTCTTGTTTTCGCTGACGCAGCCCTTCTCGAATTTTTCGTATTCCCGGATGGTCTGGCTGTCCAGGTCCTTCCGGTCCACCACGAAGAGCACCTTGTCCACGCAGTCGAGTCCGGTGGCCAGCTGCGCGGTCTTGAAGGAGGTGAGGGTCTTTCCGCTGCCGGTGGTGTGCCAGATGTATCCGCCGGCCTGCAGGGTGCCGGCCTTGTTGTACTGCGCGGAGATCCGGATGCGCTCCAGGATGCGTTCGGTGGCCACGATCTGGTAGGGGCGCATGACCATCAGGTTCCGCCCGTTCTGCTCCGTGGCGAGGACGCAGTATTTTGCCAGGATGTTCAGGATGGTGTGCTGCGCCAGGAAGGTCTTTGCGAAATCCACGAGGTCCGGGATGCGGCGGTTCTTGGCGTCCGCCCAGTAGGAGGTGAACTCGAAGCTGTCGCCGGCCTTCCGGGAGGCGCCTTTGCCGGCGGGGGCGGCGACTTCGCGGACCCGGCTGTCCCGGGCGGTGTTGGAGTAGTATTTCGTCTCGGTGCCGTTGGAGATGACGAAGACCTGGATGTACTCGAAGAGCCCGCTGCCCGCCCAGAAGCTCTCCTCCTGGTAGCGGCGGATCTGGTTGAAGGCCTCCTTCAGCGACACGCCGCGGCGCTTCAGCTCGATGTGCACCAGCGGAAGGCCGTTCACCAGGATCGTCACGTCGTAGCGGCTGGAACGGGCGCCGCGCCCCGCCGCATACTGGTTGACGACCTGCAGGCGGTTGTTGGTGTGGAGGTTCTTCTTGTCGAAAAGGCAGATGTTCTTGTGGCTGCCGTCGTCCCGCTTCAGGACCTTCACGCAGTCGGTCTGGATGGTCGTGGTCTTCTCCAGGACGCCGTCGTTGGGATTGGCCAGCGTCTGTTCGAGGAAGCCCTTCCATTCCTTCTCCGAAAAACGGTACCGGTTCAGATCCTCGAGGCGCGCGCGGAGATTCGACAGCAGGTCCGCCTCTCCGTGGAGCGGCAAATGCTCATATCCCTGCCCGCACAAAATCCGGATCAGCTCCGCCTCCAGTTCCGATTCGCTCTGGTAATTGGCGGACCGGCCGCTCCGGGGGGTGTACGCCGCGACAACCGTGCTCTCGTCGCTCTCTGCAATTACCTTGTAGTCTTCCATTCCTTAGGATTTTTGAAGATGCCGGCATCCGGAAAAGACAATAGCTTGTCCCGGTAATGTTCGTATTGCCTCTGGCGGGCCGCGATCTCCGCCGGCAGCCCCGAGGAGAGGTCGTTGCAGAGGGCGTTGAAACGGTCCAAAATGGACACCACGCGGCGCTGCTCGGCAAGGGAGGGGAGGGAAAAGGCGTATTTCATGACGGCCTCTTTGTTCCCCCTTGGCATTTTCGCCCCCTTGGAGTTCTGGGTGTCGTAGAGGAAGAACCTGTCCGAGGCAAGAACGTGGAACAGGAAGCGCGGGAGGACGGCTCTGGTGTCATTGATGTGAATGGCCAGGACGTCTCCATTGGTGCCGCCCTCGCAGTCAGCAAACCAAATCTTCCTGAGGTACGGGCGGATGTTGCCAATCAGGATGTCTTCCTTGTGGAAGGCGATCACCGAGCCGGTCGCGGGAATGGATGAGGCAAGGGTTTTCCCTTGTTTCTCCTGCAGCAGGTTTTCCACGCCCACGTATGTGTCCTCGTCCACTTCGGAAGCGGCGACCCTGGCTCTGGCATAGCTTGCAATATCGCGCAACGACACTTTGACAACCCTGAAAACGTATTGGCAGAGAAGGATTAGCGCACTACTCTCTCTCTCTCTCTCTCTCTCTCTCTCTCTCGTGGCGAGCCTGCCGGTGGCGGCGTAGTCGAGGAGGGCGTCCCGGTAGTGTTCGTATTGCTTCTGGCGGGCCTCGATCTCCGCCGGCAATCCAATCCCAAGGTCCGAGCAAATCGCGTCGAAGTTGTCCAGGACCTTCACCAGCCGCTCCTGGACCGCAAGGGGGGGGACGGGGATCTTTATGGATTTAAAATCTTTGCCTGTGAGTTTTGGAATGTTGCCATGGATGAATGTAGAAACATTAACTGTTTGTAGGTAGTGGAAGAGATATCTGAGAAGAACATTCCCATTTTGTTCAATTATGTGGGCATGGTTATTGACCCAGATCTTTCCCGTTGCCCAGGTCACAACCGGGGAGCCCTTGCTCGTGATAACGCTACCATCTTCTCCTACAAGAATGAAGGTGCCGTCAAAAATGAAATCGGAAACATAATCTTGAATGCCATTGGCTCCATAGTATGGATATTTCCCTGCTACTCTGTCAGATTTTGTTACGGGTTTCCTTTTGTAATCCAAAATCTTGCAACAATGATCCAGCGTCTTCCACTCCACCGGACTTGCATTTTCCTCCCCGAAGGAGAGGAGTTTGTCCCGGTAGTATTCGTATTGCGTGCGACGCGCCTTCAGCTCCGCCTTCAGCTCCGCCTTCAGCTCCGCCTTCAGCTCCGTAAAACAATCCAATATCCGCACAATCTCCTCCTGCACCGGCAACGGCGGGAGGGGAATTCGGAAGTTCTCAACAACGCTTCTGTCTATTGTAGGAACTCCACCAACACGCTTCTGCGAGGAAAAATAGTCCTCGTATCCAGATAGTGTGTAGTAAAGATATTTCGGATTGATTTTATCGCTTTTACCAAGCCAAAAACTTCCATCAGAACACCAAAAAGGATTGTCCATGAATTTTACTCCACCAATGCCACCGGTATTCACGACAATAGTCGTGTTTGCGGGAGCATTGAATTGGTCATACTTTCCTAGAATACTGTCTTTGCTTCCGTGGTAAACCTCATATTTGGCACCGTCCGATAATTGGCTTCTTGTTAGTCGTTTTCCACGGTTGACGCCAACAATCTCTTTAATAGTTTTATACTCCACCCCGTTGGGGCAGAGGGATTGGATGAGCTGGTCCAGTTTGCTGGGTTTTGTTTCCCCGTGGTTTTCCATGGAAAGCTTCCCTCCCTCTTTTACGCCCCGATTTCCCGGATGATTTTGTTGATTTCGTCGCGGAGGTGTTCCTCGCGGGCGACGATTTCCTCGATTTGCGCGTTGAGGCGGTCGATGTCCACGGCTTCGCGGGTGTCCTCGGCCTCCACGTAGGTGGAGACGGAGAGGTTGTAGTCGTTTTCGGCGATTTCGTCCCAGGGCGCCAGGTGTGCTAGGTGCGGGGTTTCCCGGCGTGCGGCGAAGGCGTCGACGATGTGGCGGATGTTCTCGGGGGTGAGCTTGTTGTTGTTGGTCACCTTGACGCACTCCCGGGAGGCGTCCAGGAAGAGGGTCTTGTTGTCGGCCTTGCACTTTTTGAGGACCATGATGCAGGTGGCGATGGTGGTCCCGAAGAAGAGGTTTGCGGGCAGCTGGATCACGCAGTCGATGAAGTTGTTGTCGACGAGGTACTTCCGTATCTTCTGCTCCGCGCCGCCGCGGTAGAGGATTCCGGGGAAGCACACGATGGCGGCGGTGCCGTTGTTCGCCAGCCAGGCCAGGGAGTGCAGGATGAAGGCCATGTCGGCCTTGGATTTGGGGGCAAGGACGCCGGCGGGGGAGAAGCGTGGGTCGGTGACGAGGGTGGCGTCGTCCTCCCCGGGCCATTTGATGGAGTATGGCGGGTTTGAGACGATGAGTTCGAAGGGTTCCTGGTCCTGGTGCCGGGGGCAGGGGCAGCAGAGGGTGTCCTCGCAGGCGATGTCGAACTTGTCGAATCCGATGTCGTGGAGGAACATGTTGATCCGGCAGAGGTTGTAGGTGGTGATGTTGATCTCCTGTCCGAAGAAGCCGTCGCGGACGGCGTCGCGCCCCAGGACCTTCTCCGCCTTGAGGAGCAGTGACCCGGAGCCGCAGGCGGGGTCGTAGACCTTGTTGATCTCCGTCTTTCCCACGGTGCCCAGGCGGGTCAGAAGCTCGGAGACGTCGGCCGGGGTGAAGAACTCCCCGCCGGACTTCCCGGCGCCGGAGGCGTACATGGTCATGAGATACTCGTAGGCGTCGCCGAAGGCGTCGATGTCGTGGTGCCTCACGTCGCCCAGGTTCATGCCCGCCACGCCGTGGAGGAGCTTCGCCAGGCGCTCGTTGCGCTTCTTCACGGTGGCGCCCAGCTTGTTGCTGTTCACGTCGAAGTCGTCGAAGAGCCCGGCGAAATCGCCCTCCGAGGCGCTTCCCCGGGCGGATTCCTCGATGTGGCGGAAGACCCGCTCCAGGGTCTCGTTCAGGTTCTCGTCGCGGTCGGAGCGCCTCTCCACGTTGCAGAAGAGCTCCGAGGGCGGAATGAAGAAGCCCTTCACGTTCACCAGGTCCCTCCGGACCTCCTCGGAGACCGCGTCGTCGGGGAGGGCCGCGTAGTCGAAGGAGGCGTCCCCCGCCTCCCGCTCGTTGGCGTCAAGGCAGCTGGCAAGGTTCTCGGAGATATACCGGTAGAACATGGTGCCCAGCACATAGTTCTTGAAATCCCATCCGTCCACGGCCCCCCGCAGCTCGTCCGCAATCGCCCAGATCGCCCGGTGGAGCTCCTCGCGCTCCTGCTCCTTCTTGGTGTCCAACATCTCTCCGTCGCTCTCGTTCAAAGGTGAAAAAAGGAACGCGCCGCGTCCCCCATAATCCAAAAATGCCGCGCCCCCGCATGTCCACGGCCGCGTTGCCCTAATTATAACAGGGGAACGGGAAATCTTTCCCCGGGAGGAGGCAGAAAAAACGGGGCCCCGCCGCCCTTGCTTCCCGCCAAGTTCCTGGGATTTCATGGGAAATCCGGGAATAATTTCAGATTGTCATGAATTGTCATGACTTATCACGAGGGGAGTGAAAATTGTCGTGTTTTTTTTGCGGTTTGACCTCGGAGTGAGGGAGAATTTGTGCTATACTCTCCTGTGCGGTTTTTTAGTGTTTTTTTCACAGCCGTCCCAACCTCCATCCCAAAAGAATTGACTATGCGGAAATCCTTTACCCTGATTGAATTGCTGGTCGTGATTGCGATCATCGCCATTTTGGCGGCCATGTTGCTGCCGGCGCTCTCCAAGGCCCGTGAGAAGGCCCGCGCCATCAGCTGCACCAACAACCTGAAGCAGCTGCAGCTGGGCAACATCCTGTATGCCAACGACTATGACGATTATCTCCCCCCCATTTCCTTCCGCACCAACGGCGCTTCGGCCGGCGTCAACAGCGACTGGATCACGCTGGGCGGCATCTACTACTGGTTCACCATGAACCCGCTGATCCCGGAGACTCCCATGGAGGGCAAGACGTGGCTTGAGAAGGACCCCGCGGCGAACCTGGCTGCCGGCGGCGAGGACAAGAGCGCCTGGCACAAGATCACCCTGTGCCCCTCCTGCCCCACGGACAAGCGCCTCATGGGCAACATCGGCTACCAGGCGAACGTCGGCATGAGCTACTGCCTGTGGGCCCTCAACCAGGGCTGGATCCACCAGTACGGCGAGACCAGCGGAGACCAGTCTGCCAATTGGCACCGCGTCAGCGGCATCAAGTACCCCTCCATCCACGTGAATCTGCTGGACGGACTCAACACCGGCACCTCCCAGGGACGCATCCTGACCTGCGCCCGCTATCTGACCGACTACCGGGATGACGGATACTTCCGTCACAGCAACATGCTCAACCTGTCCTTCACCGACGGACACGTGGAGACCATGAACATCGAGAAGTCCTACCGCACCAACTACACCCTGAATGAGTTCTACGCCTGCACCGACTATTACTGGTATCCCAACGTGGACATGCCGGGCGGCGAGAAGCGCTAGAAGCCGATGACCGGTTCCGGACGCTCCGGCCGGCGGTGGCCGGCGACGGGCGCCCCCCGCCGGTCTTGACAACGCAAAAAAAGGGCCCTGACGCAGGAAGCGGCGGGGCCCTTTTTTGTGCCAATGCGGAAGCGGGGGAATCCGGAATGGGATGCGAGCCGGGATGGCCGCCGTGTTTCCGCTAGCGCCGGCGGCGCAGTGCGACGGCGATGGCGGCGGCGGCGAGGATTGCGGGGGTGAGGAGGAGGTTGCAGAGGGCGACCTTCCGCTGGACGGCATCGAGCTTGTGCCGGAGGGCCGTGAGGGCGGCGCGCTGGCGGGTCTTGAGGGCCTCCTGCTGGGCGGCGTCCTCGGCCTCCAGGGCATCGAGGGCCTTTGCGGTGGCGGGGTCGTCCTGGTCGTGTCCCTGGAGGAGCGCGCGCCCCCGTGCGCGGAGGTCCGCGTTGTCCTGGTATGCTTGCGCCTCCAGCCGCTGGATCTCCTGTTCGGTTTCGCGGGCGAGGGCCTCCAGCTTGGTGAAGCCGCGCCTGCGGGCGCCCCGGGAGCGGAGGCGGAGGAGCGTGGCGTCGTCGCAGAGGAACTCCATGGCGTTGGCCAGGAAGGCGGCGTTGTCGTTGAGGGGGAGTTCCAGCTCCTTTCCGGCGGCGTCGGTGGTCTGGTTGACGCAGAGGGAGTCGTGGAGCCAGTCCACGTCGCCCACCAGGATGGCGGAGCCGGCGGCGTGCCCGTCGTCGTCGTCTTCCTCCCCGGGTTGGATCTGGAGGGCGAGGGCATGGGATTTGCCGTCGGGGGAGAAGTCTGTGAGGATGGCGGCGCCGTCGCGCTTTGCCTGGTAGGGCAGGAGGGTCTGTGCGTCGGTGGTGGTGGCCGCCAGGGTGGTGGCGCGGACGCCGGGGACGGGGGTGGCGGTGAATTCCCCGGGGCAGAAGAGCGTGAGGGAGAAGAGGTGCTGCGTGACGGGGGAGTCCTGGGAGAGGTTCTCCTGCTTCAGGGTGACGAGGGTGGGGAAGCTCTCCAGGCCCTTCCGGGTGCTGGTCATGGAGGAGGCCAGCCGGCGGTCGGCGACGACCCTTCCGTCCTGGAAGGCGACGCCCCAGAGGTCGGAGAGGGGTTGCGGAAGCTTCGAGGCCTTCGTGAGCCGCGTGCGGCCATTCTGGCTGGCCTCCACCCGGGAGAGGGGGTCCAGGCAGAGGAGGATCCCGCCGCCTTTCTTGTGGAAGTGCAGGACGTCGTCCCAGAAGCTCTCGGGGGCGTCCTTGGGATGGAGCAGGAGGAGCGCGTCCAGATTCCCGGGGAGGGGTTTCGCGGGGTCCAGGGGGACCAGCCGGAAGTCCTCCAGGAGTTTCCGGAGGCTCCACCAGGTGGGCAGGAGCTTCTGGGTTTCCTGGTCAAGGGTCTCCAGGACGGTGAGGGAGGAGAGCAGTCCGATCCTGCGGGGCTCCCTGCGCTGGCTAGCGGCGAGGGCGCGGGCAAGCTGGTATTCCAGGGTGGCGGGCTCCTCGGGATCCAGCCAGGGGACCGTCACCGGCTGGCCCTGCGCGGGATCCCGCGGGTCGACGCGGACGCCCAGGAACCAGAGGTCCCCCAGGGAGCCCACGCGGGGGGCGGCGCCCAGGGCCGCGGCTTCGTCCTGCTCCCGGGGGCTCCGGGGGGAAAATTCCCTCAGCGCGATCTTCCCCTTGCTCCTGCGGGCGAATTCCCGGAGGAGCTCCTGGGCGCGGGCGGCGTGGCGCCGGACGGTGGCGGAGAGCTCGGGGTGGTGCTGGGAGTATACCAGCGTGACCTCCAGGGGCGTCTGGAGGGCGTCCAGGATCTGCAGGCTTCCGGGGTCGAGGGTGTAGAGGCGGTCCTGCGTGCAGTCCAGCCGCCAGGGGCATTTCTGGAGGAGGGCGGCGGCGGCCAGGAGGAGGAGTGCGGCGGCGAGGGCGGGCAGGAGCCTCCGGCGCCGGCGGGGTCCGTGCCGGAGCCGGAGGGCCAGGCTGGTGAGGAGGAGGAAGAGGAGGGTCCCCGCCAGGAAGAAGGCGACGTCGCGGAGGGCCAGCCGTCCGCTGGAGAGCGCCTCGAAGTGTCCGGAGATCCCCCAGGCGGAGAGGCGGTCCAGGAGCCCGGCGGGCATCCCCCATTTGACCAGGAGGAGGTTGATGGGCCGGAAGCCGGCGAGCATCCCCAGGAGCCCCAGGAGGAAGGACGCCAGGAAGCCCACGAACTGGCTGTTGGTCCAGACGCTGGTCCATTGTCCCAGGGACAGGAAGAGCCCCCCCGCCAGGAGGCACCCCAGGTATCCGGTGGCGACGGGGCCCCAGTCGGGCTCGCCCAGGATGGCGCAGGTCACCGGGAAGGGCGCGGTGCAGGCCAGCGCCACGAAGAGCAGCGACAGCTGCGAGGCGAATTTCGCCAGGACCAGTGCGCGGGGGGGGGCGGGGAGGGTGAGGAGGAGCTCGGCGGCGCCGGTGCGGTATTCCTCGGCCCAGGAGCCCATGGAGAGCGCGGAGCACAGGAAGAGGAAGAGCCAGGGCTGCCAGACGAAAAAGCCCTCCAGGGACGCGGAGTTGCCGTCGATAAAGCCCCCCAGGGTCAAGGTCAGGATTCCGCTGATCACGAGATAGAAGATCAGCATGGCCGCCGCCAGCGGCGTGGTGAGGAAACGCCAGCATTCACGGCGGAAATAGACGGTTTCTGCGGGGAGGGGCATGCGGGGGGACGGGGGATTTCAGAATGGAAAAAAAGGGAGTTGCGCCCGCCCGGGGGCGGCGCGGTTTTCAGGCGTCCTTGCCGAAGAAAAGCCCCTCCAGGTCCTCCGGCACGGGGCCGTCGTAGACGAGTCTGCCGTGCCGGAGCATGAGGACCCGGTCGCAGACGAGGGGGACTTCCTCCAGGAGGTGTGTGGAGAGGAGGAGCGCGTGTTTTTGGCCGAGGCTCCTGAGGAGCTGCCGCGCGGAGCTTTTCTGGATGGGGTCCAGTCCGTCGGTGGGTTCGTCGAGCATGAGAAGCCCGGGGCGGTGGACCAGCGCCTGCGCCAGCCCCAGGCGCCGGCGGTATCCCTTGGAGAGCTGGTCGCAGATGCGGGAGGCGACTTGCACGAGGGAGCACTCCTCCAGCGCGGAGTCCACGGCGTCCTGCGCCGCTTTTCCGCGGAGGCCCTGTGCCTGCGCGGCGAAACGGAGGACCTCGGAGACCCGGAACCCGGTGTGGAAGGGCGCGTTTTCGGGGAGGTATCCCAGGTGGCGGCGGGCGTCTTCGGGGGCGCGGGAGAGTTCCACGCCGGCGATCTGGACAGCGCCGCCGTCGGCGGGCAGGTATCCCGCCAGAATGCGCATGAGGGTGGATTTTCCGGCGCCGTTGGCTCCCAGGAGCGCGACGGCCTGTGGGCGTTCCAGGGTGAAGGAGATGCCGTCCAGGACGGTGGTCCCGGAGAAGGCCTTCCGGATGCCCTGGACCCGCAGGGGGGGGGCGGCGGCGCCGGGCGCGTTTCGTGTGGCGGGGGTGTCGCTCATCTTGGTTCAGCCCTCTTTCTGCCGGGGGATTCCCAGGAGCCTCTGGATGTCCGCCATGAGACGGTGGCGGTGGAGGGATGCCTGGCCGTCGCGTTCGCGGTCGGGGGCCTCGCCGCGGAAATCCGGCGTGCGGCGGGGATTTTGGAAGGCGTGCCTGTCCCGGCCGTCCGGCGGCTGTTGTTGCGGCGGGGTCGCCTGTGGCGCGGGCCGGACGCCGGCGGGGAAGTCCAGGGAGAGCGCGCCGCGGCACTGTTCTTCCCAGAGGAGGTCGGGCATCCCTTCCTGGGAGGGGAGGGCGCGGTTCTTCCGGGCGTAGCCCCAGATCGTCTCTTCGGTGACGGGGGTGGTGTCCACGCGGAGTGTGGCGGCGGGATTTGGGCAGCGGCAGAGGGTGAGGCGGAGGGCGTCCAGGAGCCTCTGCTTGTCCAGGGAGGGGAAGCATCCCAGCTCCTTTCCGAAGAGGAGGGTGTCCAGGAGGCAGAAGACCTCCTCGGGCAGGGTCTGGCGGCCATTCTCGAGGATTCCCCAGGCGCGCCGGAAGCCCTCCAGGGCGTCGGCGCGGTGGACGGGGCTGTGGAGCATCCACCTGCGGGCCTGCAGCTCGGCGCGCTCCAGGGCGTGGGCGGTCTTCCGCAGCACCGCCAGCCGTGCAAGGAGGCTGGTGTCGGAGCAGCGGGTGTCCTGGAGGAGGAACATTCCGCAGGGGGCCAGTCCGCCGGCGCCGTCGGGAGTCATGGGCGTCAGGCGGAGGTGCCCCTTCCCTAGGGTGGACGACCATTGTTCCAGGACGGGGAGGATTGCCTGGATGCCCTTGGCGCCCTGCGTGCGGACCAGGGCGGGCAGATGGAGGGCGCAGGAGAGGGTGACCGCGCTGCCCATCTGGCCGGGCATGGGGTGGTAGTATCCCAGGTTGGTGTCCACGAAGAAGGGGATTCTTGCGGTGAGGCGCCCCAGGGTGTCGCAGAGAGTGCGCAGGAGCGCGGGGGCCTCGTCTTCGGCGCCCCGGAGGAGGAGGGAGAAGGCTCCGTCGGCGCGGGGGGCGATGGTGTCCTGGGTGCCGATGTACGCCATGGCGCGGCCGTTGGCGGAGAAGAGCGCCGCGGTCCGGGTCTCCCGGACGCCGTTTTCAAAGAGCGGGTCTTTCGCCAGGAGGGCGGAGAGGGCGTTGCGGACCCCGGAGGCATTCAGATTGGGGGACGCCAGAAAGTCCACCGCCGTCCGGTTCGCCTGGATTTGGAATCCCTGGATGACCTGCGGGGTGTCCCGGGCGTTCTGGGCGAGGGCGCCGTTCAGGAAGAGTGCCTCCGGGGGCAGGGCGGGGTAGGGCGGCAGTTCCCGGAAGGGCTGGAGGCGTTTCCGGACGACCGCCGCCGCGCCCACGGCGGGCTGTTGGCACATCTCCTCCTTCAGGATCTGGCGGATGCTCTGGATTTCGTCCTTCAGCATCTGCGCGGCGTCGGGACGCTTCTTCGACCGCGCCTCCAGGTACCGGTCCAGGAGCTCCGGCAGTCGCTTCACTTCTCCGTGGCACCTCAGGAACTTGTCGCGGTTCTTTGGGGGAGGCGTGTAGTCGTTCTGTTCGTTGAGGAGCCAGAGGGGATTCTGGGTGGCCGCGAAGAAGCCCTTGTGTTCTTCACTGTCGGGGCAGGGATCCATGTCCAGGAGCTGCTGGAGGAGTTCGCTTCTGCGGAAACTCACGCAGAAGCCGCAGTGTTCCTCGTGGTCCAGGTCCAGCGCCTGGCAGGCGGGGCAGCGGGGGGATTTCCCCCGGGACAGCACGGCGTCCAGGTCGATGCCGTTCTTCCCAAGGGTCTGGCGGAGCTCCCGGCCCATGGCCGCATCCAGTTTCGCGCGGTCGCGGACGGCGCTGAAGACCGTCGGGATCCAGCTGTCGTCGTTCTGCGGGGATTCCTCCTCCTTTGGCGCGTCCGGGGCCTTTTTATCCTGTCCGTCCCCGGGATCCTCCGTCTCGTCCTCCTCTTGTTCGCCGCCGTCGTCGCGGGTGAGGGAACCGGCCGGCGGGGGCTCGAAGAAGCGCAAGAATTTCTCCATGAGATCCCGCAGCGCCAGTGGGATGGGTGCCAGGATCTCCTGGTAGCGTTTCAGGATCCCGTCCAGGTATTCCCGGAGGTCCCCGGGGAGGGACTCCTGCCGGAGTTCCTGCAAGGCACAGGGGACGCAATAGTGGAGGTCCCGTTGCCCGCCGTGGTCGTCCACGATGTGGATGTGCACCACGGCGTTGTCCTGATGGCATTTGTCACATAACATGGTCGTGCGGTTTCCTTGCCGCGGCGGGGAGGGTTGCGGAGCGGCCGGGACTCCCGGCTCCCCGGTTCCTGGCTTGGGGGCAGGTTCCTTTTTTCTCCCAAAAGAGCAGGCGGGGCTACCCTTTTTTGGAGAACTTGCATTCCGGGTATCCCGTGCAGCCGAGGAAGGTCCGTCCGCGGTAGGCGATTCGGCGGAGGGGTTTTCCGCAGAGGGGGCAGGTTTCCTGGAGGGCGGCCCCGGGGGCGTTGGCGGGGGCCTCGGTCTCGGGGGCGAGTCCGTCGAGGGCTCCGTCGGGCAGTTGCGCGGCGTAGCGGGAGAGGGTCTTGATCCAGGCGGAGGTCTGGCGATCGGAGAGGGCGCCGCGGGTCTCCAGCTGTTTCAGGAGGGAGTCCACGAACTTCTTGTCGTCGTAGACGCGGGAGCCGCGCTTGGTGGCGGGGGTCCAGGCCTTGATCTCCTTCGTGAGCGCGGCCAGCCTTTGGGCCAGGGCATCGCTCCCGGGGGAGCCCGCCGCCGCGGCGGTGGTGTTGTTGTCGTCTCCGACCGTGTCGGCGGGGGTGGTGTTCCCGGCGGGGGCGGCGGCGGCCCGGTCGTCGGCGAGGCTCCAGTCGAGCTCCCGGGCGATTTCGGGGAGGGCGGGGAGTTTCCTTGCGTATTTGAGGGCCAGTTTCCGGAGGGCCTCCCGCTGGGGGGCGGAGAGGACTCCGGAGACGGAGACCTGCCGGGCCAGGGAGCGGAAGAACTTCCCGTCGTCGTAGACGCGACGGCCCCGGGTGACGGGCTCCTCGAACTCCAGGTGCTTCATGGCGTCCAGGAGCTGCTTGAGGGCGGGTTCCGCGGGGGTCTTCTCGGGGGCGTTCTGCCGGCGCTCGGCCGCTGCGGCGGCGGCGGTCGCGCAGGCCTGGAGCTGTCTGCCCAGCCCCAGGGCCTCCACGCCCTTCTGGAGTCCGGGCATCCGCTGGCAGTATTTTGCCGCCAGGGAGAGGAAGGCGGCGCACTGCCGTTCGGAGATCCTGGAGGGGTCCTCGGCGAGGCGCTTGCGGAGATTCTCCACGAACGTGGCGTCGTTGTAGACGCGCCGTGCGCCGGCCACGGGGGGATCGTAGGGGAAGTCCGCGGGGAAGAGCGCCAGGAGCCCCCGGAGGGTCTTTTCGGGGAGGGTGCCGGTGGACACGGCGGCGCCGCCCTGTGCCAGCCATGTCTGGAATTTGTCGTAGAACTCGTGGAGCATGGCCACCCAGTTGATCTTCCCCTCCTCGATTTGGTCCAGCTCGCCCTCCATGCGGGCGGTGAAGCCCACGTCGAAGAGGTCGGGGAAGCGGTCCACCAGATAGTCGTTGACCCGGAAGCCCAGGTCGGTGGGCTTCAGGGAGCTCTTTTCCTTCTCCACGTAGGAGCGGTCCAGGATGGTCTTGACGATGGAGGCGAAGGTGGAGGGGCGCCCCACGCCGTTGGCCTCCAGGGCCTTCACCAGGGAGGCCTCGGAGTACCGGCCGGGGGGCTGGGTGAAGCACTGCTCCTTCTGGAGCTCCAAAAGGTCGCAGAGGGCGCCACTGGGGAGCTGGGGCAGGGAGCCCTTCAGGTTGTCCATCTCGTCCTCCTGCCCCAGGTCGCGCATGGCATAGACCTTCAGGTATCCGGGGAAGAGGGTCTCGCGGGCGGCGGCGCGGAAGGTGCACTGGACGCCGGCGGCGTTGGCTCCTGCGCAGGGGAGTTCCAGGGTCTGGAGGGGTCCGCCCTGGGAGAGGATCTCGATGGCGTGGTCCACCTGCCGGGCGTCTGCCATCTGGCTGGCCACGAAGCGGTTCCAGATGAGGGTGTAGAGCTTCAGCTGGGGGGCGGTGAGGTATGGCGCCAGGGAGTCGGGGGTGCGCTCCACGCTGGTGGGGCGGATGGCCTCGTGGGCCTCCTGGGCGCTCTTGCCCGAACGGTAGAAACGGGGCTTCTCCGGTACGTAGGAGTCACCGTAGGCGCCACGGATGAATTCCCGGGCGGCGTCCTGGGCCTCCTTGGCGATGTGGACGGAGTCGGTCCTCATGTAGGTGATGAGGCCGGCGCTGGTGCCGCCCAGGTCCACGCCCTCGTAGAGCTGCTGGGCGATGGACATGGTCTGGCTGGTGCCGAAGCGCAGCGCGCCGCCGGCGGCCTGCTGGAGGGTGCTGGTGGTGAAGGGCGGCGCGGGGTGCTGGCTGCGTGGCGTGGAGGTGATGGCGGAGACCTGGTGCGTGGCGCGGGGGTCCTGGAGGGCGTCGGCCAGCCGGCGCGCGCTTTCGCCGTCCGGGATGTTCGCCTTCTTGCCGTTCAGCTTGGCCAGGCGCGTCTTCAACTTCACGTCGCCGGCGCCCCGGGGGGCGAAGACCGCCTCGAGATTCCAGAATTCCACGGGCTGGAAGGCCTGGATCTCCCGTTCGCGGTCCACGATGAGGCGCAGGGCCACGGACTGCACGCGTCCCGCGCTGGTGTCCTTCTCCACGTTGCGCCAGAGCAGGGGGCTCACCTGGTAGCCCACCAGGCGGTCCAGCACGCGGCGCGCCTGCTGTGCGTCCACCAGCGGCAGCTCCACCTGCCCCGGATGGCGGAAGGCGTTCTCGATGGCGCCGCGGGTGATCTCGTGGTACGCGATGCGGTGGAAGGCGCCCTTGGTGGCGCCCTTCAGCAGCGCCTGCAGGTGCCAGGCGATGGCCTCGCCCTCGCGGTCCGGGTCCGTCGCCAGGTAGATCTGCGTGCAGTCCTTCGCCGCCTCCTTCAACCCCTTCATCACTTTCCGTCCATTGGCCGTCAGCACGTATTCCGGACGGAAGTCGTGGGCCACGTCCACGCCCAGGTCACGCGGCGGGAGGTCCCGCACGTGGCCCATGGACGCCAGGACCTTCGTCCCGGGCCCCAGCAGCTTCCCAATGGTGCGGGCCTTCGCCGGGGACTCCACGATCATCAAGGTCTTGTCTTTGCTCATTTCCAAAAATGCTATTTGTCTGTCGGATTCTCTGTTTTGGCAACCAGGCGGAAGGGGAGGGCGCCGACCCTCATCGGAGCCCGGTCCCCCACGCATACGCGTAAAATATACCCCGGCGGGAAAGGCTCCGGATTTTCGGCGGGAGGGGGGAGGACGGCCTGCGGGGCGGGGGCATGGCCGCAGGACGGTCCATCCGCGGTCTCCGCGGCGGTGCGTGTCCGCAGGAACTTCCTGCGGCGCAACGCCGGAGGAAAATCCGCGGAGGGTTCCGGGAGGCGTTTCCCGGAAAGTCCGGTCGTCCGGGGGAGCTTCGGGAATCCCCCGGGACTTTCGCCGGGGCCGTCGTGGAAGAGGGTATTTTCTCCTTGCGCCTGCCCCGCGCCGCCGGACGGAGGGGGTGGGGCGGGGCCGGGCGCATCCCGCCATCTTTCATCCTCTTTATCTACCTAACCATAAGATGACTCGTCGTGAAGCCTTTTTCGCCTGGAGCCTCTTGCCGGAGATTGGCCCGGCGAAGATGCGGATTCTGCTGCAGTGTTTTCCGGATCCCCGGGAGTCCCTGGGGGCGCCGTTGGAGCGTCTGTCCCGGGTGCCGGGGTTGGGGCGTTCCTGTGCGGAGGTCCTCCACAAGTGGGAGGAGCACTGCGACATTTCGGGGGAGCTGCGCCATTTGCAGCAGGCGGGGGTCTCCCTGGTGACCTGGGAGGATCTTTCCTTCCCAATGCAATTGAAGGAGATCGCGGATCCGCCCGTTTG
Organism: Bacteroidaceae bacterium; assembly: GCA_963621575.1. GTDB lineage: Bacteria > Verrucomicrobiota > Lentisphaeria > Oligosphaerales > Oligosphaeraceae > UBA1724. Next base: position 37,563 of record CAVFEH010000018.1, read on the forward strand.
CCTGTATCTGCGGGGGGATGTGCTGACTCTCCAGCGGAGCGCGGACTCCCTGGCCATGGTGGGCACCCGCGCCGCCACGCCCTACGGGCGGCGCATGGCGCGCGCCCTGGCCACCCAGGCGGCCCGCGCCGGATGGACCGTGGTCTCCGGATTGGCCCGCGGCATCGACACGGTCTGCCACCAGGCCACCCTGGACGCCGGCGGAAAGACCATCGCCGTCCTGGGGAGTGGGCTGGACCGGGTCTACCCCGCGGAAAACCTCCAGCTGGCGCGGGACATCGCTGAAAAGGGCGGGGCGCTCGTCTCCGAATTCCCCCTGGGGACGCGCCCCGAGAGGCACCACTTCCCCATGCGGAACCGGATTCTCTCCGGGCTCTCGCGGGGGACCCTTGTGGTGGAGGCCTCCCTCCAGTCCGGAAGCCTCATCACCGCCATGCAGGCCACTGAACAGGGGCGGGTCGTCTTTGCGGTGCCGGGGCAGGCCGATTCCCTCTCCGCCAGGGGGTGCCATGCGCTTTTGAAGGATGGCGCGCGGCTGGTGGAGTCCATGGAGGACGTCCAGGAGGAGTTCTCCTTGCTTCCCGGCATGCGGGACTGCGCGCTCCGGCGGGAAAGCCGGGAAAAGGAGGAGGCACTGGCCGCCCGGGAGGTCGCCCTGCCGCCTCTGGAGTACCGTGTCTGGCTCGCGGTCGGCGACGGACAGGTCTCCCTGGATGCGCTGGTGGAACAGTGCCGGGAGCCCGTCCCCGCCGTCCTCGCCGCACTGCTGAACCTGGAAGTGAAGCAGCTTGTCCGGCAGCTCCCGGGAAAGCTGGTCCGGCGCATTCCCGGGCCGCGGGCAAAGCCGGAGGGAGGGCAGGGGCGGGAAAGCGCGCCCGGCTTTGGTGATTGATTCCCGCGCCCACCGTCCATGCCCTTCCGGCAGCCGGCGGCACTTCCTGGGCGGTTTTTGCGATTGCGCAGGTGCCTTTTTCCTGGTTGTCTTTTGTTTCATTTATTGTTGGGGTGGTTTTATTGTGTTAAAGTATGGTATTCTTCATTTTTTTTTCGACACGGGCGGATTGCGCCCTGGAGGCGGAGGGATTCCTCCCTGGATGGAGGCGGCGTTTTTGGAGCCGCCGGTTTCCCTGTCTCCGCCGTTGGATTTCATCATTAGAGAATCGTGGCATTCTTCGTTCATACCAACCCCAGATCCATCTGCAAAGGAGGACAACGCATGAAAAAGCGCACTCACCAGTGGTTCACAACGGTCCTGGCAGGCATGTTCCTGCTGGGTGGAAGTTCAGTTCTTGCCGCCGAGGAGGTGGTCCTGGAGGTGCAGCCCGCCGAGGCGGCGCCAGTCGTGGAGGAGTCCGCGCCCGCAGCCGAGGCCGCTCCCGTGGAGATCGTGGTGGAGCCCGTGGAAGCTCCCGCCGCCGAGGAGGCCGCGCCTGCAGTAGAAGAGGCCGCGCCCGTGGCGGCGGAGGCCCCCGTGGCTGAGGAGGCCGAACCCGCCCCTGTGGCGGAGGAGGCCGTGGAGCCCCTGACGGCCCCCTGGAGCCGGAAGGCGCCGGTGGCCGATGAGCGGAACCACGCGCGGACGCCTGACGAGCGGATCAACGCGGACAATGTGGAGCGCGAGGCCCTCGCCGTGGACGCGGGCAGCTACCGCTTCTACGTCCCCATGGTGACTGGCGACCGCGACAAGGTGGAGAAGCTCCAGCTGTGGAGGGACTGGGCGGAGTACATCACCTTCAACGAGGTCTCCGCCGATGAGATCAGCGCCTTCCGGGAGGCCCTGCTGAAGGGCCTGCAGGAGGCCGGGTATGTCTTCGCCACCGTGGAGTTCCCCACCGCGCCCTGGCGGCAGGGCTTCTTCGTGGCCCTGGTGGACTGCGGTCCCCTGGGCGACATCACCGTCCGCAACAGCGGCCGCCACTACACCCAGCGACAGATCATCAACAAGCTTTCCAACCGCGACAACCGCTTCAACTACGCCGACGTGCGCAACCGCCTGGCGGACCTGAACAACGGCGGAGACATCCGCCTGGACACCACCCTGAGGCCCGTCAAGCGCAATGGCCGCATCTATGTGGACGCCGAGGTGGAGTATGAGGACTCCCTTCCCATCCACGGATCCCTGGAGCTGGCCAACACCACCAGCCGCGAGGCCGAGTCCGATGTCCGCGTCCGCGCCACCCTGCAGCACACCAACCTGACCAAGCATGACGACGTGCTGACCCTGGGATACATCACCGACGGCGACCTCTTCGACACCACCAACGCCGTCTTCGGCAGCTACCAGCTGCCCCTGGACGACAAGTGGTCGGTGGGCGTCTTCGGCAGCTGGAGCGACTCCGACTACGACAACGTGATTCCCGACACCGACATCTCCGGCCGCGGATACACTCTGGGCTTCCAGGTGGAGCGCGAACTCTACGCCGACGCCTTCCGGCGCTGGACCGCCACCGCCGGCTGGAAGCTGGCCCGCACCAAGAACCGCCTGGCCCTCCACGGCCTGAATCTGGATCTGACCACCGCCGTGGTCTCCATGCCCTACCTGACCCTGGGCTACAGCGACATGGTCTACGACCGCTTCAACGGCCGGAACTTCGCCACCCTCACGGTCACCGGGAACCGCGCCGACAAGTTCGGCTCCTCCAGCGAGCGGACCTTCACCGAGGAGAGCTGGAGCGCCGACGGAACCTTCTTCCAGGCCCGCTTCATGGGCGCCCGCGTCCAGCGGCTCTTCGAGGGCGAGGACCATCCCGGACGCTGGACCCTCTTCGCACGCGCCAGCGCCGTCTACAGCGACGACACCCTGCCGAACTCCTGCCGCGAATACCTGGGCGGCTTCGACTCCGTCCGCGGATACAACGAGTCCGAGATCGCCGGCGACACCTCGGTCAACGCCACGCTGGAACTGCGCACCCCGCTTCTGGAGAACTTCCTGCCCGGCCTGAAGCAGGACAAGGAGCAGCTGGCCGACGACGCCAACAACTGGAAGCTCCATCGCCTCCAGGGCGTGATCTTCACCGACTACGGTTACATCTCCAGCAACAACTACGAGAACGACGGCAGCAACGGCCGCAACGGCAGCCAGAGCCTCCTCTCCGTGGGTCTGGGAATCCGCCTGGGCATCAGCAAATACGCCCAGGCCGCCGCCGACTACGGCCTGGCCCTCATCAAACACGCCTCCGAGGACACCCCCAACCGGGGACGCTTCCACCTCTCCCTCCAGCTCCAGTTCTAATCCCGGAAAGACAGCAAGAGGACAACAAAGGAACCCAGGAGCCCCGCCGCGGGATGCGGAGGGCCGCCGGAGGGGACGCCCCCTCCGGAACGACCCCCTCCCACCGCGGATGGAATCCCCGGAGAAGACATCTTCCTGATTGAAATCCAAACGCAAAGGGACAACCACCATGAGAAATACTAGCCAGTCCAAAAACCGGAATTTCCGGCTCTCCGCGCCGCTGAGAGCCATCTCCGCCCTGATGGCCGCAATCATGTTCTTCTGGCCCGTCACCCCCGTGCTGGCACGGGATCTGCCCACCGGCGCCAATGTGGTGAAGGGACAGGTCACCATTGCCATCAACGGCAAGACCATGACCATCGACCAGGCCACCGCCAAGGCCATCGTCAACTGGGAGTCCTTCGACGTGGGCAAGGGCTACACCGTCGACATCAGCCAGATCTCCAAGAACGCGGCCCTGCTGGCCCGCGTGGTCGGAAAGAACTCCTCCGAGATCTACGGCGCCCTGAAGGCCACCGGCGGGCTCTATCTGGTGAACCCCAACGGAATCCTCTTCGGCTCCGGCGCGGTCATCGACGTGAACAAGCTCATCGCCTCCACCTACGACATCAGCGACGATGACTTCTGGGGCGGGAACCTCCGCTTCCAGGGCGAATCCACCGCCAGCGTCATCAACAACGCCGTCATCAACGCCTCCTCCGCCGCCCTGATCGCCAGGAACGTGGAGAACCACGGCGTGATCAACGCCGCCGACGGACAGGCCGCCCTCGTCGGCACCACCGCCGGCACCATCCAGCTGGACAACTTCGGCAACGGCGGAAAGCTCTCCATTGACCTCTCCGGACTCCTGGAGAAGTCCTCCACCGACGCCACCGTCGTCAATGACGGCGCCGTCGACGCCAAGGGCGGCGACGTGGTCCTCACCGCCGACGCCGGCCGCGGCGTGGTCGACGCCGAAAATGGCGCCGTCACCGCCAAGACCGCCGAGTTCTCCGGGCGGAACTCCGCCCTGGGGCACCTGGGGACCCTCTCCGTCGACAGCGTCCTCCTGGACCCCGTCGCCTACCTCGAAATTGGCAATGGCTCCGCCAAGGAATCCTCTGGTTCGGTGAAGTATGAGAACTACATCGGATCTGTCACCGCCTCGACCACCAAAACCATCTCTGTTGCTGATCTGGATGTGGATCGCGACACGAACGCGAAGTTCACAGGGAACAGCTACACCGTCTACGACGCGTCCGGAAATGGCTGGACCTTCACGAAGCGCGTTGACGTTCAAAACTTCGAAGGCACAGTCGTTTCCTACATCTACAGCGACCCCGTCCTGACCTACTACAACGCTTCCAACATCACCAACGAGCTGCTGAACCACGACGTGGCGATCTCCTATGCGTCCGGCGGCGGCTGGGACGACGGCAGCATCAGTCTGCTGAATGGGGTCACCATCGGCGGCACCTACGATCTGGGCCTGCAGTCTTTGACCGACTACATCGTCCTGAATGGCATCGCTGAATTCCAGAATCCCGGCACCCTGACGCTGGATGGCGCAAAGGGGCTGTCCCTTGCCATCGCCTCCGGCCTGAACATCCTGGGCGACATCTCCATCAAGGGCACCCAGGACGGCGCAGTCGACAAAGACCTGGGCATTGTCGCCGTGGGCAATATCGTCATTGATCTTGGCACCGACGGGACCAACTCCCTGGGCGGCCTCTCCCTGGCATCCGACCAAGGCAATGTGATCCTGGAGAAGAGCCTCCACGCCGGCGCTGTCCAGATCGACGCAAACCTCGGCAGTGTGTCTTTGAAGGATGTCACTTCCACCGGCGATATCCGGGTCCTCACCAAGACAGGTGACCTGACCACGAGGTCCATTACCGCCAAGGGGAAAGTGGATTTTGAGGTTGAGCATGACGCCTTCATCTTTGGTGGCGTCACCGCAGACAACAGTGTTCTCATTGACGCCTTCCACGACCTCTATGTGGAAGAAGGCATCAGCACCATGTCTGGCTCTATCCAAGCCACGGGCAGAAACAACGCCACGATTGGCGGGGACGTCTACGGCGGCGGCAACGTGTATTTGGTTGCCATGGAAAATGATCTGCGTGTCGAGGGGGGGGTGTATGTGACGGGCACTGCTGAGGTGTCTCTCTTCGCCGGCCGCGACCTGACCACTGAGAAAACCATCGGGTCCACCGAAGGCGATTTGACCCTCATGGCAGGCCGGGATGCCATCGTCAAGGGTGCAATCTCCTCCACCGAGGGCGCCGTGATCCTGTCCGCCGGCCGGGATGCCAATGTCAGTGGCACAGTCAAGACAGTCACTGACTCCGTCGCCATCACCGCCAAGAACAACGCCACCGTCGGTGAAATCACCGCCAAGAGCGTGTCCGTCGAGGCCACCGAGGGCGACCTGACCGCCGAGAAGGCCATCCAGGCCACCGAGGGCGACCTGACCCTGACCGCCGGCCAGGATGCCGTCGTCAATGGTGAGGTCACCGCCGACCAGGGCAACGCCGGCATCCTCGCCGGCCGTGACGCCTACGTGGATGGCGCAGTCAAGGCCGGGAAGGGCATCGCCCAGATCACCGCCAAGAACAACGCCACCGTCGGTGAAATCACCGGCAAGAGCGTGTCCGTCGAGGCCACCGAGGGCGACCTGACCGCCGAGAAGGCCATC
>CAVFEH010000019.1:0-38798 GCA_963621575.1 Bacteroidaceae bacterium
GGACTTGATGGCGATGAACCGGATAATGATGTGGGGCATCCCGAAGTAGCCCAGTCCCCAGGCCAATCCGGAGACGATGGTGGGCACGTCGGTGAAGTTGTCCCAGAGTCCGCCGGGGAGGCACTGTGCCTCGGGGGCGATGGTCTCGAGAGTGAAGACGGCGAAGAGGGGTGCCAGGAACATGGCCCCGATGACCAGGAGTCCCTGGAAGAAGTCGGTCCAGCAGACTGCGGAGAATCCGCCAAGGAAGGTATATCCGACGATTACGAGGGCGGCCAGATACATCGCAATGTTGGAGTCCATTCCCGTGATCTTGTTGAACAGCGTTCCGCAGGCTTTGACGCTGGAGGCGGAATAGATGGTGTACGCCACCAGGAAAACGATGGCGCAGATCACCTGGAGGGCGTGGGATTTCGCCAGGAAGCGGTTGGAGAGGAACTGGGGGATGGTGATGGAATCCCCGAAGGTCACGGAGAACTTCCGGAGTCGTGGCGCCTCGAAGATCCAGCTGAGGCTGTATCCCAGGGCCAGTCCGACGGGAATCCACACCTGCCCCATGCCCTTGCAGTAGATGGCGGTGGGCAGTCCCATGAGGACCCAGGCACTCATGTCGGAGGCGCCTGCGGAGAGGGCGGAGACCCAGGCGCCCATCTTCCGGTCGCCAAGGAAGTAGGTCTTTTCACCGCCATTCCGGTCCTTGATGAAGAAGTAGATGCCGATGGACAACATGAACAGCAAATAGACGACAAATGCTAGGGGTTCCTGAAAAGACATGGGGAGATGTGTGTGGGTTTGGGGATGGATTGCTGCAAATTCACAAAAGGGGCTTGCCGGGTCTACCGGACAGGGCGGGACTGCTCCAGGATGCGTTCGTGGAGGCTCGCGCCGTTGGCGTCCATCGTGACGATGGCAGGGAAGTCCTTGACCTCCAGACACCAAATGGCCTCGGGGGAGCCGAACTCCTCCAGAAAAAAGACATTCTTCACGCGGAGAATGGCGGCCGCCAGCACCTGTGCGGCGCCGCCCACGGCAGAGAGGTATACCGCGCCCTGCGTCCGGAGGGCGTCGCGGGTGGCCTGGCCCATGCCGCCCTTGCCAAGGATGGCGCGGACGCCGTAGCGCCGGATGACCTCGGCCTGGTATGGCTCCTCACGCGCGGAGGTCGTGGGGCCGGCCGCGGTAATGCGCCAGCCTCCGTCCTGGGGGACCACCACGGGGCCACAGTGGTAGATGGCGCTCCCGCGCAGATCGAGTCCCCCGGGCAGTCCACGGGGAGTGTCGCCGCCGGCGAGGAATTTGTGGGCCGCGTCGCGGGCGGTGTAGAGTGTACCGTTGAGGAGCACCTGGTCACCCAGGGACAGCACCCGCACGTCGGCCTCGGAAAGAGGGAGATTCAAGACCTTCTGCGACATTTCCGGAGTGCTCCCGCCGTCAGGGCTTCCCGTGGGAGTCCGTGGTCTCCTGGCGGGGGATCTGGTAGATGACCTCGCCGGGCTTCGCCAGATTGAACTTGTCGCGCGCCACCTCCTCGATGGTCGCACGGTCGCCGGAGCGGAGCCGTTCAATCTTTGCGTCGCGCTCCTGGACCTCCTTTTCCAGCCGCTCCACCTGCGCCTGGAGCTCCCGGAGCTCCTCCTTCAGGCTTCCGTACTCAGCCACCGGGGGCACCCAGAACACCGCCGCAAGAATCACCAGGATGACCAGCAGAAGAAGAATGATGATCTGGTAGGGCTTCATGGTTGGCAGAAGAAAGGAGGGAACGGCTCTTCAGGCTACTTCAGGAGGTTGTATTTGAGGATGTACCAGAGGGCGGCCACGCCGTCGCGCCAGCCGATCTTCTTTCCCTGGTCGTAGGGCCTGGGAACGTAGTGGATGGGGGTCTCCACGATGCGGGCTTTTGCCCTGGCGAGCTTCGCGGTGACCTCGGGTTCAAAACCGAAACGATTGCATTCCAGCTGGAAGCCCTTGAAAAGATCGGCGCGGATCATCTTGTAGCAGGTCTCCATGTCGGTGAGATGGAGATTCGCACAGAAGTTGGAGAATCCGGTGAGCCACTGGTTGCCCTTCACGTGCCAGAAGGAGTCCACCAGGTGCGTGGGGTTGGAGTACCGGGAGCCAAAGACCGCATCTGCCTCGCCATTCTGGATATGCTGGAGCATTCCGGGGAATTCGGAGGGGGAGTATTCCAGATCGGCGTCCTGGATAATCACCACCTCGCCGGTGAGACGGGCCTGGGCCGTGCGGATCGCGGCGCCCTTCCCCTGGTTCTTCTCATGACGGCAGAGCACCAGATCGCCGGACGGCGGAAGGCCCTCCAGCACCTCCCTGGTGCCGTCGGTGGAACAGTCGTCCACCACCAGAATCTCGAGGTCGGGCACACCGCAGGACCGCACCGCGTCGATGACGGAGGCCACGGTGTTCACTTCGTTGTAAACGGGGATGATGACGGAGAGCTTCATTCTTGATAAGACCACTCCAGAATCTGCTTGGCCAGTTCGTCACGCCGCTTTCCCCGGTCGCTTCCCTGCACGCCCATGAGCACCACCATGCGATTCTTTCCCTGACGGTTGCAGGTGACCACGATGCAATATCCCGCGCCGTCCGTGAAACCAGTCTTCATGCCATTGACCCCGGGGACCTTTCCACGGAGGAGCTTGTTGGTGGAATGCACATCGAAGGGATTCTTCTTGTCTGCGCGAATGCGTCCCTGGGTGGTGGCGGCCCACTTCCGGATGGCGGCGTAGTGCATGTCGCGGATGGCAAGATAGGCCACCTCCAGAGCGCTGCCGGTATTCTCCTGGCGCGTCTGCTGGGTGACCACGGGGAGGCCGTGGGGATTCAGGAAATGCATGCCATTGAGGCCCAGCTCCCGGGCGCGGCGGTTCATCGTCGCGGGAAAATCTTCGGGGTGGTTCTGGGAGAGGTAGCGGGAGACCACATACGCGCAGTCGTTGGCGCTGCAAACCATCATGCACATGAGCAGCTCGTCCAAAGTGTAGGTCTCTCCGGCATCCAGATAAACGCCATTGATCTTCTTGTTGCGGAAGTACTTCCGGTCCTCGGCGGTGATGGCGACCCGGGTGTCCAGGGAGACCTCGGGATGGCCCTCGACGTATTCCATGAGGAGCATGGAGGTCATCAACTTGGAGAGAGAGGCGATGGGGTAGCTTTTCGCGGCATCCTTCTGCCAGAGGATGGCGTTGGCATCCAGGTCGACCACCACACCGGAGCGGACCTCCTTCATAAGAGTCGCCAATCGGTTGGGAAGCGCCTTCTCCGCATTCTTGAAGAAGCCGTTGTAGTAGGCAGGAGGCATGCCGGCCTTCTGGGGAGGCGCCACGACCGGCTGCTGCGGCTGCTGGACAGCGGGAGTCCGGGAGGGTGCGGGAACCTGGCCCGCGGGCGCGGGAACCTGGGGCTGTCCGGGTGGCGCAGTGACCTGCGCGGGTGGCGCAGTAACCACGCGTCCGGAGTCCTGGGCGGGAGCGTCCTTCGGAGCTCCTCCGTCGCGTCCACAGCCCTTTCCCGCGACGACGAGGATGGCCACCTGGAGGACCATGATGACCACGAAGAGAAGAAAGACAACGATTTTGCTGTTGCTACGCATTGCCGAAGGTGATGGAATCCGTGAGGGGAGGCAGTTTGCGGTTTTTCCCGTTTTTCTTGCCCTTGGGGGGCTCCTCTGGTAGGAACACGGGGGCCTTGAAGAAGGAATCCGACGGCGGAGGCGGAGGCGTCTCCACGACGGGAGTGAATGCCGGATCGGGCCCCTCGGTGGTCTCCAGATGGAGCGCGGGGGAATTCTCCGGCGCCAGGGGGGATTCCTTTCGGGCGGCGGTCTTCTTGCGCCGATCGGGGCGCTTTCCGGGCTCCTTGGCGGAGGAGTCTGCCGCGGCCCCGTCCTTGGGGCCCCGGGACTTCCGGGAGGCAGGGGCATCCTTGCGGGAGGCGGTCTTGGCGCGGGGGCCGGAGACCAGGGGGACCAATCCGGGGAAGCGGGGATCCATGGCCGATTCCTCAGAAACCTGCGTGGCCGGCGCATCTACAGTCTCCTCTCCGGCGGCCAAGGCCTCTGTGCGGCCTTCGCGCTCCTCCACATCCCAGTTCTCCTCCTGGCTGCCGAAACGCGGGGAGAGCTCGGGGAGATCCGCCAGGAGTTTCCGGTCCCAGCCAAAGAGCTGCACCAGCAACGCCACCAGCGCGCGGCCATAACGGTATTCGGCGTGGTTCATGAAACGAAGCTGGACGGGCTTCTTCAGGAGTCGGGGCACCAGTCCCACGATCTGCAGGACGCGATAGAAAAGGAGTTTCGGCACCACGACGCCCTGGAAGACCAGGTGCAGGGCCTGGTGTGCAACGGGATCGGAGGCGGCATTTCCCTCCCAGAAATCGCTGGGGCTCTCGGGATTGAGGGCGCTCATCAGGAAGGGCAGCGCCATCGTGGAGAGCGCCAGCCCCCGGGAGTTGGAGTAGCGGCCGCGACGCATGGCATCGCCACGAAGCTTCAGGAGATGCCGCATCATGACGCCCTCCTGCTCCTCCCAGGCCTCGTCAACCACAGGCAGGAAGTGCTGGAGGAACCCCGTCTCGTGCATTACCTGGAAAGTGCAGTCGCAGGCGGGATTCGCCAGGAGCTTCAGGAGCTCCTCGAAGAGCCGCGGCGCGCTGGCAAGCTGGATTTCCTGGCACTTTCCACGAATCACGGACTCCAGATTCCTCTCCAGACGAAAACCACACTGTCCCACCAGTTTCAGGGCGCGCAGCATCCGGACGGGGTCCTCCTCCATACGGAGAGTGGGATCGCCCACGCAGCGCACGACGCCGTCCCGCAGATCCTGGTATCCACCCGTGAAATCAATGACACCACGCTCGCCGGCGACATCCAGGTAGAGGGCATTGACGGTGAAATCGCGGCGTTTCACATCGTCCTCAAGGGTTCCGAAGCAGTTGTCGTTCCAGATGATGGGGCCGTCCTCGTGCTTCCGTCCCTGGCGCTCCTTCTCATTGGGGGTGCGACGGAAGGTTGAGACCTCGTAAATATCGCCGCCGGCGTAGACGTGTGCCAGGCGGAAGCGGCGCCCGATGACGTGGCAGCGGCGGCGTCCAAAAACCTTCCGGACCTCCTCGGGGGTGGCGCTGGTGGAGATGTCATAGTCCTTGGGAGTCTTTCCCAAAAGGAGGTCGCGCACCGCGCCCCCCACGATATAGGCTTCGAATCCCGCCTTGGAGAGTTCCCGCACCACGGAAACCGGCGTAGGAGACACCTTTTTCAGGAGATCCTCCAGGACTTGCTTGGAAATCGTCTGCGTCATTGCGTCATGCGAATCCCCCGGAGGGGAGCTCTCTTGCGGCAGATCGGGAGAGCGGCCGTGTCCACAGACCGGCTCTTCGTCTTGCCAGCCAGTGTGCTCCGGAGGGAAGGGGAAAGGGGGAAAAAAGGAATTCAGCGGACGGCGGCCCCTCGCAATCCACCGGGATGCGCTGCCGGGCCCATCGCGTGCGTGCGCGACGAAGCGCCGCCTAAAAGAGCGTCGGCTGCGACACGGGGGCGAAGGAGCGCCGATGAATGGGGCAAGGCCCCAGGGTGTTCAGCGCCTCCAGGTGCTCCGCGGTGCCGTAGCCCTTGTTCTTCGCGAAGCCGTACCCCGGGTATTTGCCCTCCATCTCCTCCATGAAGGCATCGCGGAAGGTCTTTGCCAGAATGCTGGCGGCGGCGATGGAGGCGGAGCGGGCGTCGCCCTTCACCAGGAAAGTGGCGGGAATGGGGAATGGCTGGAAGGCCAGCCCGTCTATCAGGGCGGCCATTGGCGCGGGCTCCCCCAGGCGGGTGACGGCCTCGCGCATGGCGTCCTGGGTGGCCCGAAGGATGTTCATCCGGTCAATCTGCTCCGGCGAACGCTGGACAATGGCGTACCGGACCCGGGAATCCGCCTTCAACGCCTCGGCCAGCTGCGTCCGGCGGTGCTCCGTCAACTTTTTGGAGTCATTGACGGGGATGGAGAATTCCTCCGGCGGGAGCGGGAGAATCACCGCCGCCACCACCACGGGACCCGCCAGGGGCCCCCGCCCCACTTCGTCCACACCCGCGATCGGCCGCACACCGAGGGCGAGTTCCTGGGAGAAGGGGTCGGCAATTCCGCTCATGGGGGGGGAAAAGAGGTGGCGGAGCTTTGGGAAAGGGGGAAAACGAAAAAGGCACGGGGCCCGGGGGACCTAGTGCCTTCTTCAAGAAAGAGAGCTATGCCTGAGACTCTCTCCCGCGCTTCCGGGGAAAGAGGAAGAGAAGTCGGAGGGAGGCAGGCCCGTGGAGAGAAATATCGAATCCGCGGGGACGCCCCGCCAGAGCCCCTGCCCTGAAGAATGACGCGCGGGGCGTTCGTCCAAAAAGCGGGGGAACCCCGGGAGGGGGGGACGGCGGGACCCCGAAGGGAATCCCGGCGCGAGAAACTATGCGCCGACTTCCCTGGACTTCACCTTGGCGGCTTTGCCGACCTGGCCACGCAGATAATACAGCTTGGCGCGGCGGACGATGCCCTTGCGAGTCACCTTGAAGGAGGCCACGAGGGGGGAGTGCAGGGGCACGACACGCTCAACGCCCTGTCCGGCACGGACACGGCGGAGTGTGATGGACTCGGCAATGCCGCTGCCCTGGCGGGCGATGATCACGCCGGCGAAGCTCTGGACGCGTTCCTTGCCGCCTTCCTTGATGCGGAAGCCGACTTCCACGGTGTCGCCGATGCCCATCTCCGGCACATCGGTCTTCAGGTTCTCCTGACGAATCTTCTCGATGGTGTTCATGGTTAGGTTGCTCCTAAAAGTGTGTCGTATTCTTGCTCGTCAAACAAAAGTTTCACAGGATGTCCGGACGACGGCTCACAGTGCGCAGCACGCGCTGTTCCAGACGCCAGGCGGCGATTTCCTGGTGATTTCCCGAAAGGAGGATCTCGGGGACCCGCATGCCCTTGTAGTCCTCGGGGCGGGTGAATTGGGGATACTCCAGGAGAGGCTCGTTGCCGAAGGACTCCTCCTGGGAGGATTCGTCATTGCCCAAGGCGCCGGGCAGCAGCCGGATGACGGCGTCAGCCACCACGCTGGCGGCTATGGCGCCGTTGGTCAGCACATAATCGCCGATGGAGAGTTCTTCATCCACCAGGCACTGCCGGACCCGTTCATCCACGCCCTCGTAGTGCCCGCAAACCAGAATCAGGTGGGGGAGAGCGGAGAGGCGCCGTGCAATGGGCTGGCAGAAGCGCTGGCCCTGCGGGGTCATGAGGACCACCCTGGCGTCGGGAGTCCGCAGATCCTGGAGGCACTCGAAGAGGGGCTCCGGACGCAGCACCATTCCCGCGCCGCCGCCGTAGGGCTTGTCGTCCACCGTCTTGCGGGCGTCGTGGGTGTAGTCGCGCAGATCCACCAGCCGGAGGTCCACCACCCCTTCCTTCCATGCCCGTCCAATGACGGACTCCGAGAGGACGCCCTTGCAAAGGGCGGGGAAGAGACTGACAATATCAATCCTCATAAGGCAGGGCATCAGAGAAGGTGGAGGTTGCGCCGGCGGCGCGTTTCAAGGAAGGGGGCGGGAAGGTTCCGTCCGGGGGGGGGATCAGTCGTCCATCACATCCACGGTGATGCGCAGATGCTGTCTGGCTGCGGCGCTGGTGACCAGAGTCCGCAAGGCGGAGATCGTTTTTCCGCTCTTGCCGATGACCTTTCCGATATCCTTCTTGAAGCAATGGATCTGGATGATGGTGAGGTCTTCCTTCTCCGCAAGCCCCAGAGTGACCTCCTGGGGCTTGTCCACCAGGGATGTGACCACATAGGAGACGAACTCCTGGAGGTTCTTGAGGTACTGGGGTGCGTTGTCGCCGGCGGGGGTCTCCCGGGCCGGGACCTCTTCGGGCGCGGGCATGTCATCCCTCATGGGAGGAAGGGCACCCGCCTCTTTGGCGTCGGCGCCGAAGAGTTTTTTCAGGAAAGAAAAAGCCATTTGGCTACGAATCCTACTCGGCGGCGGGGGCCTCGGCGGCCTCGGGAGCAGGCTCCTCGGCGGCCTTCACGGCCTTGGGGGCGGGAGCGGCGTTCTTGACGGGTTCGCGGCGGCTGGGGAAGGGCTTTCCGTTCTTGACGCGGTTGTAGATGGCCTTGACGGTGGGAGAGGGCTGCGCGCCCTTGGAAACCCAGTACTCCATGCGCTCCACATCCAGCTTCTCACTGTCGTGGCGGGGGTCGTAGACGCCAATGTTCTCGATGAAGCGGCCATCGCGCGGGGAGCGGCTATCGGCCACCACGACACGCCAGCAGGCGGCGCCCAGGGCGCCAGTACGACGAAGACGAATCTTGACAGACATTCTCTTTTCCTTTAAAAAGAAGATGAGGCTCTATTGGTTACGACAAAAAAGGATAATTCAGTGCAAGTCCGGTACTATAACGCCCCTTTCCCGTTCCGCAATGCCCACGGTCATTTCTTCCACTTCGACGGGAGGCCTGGCCGGCTGGATCCATGAGGAGCCAAGAACAAGGAAATGCGCGCGATTGCGCCGTCCCTTTGGGCGGCATGGCGCAGGCGCGGGGGAATTGCCGGCACGGGATTCCGGGCACCACCCCATGGGCCGGGGCTTCCTCCTCTCTCCTTCCTTTCCCCTCCCCTCGGAGGCCGGCGGCCAATGTTATCCCAGGGCGTTCTGGACGGCGAGGCGTGCGGTGGCGAAAGCGGCGGCGAGATTATATCCCCCTGTGGGCCCATCGATGTCGAGGCATTCTCCCGCGGCATAGAGACCGGGATACTTTCGGCTCTCCATGGTCTTGGGGTTGAACTCCTCCAGGGCGATGCCTCCCACTGTGACAATGGCCTCCCGGAGGGGCCGCGCCGTGCAGTTCTTCAGAGGATACTCCTTCAGGAGCCGGGCGGTGACGGGTTCCCGCCGGGTGGCGAGGGCCTGCGCCAAGGGATAAGGCAGCCCCATCCCATTGAGGATCAAGTCCTGCCGGGAGCCATGCCGCGCGCGGAGCATTTCCTCCCTCCTGCATGCTTCCCCGATGCTCCGTCCCGGCAACAGATCCAGCGTGATTCCGGAAAACGGGAGTCCGGCGCGTGCCAGCCGCCGTGTGAGGTCGTAGACGGCGCTTCCGCGGAGGAGTCCCTGCAGAATCACCAGATTCCCGGAAATGGCGGCGACCCCGTGGGCGCTGGCGACGACCTCGGGGAGTTCCACCTCCTGGCGTCCGGTGTCTCCCAGGGGATCCTGCGAAGAAAGCTGGAGTCCCACCAGTCCAGCGCGGGGCGAAGTTGCCTGAAGTCCCAGGTCTTCGGCGAAGAGGAGTCCGTCGCCCATGGAGCCGGTCTGGGGATAGGAGCATCCGCCCACAGCCAGAATCAGCTTTCGGCATGTGAGAGTAACGGCAGGAGTCTCCACCCGAAAACCGCCCTCCCCCGCAGGAAGGACCTTCTGGACGGGACATTGGTAAAGAACCGGAAACTGATGTTCCCGAAGAATGTCGGTGAAGAGATGGAGGAGCTCCTCGCCCTTCTCCCGTGCGGGATAAAGACGTTCCCCGGAACGTTTCACGGGAACCCCGCGGGCCTCCAGCCAACGCCCCATCTCCGTGGAGGGAAAGCGCCGAATGGCCTCCCCCAGAAACGACGACACGGGCTCTCCATAAGCCCGCAGCAGCTCCTGCGGAGTGCCCAAATGCCCGAAGTTGCAGCGGTTGTTCCCACACATGAGCAACTTCAGCCCCGGACGATGCCGGCGCTCCACAAGCAGAGCGCGCCCCCCGGCCTCGGCGACCAGGGAGGCGGCGAAAAGCCCCGCGGCGCCGGCGCCGACGATGAGGAGTGGAGTATTGCAAGTGGGGGTCATGGAAAAACCGCGAAAAGTGGGAGGGGATTCAGGCAACAGAAAAGCCGGCTCTCCCGCATGGCGGGAAAAGCCGGCTTCCTTCGTGGCGGAGTCGCGCGCACCGTGTGTGGAGGGTGCGGCGGACCCTTTGCCAGGCGTTAGTCAACGGTGATCGCCTCGGCGGGGCAGGCACCGGCGCAGGCGCCGCAGGAGACGCAGGTATCCGCGTCGACGACGGCCTTGTCGCCATCAAGCTTGATCGCGCTCACGGGGCAGGTTCCCTCGCAGGCGCCGCATCCCAGGCACTTGTCGGCATCAACTTTCGCAGCCATTGTGTTGTTTCTCCAAAGGTTGTCCGCTTCCCCCGGGCGGAGCGCCGCTGCTGGGAAACCGGTTGTGTGTGTTGTGTTTTTCTCCCCTTCCAGGACGTCTCCGTATGCGGAGAGATTCGTCCGTGGGAGGGAATGTCGGATAAGATACCGCGGAAAGCTCAGTTTGCCAAATCCCGGCAGGCCTGGTGGATGACCTGGAAGAGCGGGGCCACCTGGTCCAGGTTGAGGCTGGAGAAGGCGACCCGGAGGTTCTTCCCGCCCATGGCGATGGTTCCGGCGCCATAGCGCTCCAGCAGATGCCGCCGCACGGCATCTGCCTCCAGGGAGTTCAGGTGGATGCACATGAAGTATCCGCTGTTGAAGGGATAGGGATGGAAGTGCTCGGCATACTCCGGGTGTTCCTGGAAGACCTTCACGGTCTCCTGGTAGCGTTCCCGCATGACCTGCGCGCACTGCGCGCGCTGGTCGTAGAAGGCGGGATTCCGAAGGGCGCGGTCCACCACCCGCTGGGAGAGGGCGGAGCAGTTGCTCACGGTGGCGCGGATCTGTCCGGCGGCCTTGGCCTCCAGGGCTGAGAAAACGGGGCTGTCGGCGCTGTCAACACCGCCCACGGAGAAAGAGAGGAAACCCACGCGCAGCCCCCAGACATAGCACTCCTTGGTGGCGGCGTCGGCTTTGACGGCCACCAGGTTCCGGGAGCGGTTGGCCAGCTTCCCGAAGAGGGACTGCTTCATGGAGTCGGGGGCGTAGAAGAGCCCGAAATAAGCGTCGTCCACCAGGGCGACGATGCGCACGCCGCGTTCCGCGGCCTCCAGGAGGGCGTCCGCCAGGGCCTGTCCTTCAGCCTCGCTGGGGGTGTATCCGGTGGGGTTGTTGGGGAAATTCAGGATCACCAGGCGCTTCTCGCCGAGCTTCGCCTGGTCCAGGAGCGCCTTGAGCCCATCCACACCCATGCCGCCGTCCTGGTTGAAAAGGGGGAAGAAGCGGAGGTCGGCCTGAAGGCGGTCGTCGAAATTCAGCAGGTAGTTGTCCCAGTTCAGGTCGGGCATGAGGACCACGTCACCGGGATCCACAAAGAGGTCGCCCACCAGGGAGAGCGCCTGGGTCAGGCCGTTGGTGACCACGGGCAGGGAGAAAGGCACGCCCTCCAGGGCGGGGTTGTCATGGAGGATCTTCGCCTTCCAGGCCTCGCGGAGGGTCTTGACGCCATAGGAGGGCGCATAAAGCAGCGCGTCATTTGGGGAGATTCCGGGGAGGCTGTCCATGACGCAAGGCAGATTCATGGCGGTCTTGCCCTTCAGCGCAGTGCCAATGGTGGCGTTGAAGTTTCCCGCCTGTTTCTTCGCCTCCGCGGACTGGCTCAGAATGCCCTTGCTGGGAAAATACATCCGCTTACCCAAACCCGACAGCATTTCATACACGGCCGGATTCACGGAACAGATCTGTTCTTGCAGGCGTACAGCTAGCTCGTTCATCGATATCTCCTTGCTCCCCCACAAAAGAATGGGGGTATGACGTAAAGCCCCATAATCTAACCCGCAAAAACGGGTCCAGGAAGAGGGAAACAAGGAATTGGGAATTCGTGGGCAGCCGGGCGTGGCGCCCCCTCCCTTCGACCTCTCCCACCTCCTTGCCTTTCCATGCAAAAAGGCCCCCGGGCGGAGTGCCGCCGGAGGGCCTTTTTGTGTCTTACAAGAGTTGCGTGCTACTTCGTCGGGTCTTCGGACTCGATCTCATTGACCTCCTCCTGGTCGGCGAGGGAGACATTCCCGGAGACGCGTCCGTCATCGAGGACATTCACGCTTCTCCGGGCCTCCAGGTCGCGGAAGAGGCAGAAGAGATCCTTGATGCCTCCGATGCCGAACCACACGGTGGTGACCAAGGCCACGACGAGCGGAATGAGCATGTTGAAGATGAGGAAATACACGCTCCACCACTTGATGGGCCAGGGCGTGACCACATTCCAGACAGCCACCACCACGAAACCGAGGAAGAAGCTGATGATAAAGGAGTGGAGGAACAGTCCGATGGCGATGGCCTTGTCACCCTTGGTATACTCGGGAGTGATGCCGACCACCTTCTTGAAGACATTGCCCAAGGTCCAGTGGAACTTCTCGGGAGCGGGGGTTCCCTCGGGGGCGTAGGCGCCACGATGGAGCATGCGATCCATGTTGAAGTCCTTCTTGCAGGTGACCAGGGAGACCACCACGTAGAGGATGATGGTGAAGACGTTGGCGAAGAAGAGGTACTCGATGGCGTTCACGGGGAAGCGCAGGGGGTTCATATCCCAGACGATCCAATCGCCGAAGGGGGCGCTGAGAACGCGGAACATGGTGCCCACGAAGTCATCAAGACCGGTGTTGACCAGGAAGGGATAGACCACGTCAGCCCAGTTGCGGCTCAGCAGGATGTATCCCACGCTGCCCAGGATGCCAGCCCAAAGGGAGCACCAGGCGGCCTTGGTGGTGCCCTTCTTCCAGTAGAGGCCAAAGAGCATGACGGCGGGGCAGCCGGCGTTCCAGATGGCGACCGCCATCTGGTTGAAGAGCTGGATGTAGTCCAGCTGCGCCATATACTTGGATCCGAAGAAGAAGAAGATTCCCACGCCGATGGCCACCAGCCGGATCATGCGCACGTGCTGCTTGGGGGAGAGTCCCTTGGGGAAGAAAGGCAGGATGCAGTCCTGCGCGATAGTCAGGGTGGCGGAGAAGATCCGGGTGTCATCAGTGGAGAGCATCGCCAGGAAGAGGAGCAGGCAGAATGCGCCGAAGAGTCCGGTGGGCAGCAGATACCGCATGGTCACAGAGAGGTTCAGCTGCTGGAAAAGCGTGCGGCACTGCTGGAAGGTGTCGTTGGCCTTGCCCTTGGACCACTCCATCGCATCCCTGGCCTGCTTGGAGTCCAGCTGCTCCTGGGTGAGGGGCGCACCGCCATTCAGGGAATTCTGCAGCTCACCCTCGGTCTTGATCTGGGCCTCGTCCAGGAGGGTGGTGTGAATGTGCTCCAGGAACTGGGAATCCAGATTGTCCTCCTGGGAAAGCGGCGGGTCAATGCCGATTTCGTGGGCGATGGGCTGGATTTCGTCAATCGTCTTATGGAGACGGGCGCGGCTGTTGGGATCGGCGACGACCTCCTCCACCACGCGGCTGGCCAGCTGCTGGCGCACCTGGTTGGCGCCCACGGCGAAGTCCTTGTGATTCAGGAAGACGATGAGGCAGATGGCGACCAGCAGATAGAAAATGTTGACGATGGACATACGCCATGTGCTCAGAATGGAGGCCATCTTCTGCTCGTGGGCGGACTTGGCGGCTGTGGAGGAGCCGGCGCCAATCCAGGTCGCCGCATGGACAATGGTGTTGAACGCCATGACCAGCACCATGGTGAAGAAGTTGAAGTCCCTCAGCTTCCCGATGTCCATGGGGTTGATGAAGCTCTCACCGGGGACGCGGTCGGAGACGGTGGGGATGATCTCCTTCGTCCAGGAGAATTTGACAAGGATGAAGACGACGAAGCAGACCAGCAGGGGATAGAGGATCATTCCCTGGAGGGTGTCGGTGATCACGAGGGCGAGGGTTCCCCCCAGGCAGATCAGGGTGATGGCCAGGGTGAGGAAGAAGATCATGAGCAGATCGAAGGTTGGGACCGGCAGTCCAAACACGTTGAGCGTGCGGGGCAGATTGAGCATCTGGATGAAGAACCGCGCGGCCACGGCAGGCATGATCATGTTTGCCAGCATCTCGGCCAGGGAGCGCAGGGCGGCGGCGAAAATCCGGATCTTCCGGTCGTAGCGCATCTCCAGGAACTGTCCCAGACTCATGGCGCGGGTCTGGCGGAAGCGGTAGGTCACATATCCCATCAGGGAGAGGAAAAGCCCCAAGGGCGCCAAGAGGGCGCCCCAGAAAGTCAGCGCGAAACCAGTCTTGTACTTGACCTCCACGTATGCCACCAGACCGATAATGGACAACGCATTGGCCATGTCACCCATGTTCAGCACATACCGTCCGCAGACACGACCGCACGCCAAATAGTCCGAGACCCCCCGGATGTAGCGACGGGAGTAGAATCCCATGCCGACGACAAATGCGACTGGAATCACCAGGATGATCCAGTCGACCAAACTCATGTAAATGTTGTTGTTCATTCCTTGCTTTTACCGTCTTTGCGCTGCTTGATCCATGGAATGGTTGCGCCTCCGGCCCTGTGAGTCCGTGGCGATGGTTCCCCGCGCCTTTCCCGCACAATACGGGCGGTCCTTCGGGGAGAAAAAGACGCCCGGAGGCTCCGTCGGTGGATTGACTGTCCGAAGAGCGGTCCGGGCTGCTGTATCGCTATCCTTCCAGCTTCTTTGTGAGATTTTTGACCTGCTGCGCCAGGGACTCCAGCTGTTTCACCAGCATCCTCTCCTTGGCAAAGGCACGGCGGTCCACAGCAGGGGTCCCCATGACCACGGCGCCGGCGCCGGTGTCCTTGGAGACGCCGGACTGCGCCATGGCGATGGTGCCGTCACCCAGCCGGAGATGTCCGGTGACGCCGACCTGCCCGGCCAGAATCACGCCGTTGCCGAGGTGGCTGCTACCTGCCACGCCGCACTGGGAGACCAGGATGCAGGAGCGGCCGACTTCCACATTGTGTCCCACCTGCACCAGGTTGTCAATCTTGGTGCCGGCCTGGATCCAGGTACGGCCGAAGCGCGCGCGGTCGATGCAGGAGTTCGCGCCCACCTCCACGTCGTCATCCAACTGGACGATGCCCACCTGGGGGATCTTCTCGTGTCCTGCGGCGGTGGACTTGTAGCCAAAACCGTCTGCGCCGACGACCACGCCAGGATGGAGAATCACGCGGTTTCCGACCAGGCAGCGTTCGCGGATTACCACGTGGGGATAGAAGAGGCACTTCTCGCCCACATGCACATCCTGTCCCAGGTAGACGCCGGGAAGGACCACGCACCCCTCGCCCAGCACGACGCCCTTCTCAATGACCACGCCTGCGCCGATGTGGCAGCTGGCGGGGACCTTCGCGGTGGGATCCAGGACGGCTGTTGGGTGGATTCCGGGGGCGTACTGCACGGGTGGGAGAGTGAAAGCCTCGACCACGCAGGTGAAGGCATTGGAGGGGTCGTCGCAGTACACCCAGGCGCGGCCCTCGGGGGGGGGCGTCTGGTAATCCTGGGGCACGAGGACCACGCCGGCCCGGGAAAGGGGCACCTGTTCGCGGTACTTGTCGTTGCCCAGGAAGGAAACATCACTCTCGGTGGCCTCGCTCAAGGACGCCACACCCTGGAGGGGTCGGGCGGAGTTCCCCACGAGGCGCCCCTTTGCAAGCAGGGCGATCTCCTCCGCGGTCTTCTGAATCAACATATCTGTTCTCTCCTCGGTGCAAAAGGGGAGACTCCCCCGCTCAAACTACCTGTACTCCTTGTCGACGGCGGCCTTCTGAAGGGACTCCAGCTTCGCCTTCGCCTCGGCCTTCTCCGCCTCGTGGCCGGCGTTCACCAGCCTGACCACGGCGTCGGTGATCTCCTTGTCCTTGGGATACACCAACAGGACGGGCACACGATTCATGGTGCGGCCGGAGACCTCGTAGACCAGCTCGTAATTCATCTCGGCAGCATATTTCTCCAGCTGTTTCTGGAGGTCTTCCACCAGGCTCTGTGTGGTGTTTTGCTGACGGCTGTCCATCTCGCTGACGGCCTGCTGGCGGTAGCGGAGGATCTCCTCCTGCTTCTGCTCCAGGCGGGCGCCCAGCACATTCGCCTTGTTGAGGGCCTCCTGCTTGGCGGCGTCACCCAGCAAATCATTGCGGGAGTCCGCCTGCGCCTGCTGATACTCCTTGCGACTGTTCTCAAACTCGCCGCGCAGGACCTCCATGCCCGTCATGAAATTCTGGCGTTCCTCCTCAAAGCGGATGTTCTCGCTGATGGTCTTGTAATATTCGTTGAAAACGGTCTCCATGTTGACATAGGCCACATTCTGGGCCATGGCGACGGAGGCCACCAGAAGCAGAGCGGAAGTAAAAAGGCTTTTCATGGGAAGATGCCAGGGACAAAAAGAAGAGATACACACAGGTGCGACGCCACCAGGACCCGTGTCCCAGGCGCCGGGAAAACCCGAATTCCGGGTAATGTAATCCCCCACGCCCCCATTGCCCCCCTTGAAATTTCAGAATGGGAAAAAATCCCCGCCAAACCATTCCCGCATGCAGAGAATCCCCATGGGGCAGTGGCCACACCCCTCCGTTCGCCCGGTCCGTCACGCCATCATGGCAGCCCCCTTTCCAGCTCCTCCCAGTATCCCCGGCAGAGGGATTGCTGTTCCGGGACCGTCTGCCAGCGATAGGGGTAGTCGCGGCATTTCCGGGGTTTCACGGGATGGATCGCGCAGCGATTTCCGGAGGTGAGGAAGATGCACGCGCCATCGGGCCTTTCCTGGAAGACCAGGCCCTTCCGGTCTGGGGCCAGGCAGGTATACTTTTGGATCAAGTCGTCCTCAGAGATTCCCAGAAACCGCGCAATCGCCGCGCCCTCCTGGGGGACATATCGTACAATTCCCTCCCAGCGGCAGCAGTTCCCGCAGCACTGGCAGTGGAAGACCCTCGTCCCCTTCGGCACAATCGCACTCCCCCCACACGCCATTACGGCTTCTGCAGGAAATATTTCGCCACCTGAAAGACAGCGCTCCCCCAGACAATCACATTCACCAGGCAGACCAGCAGCACACCGGCGCCCGCCAGGTCCTTGGCCTTCTTGGCCAGGGGATTCTTCCCGGGAGAGAGAATATTCACCGCATTCTCCACAGCGGTGTTCATGACCTCCATGGTGGGCAGGCAGAGCCACGAGACGGTAAGAAGCACCCTCCACAGAAGATCCAGCCCCGGCATGAACCAGGCAAAGGGCAGCGCCACCACACCGATGACCAGCTCCTGCCGAAAGGCTGTCTCGTGAAAGGCGTCCACGAGGCCGTGGAAAGCATTGGCAAGGGACGTCTTAAGGTGACGCAACCCGAGAAAATCCATGAGGATATAAGGAAGATGGGGTATTGTTTTTTGGAGACTCCGGCGCTTTCCTAGTGAAGCAGGAACTTCGCCACTTCCACGGGCATCTTCATGGCCGAGGAAAGGAAGATGGCGTAACGCCACTCCCCCGCGGCACTCCCCCGCAGCATCCGCACCAGGTCCGCCTTGGTTGGCGACTCCTTGTCACCGCACTGCAATACTATATCCCCCCTGCGCAGCACCTGGCGCCACTGGGCGGCGTGGACACCCCAGGGGGCCTCGGGCAGCACTTGGCTAATCACCATGCCCGTCTCGCCGTGGGAGAGCCCCAAGGCATGGCGGAGGGCGTCATTGAGCTCGCAGAGCTCCAGGCCCAGCCGGGTCTTCAACAACAAATCCTCCGGGAGGGGCTCCAGAGTCACCTCCACAGTTCCCCGCGAGGTCTCCAGGGTCGCCACGTCTCCGGACTTCAGCCCCCAAATGGCGCGTCCAAGGTCCACGGGGCGGAGAGTCTTTTCGCCATTGACGGCGAGGACCCTGTCACCGGGGCAGACTCCGGCCTGCGCCAGAGGCGAGCCGGGGAGGACCTCCGGCACGGGGATTCCAGGCTGGTCGTCGGCCTCCAGGACGGCGTCCGGAGGGAGTCCCAGCCAGGCGTCGGCGAAGTGCGATGGCTTCAGCCAGTAGGAAAGGAAGCGCTCGATGTGGGAGAGGGGGATGGCGAAGCCGATGCCCTGCGCGTCGGCGCGGATGGCCTGGTTGATGCCCGCCAGATCGCCGTCCAGATTCACAAGGGGTCCGCCGGAGTTTCCAGGATTGATGGCGGCATCCGTCTGCAGGAGCTCTTCGAAATTGACATCGCCCTCCCGGAAAGAGCGATTCAGGGCTGAGAGGACACCTGTTGAGACGGACTGCCCCAGTCCGAAGGGATTTCCGATGGCGATGACGGTCTCGCCCAGATAGAGGTCCTCGGAGGCCGCGAAGTGCGCGGGGGCCAGGGGCAGGTCCGTCCCCTTCAGGCGCAGCAGGCAGAGGTCATTCTCCACATCGTATCCCACGACCTCGGCGCCGGCGGCGGTGCCATCCCAGAGCTGGATCTGGAGGGAGGAGGCGCGCCGGACCACGTGGTAATTGGTGACAACCAGTCCCCGCGCATCAATCACGACTCCGGAACCCAGGGGGGCGAATTGTGTAAGGACGCGGCTGGGCCGCTGGAAGAAATCGGTGAAGAAGAGGCTGAAGGGATCGTTGACCTGGAGGATCTGCTGGGTCGTGCCGATGCTCACCACCCAGGGAAGCGCCTTCCGTACCGCCCGGACAGTGGGGGTCATGCGGGCCTCGGAGGGCGGCGGAGGCTGCGGCGCAGCCAGGAGTGAGTTCACAAGAATTCCTGCCGCCAGCAGGAAAAGCGGGAGTCTTCTGGATAGAAACGCGTTATGCATATTAAACCATCATATTGAGACGTCCAGACGACAGACGGCAGGGCATGCCGTCCGCCCCGGACGACGGTTCCGGCTATGACACGGACGGAAAACCGTGGTTCCAAGCCAGCGCAAACACCCGCCGGACATCATTGACGCCCCCCAATCCGCAGACGGTCCCGCCGGCACCCCACTCCCTTCTCTCCCGGTTTCCCCGATGAGCCCCTTTCCCCGGCACGAACGACTCCTGCAGATCATCTGGAACGAACGGATGCTCTGCGCGCACCCCCGCTGCCAGGACGGAGCGCTCCTCCGAGTGCTCTCCGGGGGGCTCTGGAACCGCGGGTGCGGCCCGGACTTCCAGGGCGCCGCGCTGTTGCTGGGGGAGCGGCTGGTCCGTGGCGACGTGGAGATCCACAGAAAAACCTCGGACTGGTTCGCCCACGGGCACCACCGGGACCCCGCCTACGGCAAGGTGGTCCTCCACGCCGTCTGGGAAGACGACATGCCCGGCGCCACCGGCCGTCCCACCCTGGTGATGGAAAACCAATTGCTCTCCAGCTGGCAGGAATTCCTCACCTCCGTGGAGGCCGCATGGTATCCCCACGCCCGCGAAATCCCGCCCGGCGGATGCGCCCTCCGATGGGCCCTCACCGACGACAGCCAACTCCGGGGAATCCTCACCGCCGCAGGGACCACGCGCTTCCAGCGGCACGGCCGGCAGATGCTGCAGCGGGGGATGGCCATCGGCCTGGAGCAGACCCTCTACGAAAACGTCCTGGACGCCATGGGATACGCCGCAAACCGAGAGGCCTTCAAAATCCTCGCCCATGAACTGCCCGTGTCGCGGCTCCAAACAATGCCACTGGACCGCGATGGGCTGCTGGCGGTCTTCCTGGGGGTGTCGGGGCTCCTGCCGGACCCAACCCGGGAGCCAGTCCTGCCGGAGTTCCGCGGCTGGGTAGGCGGCGCCTGGCGCCGCTGGTGGCAGAGCGGCCTGGAGCGTCTGGATCTCCCCTGGAAACACAACGGTGTGCGCCCCATGAACAGCGTCTTTCGACGAGTCGCCGCCGCCGCCCTCTGGCTCCATCAACGCCAGTGCCGCCCCCTGGACTGGCTGGAACAATGCGCCCGCGCGCCCTCCCCCAACGCCCTCCTGAAGGCGCTCATGACACCCCTGGGAAACGAAGCCCCATGGAGCAGTTGCCGCGATTTCCAGCACGCACTCCCCAGGCCAGCCGCACTGCTGGGGATGGACCGGCAGCGGGACCTCCTCCAGAATGTCCTCCTGCCCTTCCTGGCCGCAAAGGCCGAAATGGAAGGACGCGAAGAGCTCCTCCTCTGCGTCCGAAAAGCCTGGGAAAGCCTCCCGCGCCTCCAGGAAAACCACCTGATGAGAAACGCAATCTGCCGGTTCCTAAGCCCACCCTCACGCTGGCGCGAACTCCTTGACGGCGCCGCACAGCAACAGGGCATCATGGAGATCTTCCAAAACTTCTGCCTCGCCCTCGACCACAACTGCAACGAATGCCCCTTCAGCAACCAGGCCGCAACCCTCTGATTGCCCCACTTCTAAGGCAGGATCTGCGTTCCCACGCCCTTCCGCGTGAAGATTTCCAGGAGGAGGGAGTGCCGGAGGCGTCCATCGATCATGTGGACCTGTCCCACTCCGGCGCGGATGGCGTCGCTTGCGCTGCGGAGCTTGGGAATCATCCCGCCGGCGATGATTCCGGCCTGGATCATGGGCTCCACCTCGTCGCAATGGATCGTGGGGATGAGGCTGTTGGGGTCCCTGGGGTCTCGGAGGACGCCGGGGACGTCGGAGAGGAAGACCAGCTTCCGGACCTTGAGCTCCGATGCGATCTCGCAGGCGGCCATGTCGGCGTTGATGTTGAAGACCTCGCCATTCTGGTTGCTGGCCAGGGGAGTGACCACAGGCAATTGATGCCGCTTGAGCACCCACTGGATCTGCGGGGTGTCCACATTCACAACCTTCCCCACGTAGCCCAGATCCAGGTCCGCGCCGGTCTCGGGGTCCGTGGCCCCCAGCTTCTGGCAACGAAGGATGTTCTTCCCGGAAACAGCGAAGGTGTCCACATGGAGGTCCTCCTTCAGGAAGCGGACCAGCTCGCGGTTCACCACGTCATGGAGCACCCGGTCCACCACGCGGATGGTGTGCTCGTCGGTGTAGCGGAGGCCGTTTATGAAGCGGGGCTCCACGCCCTCCGCCGCCAGGGCGGAGTTAATGGCCTTTCCGCCGCCGTGGACCACGATGGGTTTCAAGCCCGCCACAGACATGAAGGCCACGTCCCGCAGCACGTCGTGGGCGCGCTCCATGTCCTCCATGGCGCTGCCGCCGAACTTGACCAGCACCGTGCTGCCGTAGAATTCCTGAAAGTAGGGCAGTGCCTCAATCAGCACATCCGCCTTTCCTTGCTCTTGAGAAATGTCCATGGATTTCGCGATATTCCTGACTAAAAAGAGGATTCAAAAGAGGTCCGTCCGTGTCAGCAGGCTCCGGTGGCTCTCCAGCAGATGGGCGCGGGTGAGCACGCCCAGGAAGCGTCCGTTCCGGGTGACGGGAATGAATTCGGCGTTTGTGGCGTCGAAGATGCGCGTGGCCTGCGCAAGGGGCGCCTCGGCGGGGAGGTCCGGGGGCGGCAGCGCCATGAAGTCGTCCACCACCAGGATGTCATAGAGCTTCCGTTCCAGAAGGAAGGGGCGGAGGTTCTTCTCCTGGATGACGCCCACCAGGCGACCCTGCCGGTCCAGCACGGGGAAGAGCTCCTGGGGGCTGTGCATGAGGATGTTCAGCAGAGTGCGGAAGGAGTCGTGTGGAGAGAGTGTATAGAGGGACCGGTCGGCCAGTTCCCCCACGGGGGTATCCTGGTAGTCATCCAGGGTCTCGTTGATCTTGGGATCCTTCCCGGACTGCTGGAGGGCGGCGGCGAAGTAGATGTTCCCCTTGGAGAGGCAGCGGCAAATGAAGGAGGAGATCGCCACCACCAGCATGAGGGGCACGAAGAGCTGATACCCCCCCAGGAGCTCCGCAATCAGGAAAAGCCCCGTCAATGGCGCCTGCATGACGCCCGCCAGGATGCCGGCCATTCCGGCGGCCATGCAATTAATGAGGGGGAATCCTGTGAAATGCGCCATTCCCAGCAGGTGATGGAAGAAAAATCCCATGTACGCGCCGGTAACCAGCGAGGGCGCGAACATTCCGCCGTCGCCTCCGGACTGGATGGAGATGACGGAGGCCAGGGGCTTCAGGAAGACGCAGAGTGCGATGGAGCCCAGCAGCGCCCATCCGGTGGCCTGCGAGACAGGCAGCAGTCCGTCATGAAGGGCGCCCTGCCCCTCCCGCATCATGCACAGCACGTACTCCAGGCCGGAGCCTTCCAGCATGGGCAGCAGCAGCAAAATCAGATAGAGGGCCGCGGAGCCGCCCAGCGCCATAATCCAGGGATTCCCCACCCACCGCCGCAGGCGGAGCATCCGGCAATTGAGGCGGATGATGACGGCGGAGAGCAGTCCGCAGACCAGTCCGGCCAGCAGATAGAGCCAGAGGTTCTCCATGCGCCAGCTGTAGGCGGTCTCGGGGAAGCGGACATTCACGCCGCAGAGCTGGCTGACGATGGCACCGCCGGCGGCCGCGCAGAGGAGTGGAATCAGAGTGACGGCGGAGGCGCCGGGCAGGAGGATCTCGCAGGTGAACAACGCCCCCGCCAGCGGCGCATTGAAGACGCCGCCAATGGCACCGCCGGCGCCGGCGCAGAGAAGCAGGGTGCGTGTCTCGCGGGGCAGCCCCAGCTTCCGTCCCAGATTGTCGCCTATGGCGGCGCCCGTGAGAGCGCTCGGGGCCTCCATACCCGCGGAAATGCCCAGCCCCACGGCGGTCCCGCTGGTGAGAATATGGGAGAAGGCATGGTATTCCCGCATGCCGCGTCCCGGGTGCCGGGCTTCCCGGATCGCGGTCCACAGATTCGTCTCCATGGGGTGCCGGCGCCAGAAGATGCATCCCAGGACCACGCAGAAGAGGATTCCCAGAGTCGGCAGGGCGGGCGCCAGCCAGAAAGCGCCGTCGCCGCATTGGGACAGCCACGCGCCGCATCGACCGTGGATCCGTTCCGCCAGAAGATGCATGAGGCTGGCGGCTGCGCCCGCCAGGCATCCCACGAAAAAGCAGAGCCCCAGCACCAGGATCCGCGTCTGGCGCGAGCGCTTCCAGGAGTTCCCCCAAGAGCCCCCAAGCAATATTTTGGAAAGATTCGGCATGTTCCTTGTCTTTGATACTCATTCCCCGGCGCGCCGCACGCGTATTCCGGGGGACGCCGGGGAGGCCCCGCGCAGCGATTCCCACAAACGGGCTGAAAAAGGCATCCTGTCCGGCGGTATATTTAATGTAGTTCCCCCTCCTGACGTCGCCTCCTTTTCACCCTTGTCCCCACACATGACCAAGACCTCCCGCAAGACCGTGCTGCTGCTCTGCGGCGGAAAATCCGCGGAACACCAGATCTCCCTCCTCTCCTGCCACTCCGTCTATGACGCCCTGGACCGCAGGAAATACATCCCCATGGTGGTGGGCCTGGACGAACAGGGCAGCTGGTTCTTCTACGGCGACAAGGAATTCCTGGATTTCCCCGGGGACCCAAGGAAAGTCCGCCTGAAGAAGGACGCCCCCGTCTGCTTCCCCATGAGCACCCCCGGCGGCGCGGTTCTCGCCTTCCCCGGCAGCCGCAGAAAGCCACGGCCCTTCCAGCTGGCATTCCCCGTCCTCCACGGTTCCTACGGCGAGGACGGATGCATCCAGGGAATGCTGGAAATGCTCGGCGTGCCCTGCGTGGGATGCGGCGTGGCCGCCAGCGCCAACTGCATGGACAAAGAGCGCACGAAGGTCCTGGCCTCCGCCCTCCTGGACATCCCCGTGGCCCCCTTCTTCACCATCGAGCGCGGCGACGACCTGCCCGAAGAGGAAATCCTCGAAGAGCTGAAGCTGCCCCTCTTCGTCAAGCCCGCCGGCACCGGTTCCTCCGTGGGGATCGTCTGCGTGAAAAAGGCCAGGGACCTGGCCCCCGCCGTGGAAGAGGCCTTCCGGTATGACAACAAGGTCCTGGTGGAGGCCGCAGTCCAGAACGCCCGCGAAATCGAGTGCGCCGTCCTTGAGTTGCCGGATGGAGAGCTCCACCTGGCGGATCCCGGGGAGGTGATCCCCCGGACGGGTTTCTACGACTACAAGGCGAAATACCTCGATGACGGGGGCGCGCGCCTCCAGGTCCCCGCGAAACTCACCGACGACGAGGCGAACATGGTCAAGGCCGCGGCGGCGATGGTCTTCCGGGCCCTGGGGTGCCAGGGAATGTGCCGGGTCGATTTCTTCCTCCACAAAGACAAGAAGGCCTTTGCCAAGGACCCCCTGGTGCTCAATGAGGTGAACACCATCCCCGGATTCACATCCATCTCACTATACCCAAAGATGATGGAACTCTCCGGCATCGCCTACGCGGACCTCGTCTCCATCCTCCTGGAAACCGCCGGGGCGAACGCCCGGCGCAGGCAGGCCCTCCTCCGCAAACCCGAAAACAGGGAGAACTGAAACCATGAAGAAACCCGCCTTGACCGCCCTCCTGGCCGCCGTACTCCTGGCCGGCGCCTCCTGCGCCTCCACCAAACCCGTGGGAATCCTCTACACTGACATCCGCGTCCCCGTCACCACCGGAAACGCCGCCGACGCCACCGCATCCCCAAAGGTCGGCGTCGCGGTCTCCAAATCCATCCTGGGACTGGTCGCCACCGGGGATTCCTCCATCACCGCCGCCTGCGCAAACGGCGGCATCCGCAAGATCCACCACGTGGACTGGGAGGCGAACTCCATCCTCGGACTCTTCTCCACATACCGCTGCGTAGTCTGGGGCGAATAGGCACACTTGGCGCTGATCCGAAGAACGCAACGAACAATACCATTCATTGAACGCCCTGCGGAAATCCCGACGGAATTTCCGCGGCGCGTGAATAGATTCCGTATTCCCGATTGTGCGCCATGTTGTGCGTGCACAAAGGCATTTCCACAAAAAAGGACCCCTGGCGATTTCGCCAGGGGCCCTTTCAGTTTTTCCAGTCTAGACTAGTTGCGGGTATCGCCACCGGGCTGGTTCTCGACGCCCGGCAGCCAGTAGTAGTCGCTGGCGAAATAATATCCGCCGGGGGCGACGGGATTGACCTTCTTCAGCTTCGAGTAGGAAACGGTCTCCACGTGTCCGTCGGTGAAGGACATGTTCATCATGTTGCTGTGGCGGAAGTAGGTGGAGTAGTTCTGCTCAACCGTCGCGGCAATTGCGTCATAGTGGATCTGGGTCTCGCCTTGGAACTGGTTGTCGTTGCTGGTTCCATCCATGAGGTTGATGTGGATAGAGGGATACTTGATGCTGCTGACGCGATGCCAGTCACAGGCCTTGCCCCAAGTGCACCAGCCGCCGGACTTCCAGTTGTTCAGATAATGTTCAATGTAGCTCATGCCGACGCTGGCCACGTAGCAGATGTTGCCTTTGACACGCTCGCTGGTGGGGCAGGAGGGGCACATCAGGACCTTGTGCCAGGAGCTCTTGTCCTCGGCGTTCTTGTCCCCGGCCATGGGATCCTTCTCGCACCACTTGGCGTAGTTCATGGGAGTCTGGGGGACCAGGGGATTCAGGGTGAACCAGTAAAATTCGCCGTCCGCGCAACCGTAGATGGTGGGGGGAAGGTAGTCGTCGTAGTCGTTGGAGTAGAGAATGTTGCCCAGCTGGACCTGCTTCAGGTTGTTGGTGCAGCTGATGGCGCGGGCCTTCTCGCGGGCCTTGGAGAGCGCGGGCAGCAGCATGGCCGCCAAAATGGCGATGATCGCGATCACGACCAGCAGTTCGATCAGAGTGAAGTGTTTGCGCATAAAACGTGGTTCTCCTGTAGTTGAGAGATGGGGAAAGGACTCCTTGCGGGGAGCACGGAAACAGTGTTACCAAAAAATCACGAAACACAAGACCCCGCGTGGAATTATGTTGAAAAAACCTACCCCCCCCCAGACAAGTCATGACAAGATTGTACTTTCTGGAATTCTGTCACAACATGTCATGTTTTTTTGTTTTCTTGAAAAGACCTCCTTTTCTCGGCACTCCTTTTCAATGCAAAAAGGGCTCCGCGGCAATTGCCCCGGAGCCCTTTTTTTTGTGCATTTCCCTATTCTACGCCTTGCAGGATTTGGCGCAGCGTCGCTTCATGAGGGCAAGGAATCCGATGAGGATCGCGACGGCAAGGGGGAAGACGATGAACCAGTTCTGGATCAGCCCGGCCAGGAGGAATCCGATGAAGGAGACGGCGGCCACGGTGATCGCGTAGGGCAGCTGCGTGGAAACGTGGTTGATGTGCTGGCAGCGTGCGCCTGCGGAAGACATGATGGTCGTATCGCTGATGGGGGAGCAGTGGTCTCCGCAGACCGCGCCGGCCAGGCAGGCGGACATGCCGATGATCATGAGGGGGCTGTCGCCGGGGAAGATGCTGCAGACGATGGGGATCAGGATTCCAAAGGTTCCCCAGGAGGTTCCGGTGGAGAAGGAGAGTACGCAGGCCACCAGGAAGATGACGGCGGGCAGGTAGTGTCCCAGTCCGGCGGCGTGGCTCCCCATGATTCCGGCGATGAAGTCCTTGAGCAGCAGATTCTCGGTCATGCTCTTCAGGGATGTGGCCATCACCAGAATGAGGATGGCGGGGACCATGGCGACAAAGCCCTGGCGGATGCAGTCCATGGCGTCCTTGGCCTTGATGACGCGGCGCGCGACCAGGTAGATGATGGTGAAGAGGAGCGCCACCAGGCCGCCCAGAGGCAGTGCGGAGGAGGCGTCGGTGTTGGCGAAGGCATCCACAAAGGAGGTCTCTTTGCCATATCCGCCCACATGGAGCAGCGCCATGACGCTGACCACGATGAGGACCAGGATGGGCAGCACCAGATCCATGAAGCGGCCCTTTGCATTCTCGGGCACTTTCAGCTCATCCGCCTCCTCGCCGCCCTCTGTGAAGAGGTCGCCCTTCTCAATGGCGTTGCGCTCGTGGATGGCCATGGGGCCGAATTCAACCTTCATGTAGGTAATGGCCACGATGAAGACCAAAGTGAGCAGGGAATAGAAGTTGTAGGGGATGGCGTGGACGAAGAGCTCCAGCCCGTTGTAGCCGGTGCCCTTGGTGAAATCGGAGACTGCGGCGGCCCAGCTGGAAATCGGCGCGATCATGCAGATGGGCGCGGCGGTGGCGTCGATGAGGTATGCCAGCTTTGCGCGGGAGACGCGGTTGGCGTCGGTGACAGGGCGCATGACACTGCCCACGGTGAGGCAGTTGAAGTAGTCGTCCACGAAAATAAGGACGCCCAGAAGGAAGGTGGCCATGCAAGCCCCGGCGTGGGACTTCACGTTCCTGCTGGCCCAGCGTCCGAAGGCGGCGGCGGCGCCTGTGCGGGTGATGAGGGCGGCCATGATGCCGAGGATGACCAGGAAGAGGAAGATTCCGGCGCCGGACTCCACGGAGTGGATGAATCCCTTGTTGACCACCGTGTCAAAGGTGGCCACGGGGGCAAAGTCGGCCGCCAGCAGTCCGCCCACGAAGATTCCGATGAAGAGGGAGGAGTAGACCTCCTTGGTGATCAGCGCGAGTCCGATGGCGATGATGGGGGGCAGGATCGCCCAGAAAGTGCCGGCAAAGCGGCTGCCCTGCTCGACCGCCTCCCCGGCGGCGGCGGCGTCCTGCGCAAGCAGAGCGGGGGCGGCTCCCAGGAGAACGCAGAAGAGACATGCGTAAGTCAACAGTCTTGTAGTTCGGACGTTCATGGAAGAGGGTTCCTCGTGTTGTCGAAGTGAAAAAGGGGGGGGGGGAGAATTTCTTTTGCATGGAAGCTGTGCGCGCCTGCGGGGCCCGCGCAACGAAAAACGCTTCAATATAGTTGAGCATCTTCGCGTCGGCGTCCCACGCCCCTCCGCAGACATACGGACGACGACCTCCCAATGCCTCCGGACAAAAAAAAAGACTCCCGGAGCCCAGGTGGGCGCCGGGAGTCTTGAAATTGGTAGCGGGAGGGGGATTTGAACCACCCAACCTTTAGGTTATGGGCCTAACGAGCTAACCAGGTTGCTCCATCCCGCAATTGAAAAGTTGCCGCACTTTCGTGTCAACACGTATACTTTAACCCCTCTCCGGGCGATTGCAAGCCCCCGGGTTAAATTAATCAAATATTCCGCCATACCGATACGCAATCCCTCCTTTTCTTCACACCTCATGAGCGCCAATGACAGTGCAACCCCTCCCCGGATTTTCGTCCTGGGTAGCACCAACACGGACATGGTCATCCGCGGCCAGCGGATTCCCTCGCCAGGCGAGACTGTCTCCGGCGGGCGTTTTTTGATGAATCCTGGCGGCAAGGGCGCGAACCAGGCCATTGCCGTGGCGCGGCTGCTCTCCCGGGGCGGCTGCGTGTATATCGGCAAAGTAGGCGACGACCTCTTCGGCTGCGAGAGCCAGGAGCGTTTCCGCGCCGAGGGGATGGACGTGCGCCTGGCGGTGGATTCCGAGAATGCCAGCGGCACCGCGCTGATCCTGGTGGACGCCGGCGGCCAGAACTGCATCTCCGTGGCCCTGGGGGCCAACAGCACCCTCTCGCCGGAAGACATCCGCCCGCGGATGGCGGACATCGCCGGCGCCTCCGCGCTGCTCCTGCAGCTGGAGACACCCATGAAGACCGTCTGCCTCGCCGCCCGACTTGCCCACGACGCCGGCGTCCCCGTCTTCCTGAATCCGGCGCCCGCCGCCGGACTCCCTGCGGAGCTCTATCCGCTCCTTCAGTGGATCACCCCCAACGAATCCGAGGCCGAACTCCTCACCGGCGTCCCCGTGACGGAGGAAACAAGTGCCCGGAAGGCGGCGGAGGTCCTGCTGTCGCGCGGCGTGAAGAATGTGCTGATCACCATGGGGAGCCGCGGTTGCTGGTGCAGCGCCACCGGCGAGTTGCACCCCGCCAACAAGGTCAAGGCGGTGGACTGCGTGGCGGCGGGCGATACCTTCAATGGCGCCTTCGCCGTGGCACTGTCGGAGGGCCTCGCCTGCCGCGACGCCATTGCCTTCGCCCAGGAGGCGGCCGGCATCTCCGTCACCCGCCCCGGCGCACAGTCCTCCATCCCCTGCCGTCGGGAAATGAGCCGGTAGCCGAATGTCCCCCAGGCCGTTCACATCCCTTTTCATGGCAGCCGGACTGCTGGCCGCCCTGGCCATCCTCCCCGCATGCCGGCCCGCCGATCCACAGGCCCCCCTGGACCGCATGACCGCGCAGGAGCACTTCGCCGCAGGGCAGGAGGCCGCCCGGCAGGACAACTCGCTCCCCCTGGCGCTTTGGCACTTCCAGGCAGCCGCATCGCGGGCGCTGCCCGGCACGCCCCTGTGCGACAGCGCCCGGCTGGAGGAATCCTTGTGCCGCACACGCCTGCGCGCCCTCTGGGAGAAAGCGGAGGAGCTCTCCGGGGAGCGCCGCGGGCTGGAAGAGGAGAACCGTCTTTTGAAGACACGGAACCAGGAATTGGAGCGGTGGCTTTCCCGTCTCAACGCCGAAAACCTGGCGCTGCGCCAGAGCCTCCTGAAGGTCCAGGAGCGGCAAGGGGCACGCCCATGACACGCAAGGCCAACTTCACCTTCATGGGCACCGGCACCAGCCGCGGAGTCCCGCTGCTCTGCTGCGACTGCGAGGTCTGCCGCTCCAAAGACCCCCGCGACAACCGCACCCGATCCTCCGGACTGGTCACCTGCGGAGACACCCGCATCCTCATTGACTGCGGTCCCGAACTGCGGCTCCAGTTGCTCCGGGAACACGTCACCTCCCTGGACGCGGTCTGCCTCACGCACCCGCACTGCGACCACCTGGACGGCCTGGACGACCTGCAGGGAATCACCGTCTACAACCGCAGGGAACTCCCCTTCTACAGCTCCCCGGAGGTCCTGAAGACCGTCCGCGAGCGTTTCGGATACGTGGACCAGCTGAAGCTATTGCCCGACGGCTCCCCCCGCTGGAGCGTCCCGCAGCTGGACTACCGCCCCGTCACCGCGCCCTTCCGAGTCAATGACATCACCGTGACCCCCCTGCCCCTCTTCCACGGGCGCGCCGCCACATACGGCTACCGCATCGGAGCCCTGGCATACGTCTGCGACTGCAGCCGAATCCCCAAAGAGACCTACCCCCTCCTGGAAGGCGTCACCGACGTGGTGCTGGACGCCCTGCGCTGGAAGCCCCACCCGACACACTTCAATATCCTGCAGGCCGAGGACGACTTCCACCGTATCGGCGCCCGGCGCGCCTGGTTCACACACCTGACACACGACATCCTCCACGAGCGGGACCAGAAGCTTCTTGCGCCGGGGTGCTCCTTGGCCTACGACGGACTCTCCTTCTCCTTCGAAATCCCCGATCCCCAGGAGACGCCGTGAGCCGCCCCCCGAAGGACATCCCCGCGCCGCACCTGACGCCATCGGGCGGCCACACGCCCAGCCGCGCCTTCCCCTGGACGGCGCTGCTGTGCCTGCTCTTCCTGGCGCGGGCGCTCCCCTGGCTCCTGGGGGACCTCTGGTATGACGAGGTGCTCTCCCTGCAGCTCTTCCTCCTCCCAAAGAACTCCCTGTGGGAAATCCTTCGGGACTACCGGATCGCCAACAACCACTTCCTGGCCAACTGCCTCCAATGGCTCTGGCTCAAGGCGCTCCCCGCCGCCGCAGGAAGCGAGCCGCTTTTCCGAATCCCCCCCCTGCTCTGCGGAATCGCCACCCTTCTCGCAGTGGCGCGGCTCTGGCGCCGTTGGCTGGGGGAACGCCTGGCGTTGTGCGCCGGATTCCTACTGGCGGCAAGCCCCGTCTTCGCCGCCTTCGCCATTTACGCACGGGGATACTCCCTGGCCATGCTCCTCTCCACCCTGGGGGTCACGGCGCTCCTCCTTCACAGGGAACGCCCCACGGCCCTCAACGCCGCCGGGCTCCTGCTGTGCTGCCTGGCATTGCCGCTGGTCATGCCATCCGCCGCCGTGGCGCCCATGGCCTTCTGCCTGACGCTGGCGCTCCTCCCGAAAACGCAAGGGCTCCCCTGGAAACGGCACGCGCTGCAGCTTTTCCGGAACCTCTGGCCTGCCCTCCTGGGCGCCTTCCTGGGCTGCGCATACTACTTGAGCCTCTGGGAGGAGTTCCAGAAGGCACGCGGTGAATCCGGAGGATGGCCCTCCGGCTGGCTTGTGGCGGGACATCTGCTGCTGGCGCTCCTCTGCCATCTGTCGCCCGCCCTTGCCGCCGCATTCCTCTCCGGAAAACACCCCGGCGACGCCACCCGCAAGACCACCTCCCGCGCCCTGGCACGCGCCCTGGCGCTGGGCACGCTCCTGGCCACGGCCTTGATACTAATCGTACCGGCGGCAAAAGGCCATGCGCCCTTCCCGCGGGTCTTCCTGCCGCTGCTCCCCGTGGCCACCCTCGCCGCCGCGCTCCTTTTCCGGGACACCGCACTGGAGGAGTTCCTGACGCGACGGCTCCCCGCCGCGCTGGCCTGCGCGGTCCTGCCTGGATTGCTCCTGGGCGCGGCATGCGATCTTGCCACCCACTGGGAACTCTCCCGGGAGCACATCCCGCAGAATCTCCTCCAACAATACTACCGCGGCGACCAGGGATGCCGCCTCTGGGTACAGCGCTTCGCACAGGCCGCCGAAGAAAGACATCCACTCCCGCTGGTGGCCGTCAACGCCACCGACGCCCCTGCATTCCTCCTCTATTGGCAAATGGAGGGGCTCCCCGCGGAAAGCGCAGGCGGGCTCCCACAGGCGTTCCCCGGAAACCAACGACTGCCAGGGTTGCACACCGCACTGCGGAATGAACACCCCCTGGTTTTCCTCGCCCACGGCCCCGGGGAGCTCCGGCAACTCCTCCTGGCACAGGGACTCCCACAGGACACCCCCTGCACCCCCGTGGACATCCTGGAAAACAGGACGCTGTACAAGACCGGGAACTAAGGAGTTTCCCCATTTCCCGACCTCCTTGTCCCCACTCCGGGCGTCCGGGCGCCTGGCGCTGCGCGCCGCAGGCGGTCCAAACCGGCTCCCCACCGCCTTCTCCTCACTCCCTGATTTATGTACCAGATCATCATCTCCGAACTTCCGGATCCCCAGCAACAGGAGGCCACCTTTTCCGAGGGCTGGCAGCTTCTGCTGCTGCTGGGCGCCGGCTTCCTGGGCACCCTCGTCGTCCTCTGGTTCGTCGTCTTCCTGGCCGCCTACGTGCGGAAGCACGCGGTGCGTCCCAAGTCCAACCTGGGGGCCTCCCCGGACGTCCCCGAAACGCCCGCAGGGGAAAAGCCTGCGGAGGCGTCTCCCTCCGCGGAATCCGGCCAGGAGAAGAAGTAGCATGGCGGCCAGCGGCACCGTGGTCTTCGCCCTGGGGGAGGCGGAGATCCACCAATTGGAGGAGTCCCTCCGGCGGGACGGATGGGTCTTCGGAAAGGCGCCCTACGCCCATTGGCGCGCCACCCGCGACAAAAACAACGCCACCGCCTATCTCTCCGGGAAGACCACCTTCCAGGGGCTCGAAGCACAGGCCATCGCGCGGCACTATCTCCCACAGGGGCAACCCGTGCCCGCAAAACACGCCGGCGCAGGTGGCGCAACGACAACGGAGTCCGCAGCCATGACGCCCCTGGAGCAGGCGCTCCGGAAGGACCCGGAGATGTTCACCCTCCACGCCGGCATTGATGAATCCGGAAAAGGCGACTTCTTCGGGCCACTCGTCATCGCCTGCGCCTGCACGGACGCCGAAAGCGCGGCGAAACTCCTGGATGCCGGAGTGCGGGACTCCAAGGCGCTCGCCTCCGACCGAGAGGCCCTGCGGCTGGACCAGTTCATCCGGGAAACCCTCCCCGGACACTTCGCATTGGTCACCATTGGCCCAGAACGCCTCAACCAGCTCCACGCCCAGACAGGCAACCTGAACCGCCTTCTGGCCTGGGGGCACGCCAAGGCCCTGGAGGATCTCCTGGCATTGGTTCCCGACTGTCCACGCGCCATCTCCGACCAGTTCGGGAAGGGCGACCTGGTCAAACGGCAACTCCAGGAGCGGGGCCGGAAAATCCTCCTGGACGAACACCCCCGCGCCGAGGCCGACATCGCCGTGGCCGCCGCCTCAATCCTGGCACGGGCCGCTTACATTAAGGCCATCGACCGCCTCTCCCGACAGGCCGGACTGAAACTCCCCAAGGGATGCGGGCACAATGTCCTCCTTTGCGCCCGCGAATTCCGGAAGCTCCACCCGGCGGCCGACCTCCCCAAATACGCGAAAGTCTTCTTCAAAACCGCCGGACAGCTATAGCCCCGGCACATTCCCCATTTACAGAATTTCCCAAAAGACCATGTTTTTCACTGGATTTGCAGACGAGGCCTGCGCCGACCTGGCGGGGCAGATAGCGGTCACCAAAGAGCTCGGGTGGTCCCACATAGAACTTCGGAATGTGGGCGGCAAGATGCTCGGCACCATGTCAGACCAGGAGTTCGAGGAGGCGGAGCGGATGTTGTCGGAGGCGGGGGTCCGGGTCAACTGCTACGGCAGCGCGGTTGCCAACTGGAGCCGCCATCCCCGGAAAGAGGAGGACTTCGAAGCCAGCAAAAAAGAACTCCTCACCGCCATCCCCCGCATGCGTCGGCTGGGCTGCAAGCTCATCCGCGGCATGAGCTTCCTGGTGCCCCGGGACGAGCCCGGCGACTCCCCGGAACTGGAGGCCATCATCTTCGCGAAGGTCAAGGAACTGGTGAAGATCTGCGAGGACAACGGCATCCTCTACGGCCATGAAAACTGCATGAACTACGGCGGCATGAGCCACAAGCATACCCTGAAGCTCCTGGATGCCGTCAACAGCCCCGCCCTCACCCTTATCTTCGACACCGGGAACCCCTGCTTCAACTACCGGCAACTCGGCCAGAAGCCCTACCCCCTCCAATCCTCCTGGGAATTCTACACCCGCTGCAAGCCCTACATCAGCCACATCCACATCAAGGACGCCCTGGCGGTGCCCCGGGAGGACGGCGAACGCCCCGAGGAACACTACACCTTCGCCGGCGAGGGCATGGGCGACGTGCGCGCCATCATGAAGGACCTCCTGGCCTCCAGATACGACGGCGGCATCTCCATGGAACCCCATGTCGGCCTGGTCTTCCACAACAAGAAGGCCACCGAGGACACCCAGGAGTCCCGCGCCTTCCAGCGGAACATCTACCTGGAATACTGCCGCCGCTTCGAACAGCTCATGCGGGACTGCGGCTGGAAATTCTAACCCCCATCCCCCCCCAAAAAAGCCATGGCAATCTCCAAGACCATCTGGCCGGGCAGCACCCAGCTGGCCCCAATCCCGGCCGTCCTCATTGGCAGCGGCGACGGCAAACGCCTCCCCTGGGATATCATGACCGCCGCCTGGGCCGGGACCCTCTGCTCAGACCCCCCGATGGTCGGAATCGCCGTGCGTCCCAGCCGCTTCACCTACCACCAGATCGAGACCCTCAAGGCCTTCACCGTCAATGTCCCCACCGCCGACCAGGCGGAGACCGTGGACTACTGCGGCGTCATCAGCGGCAGGGACACCGACAAATTCTCCACCCGCGGCCTCACCGCCCTGCCCGCATCCAAGGTTTCCGCGCCTGTCGTGGCGGAGTGCCCCCTCTCCCTGGAATGTGCCGTCCGGCACCGCCTGGAGCTGGGATCCCACGTGGTCTACATCGGCGAAGTCTTGTCCGTCCAGGTCACCACCGACCTCATTGACGAAAAGGGGCGCCTGGATCTGCGCAAAGCCAATCTGCTGGCATACGCCCACGGACACTACTACTCCCTGGGCGAGGAGCTGGGGCACTTCGGCTTCTCCGTCCGAAAGAAGGCGAAATAGATACACCATGCACGGAAACGCCCCCGCCCCCAAAGCCTCCAAGCGTCCCGGAAAGCCGGCCGCCGCTCCCGCCGCCGCCCGGCCCGCCCCGGAACGCTCCCCCGGCGACTTCCTCCCCGGGAACTATCCCGTCACCCCATTCCTCGACGAAGACTGGCAGTGGCTCGTCCGGCGCTGCGAGGCCCTGGAGCTTCCCGATCCCACGCCGAAGCGGGAAGTCTTCCAGGCCCTCTACAGCCACCTTCTGGGAGTCAACCACTGGCTGAATCTCACACGGCTGACCACGCCCAAGGACTACCTGAAGTTCTCCCTCCTGGACTCCCTCACGATCGTCCCCGTCCTGGAGAGCCTCTGCCAGGAACACAGCGCACTGGCCGACCTGGGAAGCGGCGGCGGATATCCGGGACTGCCCGTCATGACGATGATGACCACACAGGACTTCACCCTCATCGACGCACGGCAGAAGAAGGTGGAATTCCTCAACGCCTCCATCCCCCTCATCCCCAGAACCGGAAAGGCCGCCGCCGCCGCCTTCCGGGGGCGCGATGTCATGCGCGTCCGGCCCGACCTGCGCCACCACGCGGAGGTAGTCACCGCCCGCGCCGTGGGAAAAGGCATGGAACTGCTTCCCGACGCCTCCGAGCTGCTGGCCATCGGCGGAGTCTTCCTCCTCATGAAGGGACAAAGCTGGCCCGCCGAAGAAGCCCCCCGCTTCACGGAGGCCTGCCCGGCCTTCGGATTCGACGTGGTCGAAGACCAGGAACTCTCCCTGGAACCCGGCGACCCCACAAGACACATCATCCTCGCCGTCAAAAAAGGGCCCATGAACCCAAGACGGGCGAAGAAATACCTCCCGTAGACGGGGAGAAGGGGAAAATTCCGGCCCGGCGCTCACTGTGTCCACGGCACCCAGAACGACGTTGGATCCGCGCGTTGGCCGCCCACCATTGCCATCGGCGGCCAACGGACGCCGCCATCCGGCGAAAAACCACTAGATATTGGGCAAAAATCCCGGCAAATCCCACAATTAGTGGCATTCCAGGCCAGGGACCATAACTTTTATAGGACTTTTTTTATTCCCTCTATCTTATTGCGGGGTGGGAGGTTGTAAAAAAGAGCCATGAGGACTTAGAGAGAATCCTTCCACAATACTAGATATTGTGGTTTGCACACCCAACGCCGCTAGATATAGTATTCAGCGCTCCCTTTGGAAGGCCCCTTTGAACATCGCCCTTCCCGGGCGCTTGGCCGACGCCTTTCACCTCCTTTGTTTTCCGCCGCCCCGATGCCATCCCCCCCGGGGCGGCATCTTGCGCAGAGGGGTTCCACCCTCGCGCAACGCCTCCTTTCCGATTCGTCCCATCCCTTCTCAACCACCTATTCATCGTATGGAAAACACCTCCCAGACTCCCTTTCGGAAGTTCCGCAAGCGGGACGGGCTCCTCGTCCCCTTCACGACCCAGAAGATCGCCACTGCCATCTACAAAGCCGGCCAGGCGGCCGCCTCCCAGGAGGGCCGGGAGTTCACCCGTGAAGAAGCCGAGAATCTAGCCCGGGATGTGGTGCAGCAGCTGGACAATCCGCTGTGCGAATACTACGTCAATGCCGACGCCAAGGGAAACCGGATCCCCGACATCGAGGATGTGCAGGACGTGGTGGAGATCACCCTCTCCGAACATCGTCTGCCCGCCACCGTGGCCGCCTACAAGCGCTACCGCAAGAGCCGCGAGCGCGCCAGGGAGGCCATCCGCGTCAGCGACAAGAGCTCCAAGAGCAAGAAGGGCGACCTGACCGACCAGAGCCTCCTACTGGTGGAGTCCATGGGCGACGCCTCCCTGGGGACCTGGGACCGCACGAAGATCGTGCGGAAGCTGGCGGACAAGCTGAACATGGAGCTTGAGGAGGCCATCGCGGTCGCCAAGGAAGTTGAGAACGAGATCATCGCCAGCGGCATGAAGCGGGTGAACACCCTTCTGATCCGCGAGATGGTGAACAACGTCCTGGAGTCCCACGGCTACAGCGGCCGCCTCCGCGACCTGTCCATCTACGCGGTCCCCCGGGAATTCGTGGAGAACCTGATGTACTCCAAATCCAACGAGAACAGCAACATCGTCAACAACAACCCGGAGGCGGTGAATCTGTCCATTGCGGAGTTGGTGCTCAAGCAATGGGGTCTGGACGCCATCTTCACCCCCGAGGTGAAGGCGGCTCACGACACCGGCGCCGTGCACCTCCACGACCTGGGATACCCCCACCGCGTCTACTGCTCCAGCCACTCCATCGAATACATCAAGAAGTACGGCCTCTGCGGCCTGACCAACCTGAACACCGAATCCTACCCCGCCCGCAGCGCCAGCGTCCTCACAGGGCACCTGAACACCTACCTCGCCTCCATGCAGGCGAACTACGCCGGCGCCCTCGGCATCGCGTACATCAACATCTTCTACGCCCCCTATCTGGTGGGCATGGACGACAAGCGCATGAAGCAGGTGGCCCAGGAACTCATCTTCAATGGCTCCCAGAACGCCTTCTCCCGCGGCGGCCAGACCCTCTTCCTGGATTTCAACATCCACACCGGAGTGCCCAGGTACATGCGCAATGTCCCCGCCATCGGCCCCGGCGGACGCTACCAGCTCATGGACGCGCAGGGGGTGGTCCATCCCCTGGAAGAGCGCCTGCAGGAGGCCACCGACGGCAACGGAAACCAGCTGATGAACCTCTACCGGAAGGAAGAGAATGGCCAGGAGCGCCTGGTGCTCCGCGAGCTCTACAACGAGAAGCTCGGCCTGCACATTGACGACGCAGTGACCAAGGAGCTGGAGAAGCGCGGCGAACACATCGTGTGCTACGGCGAATATGAGAAGGAGGCCCGCCGCTTCACCAGCGCACTGCTGAAGGTCTGGGGCGAGGGCGACCGCCACGGCCGGATCTTCGAATTCCCCAAGTGCGACTTCCATGTCTCCGCCGAGACCTTCGAGGATCCCGAGCAATACAAGATCTTCCAGGAGGCCTGCCAGCTGGCCAGCCACAACGGCTCCACGTATTTCATCTTCGACCGCGACGAGGTCACTCTCTCCGCCTGCTGCCGCCTCCGCACCACCATCACGGACAACCGCATGCTCCGGCATCCCGAATGCCTCCGCTTCTGCGGCTTCCAGAACGTGACCATCAATCTGCCCCAGTGCGCCTTCCGCGCCTCCCGCGCCGGGAACCGCACCTACGAAGGCACCTGCCAGGAGATCGACAAGATGATGGATCTGGCGGTGCAGGCGCACCTGCAGAAGAAGAAGATGATCGCCCTCATGATGTCCGAGCCGGGACGCCCCCTGTGGCAGGTGGGCAAGAAGGCCTGCGACGGCCGGCCCTACATCGAGCTGGAAAAGTGCACCTACATCATCGGCATGCTGGGCATGAACGACATGGTGAAGTTCCTGACCGGCAAGGAGATGCACGAGAGTGACGAGGCCTACGACATGGCCCTGCGCATCACCGCCCACATGTACCTGCGCACCAAGCACTACACCGAGAAGCTGGGCCTGAAGTTCACCCTCGAGGAATCCCCCGCCGAATCCGCCGCCCGCCGCCTGGCCAAGGCCGACCTGCTCTACTACCGCCCCGAGGCCCTTACCTGCTACAAGGGCGATTCCGAGGATGTGGCGTACTACACCAACTCCATCCACCTGGCCGCCGAGGCACCCGTCTCTCTGGTGGAGCGCATCCGCAAGCAGGGAATCTTCCACTCCCTCATCGAATCCGGGGCCATGATCCACGCCTTCGTCGGCGAAGAGAAGCCCTCCGCGGAGGCCATCGGGGAACTCATCAAGCAGAGCTTCCTGCGCACCCAGGCCGCCCAAATCACCATCTCCCCCGAATTCACCTACTGTCAGCATTGCGGGCACCAGTCCCGCGGCCTCCAGGAGGCCTGCACCCAGTGCGGTTCCCACGATGTCTTCGGGCTCACCCGCGTGGTGGGATACTTCAGCAAAATCCAGAACTGGAACAAGTCCAAGCGCTACGGCGAACTGGTCAACCGGCACCGCGGGGACTACGCCGTGGCCTCCGCCGACGCCGACGGCAACGCCGCCATGGAAACGGCGAAATAAAACCGGAGCGAAAGGGGGAGGTCCACTCCCCCGCTACTCCCCGTCCTCCGACAATCAACTCCCTCCCATTCCAGGAGCCCCCCCTTATGACAACCGCCGAGAAGCCCCTCGTAGTACACGTCTTCGGAAAGCCCGGCTGCGCCAAATGCGCCATGCTGAAC
>CAVFEH010000020.1:0-34727 GCA_963621575.1 Bacteroidaceae bacterium
CTACGAGATCAACG
The DNA here is from genome assembly GCA_963621575.1 of Bacteroidaceae bacterium. Lineage (GTDB taxonomy): Bacteria > Verrucomicrobiota > Lentisphaeria > Oligosphaerales > Oligosphaeraceae > UBA1724. Next base: position 15 of record CAVFEH010000020.1, read on the forward strand.
TCCCCACCTTCGTGGGCGTGGGCGACCTGGTCCGCATCGACACCCGCACCGGCGAGTATTCCGACCGCGTGAAGAAGGCCTCCCTGTAGGCTTCCGGCCAGTCCGGCAATCCATTTGCGCCGGCGCCGTCCGCCGTGGCGGGCGCCGGCCTCCCGGGCAACCGGCGGGGCGAGGAGGAGAGGCAACGACTTCCCGCCGTTCCGCTTGTTGCCCTTTGTCATTCTGCAAAGGGGAGGGGATTCCGGCCTCCCGAACACGTGAAAACCGGAAGCACGAGCCATGGAGAAGGCCTCCCTGCCATACCGTCTGCGAGAGCTTTTTCGGATCTTTTTCGTCATCTCCCTGGTGACCCTGGGAGGCGGCCTGGCCATGCTCCCCGCCATGCGCGAGGAGCTGGTGGAGAAGCGCAAGTGGGTCACGGACGAGGAGATGATGGACACCGTGGCCGCCATGCAGTCCATGCCGGGCATCATCGCCTGCAACATCGGCGTGCTGCTGGGCTATCGCGTGGCGGGCGTGCCCGGCGCCGTCTGCGCATTGGCGGGCGCCGTGCTGCCGCCCTTCCTGGCGATTGTGGCGCTGGCCAGCCTGGTGGCGAGAATCCGCACCTACGAGGCGGTCTCGCATCTCTTCCTGGGGGTGCGCGCCGGCGTGGCCGCCTTGATCCTCTATGCCTCCGTGAGCCTGGCCAAGCAGGTCTTCCAGGGGAAGGAGGGCCTGGGACGCGCCTGCACCTGGATTGTGGCCGCAGTCTCCTTTGTCTGCCTGGCGTTCCTGGGGGCCAACGCGGTCCTTGTCCTGGTGGCCAGCGCCGTCCTGGGATGGCTCCTGACCCTCTGGATGTGGAGGCACGGGAAACGCGCGTCGGCGCCGCCGGAATCTTCCGGGGAGGGCGGGCGATGACCCTCCTCTCCCTCTATCTGTTGTTCGTGAAGATCGGGTTCTTCACCTTCGGCGGCGGATACGCCATGATCCCCTTCTTCCAGGACGAGCTGGTGACCCGGCGGGGGCTCATGACCGCCAGCGAGTTTGCGGACATCGTGGCGCTGGCGCAGATGACCCCGGGGCCCGTGGGGCTGAACGTGGCCACCTACATCGGCCAGCAGGAAGGCGGATTCGCGGGCGCCGTGGCGGGCACGCTGGGCGTCGCGACCCCCTCCCTTGTCCTGGGGCTGCTGATCGGACTCTTCCTGCGCTCCTTTGAGAAGAACCGCCATTGGCAGGGCGTCCTCTTCGGCATCCGCCCCGCCACCCTGGGGCTCATCGCGGCGGCGGTGGTCTTCTTCGCGGAGACCTCCCTCTTCACGGCGCCGGTGCAGGCGCTCTGGCGCGCAGGCGAACACTTCGGAGTTTGCTGGCAGGGCGTCCTCATCTTCGCCGCGGTCCTTTTCCTGCAGTTCCGCTGGAAGCCGAATGTCCTGTGGACCCTCGTCGGCTCCGCCCTGGCGGGATGGCTCCTCTTCCTGGTTTGAGCCCCTCCCCGTGGCGCCCCGCGCGGCGCATCCTCTTTCCCGTACTCCCACACACCCACAACAAGGAGACAATCCGACAATGGCAGACGACTCCCTGGACCGCTGGATGGTCTTCCGGCCTGTTCGAAACGTGGTGGAATTCTTCACCAGGAAGATCTGGAACGCCGACTTCAAGGCCCTCCGCTTCCTGAAGCGGGGGGGATACTCCTTCTGCCGCCTGATGGTGGTCGCGGTCCGCGGCGTGGTGGACGACCGCTGCACTCTCCAGAGCAGCGCGCTGACCTACATCACCATGGTCTCCCTGGTGCCCGTCCTGGCCATCGCGCTCTCCTTCTGCAAGGGAATGGGATTCCAGCAACAGCTGCTGGGGCACCTGGGCATCGAGACCCTGGTGCGGGTGGACCCCGCCACCGGGGACGAGGAGAACATCTACCGCGTGGTCCCCAAGGAGGTCCCCGCAGAGGAGGTCCCCGCAGAGGAGAAAACCGCAGGGGTGTCCGTGGAGGCCACGGACGCCGTCGAGGCGGTCGCCCCCGAGGCGGCCGCCCCCGAGCCTTTCGCGTCCAGTGAGGTGTCGGCCCCGTATCCCGCCAACCGGGTCCGCCCCGGCTTCGCCGCGGAGCTCCCGGATCCTGTGCAGCAGGGAATCCTGAAGGTGATTTCCTATGTGGACAAGACCAACTTCGCCGCCCTGGGAATCGTGGGCGTGCTGACATTGTTGTGCACGGTGGTGATGTCCATCCAGAAACTGGAGAGCAGCTTCAATGACATCTGGTGTGTCCAGCGGGGGCGCACCCTCCTGCGGCAGTTCAGCGAGTATCTGGTGGTGCTGCTTCTGATGCCCATTTTGCTGTCGGCCGTGTTGTCCCTGAACAGCTTCATCAACTCCGGCGCCCTGGTGGAGATGCTGCACACCAGTTCGCCCGTGGTGGCGTGGCTGGGACAGGCGCTGGCGAAGCTGATCCTGGTTCTATGCCTGGTGCTGGCTTTTGCGGCGCTCTACTTCTTCCTGCCCAACACCCGCGTGGATGTGGGACCCGCGCTGCTTTCCGGCGCGGTGGCCGGCATTGTCTGGGGCGCGGTGCTGCTGATCTACATCCGCTGGCAGATCGGCCTGGCCCGCTACAACGCCATCTACGGCGCCTTTGCCTCTCTGCCCTTCTTCCTGGCGTGGCTCTACACCAGCTGGATGGTGGTGCTTCTGGGCGCGGAATTCTGCTACGCCGCCCAGAACCAGCGTCTCTTGCGGAAGACCAAGCGCATGCTTCCCGTGGAGGCCGGCGCGAACCACCTGCTGGGCATTGCCATCGTGGAGGACATCAGCCGCTGCTACCGCGAGGGCAGGGGCTTCTGGAATGCCGGCGAGTTCGCCATGGCCCACAATGTCTCCATCCGTGAGCTGGAGTTCTGCCTGGAGAGCCTGACGCGGGCGGGGCTGGTGCTTCAGCGGCAGCCCGAGGCCGATCCCCCCGAGTCCTACGACTACGTCCTGAGCCGCCCCGCCGAGCAGATCACCCTTGCGCAGGTCTCCGACGCCATCCTGGGATGCAACACCGAGACCGCCGAGCGCATCAGCCGGTGCATGCCCAGGCCGCTGGTGGACTACCTGCAGAAGCACTACCGGGAGATGGAGGAGAAGTTCTCCGCCGTCACTTTCCAGTCGGAGCTCCCCGGGGACGGAAAGAAATAGTCTTGGGGAGGCGAAAATGAGTCGTGGAATGCGCATGGCCCGTTGCCTGGCGATGGCGGCGGCGCTGATCTTGCCGGCGTGCCTGCTGCCCGGCGCGCCGCTGTCGGTGTATGTGACCCTTCCGCCCATGGCGGAGGCCGTGGCGGCCATCGGAGGGGGCGAGGTGTCTGTCGGCGTGCTGCTGCCCGCGGGAGTCAGCCCGGAGACCTACCAGCCTGACGCCCGCACTGTCTCCGCGCTCGGACGCGCGGATCTCCTTCTCACCATCGGCGCGCCTTTCGAGGAGACTCTCCTGCCGCGGCTGAAGGAGACCTTCCCGGCCCTGGCCGTGGCGGACGGCACCCGCGGCATGGCCTTCCGCACCTTCCCCGACGGCGGACGGGATCCCCATGTCTGGCTCTCCGCCACGAATCTTTCGCACTTCGCGGAGAACGCCTGCCGTGCGTTGTGCGAGGCGCGTCCCGGGTGCGCGGAGCTCTTCCAGACGAATCTGGCGCGCTACCGCGCCTCCCTGGAGGAGTTGAACGCCCGCAACCGGGAGCTCCTGGCGCCTTTGTCGGGGGCCTCGGTGCTGGTCTACCACCCTGCCTTCGGATACTTCCTGGGCGAGTACGGCATTGCGCAGCTCTCCATAGAGGAGGAGGGCAAGGAGCCCTCTCCCCGGGACCTGCTGCAGACCATCCGCCGCGCCCGGGAGCTGAAGGTGCCCGCCATCTTCGTCCAGCCGCAGTTCTCCCCCCGGACCGCGAAGGTGCTGGCCGACGAACTGAAATGCCGGGTGGTCCCTCTGGACCCCCTTCCTGAAAACGCATCCCGGGGGCTCCGCGAAATGGCGGAGGCCATCGCCCGGGAGTATCAGATTCTGCCTTGATCCATGACGATTCCCGCAGTGCAAATCCGGGACCTCTGCTTCGGCTACGAGGAACGGGAGGTGTTGCATAACATCAATCTGACCGTCTCCCAAGGGGATTTCGCCATCGTGGTGGGCCCCAATGGCGGCGGAAAGACCACGCTTCTCCGGCTGATGCTGGGACTGCTGGAGCCTCGCTACGGCTCCGTGAGCGTCTTCGGCGCGTCCCCCGCGGAGGCCCGACGACGGATGGCGTACGTCCCCCAGTCCCTGGAGTTCGACCACCGTTTTCCCATCTCCGTGCTGGAGACCGCGCTGCTGGGACGCCTGGAGCGCTATTCTTTCCTGGGGCCTCGGAAGGCCGACCGCGAGGTCGCCCTGCAGGCCCTCGCCGAGGTGGGGTTGGCCGATGCCGCGAAAAAGCCCTTTGCCGCCCTCTCCGGCGGACAACGCCAGAGGGTCCTCATCGCCCAGGCCCTCGCCTCCCAGCCGGAACTGCTTCTGCTGGACGAGCCCGGCGCAAATCTGGACGCCCCCGGAGTGGCCACGATCTACGGATTGCTCAAGGAGCTCAGCCGGCGCATCACCATCGTCATGGTCTCCCACAATCTCACCATGGTGGAACCCTTCGCAACCCACGTGGTCTGCGTGAACCACACCGCCGACATGCACGAGATCCAGCAGGTCTCCCAGGATGACCTTCACGCAGGAAATTGGATCCATATCTTCCATCACGAATGCCCGGTGGCCCGGGATGAGCAGAAGGATCCCTGCGCGGGGCCCCACCTTGGGGAGTGCAGCCATGAATGCAGGGAGGCGGAGCCCTGCCGCGGCCATTCCGGGAGGGAGGTGCGGAAATGACGGAGTTCCTCCGGGAAATCTTCCAGTCGCCCTTGCTGGCGCGCTCTCTGGCGGCCATGGTCCTCTCCGCCATCTGCTGCGGTGTGGTGGGATGCTACGTCGTCCTGAAGCGGGACAGCTACGCCGTGGGCGCCGTGAGCCATTCCCTGCTGGGCGGCGTGGGCGTTGTGCTCTATCTGACCGGTTGTTTCCCCGCGTTGGAGGCGCGTCTCCCCTGGCTGACGCCCTGGGCGGGTGCGCTTGTGGCGGGGGTGGTGGTGGCCCTGGTGGTCACCCTCATGACCACGCGCTGGAACTTCCGCATGGACACCGTGCTCTCCGCAGTCTGGGCGGTGGGGCTGGCGGTGGGCATCTCCTTCGCCTCCGCCCGCCCCGGATACGCCGCGGACCTGAACAGCTACCTCTTTGGAAGCATCCTCCTCATCTCCCCCCAGGACCTCCGGCTCGTCGCCATCCTGGACGCCATGGTGCTGCTGGGGGCCTGCCTCTGGCACTCCCGATTCGTGGCGCTGGCCTTCCAGCCGGAGCTGCTGACGCTCCGCGGACTCTCCCGCGCCCGCACGCAGCTGGCTTTCCAGCTCATGGTGGCCGTCACCGTGGTGATTCTCTCCCAGGTGGTGGGAATCATCCTCTGCATGGCGCTCCTCATCCTTCCCGTGGCCACCGCGACCCTTCTCTCCCGGAAGATCCCCGTCATCATGGCGCTGGCGGCCGCGCTCTGCTTCCTGTGCAGCTTCCTGGGAGTGGGACTCTCCTATTCCGCGGGGCGCGGGAGCTTCCTGCAGTCTCCCGGCGCGGTCATCGTGGAACTCTCCGGCGCCGCCTATCTGGGGGTCTGGCTGTGCGCCGCCCTCATGAAAAAAAACCTCCGAGGCAAGTAAATGCAGAACAAGCTCATCTATGCCGCCAGCGAGAGCTGCCCGGATCTGTGGTATCTCACCGGCTTTGCCGCACCCGATCCTTTCCTTTATGTCCAGACCGGGGACCGGCGCATCGCCGCCGTCAGTTGCCTGGAGCTGGGACGCGCCCAGAAGGAGTGCCATACCCAGGTGGCCGTGGCCGACATCCAGCGGCTGGCTGAATTCTTCGGGGTGGAGCCACAGGACGAGCCCGGGGAACACTGGTTCTGGAAACTGGTGCGCACGGCGTGCCGTGGCACAGGCGTCTGGGAGTGGGAGGTGCCCGCCTCCTTCCCCCTGGCGCTGGGAGACCTCCTGCGCGCCAATGGCGTGAAGCTGACGCCCGCCACCTCCCTGGCTCCGGAACGCCAGGTGAAAAGCCCCCGGGAGGTCGAGGCGATCCGCGTCGCGGAGCGCCTGGCGGAAGCGGGACTGGAGCAGGCCGACGGAATGCTTCGGCAGGCCACCGTGGATGCCGACGGCTTTCTGGCGCTGGGGGGGCACGTCCTCACCGCCGAGGAGCTGCGCGGGGAGGTGGATGCCGCCATTGCCCGGAAGGGCGGACTGGCCCGGGGGACCATCACCGCGCCCGGCGTCCAGGGGGCAGACCCCCACCAGACCGGCGCCGGACCGTTGAAGGCCAACGAGCCCATCGTCATGGACATCTTCCCCCGCGACCAGAAGACGGGATACTTCGGCGACTTGACCCGCACCCGCGTGAAGGGAAAGGCCTCCGCCATCGTGAAAAAAGCCTATCTGACCGTCCTGGAGGCCCAGGAGCACGCCCTGAAGGCCCTGCGTCCCGGCGTCACCGGAAAGGAGGTCCACGACGGCGCGGCACGGTACTTCGAGGAGCAGGGATTCCCCCGGGAACGGGACGAGGCCACGGGGCTCTATCGCGGATTCTTCCACGGACTGGGACACTCCGTGGGCCTGGAGATCCATGAGGGACCCCATCTCTCCCCCGGAAACCCCTCTCCCCTCGTGGCCGGAAACGTGGTCACCGTGGAACCCGGACTCTATGACCCCACGTGGGGCGGAATCCGCATCGAGGACACCGTCGCCATCACCGACGACGGCATCGACAACCTCGCCGTCGCCCCCAAATATCTGGAAATCCCGTGAAACCGCGGTGGTACCCTGTTGGAAGGATCGCACATCGCAGCGGCATGGAAGCAGAATGCCACAATGGCGCGCATTCCGGGAATGGCGTCCGGGATGCCGGAGGAAAAAAAGGAAAAAACGCCGTGGAAGGAGATTTTTCCGGAAGATGCGCTAAATTGGGCGAGCGACATGAAACTCTTCCGGGGGAATGCAGCCGGTTGCGCTGCTGGATGGTAATGCACTGCGTCCCTGATAGTTGTCATGTCCTTTCCGGAAGTTTCTTGGCAAGCTTCACGGATTCAGCTACACATACTTCTCGCTTACAGGAAACCCACCCTTGATACAGGACGCCATACAGCCCGGCATGAACACAAGCAAGAGCGCGCCGCTTGAACGCGCCATCGGCGCGGAAAGCGGCGCGCTCCGCTTGCGCTCCGCTTAGCGGCTGGCATCTAGTTTTCTCCTGTCCTTCCCATCTTCGTTCCCTCTTTGCAGACTCCGTACGCCCGGTTTTATGCCGGGTGTGCGGAGTTTTTTTGTGTTTCTAGAGCTCTGGTTCCTTCCGCGGTTTTTTTTCTTCCGGGGGAAAATCCAAAGGACGGTGGTCTGCCGCCCCCGCGCCCCCGCCCAGTTTTTCCATCTTCCCCTTCTCCTTATCTCCCTACTCTTTTTTGTTTTTTCTCCCCTTCCTACTTTTTGGTCATGAAATCTTTTCTCTTCAGTCTTTGCCTTTGTGTTTGCGCGTTTCTCGTCGCCGCGGAGGATGCCTCCATCCAGGTGTTGAATGTCCGGACGGTTTCCCGCTGGCCCTGGGAGGGCACGGTGGATGTGTACTACCAGGTGGAGTGCGACAAGGAGGACGCGGATCTGGTGGTCTCCTTCGCCGGCTACAATGCGGACAAGGACGAGGTGGTCGCCATGAATCCGGCCTATATCACGGGCGATGGCTTTGAGGAGGACAAGCCGGTGGTGACGGGCAAGGAGCTCCACGCGGTCTGGAATGCCGCGGCCGATCTCCCTGGATACCACTGCGAGGACTTCGCGGTCGTCGTCACCGCCTCCTATGATGATGGAGAGTCCCTCTATCTCGTCGTGGACATCTCCGGCGGCAGCGGCGCCGCCAGCTATCCCTACCACTACACCTCCGAGGCCCCCGACACCACCAGTGATGTCTGCCGCACCACCGAGCTCTGGCTTCGAAAAATCCCCGCAGGCACCTTCACCATGGGAGCCGGCTCAAAGTCGGACACGACTCTCTCCGTGACCCTCACCCAGGACTTCTACATCGGGGTCTTCGAGTGTACCCAGGCACAGTATAAGAACATCATGGGGAGCAATCCTTCTAATTACTCCGGTGATACCCGTCCTGTAGAGTATGTCTCCTATAACACCATCCGTGGAACGGGAACTTCTGCGGGCGCTGGCTGGCCTGCCTACGGCCATGCCGTGGATTCCAGTTCTTTCATGGGAAAGCTCCGGGCGAAGACCGGACTCACCTTTGATCTCCCCACCGAAGCGCAGTGGGAATACGCCTGCCGGAAGCGTGCCGATGGCACTTGCTGGGAAACCGATTTCAACTCCGGAAAGAATTTGACCGGAGACGGCACATGTTCCAACATGGCGGCGGTCGGTCGTTACAGCGGCAATGCCTCTGACGGCAAAGGCGGATACTCAGCCAACCACACCAAGGTTGGTTCCTACCTTCCCAGTGAGCTGGGCCTTTACGACATGCACGGAAATGTCTGGGAGTGGTGCCTGGATTGGAAAGGCAGCCTGTCCACTGCTGCCGCGACGGATCCCGTGGGCGCGACATCGGGCTCGAGCCGCGTGCTACGCGGCGGCGGCTGGAGCGGCGACGCGCAGTACTGCCGCGCCGCCCACCGCAGCGGCTTCACGCCGAGCTACTGCGGCAACCGCTTCGGCTTCCGCGTGGCCTGCGTTCCGGCCCCCCTAGTTCACTAATTGCCGACTCGGCCGCCAGCGGCCGAGAGAATCGCGCGGTGTGCCGCCGGTTCGACGGGCGGCGTGTGTCCCGCCTTTGGCGGGCGCGGCGGCAGCCGCGAACACCCGCCGTCAAGGAGAACCGGAACGGCCGGCGCGCGGATGAAATTTCCGGCTGATTTCTGTTTTTTGTGTATTTCGCATTTTTGCGAAGCCTTTCCCTTCCTTTTTTCCCCTGCCCTTTTTGCAGAGAGCGGTTTTTCGTCCTTTTTTCTCTCCCCCCATGCCTTACCGTTTTTTCTTCATTCCGTCATCTACTCTTGATCTGGATGAATTGAACGAGTTTCTGAAGAATCACCAGACCATTTCAGAACACTGGGAGACTTGCATGCAGGATGGCGTGCATTACCAGGTGTTGCGTCTGGAGTATGAGGATCTTCCCAGGAACTCCGGCTCGTCTTTCCACAACTCCTACAAATCTTCGAATGGCTACAAGCCCTCCCGGCGTTGGGCCAAGGACAAGAAGGGGGACAACCGGGATGAGAACGGCAACTACGTGCTGAAGTATCCCGACAACATTACGGAGGAGCAGAAGGGGATTTTCGATGTCCTTCGCCAGGAGCGTGCCGACTTCACGCGGGAATTGAATCTCAGCGGTCCTTTTATCCTCTTCAACAACGAGCAACTGGGGGAGATGATCGCCAAGAATGTCTCTACCGTTTCCGAAGTGAGGAAGCTTGAGGGCATTGGCGCGGGGCGCATGAAATACGCGCCCCGGATGCTCGTGGCGCTGCTGAAAGCCCGCGGCGAGGAGATTCCCCGGGAGCTTCTGGAACAGGCCGCCAGTGCCAGTGCCCTTTTGAAGTCGGAAAAAGAGGCCCGGGGGCCGGAGAAGGGTGGCAGGAAGTCCCCAGGAAGCCAGGAGGAGTCTGGGAAGACGGGGAAATCCGCCGACGAGGAGAAGCCTGCAGAAGAGAAGAAGCCTGAGGAGACCCCGGCGGTCCAGGGCGAGCTCTTTTCCGAAGCCGGCAAGAAGTAGCGGGGGCTTTTTTCTCATGTGCAAGCGTCTGGGAAATGTCTTTGACGACATCTGCGACATGGACAACCTGTCGCTTGCCTTCAGGAAGGTCCGCCGCGGAAAGTCCCATCGTCCGGACATGGTGGAGTTCCAGGAGAATCTGAAACGGAATCTGTTGGAGATCCGGGAGGACCTGCAGTCCGGGAACTTCTCCTTGGGGCGGTACCACATCTTCAAGGTCTTCGATCCCAAAGAGCGCACCATCCACGCGGCGCCGGTGCGGGAGCGGGTGATCCACCACGCCATCATCAATCTGTGCGGCCCCTGGCTGGAACGGCCCCTCATCGAAAACACCTACGCCTGCCGCGTCGGGAAAGGACAGTGGGCCGCCATCGCAAAAGCACAGCAGCTCTCCCGAAAACACCCCTGGTGCCTGAAACTGGACATCAAGAGCTACTTCGACAGCATCGACCAGGAGATCCTCTTCTCCATGCTCCTGGGAAAGTTCAAGGATCCCCGGCTCCTGGCTCTCTTTCACGAACTCCTGGCGACGTATCATTCCACCACCCCCGGAAAGGGGCTCCCCATCGGCAATCTCACCAGCCAATACTTCGCGAACGTCTACCTGGCGCCCTTCGACCGCATGGCCTCTTGTCGAAACAACCACGGATACGTCCGGTACATGGATGACATGCTGATCTTCGGGGAACACCAGGAGCTCAAGGAATTCCTCGCCGCCGCACGGGAGTTCCTGCACGACGAACTCCGCCTCGCCATCAAACGCGGCGGATCCCTCCAGCCCGTCTCCCGCGGCATCGACTTCCTGGGCTGCAGGCTCTTTCCACATCGGCTCCTCCTGAACCGCCGAAGCCGCATTCGGTTCCTTCGAAAGAACCGCCTCCTCGTACGGCTCTACGACGAAGAACGCATCTCCGGCCAGGAACTCCAGACCCGCGCCACCGCGCTCTACGGATTCGCCTCCCATACGGATCTGACGGGGCTGGTGCAGAAACTCCAGACGCTTTTTTGACTTTGCGCGCCATGTGGCGTGCAAACGGTCCCCAGACATCGGGCTCGAACCGCGTGAAACGCGGCGGCAGCTGGAACAACAACGCGCAGAACTGCCGCGCCGCCAACCGCAACAACAACACGCCGAGCAACAACAACAACAACAACGGCTTCCGCGTGGCCTGCGTTCCGGCCCCCTAGCTCAAGCCTCCTGGAAGGAGGCATTGAACCGTCTGGTTACCGGCTCTCCGAACTGTTCCACGGAGACAAACATCCCAAAAGCACACTCCCCCCGCCGGCGTCAGTAGCTCCGGCGAACCCTACGGCGGGGGGAGATTTTCCCGGCGCGCCCGCTGCACTTTTCTATTTCCCCCCTTCACTTTTCCTTGTTCACTGTGGCGCGAATGCGCCGCATCTTTCTGAAAAACCAAATATGAAAAACCTTTTGTTGAGCATTGCGTTTGCGTTCTGTCTTACGGGGCTGCACGTGGCGGCGAAGCAGTTCAGCGCCACGGCGCAGAGTCCGTATTTCCGGTTGGTGACGGGGTCGACGATTTCGCAGCGGACGGTGACGGGTGGCTCGGTGTATTTGGCGCCCCTGGAGGGCGTGGAGGGCGTGCCGCTGGTGGACGGCGTGGCGGCCAGTGGCTGGAGCGTCGAGAATCCCTGCTGGGATGCCAGCGAGGTCGCTGACGGAGCCTATACGCTGACCTATGGCGGCTGCACGAAGCAGATCATCGTGCACAACAACACGGCGGTTCCGCTGGAGCAGAGCCCGTATGTCCGCCTGGAATTCCGCGATGGTCTGGCGGGGCATCTTGCCACAGGCGATGCGTATGTGGCCTCGCTGGGAGAGGCGTCGGGTGAAGACGCCGGTCTCCTGGTGGATGGCAAGGCGGCAAGTGGTTGGAGCGCCGAGGAGCCGTACTGGGATTCCACTACAGTGTCGGATGGCTGGCACACGGTGAAGGCGGGGGATCGGGAGGTCCGGCTGATGGTGTTGAACTCCCCGGAGGTGCGGATCCATGGCGGTGCCTTGGAGTCTGGAGAGCTGTGGACCTCCGACAAGCTGCATTTGGTGCGCAATTGGGTGCGTCCCCCCGAGGGGGGCAAGGTGACCCTTGCGCCCTACACCATGGTGAAATTCCTGCCGGACACCGGCATTCTGGAAACCTGCGAGGACACCTACGCGGTACTGGTGGACCAGATGGACGACGCGGTGCGGCTCTACCGCGTGGACACTGACGAGGCCATCGACATGTCGCTCAAGGACGACGGCACGCACTACGCCGACGCCTACGCCGGCTCCTACCAGCTCCAGGTGCCCCTGCCTCCCGCGCTCCGCAAGAACGAGTCCGATGAGACGGATTCCGAGGCCTCTCTGAACGGAAAGTTGAATCTCTACTACACCCTGGATGGCACCGAGCCCACGCTCTTCTCCCGCAAGCTGGAGAAGACCGAATCCGGCGACGCCTACAAGCCCATCGAATTCTCCATCGCCGACCGCACGCAGTCCGTGGATGTGCGCCTGGCGTGGCTGGAGGAGTTCTCCGGTTCCGGCATGGCACTCTATGAGCCCAACTGGGGACTGTTGGCGCAGGGCATGGTGACCCGGTCCGCCTCCTTCCTGGTGAACTACGTGGCGGAGGAGTTCCCCGTGGTGCTGAACGGCGAGGAGGTTCTCGTGGGGATCCAGGGCGAGGAGACCACGGTCACAGCCCCCGGCGCCGCACAGGGCGCGGTCCTCTGGCGTGGCTCCCATGCGGGAAACCCCATCTTTGGCGGATGGACCAGCGCCACCTATACCACTGAAAAGGGCGTCGTACAGCCCCTGGATGGCTTCCTGGATGACTCCCGCAACAACCCGGTGGTCACCTTCACCGCGCCTCTGGACATGGCGAAGGTGGAGCTCACCTCCGACTACGCCGCCGTCCCCGCCCTGGATTCCTGGCTTTCTTTGGATGGCGGAACGGGCCATGTCTTGAAGACTCTGGACGGCGAGGATGTGACTCTCACGGCCTACGCCTACGCGGACAAGATCGCCGGCGAGGTTGTTGTGAAGCCTGTCTTCTCCACCGAAGTGGACGAGGCGCTGCTGGCCTCCTGCGTGGTGGAATATTGCCTCACCGAAGGCAATGACGACGATTCCTCCGCGGATTTCGGCTATGACCAGTACGACTACACCGTCCTGGGAGAGCTGGGCGCCATGATGGAGGAGGGCGCCACGCTCTCCGTGAAGGCCGCCGTGGCTTCCGACGAGGAGTCCATTCGGAAGGCGCCGCGGCTGGTGTTCCGCATCCGCCACAAGGATACCGGCGTCACCTTCGGCTATCGCATCCATGCCTTCACTTGCCCCAACTACATCCTGGTCAACGGAAAGGCAATCTTTGCGGAGGGAGGCGCCTCCATCGTTCTGGATCCCGCGCAGTTCCTGCCCGAAGGGACCTCTCTTGTTGGCTGGACGACCACCGACGACGTGGGCGTGGCCTACGACAAGGCGAGCGGCAAGGTGATCCTGACTCTCCCCGTGGACGGACAGGCCGTCATCTCTCTGGACGGCACGCGCAACGCCCTGAAGGAAGTTCCCATGCGTTGGAGTGTCCCCTTGAAGAAGGGCTGGAATCTCGTTTCCACGGGACTCTACACCCTCGATCAGGATAGTCTTGAGCGTTTCACCGCACACTCCCCCTGGGTTTACGACGGCGGCGCCTACATCCCCATGGGCGAATATCTTCCCGCCCACGCATACTGGATCTACGTCGAGGCCGACGAGATCCTGGAACTGTCCGGTTTCCTGGGGGAATGAAGCCGGGAAGTCCGGAACGCCGGGGTGAAAGCCCCGGCGGCCATGCGCAATATGCAATGCCTGCGGGCGGATTGGCGCCGCCGGCAGGCGGAAGAAGCCATGCGGGGGCGCGGGGGCGGCTGCGCCTCATTTGGATATTTTTGCGGGGGAGCAGCGGTGTGTGTGGATTCCAGCGTGTGGGAAAGTCAGGCGTCGTGGCGTGGCAGCTGGATCCGGAAGGTGGAGCCGCCGCCGGGGGTCTCGTCGATTTCCGCGCTTCCCTGGTGGAGCTGGAGGGTATGTTTGACGATGGCCAGGCCCAGTCCGGTGCCTCCCTGGGAGCGTGAGCGTTGTTTGTCCACGCGGTAGAATCGCTCAAAGATGCGTGGCCAGTGTTCCCTGGGGATTCCGCAGCCGTGGTCCACGCAGGCGAGCGTGACGATCTTGCCGGTCTGCGTGATGACCAGTGTGACGCTTTGGCTGCCGCTGTATTTCAGGGCGTTCCGCAGGAGGTTCCCGATTGCCTGGGAGAGGAGCTGCGGATCGCCCTGGACCCAGGCTTCCCGCGAGGCGGCCAGGGCCAGGGTGCATTTCTGTTGGCCGGCCAGTTCCCGGGCGTCCTCCAGGCAGCCCTTTGCCACCTCCCGGAGATCCAGGGGCACGAAATCGCCGCGCCGCTCCTCTTGTCGGTGCTCCAGGGCGGCCAGGGCCAGGATGTCCTGCACCAGGCTGTTCAGCCGCTGGGACTGGGAGCACAGCATGGCCAGCAGGCGCTTCTTTTGGCCATCGGGGAGGTCCGGGGCCTCCTGGAGGGTCTCCACCGCGGTGATGATGGCGGTCAGGGGGGTCTTGATTTCGTGGGAGACATTGGAGATGAAGTCCTTGCGGAACTCCTCCATGCGCTGCATCTCCCGCAGCTGCTTGCGGAGCTGTCCCGTCATGGCGCGGACATTCCTGGCGATTTTCCGGACCAGCCCCCGGGAGGGCACGGGGATGGGCGTGTCCAGTGCGCCGTCGGCGATGAGGGACATGCTCTCCTGGAGGCGTTCCAGGGGGCGGTAGAGCCGTCGCCATACATGGAGGGTGAGCAGGCCCGCGGCGGCCACGCCCAGGGCCAGCGTGCCCCAGAAGAGCCGCCGGGAGAGCATCAGGATGCGGGAGGTCCGGTCGGTGCCCACGGCGGTGCGCAGGATGTATGGGCCGTCCGCGGGGCCCTCCAGCAGCGTGGCGTAGTAGGTCATCCACTTGCCGGTGCTTTCGCTTTGCCGGTTGGCCGCCACGGGGGTGCCGTTCAGGGCGCCCTGGACCTCCTCCCGCAGGCGGTGGTTTTCCAGTGCGTCGGCGTCGTGGCGGGTGGAGTCGGCGACCACGGTGCCGTCGGCGCGGATGACGGTGAGCCGGAGGGAGTCCCGGGTGAAGTTGTCGCAGAGTTCCCGGACCTCCTGGAGCCTCCCCTCCCGCAGCAGGGGCGCGGTCAGGCTTTTGAAGAGTTCGGTGGCTTCCTGGATGGAGGCGAGGGTCTCCTGCCGGATATTCTTCTGGAAGGCCTCCAGCTGCCAATAGAGGAGCCCTCCCAGCAGCAGGATTCCTCCCATCAGGAGGGCGGGGAAGGTGAAGAGCCGGATGCCGCGCGGCGGGGAAGAGCTCATGGCGTCTCCGCGGGTTTCAGGCGGTAGCCCACCCCCCGGACCGTTTCCAGTGCGGGGGAGAGGGATTTCAGCTTGCGCCGGAGGCTGACCATCTGCACGTCGATGGCGCGTTCGGTGACGGGATAGTTTCCGCCCTTGGTCCGGGCGACGATTTGGGAGCGGGTGAAGACCTGCCCTGGATGGTTCAGGAAGAGGTGCAGCAGGGTCATTTCCCCGGCGGTCAGGTCCAGTTCCTCGCCGTCCAGGGTGGCCTGGTGTTTCTGGGGATCCAGGCGCAGGGGGCCGTATTCATGGCTGGGGCGCTCTCCGGATTCCTCCCGCAGGCGCAGCTGCGTGCGGATGCGGGCCAGGAGCACCTGCCGGTTGAAGGGCTTTGTGATGTAGTCGCCGGCGCCCAGGTCCAGTCCCCGCACGATGTCGGCCTCCGATCCGCGTGCGGTGAGCATGATGACGGGGATCCGCCGCAGTTCGCGGTCCGCCTTGAGGGTTTCGCAGACGGTGAAGCCGTCCACTCCGGGGAGCATGAGGTCCAGGAGGATGAGGTCGGGGAGGTGTCTTCTCGCCAGAACGAGGGCCTCGTTGCCGTCGGCGGCGGAGAGGGGGGATTCGTACCCCTCTGCGACCAGGGTCATGGCAAGCACTTCCCGGATGCTTTCGTCGTCTTCGACAATGAGGATCCTTTCCTGCTTCATGGAGTGGTGTCGGTGGTGATTCCCCCGGGGGGGATGACGTCAAGGGGCCGCAGGTAGAGCTGCCCCGCGCGGTCCGTGATGTTGGAGAGGTGCCGCAGGATCTTCTGCATCTCCGTGAGCAGCTCCAGGAAGACGATTCCGATTTCGGGCCGGCAGGTGCCGTTGGAAATGCGCGCCAGGTGTTCCTGTTCGGAGGCGGCGAAGTGCTCCTTCAGGCGCAGCCGTGCGGCCACGGTTTCGCCGATGCGGGCGGGGTTGTTGTCCCGGAGGACTTCGCCCACGCGCTGCATCTGCGCCTCCAGCCCGGAGAGAAGCTGGTCGTATTCCCGGGCGGCGGCGTCGCTGAACCGGAGCCCCTTGTCCTGGATGTGGTTCATGATCTCCAGGATGATGGCGGCGTGGTCGCCGATGCGCTCGGCGTCGTTGGAACAGTGGAGCAGCAGGGGGACCACCTGCGCCTGCTGGGGGGTGAGGGGCTGCTGCATGAGCCGGGAGAGGTAGTCGGCGATGTCGGCCTGGCGGTTGTCCACGTCTTCCTCGCGTTCCTTCAGCCCCTGGATGACCTTCCGGTTGCCCTCGTCGTTGTGGGCGTAGCAGCGCAGGGCGGCCACGGACATGGCGCAGGCGTTCTTGAGCATGGCGCCCAGAGCGGAGGTGGTCTGCGCCAGGGCGAAGGGCGGATTCTGGAGCAGGTGGGGTTCCAGGCGCTTGTAGTGCACCTCGTCGGTTTTGATGGGGATGATGATTTCGCAGACCCTTGCCAGGAGGGGGATGAATCCCACCAGGGCCAGGGTGGTGCACACATTGAAGAGGGTGTGCGCGTTTGCGATCTGCCGGGGCAGCGTGGCGTCTCCGCAGATCCATTCGAGCAGCTGGAAGAACGCGGGCTTTCCGCAGACGGGGATGTAGAAGCTGACAAACGCCAGGATGACTCCGATGACGTTGAAGAGCGTGTGCGCCATGGCGGCCTGTTTCGCCACACGGTTTGCGGGGATGGCGGCCAGCTGTGCGGTGATGGTGGTGCCGATGTTGGAGCCCAGGGTCAGGCACACGGCGGTGTGCAGTCCCAGCATTCCGTTGGCGGCCAGGATGATGATGACGCCGGTGGCGGCGGAGCTGCTCTGGATGACGAAGGTGACGCCCATTCCCACGGCGATGGCGCCCAGGGCGGCGAGGGGCGGCGGGAATGCGCCGGCGGCGGGTTCGCAGGCGAAGAGCTGGAAGGCCTTCATGAAGGAGGGGAGTTCGCTGAGTTCCTTCAGGGTGTCGCCCATCAGGTTCAGTCCCATGAAGAGGAATCCGAAGCCCATGATGGTGAGGCCCCAGTTGGAGAGGCCCCGCTTCTTCTGCAGCCACAGCACCATGCCCAGGAAGAGGGCCGGCATCACCAGCCAGCCGATGTTGAAGGCCACCAGCTGCGCGGTGATGGTGGTGCCGATGTTGGCGCCGAAGATGATGCCGATGGACTGCGTCAGGTTCAGCAGGCCCGCGTTCACGAAGCCGATGACCATGACGGTGACCGCGCTGGAGGACTGCACGACGCAGGTCACTGCGGCTCCGGAGAGGATGGCAACCACCCGGTTGGAGGAGAAGACCTTCAGGATGTCGCGCATCCTGTCGCCGGCGGACTGGCTGAGTCCGTCGCTCATCAGGTTCATGCCATAGATGAAGATGGCGAGTCCGCCGAAGACCTGGAAGAACTGGGAGAGCATGGTGGGAAAATGGAGTGTCGGTTTCCGTTCTCGGAAGACCGGAGGGGCGCCGTGCGGCGCCGGCGGTTTCCCCGGGCTTCACCCCTACCGTATCGGGCGGGGCCCGCACTTCCATTTTCCTAACCGATTTCTAACGCGGGGGAAATGTGTCCCCGCGGAGCCGGCGCTACCGTCCGCCGCCGGGGAGCACCAGGAAGATGGCGGTGCTCATGGGACGGGCGGTGTAGGCGAACTTCCCGCCGTGCACGGGGAATTCCACGTTGGAGATCAATTCCTTCGCCACGCCATTCTCCACTGGGACATGGAGGACCCGGGCGCCGCCGGCGGCGAAGTGGATTCCCAGGACGTTGCCGGCCGCCCAGATGGAATCGGAGTCCATGTCATCGTAGCAGTGGAGGCCTGTCTGGACGGCCAGCGCGCGGAGCCAGGCGGCCCGCAGAGGCGGCAGGGCGGAGAAGACCACCCGGCAGCCGTTCACCGTGCTCTCCGCCATGACGGGCAGGCCATCGCCATCCACGGCCAGGACCGCCGCGTCGCCTGCAGGCCGGAATACAGGGGTCGCCTGGAAGCTGCTGCAGCCCGTGCCGGCCGTGCCGGCGCCCAGTTTTTCAAAACCCTGCGCGGTGAGGACGGGCAGGGGCTTCTGGCAGCCCCGCATGTCGATGTCGAACTGCATTCCGGTGAGTTTCTCCATGGTTTCCGTGGAGAAGTGGTCACCGCCCCGGGCGGGGTCGATGGCCATGCCGAAGACGACGGTGTTTCCGGGGACCAGGATCTTCTCCTGGATGTATGCGATCTCGTCGTCGCTGAGGACGAGGGGGTTCTGGAAGAACCAGAACCTGTGCTCCAGGGGGATCTTCTCCAGGCCGGGGATGACATAGTTCTCGTGCGCCACGCCGGTGTGCCCGATCTCCGTGCGCTGCATGGCGATGGCGTGGACGTGCGCCATGCTGTTGTAGGTGATGCGTTCCATGGCGTCCTGGGAGACGATGACCGCCATGGAGTTTGCGGGGTCGAGGAGCCTGGTGGCCGCCTGGGCGATGGTCTCCTCGGCTTCGGAGAGGCGCTTCGCAAGCTGCGCCAGCCGAGGGTCCCGGAAGGTCCAGCCGTTGCTGAAGTCGTAGTAGCGCAGGGCCACGCCGTGTGCCAGGCAGGAGGCCATTTCGCGGGCGAGGACCGCCGCGGATTCGCCCAGGGTGTGGCAGCCGCCGAACGCCGCGCCCGCGCCGCTGTGGAGCGTGCGGATGTCGGCCTCGGTGGTGAAGACCTTCCCCGCCTGGCGGGCGGAGGCCACGGGGATCATGAATCCGCCGGGGCCGCCGGGGCCGCGGGTTACGTAGGTGGAGGGCGCGTGGAGGAGGTCGACCACGGGGGAATCCAGGATTTTCCGCAGGGCCCAGTGTCCACTGTTCTGTGCCCAGAAGCTGGCGGTGATCTCGTTCAGGTATCCGTAGTAGGCGCCGGAGAGAAGCCGCCCGCCGGTGGCGTTTTTGACGGTGGTGCAGAGATGCACAATGGCGTCGGTGACCACCTCCGCCAGGCAGCGGTTGAAGTCCATGACCATCTGGCTGTTGGCCGGCAGGCGCAGGAAGATGTCGGTGCCGTGGTCCCGGCGCTCTTCGGGGCGTGGCAGGGCGTTTGCGTCAACGATCTCCTGGAAGGAGGCGAAGGAGGTCTTCCAGGCCTCGTTGGCCTTCTGGATGGTGCCGTATTTTCCTTGCGCGAAGCGTATGAATGCCTTTCGGAAGGCCACGCTGTAGTCCACGAACTCGGTGCGGGTCTGGCACCCCCAATACATCCATTCCCAGGTGAGGCCGCTGCTGGGAAGCAGCGCCACCACGCGCTTTCCGTAGGGCATCTTGTCCAGATGCGCCGCGATCTGTTCCAGCAGGTCGTCGGCCAGATCGAGCCAGATGCCGGAGGCCATGGAGGGGGAGGTCTGCGCTTCCGCGCCGTAGTTGATGACCTTGTGGGCGCCTTCGGCGGTGGTCACCAGGCTTTCGGGTTCCGCCTCCAGCAGGGGAAGAAGGGTGGGACTGCGTATGGGGTCCAGCCCCGCGATGACCACCAGGTGGAGCCCCGGATTCCGCAGGAGGGCGGAGGTGCATACGTTGTCCAGGGTGGTGAAGTCGATTTTGCCTTGCTTGTCCACGGGGATGGAGTAGTGCAGCCAGAGTCCGGGGACGCCGTTGTCGGCGGCCAGCTTGATTTCCCGGTAGTTGTTGTCCTCTTCGCGCATGTCGATGAGGTACTGGGTCAGGCTGGCGTGCTCGGCGCCGTTGATTTCCAGCCGCGGGACGGTGTCCAGGTTGACAAGGGAGACGGAGGGCAGGGCGTGTCCGGGGGTGTTTTCCGGGGTGGGTTTCACCTGGATGGTGTTGTTGCCGGCGAAGGGGATTCGTCGTTTCCCGAGGGTGGCGGCTGCCTTGTAGGTGCCGGGAGGCAGCAGGGAGAGGTCGGCGGGCGCCAGGGAGAGCGGGAATTCCCTCGCGTTGTCCAGGGTTCCGGCGGGGACCAGCGTGTTCAGGAGCAGGTAGTCGTGGACGCCGTCGGTCAGGCGGACGGTGAAGTCCATGTCATCCGACTGGATGCATTCGCCGCGGGTGACAAGGCGGGCATTCCGGGGCGCCCAGGGGGCGCTGGCGGGTTCGGCGGGCAGGTCCAGTCCTTCCAGGGTCACGTCCAGGAGGTTCGTTCCGTCGGGGACGATGAGCTGCCAGGGCGGGGCGCCGTTGAGTCCCTGCACCTGCACTTCGCGGGTGGCGGGGATTGTCTTCCAGTCGTCTTCCCGGCCCGCCGCCAGGGGCTGGCAGCGCCATGTCTCGTCGGTGACCACGCGCTTCTGGGTGCCGTCGGCGTGGATCAGCACCAGGTCGGCGATGGCCCCGCCGGGGCCGTCGAAGTTGAAGACTTTCAGGCGGAGGACATTGCGTCCGTCATGGAGGAGGCTTTTCACGTCCACGGCATCCGCCTTGACCCAGACATCCTGGTGGATGGTCTCCAGGCGGGTGCCGTTGACCAGCGCCTCCACCTCGTTGTCGGCGGTGAAATAGAAGATGGCGCTTTTGAGGCTGGCGGTGTCGTCAAGGTCGAACTTCTTCTCGAAGACGCACTGCGCACGGGGCTTTTCGCCCAGCTCCTCATTCCAGATCCAGTACCCCATGAGCTGCCGCACCAGACCCTTTCCGAACCCCCTGCCGTATCCCGCCAGGAAATTCCGGTGGGCGCTCCCGGCATCCAGTTCGAAGGCGATGGGCAGCAGGGACGCCCGCTTCAAAGTGACGGGTGTGTCGCCGGGGTTGTGGAACCGGATGTCTGCCGTGGCGGCGAGCCTGGGGGGCAGGAGCCGCGTGTGGTCTCCGGGGCCGGCGGCGTCACGGCCGATCTCCTGGCCCAGGATGTCCTCATAGACCAGCTCCGCCTGGAGTCCGCCGTCGGCCTCCCAGTCCAGGAGATAGGCCCCCATGAGGCTGAGCTCCGTTTTGGGGGCGGTGGCGGTGCCGCCGGGGGGGATGACCGCCTGTCGGTGGGAGTAGGACGCGTCCCCGGACCAGCCGCGTCCGGACTGCAGGAAGGATCCGCCGGGGATCTGCACGCCGCCCAGGTAGAAGGGTTTCTCCTTTCGCAACCGGATGGCGCGCATGGTGCCCTCCGGGCCCGCCGCCTGCAGCACCATGTCAAAGCGCAGGCAGTCAATGGCGCCGCGCCATTCGGGGCACTGTCTCAGGTCGTAGAGGAGCACTCCTTCCTGTCTTCCGGAGCAGTCGATGCGGGTCTTCTCCGACATGGCGGTGCCGGGATGGCTGAAATAGATGGGGAAGTCGGGCGCGTCGCCTTCGAATTCCACGGCGATGAAGGCGTAGTCGGCGGCGTCGATGAGAAAGCCCTCCGGGGTCACGAAGTAGGCGGCCTGGCGGCTCGTGCCGTGGAAGCCCTCGCCGGGGATCATCTCGCCATGCTCGAAGTTCCGCGTGCGGAAACCGTGGAGGTCGCCGTCGCGGAAGTCCCAGTCCAGGGCCGGGAGGAGGGTCGCCGCAAGGCACAAAAACAGGGTCAGGAGATGCTGCTTCATGGTGGACATGGTGTCGGAGGTGGCGGGGGGGGGGGGGGATGAAAAACGGGTTTAATGTAGCCCCGCGGCACCCTCCCGGGCCGCCCCGCGATCCTGCCATTTCCATTGCCGTCCGGGGGTTCCTCCATGGGGGGCGGGGCTATATTATTTTCTTCGCCGGAAGCCGCTTCCTGGGGGCGGCTCTTCTGGGCGCGATAGCCACTCTCAGCGCAGCTGACGCAACTTAAGGAAACGGTTGAGTTGGAAGAATTTCTGAAGTTCGATCGTGTGACTCGCTCATACGGTCCCCTGAAAGCGGTTGACGACGTCACCCTCACCATTCGTCGCGGAGAGATCTTCTCCATCCTGGGGCCCAGCGGCTGCGGAAAGACGACGCTTCTTCGCATGCTGGCGGGATTCGACACGCCGGACAGCGGCCGGATTCTCCTGGACGGGGAGGACATCACGGAGCAGCTGCCCAATGTGCGGAAGGTGAACACCGTCTTCCAGAATTATGCCCTCTTCCCCCACATGACGGTGAGGGAGAACATCGGCTTCGGCCTGAAGCTCCGCCGCCGCCCCAAGAAGGAGATCGACGCGGAGGTGGACAAGATGCTGGCCATGATCCAGATGGAGTCCTGCGCCGACAAGAAGCCCAACCAGATCTCCGGGGGCCAGAAGCAGCGCGCCGCCATTGCGCGCGCGCTGATCATGAAGCCGCAGGTGCTGCTTTTGGACGAGCCCCTGGCCGCCCTGGACCTGAAGCTGCGCCAGCGCATGAGCCTGGAGCTCTCCCTGATCCATGACGAGGTCGGCATCACCTTCCTCTATGTGACCCACGACCAGAACGAGGCCATGAGCATCTCCGACCACATCGCCGTCATGCACAACGGGCGTGTGGAGCAGGTGGGCACCCCCGCCGAGATCTACGAGGCGCCCCGCACCAGCTTCGTGGCCGCCTTCATCGGCGACACAAACTTCTTCGACGGACGCATCTCCGAGGTGGTCGACTCCGAATACTGCTGGCTCTCCGTGCCCGATCTGCCGCCCCTGTTGTGCTTCAATGACAAGAAGCGCTCCAAGGGCGACCTGGTCCATGTCTCCATCCGTCCCGAGAAATTCTCCATTTCCTTGGACCGCCCCCGCACCGGCCCCAAGCAGAACGTGCTCCCCGCCACAGTGGAGGACATTGTCTACCAGGGCGACCACACCCGCTACTGGGTCAGCATCGCCCCCGACTGGCGCGTGGCCGTGACGCGCCAGCACAACCGCTTCATGCTGGACGAGCGCCCCATCACCTGGGGGGACAAGGTCTTCATCTCCTGGCAGTCCGACGACGGCTTCATGCTGGAGCAGTACAGCGAGAAGGACGAGGATCTGTTGCAGATGCCCCCCCAGACTCCCGGCGAGGAGGAGCCCGGCGTCCAGGAGGCTGAAAGCGCGGCCGCCCGCCAGGAGGAGGCCCGGGAGGAGAAGCCATGACCCCCCGGGAGATGCGCCGGCGCGCCCTGGGCGAGTTCGCGGTGACTGCGCCCTCCCTGCTGTGGATGGCCGTCTTCTTCCTGCTGCCCACCCTCATCATCTTCGCGATCTCCTTCCGCAGCCGCGGGGAGTTCGGCGGGATCGGCGACGAGTGGACTCTGGAGACCATCCGCTCCCTCAGCTACCCGAATTATCCCTCCATCATCTGGCGCACCATCTGGATGAGCGTGGCGTGCACCGTGCTCACCCTCGCCGTCTCCGTGCCCGTTGCGTACTACATCGCACGGGTTTCGACGCGGGTCCGGGACCTGGTGCTGCTGCTGACCATCATCCCCTTCTGGACCAATTTCCTGATCCGGATCTTCGCCTGGAAGTCGGTGCTGCATCCCGATGGCTTCCTGAAGCACTTCCTGGTGTGGTGCCATGTCGTCTCCCCCGACGCCATGCTGCTCTACCGGCCGTCGGCGGTGCTGCTGGTCATGGTCTACACCGAGCTGCCCTTCGCCATCCTCCCGCTCTACGCGGCCGCCGAGAAATTCGATTTCTCCCTCTTCGAGGCCGCCATGGACCTGGGCGCCTCCCGGTTGAGCGCCTTCTGCCGCGTCTTCGTGCCCGGCATTGCGGACGGGCTCCTCTCGGCGTGCCTGATGGTCCTGATTCCCAGCATCGGCTCCTACGTGATTCCCCAGATGGTGGGCGGAAAGGACTCCATGATGATCGGGAATGTCATCGGGCAATTGGCCCTGGAGAGCCGGAACATCCCGGCCGCCGCCGCCCTCTCCGCGGTGCTCACGCTGGTGATGTTCCTGCCGTTGCTCTACTTCCTCAAGGGAAAGAAACAGCCGGACGGCACCGCCCGCCCCGCAACGGAGGTGGTCTAGGATGCGCAGAAGCCATTTACCCGGATTCCTGACCTGGACGGTGCTCCTTTTCTTCTACGTGCCCATCCTGCTGCTGGTCGTGAACTCCTTCAACGCCAACCGCCAGGGAACGGTCTGGATGGGGTTCACCTTCCGCTGGTACCAGGAGCTGTTCTCCTTCAAGGGGCGCGACATCTGGAGGGCGCTCACCAACACCCTCATCGTCGCGACCATCTCCACCGCCATCTCCACCTTCCTGGGGACCTGCGCGGCCTTCGCCCTCCACAAGTACAAGAGCCGGCTCCAGGACTTCCATTACTGCCTCATCTACACGCCCCTGGTGGTCCCCGAGATCCTCATCGGCATCAGCCTGCTGATCTTCTTCATTGCGGTGAAGGTGCAGCTGGGGCTGGGAACCATCGTGCTGGCCCACGTGACCTTCTGCACCAGCTACGTGGCCATGGCGGTCCTCTCCCGGCTCCAGGACTTCGACATGAACATCCTGGAGGCCGCGCGGGACTTGGGCGCCAACCGCTGGCAGTCCACGTGGAAGGTCCTGGTGCCCATCATCCTGCCCGGCATCTTCGCCGGCGGGCTGCTGGCCTTCACCCTCTCCATCGACGATTTCGTCATTACCTTCTTTGTCAACGGCCCCGGAACCACCACCCTGCCCATCCAGATCCAGGGAATGATCAAACGGGGTTCCATGACCATGATCAACGCCCTCTCCACACTGCTGCTGGCCATCACCTTCCTGGCCATTCTGGGATGCCAGATGATTCTCAAGCGGAGCCAGAGGAACGCGGGATAGGGCGCAGACGGCATTTCTTCATTCGAGACAAGACACGACGCCCCCTGCGGTTGGACCGCGGGCCCGGGCGCCGGACAGCCACGGAGGATCTTCGAACATGTCCAGGAAAAACGACGACAACGACTTCCAGAGGCGGGACACCCTTTCCCTCTTCGGCGACGAGACCCGCAGCCGCTGCACGGTGGCGGAGGCGAAGGCCTTCGACAAGGCGCAGGCCGCGGGGCGCCGCCGGCTGATGCTCCGCATTGTGGTCCCGCTGCTGGTTGTGGTGGCCGTGGGGTGTTTCTGCGTGGTGCGTTCCATGCGCGCCGCCGCGGAGGCCGAACGTCTGGAGGAGGAGCGCCATGAGGCGGAGGCCTCCAGGGACCTGGTGACCGTGACCGGCCTGGATTCCGCCCGCATGAAGATCGCCATCCAGGCCCCTTCCGAGGAGGCCGCGGTGCCCCAGATACTCTTCGTGGCCCATTTCGCCCAATGGCTGAAGCCCAGCGAGGTGCAGTTGACGACCTCCTACAACGGCAACCCCGGAAAGGTCCTGCCCTTTGCCTGCACGATCAACGGAAAGGACACTCTGGAGTATCAGGCGGAGGACGGCACGACGACGGTTTTGAATCTCAAGGACCACTCCCTGGACGCGGAGCTCCTGGCAAAGTCGGTCTCCCAGTTGTGGAATTCCCTCTATCCCGAGGCCCGGCATCCCATGGAGATTGTCATTCCCCAGCCCAAGAAGGACAAGTTCCAGTTGGAGGAAGAGCGGAAACGCGAGAAGTTCGAGAACATCCCCTCCCTTTCCGACCCCCGCATGGTCAACCCCACCAGCCGATAGCGCGTCCCCTGTCCAGGAGAAACGGAAGATGTCTATCCATACTTACACCCACCAGCAGATTTCCCAGATTCTGGAGGCCGCCGCTCCCATGCTTATGCTGGATTTGGCGGAGCTTGACGACGACGGCGACGTGGCGCTGGGCCGCAAGGCGGTCTCCATGGGCGAGGCGGTCTTCCAGGGGCATTTCCCCGGCCAGCCCGTCCTGCCCGGCGTCCTCCAGGTCACCGCGATGGTCCAGCTGGCGCGGCTCCTCTTCCAGGAGACCATCCCCGCCATGGGCGGCACCCAGATTGTCCTGCGGGAGGTCCGGCGCCTGAAGTTCCGCAAGCCGGTGCTCCCCGGCGCCATCCTGCAGGTGCAGGCGCAGCTGCTGGAGCGCCGCGTGGATGGGGAGGCCGAATTCCAGGTGAGCTGCTCCACCGAGGCCGGCCTGGCCTCTGCGGGGACTCTCCTGCTGGCCCGCGTGAACACCGCCGACTACGAACACCCCCGCTGCATCAAGGAGCGCCCCGCCAGCCCTTTCGCCGAGGCCCTGGCCAATGGCGTGGTGACGGATGTGGCCGGACTCATGAAGATCCTCCCCCACCGTCCGCCCTTCCTGCTGTTGGACAAGGCCGTGGACATCGGCGGGGGCGACCGCGAGAAGATCTACGGCTGCAAGAACCTGAGCTCCTGCGACGCCATGGTCATGGATGCCCCGAAGGGCATCTATCCCTTCCCCCTCATGCTTGAGGCGGCCGCCCAGCTTGGGTGCGCGCACATCCTGTCCCAGCCGGGCAACGCCGGGAAGCTTGGAATTTTCCTGGGCATCGACAGCGCACGCTTCTATCAGCACGCCAAGGCCGGCGACCAGCTTGTGATCGCCGGGCATTGCGATGTGGGCGGACGGGCGGGAGTGGCCGCCGGGGAGATCTGGGTTGACGACCAGAAGATCGCCGACTGCGCCATGAAGTTCATTTTGATGGATTCCCTGAAGTGACCGCCTCCGCCTCCGAAAACGCCTCCAAGGCCCCCGCCTCCGCACAGCACGCCCCCGCGTCCCGTCTCCAGGACATCCCGGAGTTCTGGGCGTTGTGGCTCGGCGTGGGGCTGGGGATGATTTGTCTCTTCACCGTGCTCTTCGGCAGCGCCTTCAATCCCCATCTGGGAAAGGTTCTGCTGAAGGTGGTGACCTCCCATGTTGTTTTGGGAGCCCCCATGGGGGCGGTGGAGGGCGCCAAGCACGTGGACTGCCTGAGCTTCCTGCAGAACGTGGTCTTCAACAGCGTCCTGACAGCCTGCATCATCTGTCTCTTCAACGCGGTCTTCGGGCTCTCCTGCCGGAAGGTCTTCCATCTTCCCTTCCTCCAGAAACGCTTCCATAGCATCCAGAGCGATGCCAAACGCCAGAAGAAGGCCTGGGCACGCTTCGGCGTCCCCGGAATCTTCGTCTTCGTCTTCATCCCCATTCCCATGACCGGCCCCGTGGTGGGATCCCTTCTGGCGCGCTTCGTGGGGTTGCGGCTCTGGGGAAGCGTGGCCACTGTGGTCACCGCCTCCATTGCCTCCATCGCCGCGTGGGGATATGCCGCGGACCGCATCCAGCAGTATTTGGGAAGCCGAGTGCTGCAGGTCTTCCTCTGGACGCTGATCCTCCTGACGCTGGGCATCGCCGCATTGGCGAAGTTCCGTCGTTTTGTGTTGTGGATCCGGGGCCAGAAGGCGGCGGCGGAGCCCGTCCAGGACTCCGGGGAAAATCCTTCCATGGAGTTTCCGGAGTTCCTGGAGGAGAAGGATGCCGGGGAGTCTTTGTCCGGGAAGGGGGAGGAAGGCCGGTGAGCCGCCAAGCCGGCAACCGGAGGCGCCGCATTTCCCCCGGGTGGGTTTTTGCGCCGCTCCTGGTGCTGTCGTGGATTCTATTGTGTGGCTGCGGCGGGGAGAAGCCGGTTTCCGGGGACGGCCCTTTTTCCGTGGACGACGGGGTCTCCCGGAAGACGATGCAGTGCCGTTCCTCCGCGGACGGAACAATCCTGCGGATCTCCCTCTATTGTCCCGAGGGCTATGACAACGCGCATGCACGGCCGCTGATTCTGGTGCTGCCGGACACGCCCTTCCCCCGGACTCCCCCCATGGGACATGCCCTGGTGGCGCGCCTGGAGTCCGCCCGTCCCGCGGAGTGCCCGTCGTGGCTTCTTCAGCAGGATTTCCAGGATGCGGCGGAGTATCTCCGGGAGAATCTCCCCGTGGAGCGGGGGCAGGTCTATGCGGCCGGACGCGGACACTCCGGTTTGGAATTCGCGTGCCGCGAGGCACTTTCCCTGGCGGGCGCCTTTCTGGTCTTTCAAGAGGAGGACAACTTCCCCCTGAAGGGGATCCCCTTGCGCAATCTCCGGAATCTCTCCCTCTGGCTGGATCTCTCCCGCTGCCCCCAGCCTTCGCCCGCCGCCTTGGAGCTCAAGGAGCGCATGGAGGAGGCCGCGGCTTCCGCAGGCGCACGCTTCCGCTGCCCCACCTCCCTTCTGGGACTCCCCCGGGAGGAGGAGGTCCTTCTCTCCGCTTTCGCCTGGCTCTCTGCACAGAACTCCCCTCCGGATGACATTGTCTGGGAATGCCCCCCCGGAGAGGCCTTCCCCGATTTCTGGATCCGCGGCGAGACCCGGCAGAATCCCGCCTTCCCCGCCACCCTCCAGGCATCCCGGGAACTGGATGCCCGGGGGTGGGCCGCCATTCGCGTGGGCGTCGGAAATCTCCGCTCTTTTTCCCTCCAGACGGATGATGAGGCATTCCCACAGGGGCGTCCCATCCGGCTGGATGTCCAGAATCAGACGCTCTTCCTGTCTTCCCATCGGGGATGGCTCCGCATCGCCCGTGATCTCTCCTCCGGGAAGTGGACCGCCGAATCCAGCGGTCCGGTTGACCGCCCGGGCGAGACCCCGTCCCCCGGCGGGCTCTGGAATCTCTTCCGGCGTCCTGTGGTGGTGGTGACGGGGACGCTCCGGGATGGCCGGGATGTCCTCTGGCACAGGGCTGCGGAACGGCTCTCCGCGGAATGGGGAAAGCGTACAGGAAAGTCCCTGCTGGTTCGCAGGGACACGCAGGTTTCCGCTTCCGAGCTGGAGGGCCGGAATGTCCTCCTCCTTGGTTCCCCCGCAGAAAACCGGATGACGGAGGAGTTGCTCTCCGGCGATCCCTCTTTCCTGTGGCGGCTCTTCCAGGTCCTGCCCCCCGAGGAGCGGGTCAACGAAGGACTTTGCGCCCTCACTCTCTTCCCCGGGGATAAATTCGGCCAGGGGACCCTCGCCCTGGTGGCTGTCGCCAATGACAGCGAGGAGGCCGTCAACGCCGTGGCCGAGTGGATTTTGAGGGAGGATTCCCCAGGGGACTACCTTCTGGCCACCCCCGCTTTTCGGAAGTCCGGATTCTATCGCGACTGGACTTTGCCGTAGATGCGGCAAGACAATCGTCCGGCTGCCACCGGCCGGACGACGACGGGAATGGCGCCCAAGAGGGGGAAGGCCGCCGTCCCCGCAGCTTCCCGCATGCGCTCTTCCCGTCTGACGGCGGCTCCATTCCGGCCCCTTGTCCATTGTGCCGGACCATCCCACGGGGAGCCACAATTCCGGATTCCCAAGCCCCGCATCTACGAAAAAGGGCCCCTTCGGCAGGCAGCCGGAGGGGCCCTTTGGTGTTTTTCGAAAGGGATCAGCGGATGTAGAAGAACTGTGCGATGACGCCGTTGTACTTGACGCAGACGTTGTACTGGGCGCCGGAGCCGCCGGAGGTGGCCCACACGCAGTAGTTGTCATTGCCAAGGGCGACGCATTCGGTGTCGGCCAGCTCTGCGTACTGGGTGGGGGTCTTGATGTTTTCCACGTGTCCGTCAGCGAAGGCGAAGGGGGTGCCGCCCTTGCCGTGGGCATCCAGGTCGTGCTTGGGGCCGCCCCAGCGGGGCTCAATGGCGCAACCCCAGTGGGAGGCGTCGCTTCCGTTGTTGCCGTTGGTGTCAACGCCGTCACCCCATAGCCAGAAGGCGGCGGGGGCCTTGAACTGCTCGGGACGGATGTACAGGGGGTCGAACCCCCAGCCGGCGAGTCCAGACCATGGGCAAGTGGTGTAGCTCATGTAGCAGCCGCCGCCATAAGAACGGGCCGTGTGGTCTTGGTAGCTGTCTAGCGCGATGATGCCGTAGGCGTGGTTGGCATTCGTCTTCTGGGCGTTGGGGCAGTAGAGGATGGGGCTCTTTTTTCCCCACTTGACAACATCGTCGGTAACGTCGGCCGAGGTGGGAGTCCAGTCGGCCCAGGTGTCCAGGACGCCGCTGGCGGCGGCGACCACAGGCCATCCGGCCTGGCCGCGGGCGCCCACGGGCCAGTAGCCCTCGAAGGAGTCGCCGTACATGATGTAGGCCAGGGTGACCTGCTTCAGGTTGTTGGTGCAGCTGATGGCACGGGCCTTTTCGCGGGCCTTGGAGAGCGCGGGCAGCAGCATGGCCGCCAGGATGGCGATGATGGCGATGACCACCAATAGCTCGATCAGGGTGAATTGCCTTTTCATGGTTGCAGTTTTCAGGAAAATGGACTTCGCTTCAGGCAAACGGAAAAACAAGGCCCGGTGGGACCTACCTATATTTTTAGGAAAAACAGGACGAATGGCAAGATTTTTTGTACGATTTTTTGTATGTTTTGCTCTCTCTCTCAAAATTTGTTCCATGTCAACAAATTACGTTGTTTTCTTGCGTTCTCAACATGTCTAAATGAATCATCTTCTTTGACAATTTCCCCGGAGCTTATGTGGCATGCCCCCTGTAAAAAAGGGGCATTTCCATCTCTGGGGGGCTTTCTCCTTTATTACACACAAAAAGGCCTTTCCGGAAATTCTCCGGAAAGGCCCTTCCTGTTGCGTGGGGCAGCTACGGATTAGCGGATGTAGTAGATCTCGTTGTGGTTGCCGTTGTAATAGGTCCTGACGTGCCAGCAGTATCCCGCCTGGGTTTCGGAACTCCAGACAGTGCAGGTGCCGCCCAATGCGAGACACTCGGTGTCGGCCAGCTCTGCGTACTGGGTGGGGTTCTTGATGTTTTCCACGTGTCCGTCAGCGAAGGCGAAGGGGGTGCCTCCTTTGCCGTGGGCGTCCAGGTTGTGGACGACAGAGCCCCAGCGAGGCTCGATGCAGCTGCCCCAGTGGCAGGTGTCGGTGCCGTCATTGTAGCCATCCCCCCACAGCCAGAAGGCGGCGGGGGCCTTGAACTGCTCGGGGCGCATGTAGTAGGGGTCGAACGTGGAGTGGACGGCGCTGGAGGGACCGGTGCAAGGTCCGACGAGGTAGCATCCGCTGCCGTACTTGCGTGCGGTGCTGCTTCCGATGATGCCGTAGGCGCGGTTGGGGATCTTGTTCTGGGTGTTGGGGCAGAAGACGATGGGGCTCTTCTTGGCCCAGATCTCCGTGTTGTTGGCGGCGTCGTCCCAGTTGGGGGTCCAGTCAGCCCAGGCGTCCAGGACGCCGCTGGCGGCGGCGACCACGGGCCATCCGGCCTGGTCGCGGGCGCCCACGGGCCAGTAGCCCTCGAAGGAGTCGCCGTACATGATGTAGGCCAGGGTGACCTGCTTCAGGTTGTTGGTGCAGCTGATGGCGCGGGCCTTCTCGCGGGCCTTGGAGAGCGCGGGCAGCAGCATGGCCGCCAGAATGGCGATGATGGCGATGACCACCAATAGTTCGATCAGGGTAAAATGCTTTTTCATGGTTGCACTTTTCAATGGGGGGCTTCGTTCCGGGACGATACGGCAAAGAAAGCTTCACGGGGCTTCGCCATTATTCTATGGGAAACCGGGGGGGCAGACAAGGATTCTTTATGTCCGAAACGTTTTTTTTTTTTGAAGTGAATCTGACTGATATCAACAAGTTATGTTATTTTTATGGTCTTTTATATGTCTGAAACGAATCATCTGCGCTGAAAGCACTCCCGGAATTTACGGCAATCTTCGATTGTCCCCCCTCCGGTGCCATTCCACATTCCCGGGGCGGCCCTGCCGTTTTTTTGTGAGTTGGTTATGGGCGGGCGTGGGGGGGGGATTTCCAGACGCCCATGTCGTTTTCCACCGCGCTCCGGGTTTTCCGGCTATACTAATCCACGGCTGTTTCCCCTCCCGTACTCAAGCTTCCCTGTTTTCCCGCCTTATGTCTGATCCCATCTTTACCTCCCTGGATTTTCAGAACTACCCGTTGCATCCAGAGAAGGATGTGCAGGGAGTGGGCATGCAGATCCGGACCCGGTATTTTTACCTGCGAAAGGGATCCGAAAATATCCATGATCCGAAGCTTTGCGTCATTAGCGTGGTGCAGCCGGAGGTCTCGAAGAAGTACTCCTGGCACCGTCATTTGGAGTACGAGCTGATCCTCCCCCTGGGGGAGAGTTACCGTTGTCTGTTGAACGGCAAGGACGTGTCGGTGACCCGGGACGAGGCGCTGCTGATTGAGCCCAACGACATCCACCAGGACTATTTGTCGCCCGACCGTCCCTACATCGCTTTTCTTTTTATGCTGCAGAAGCCCGACGGGCAGGGCGGCGCCAATCATATCCGGATTTTCCGGAGCGGCACGGTGCCGTCAAAGAAGGTGGTGCGCCTGTCGAAGCGGAGTGAGGTGGATGAGCTGTTGCGGCTGTTGCGGCGGGAGCTCCTCCGCCATCCCGGCGGCGTCTTTTCCATCATGAGCAGTCTCTTCCTGGTGATCTTCCATTTGGTGATGGAGGATATCGAAAAGAAGCTCCTGGCGGACGATGCGCCCCCCAGGGACATTCAGGACGAGCTGCTCTACCACCAGATCAACGAGGCATTCCAGTTGAATTGCACCTCCAACATCGATGTGGCGGGATTGTGCGCCAATCTGGGAATGAGCTCCGCCACCCTAAGCCGGCACTGCCACCGGCTTTTCGGGATGTCGCCCAAGCAGGCCTTCATGCGCCACAAGATTGACACGGCGCGTTTCTGGATGTCGGAACATCCTGGCACCGCCCTGAAGACACTCAGCCAGCGCATGGGCTTCAAGGACCAGTTCCACTTCTCCAAATGCTTCAAGCGGATGACCGGTGTTTCCCCGCGGGAATATTTTCGGGACCTCATGGGGAAGCAAGGGGACTAGCCCCTGGGCCCGTCTGCGGTGCTTTGCCGCGGCCGAGCTTTTTTTTGCAGGGTGCTCCGGGCGGGCACAATCTCCACGGCGGTGGATTCCGGCATGGTAGGGCGGCCTCCCGTGGCCTGGCTTCCTGTTGTTTTTGTCTTATGGAAGGCGGAAGAAGCGTTTGGCGTTGTTTGTGGTGAGGGTGGCGACCTCTTCCAGGGAGAGGCTCCGTTCCTCGGCGATTTTCTGGGCGATGAGGGGGATGTATTTGGAGGCGTTCGGGGTCCCGCGGTGGGGGACGGGGGCCAGATAGGGCGCGTCGGTCTCCAGGAGGAGCCGGTCAAGGGGGACTCGTCCCAGGGTCTCGCGGATGTTGTTGGCCTTCTTGAAGGTGACCATTCCGTTGTAGGAGAAGAAGGCGTTGTGCGTGAGCCACTGCTCCATTTCCCCGGGGCCGTCGGCGAAGCTATGGACCTGGACGGGGTGTTCTTTGGGAAGGAGTTCCTCCACGATGGGGAAGCATTCGTGGAAGGCCTCCCGGCAGTGGATGGCCACGGGGAGGTTCTTTTCGCGGGCCAGCAGGAGCATTTTGCGGAAGCACGCCTTCTGCTGGTCCAGGGTGGTCTCCGTGTAGTGTGCGTCCAGGCCGATCTCGCCCACGGCAACCACGCCGGGGCGGTCGCACCATTCCGACAGGGTGGCCATCTGTGCCTCATCACCGGAAAAACCGGCGCAGCACTCCGGGTGAATCCCCACGCTGGTGTAAATTCCGGGGTGTGCCGCCACCACATCCAGGTAGCGCGGCATGTCCTCCAGGCAAGTGCCTGCCAGCAGCAGGTGCGGGACTCCGGCCTGGCGGGCCTCCCGGAGTATGGTTTCCTGTTCCTCCGGCGTAGATTCGTCAGGGAAATGGGTGTGCGTGTCAAAGAATTCCATGGTTCCAGCGGCAGCGGGATCGTGTCGGTCAAAAGGAGAAGGCAATCATGAGCGAGGCGGCGAAGTACTTCACTCTCCCTGGACATCCATACAATTGCGCGCAGTCTGTGGCGCTGGGCGCCGGCCGGCCGATTCTGGCGGAGGAGCTGCGCGTCTGCGGGGGCGGCCGTGCGCCGGAGGGCATCTGCGGCGCACTGCATGCCGCGTTGTTGCTGGCACCGGAGGAGAGCCGCGGGGCGATCCGGGAGGCCTTCCGGGAACGCGCGGGCGCACTGACCTGCCGGGAGATCAAGGGCGCGGCGAAGACGCCCTGCCTTGCCTGTGTGGAGTTGGCCGCCGAGCTCCTGGAGAAGAGCCGCGCCGCGGGAAAATAGCGTCCGTCCGGAGGGGAGGGGAGAGGGGTTATTTGT
This sequence comes from Bacteroidaceae bacterium, assembly GCA_963621575.1. Taxonomy (GTDB): domain Bacteria; phylum Verrucomicrobiota; class Lentisphaeria; order Oligosphaerales; family Oligosphaeraceae; genus UBA1724. Next base: position 34,167 of record CAVFEH010000020.1, read on the forward strand.
GTCCCTCGGCCTGGAAGGGTTCTGCGGAGGGATAGCTCTTTAGGTCATAGTGTATGACGGGCTCCGGCATGGGGATCCGGCAGAGTTCCACGTGGCATTCCTGGAAGAAGCGTTCGGCCAGGGAGTCGTGGTAGCTGGAGAAGGCCACCACGCGGACGACCCCCACGGCGATGAGGGCCTTGGCGCAGGAGGTGCAGGGGAGGTTCGTGACGTACGCGGTGGCGCCTTCCAGGGCCATGCCGTGCCGTGCGGCCTGGCAGATGGCGTTGATTTCGGCGTGGTTGGTGCGCACGCAGTGGTTGTCAACCACCAGGCATCCCTCGTCATAGCAGTGCGCGGTTCCGGGGAGGGAGCCGTTGTATCCGGTGGAGAGCACATGGTTGTCTTTCACCAGCACGCAGCCGCAGTGCATCCGGGGGCAGGTGGCCCGCTCGCTGGCCAGCATGGCGAGCTTCATGAAATACTCGTCCCATTTGGGGCGGTAGGAGGGCGTTCCCTGGGGTGGCATGACGGTTGGCGGGAGGGGCTGCTGGGGCATGGCTTGCGTCCTGTGTGTGGGGG
>CAVFEH010000021.1:0-34109 GCA_963621575.1 Bacteroidaceae bacterium
CTACCTTGCCAAGGTAGCTGTCGACGGTTCGAGTCCGTTTGCCCGCTCCATCTTCTTTCCCACATTCTGCGGGCATAGCTCAGTTGGTAGAGCGCTACCTTGCCAAGGTAGCTGTCGACGGTTCGAGTCCGTTTGCCCGCTCCATCTTCCTCGATCAAGCCGCCAGAGAAACTGTTTCTCCTGCGGCTTTTTCGTTTTCCATTCATTTGCTTGCGCACACGAACGGATGTTGCCCACAGCGGATCTTCTTCAGAAACTGGGCGGGTGCCGATTCCTGGCAAAAAGGCTCCTGGAATCCCTCCCCCTGACCGGCACCCACCGGGGACGCCGGGATGGGGCGGGACTGGAATTCCAGCAACACCGTCCTTACGCGGTGGGTGACGATCTGCGGGATCTGGACTGGCGACTCTACGCCAGAAGCGATTCCCTCCAGGTGTGCACCCGTCGCCCGGAGGTGCCCGGACGCCTGGCGATCCTCCTGGACGCCTCCGCTTCCATGGGATACCAAGGACAGGGCTCCCCCTGCACGAAGCTCCAGTATGCCACATTGCTGACGGCCTGCGCCGCCTGGATCGCGCGCAGCCAGGGCGACCAGCTGGCGCTCTTCGTCTACCGTGAGGAGCTTGTGGAGGGATCCGGGACTTTCTTGGAGTGGGAGGGACTCTGCCGCACTTTGGATTTCCTCCATGCGGAGGGCGTGGCGCGTCCCCGCCAGGCCTGGGAGATGTGCTCGGATTTTCTGGGACGCCGGGGGACGGCGATCTGGATTTCGGATTTCTGGGATGGGGAGCAGGAGTTGCGGAGCCTTTGCCGCGGGCTTCAGGACGCCGGCGGACTGCGCGTATTCCAGGTGCTGGACCAGGACGAGTTGACTTTGCCCGTCACGGGCATGCGCCGCTTCCAGGATGCGGAACACCCCGGGTGCACCGTGGACACCCTCCCGGAGAGCGCCCGGGAGGACTACCGGCTGCGTGTGGAACAGTATCAAAAGAAGCTCGGGGAGCTCTTCCTTTCCCAGGAAATCCCTTTCCAGAGTGTGGTTACGACGCAGGATCCATCGGGGGCCGTGCGGCGTCTCGCGGAGGGATAGTGGGCCCCGCCCCCGCCCCCGCGTCGCGGGGACGGGTGCCCGGCTGAGGGTGTGACAAGGGGTATATTAAGAGCGTTGTTTTTCCCCTCCTGAGGACCGTGCACACGCGGGATTTCCAGGGGTGGACGGGAGGTCTTCTTCCCATTGTCGCGGCCGCTTGTTTTCCTCATCTTCCGGGAGTTCCCCAGCCGAATGTACTGGTATATCAAATATCCCCTCGTCGTCCTGTTGGTTTTTGCGTTTCTGGGCCTGGCGGGGGTTCTCTGGCGTTCTTGCTCCGGCCCGAAGGAGGGGGGGGGCGAGCCTGTTGTGGAGACGGTGCCCCCCGCAGGGATGGAGGCGGAGAACGCCACGACCCGGGAGGGCCTCCCCGAGGCTTCCGCCGCCCCCGCGGAGCCCGTGGCAGCCCCCGGGCCGGCGTCTCCGTTGGCGCCCCCCGATGTGGAGGAACGCCTCGCCAGCGCCCGCGCGCAGTTGGACCGCGGCATGCTGGAAGCCGCCCGCGCCCTGGCGCGGCAGGTGATGAAGCGCAGCGATGTGGTGGAGTTCGATCCTGTTTGGCGGGAGGCCGTCGCCGTGGTGGACGATGCGGACCGGCGGCTTATGAATTCCTCGGCTCCCGCCCGCGAAAAGAGCTTCTACCGCGTGGTCCGCGGCGATTCCCTGGCGCGCATCGCCAGCCGCTACTATACCAGCGTGGGCGCGTTGATCCGCTGCAATGAGAGCCTCCACCGGGAGGACGGACGGGATCCCGTGATTCGACCCACCCAGACCCTTTCCTACATTCGCGGCACTTGGTCCATCCGCGTCTCCAAACAGCATTTCCTGCTGATGCTCTATCTGGACGGTGAAATCTACCGTGTCTGGACGGTGGGCATTGGCCGCGAAAACCGGACGCCGGCGGGGAGCTTCCTGATCACTGGCAAGCTGACGGATCCCGCCTGGACGCCCCCCGGCCGCAACATCCCTCCCGGCGACCCCGAGAATGTACTGGGCACTCGTTGGCTGAAGTTGACTCCGGTGGACGGCACGGATCCCAGCCTGGAGGGCTATGGCATCCATGGCACCACGGAGCCCGAGACGGTGGGCACCAGTTGCTCGGCCGGATGCATTCGCATGCGGAACGAGGAGGTGGAGGAGCTTTACGACTTTATTCCCATGCCCGGCGGCTCCACGCCTCCCGTGAGGGTCTCCATTGAGGAGTAGGATAGCGTCATGTCCGAAGGAAATCTGGATTTTGCGGAGCCCCTCCTGGAGCTCGTGCGGCGGGCGGAGCAACTGCAGCGCCACGCCCAGCGGAATCACCTTCGCCTGGATTCAGAGTTGAAGGAACTCTTCCAGAAGATCGAGAAGGTCGAGGAGCTCTTCCAGAAGAACCTGACTCCCTGGCAGAAGGTCCGCCTGGCGCGGCACCCCCTGCGACCCCATCCGCAGTATTTCTGCAGGATGATCTTCTCCGATTTCATGGAGCTCCACGGTGACCGGCGCTTCGGTGACGACTGGGCGGTCGGCGGCGGATTTGCGCGGCTCCAGGGAAGGCCCGTCATGGTCATCTTCATCCGGAAGGGACACAATCTGGAGCAGTACCTCAAAAACCACTTCGGCTGCCCGGAACCCGAGGGATATCGAAAGGCGCTCCGGCTCATGAAGCTGGCCGAAAAGGCCCGCTGCCCCATTGTCACGCTGGTCGACACTCCCGGAGCCTTCCCTGGAATCTCCGGCGGCGAACGCCATATCGGCGAGGCCATCGCCGTGAACCTCCGGGAGATGTTCCGGCTTACCGTTCCCATCGTCTGCGTGATAACGGGAGAGGGCGGTTCCGGCGGCGCTTTGGGGCTGGCCGTGGGGAACGTGGTGCTCATGCTCTCCAACGCATACTATTCCGCCATCACCCCGGAGGGCTGCGCCGCCATTCTCTGGCGCGACGAAAACCGCACCGCCGACGCCGCGAAGGCCTTGAAACTTACCGCCGAGGACCTCCTGCAGCTTAAGATCATCGATGATATCGTCCCGGAACCCCTCGGCGGTGCGCATTGCAATCCCGGCGCCGCCGCCGCAATCCTCAAAAACGTCCTCATCCAGACCCTGAAGCCGCTCTGGACAAAGTCCCCCGCAAAACTGAAGGAAAAGCGGTACGAGCGCTTCCGCAGAATGGGAGTTTTTGAGGGTTAGCGTCACACCACGACGCGGTTCAGGGAGGAAGTGAACGGGGGGCGTGCGCAAAAACTTGACTTGTCGGCATCGCCGGCGCTTGGCGTTTATGTTGCCAATTCCTGTCAAAAGGCGACAGAATCCCTCTTGTAGATTATTTTAATCAGGTTTTCGGAATGTCGTTATTTTTTTTGCGTCGCCGTCGGAACAGCCGACGCCGTCGACTTTTCTTTTTTTTGCTAGCAGTGTCCTCCCTGGAATTTGAGTGGGAGGAGAGGGATTCCTGATGGACCAGTCGAAGATTCGCAACATTGCCATTATCGCGCACGTCGACCATGGCAAGACCACGTTGGTGGACCAGCTCTTCAAGTTCAGCGGCATGTTCCGCGACAACCAGAAGGTGGAGGAGTGCATGATGGACTCCAACGCCATTGAGCGTGAGCGGGGCATCACCATCACGAGCAAGAATGGCTCCTTCCGGTACAAGGACTATACCATCAACATCATTGACACTCCCGGACACGCGGACTTTGGCGGCCAGGTGGAGCGTGTGTTGAAGATGGCGGATGGGGCGCTGTTGTTGGTGGATGCCCAGGAGGGCCCCATGCCACAGACCTTTTTCGTGTTGAAGAAGGCCCTTTCCCTCTCCCTGCCCATCGTGGTGGTCATCAACAAGATCGACAAGCCCGCCGCGCGCCCCTATTGGGCCGTGGACCAGGTCTTCGACCTCTTCGTGCGCTTGAATGCCCCCGATGACTTGCTGGACTTCCCCGTGGTGTACGCCTCTGGCCGTGACGGCTGGTCCGTGGACAACTTGGATGACGAGCGCAAGGACCTGACCGCCCTGTGCGAGCACATCATCAAGGACATTCCGGCGCCCAAGGGCTCTCCCGACGGCCCCCTGCAGGTGCTGATCTCCACTCTGGACTACTCCCCCTACCTGGGCCGTATCGGCATTGGCAAGATCACCAGCGGCAGGATCGACATCAACCAGGCCACGGTGGTGGCCATGCGTGACGGCACTCTGAAGCCGGCCCGGATTGCCCAGATCTTCCGCTTCGAGTCCAACAAGAAGTTCCAGGTCAACGAGGCATCCTGCGGTGATATCGTGGGGATTGCGGGCATGAACGACGTGACGGTGGGATGCACCTACACTTCCCCGGAGAATCCCATCCCCCTGCCGCCCATGCCCATCGACCCACCCACCATCTCCATGAACTTCCTGCCCAACGCCTCTCCCTTCGCAGGCCAGGAGGGCACGTACGTCACCAGCAGCCACCTGGAGGAACGTCTCCGCCGGGAGACCATGTCCGATGTGGCGTTGCAGGTGGTGCCCCTGGGCGTGGGGCAGGGCTTCACCGTTTCCGGACGCGGCGAGCTGCACCTGTCGGTGCTCATTGAGCAGATGCGCCGCGAGGGCTATGAGATGGAGTGCACCCGGCCCGTGGTGATCTTCCAGACCGGCCCCAATGGCGAGAAGCTGGAGCCTTTCGAGGAGCTGACGGTGGATGTGGACCAGAACTACGTCGGGCCCGTCATGGAGAAGCTGGGCCTGCGGAAGGGCCGCATCCAGTCCATGGAGACGGACAACGGCATGGCGCGGATCGTCTACTTGATTCCCACCCGTGGTCTGCTGGGCTACCGTTCTGAGTTCATGACGGACACCAAGGGGCTTGGCGTGATGAACTACCTCTTCAGCGGCTACGAGCCCTACGCGGGCGAAATCGTCTACCGCCAGCACGGCGCAATGGTCTCCATGTGCGCCTGTGACGCGGTGCCCTACGCGCTGTTCAACCTGCAGGAGCGCGGGCGCCTCTTCCTGGGCCCCAATGTGAAGATCTACGCCGGGCAGATCATCGGCGAAAACGCCCGCGAGGGCGACATGCTGGTGAACCCCGGCAAGGCCAAGAAGCTGACCAACGTCCGCGCCGCCGGCTCTGACGAGAACATCATCCTGACTCCGCCGGTGCAGATGAGCCTGGAGGACTGCATTAGCTTCATCAACGATGATGAGCTGATGGAGGTGACCCCCAAGAGCATCCGCCTGCGCAAGAAGGCCCTGAAGAAGTGGGGCTGGAGCGGCGGCAACGACTAGCGGCCACCTTCGACCCCTGACTTCCCCATGAAGAACATCTGCCAGAACAAAAGGGCATACCACGACTACCAGGTGCTGGAGAAGCTTCAGGCGGGGATTGCCCTGACGGGGACGGAGGTGAAGTCCTGCCGCAATGGGGGGATGTCCCTGGCGCAGTCTTACATCGCCATTGACCAGCGCGGGAATGCGCAGTTGCTGGGATGCAATATTGCGCCGTATGCCATGGGGAGCTACAACAACCACGCGCCTCTGCGGCAGAGGCAGCTCCTGCTTCACAAGAAGGAGATCCGGAGGCTGAAGCGCTCCACGGAGGCGAAGGGTCTGACCATCATTCCCCTGGAGGCCTATTTTGACGACCGGGGACACATCAAGCTGGATGTGGGCGTCTGCCGGGGAAAGAATCTCCATGACAAGCGCGACGCCATGCGGGAGCAGCTGGATCGCCGGGAGGCCGAGCGCGCCGTGAAGGGCGGCCGTGGGTAGCCGCGGGCGGTGCCGGACGCGCTGTCCGGCAAGGGGAACGAGAATGCTTGTATCCGATTTCGATTTCGAACTGCCTTCCGAGCTCATCGCCCAGCGGCCCCTGGCGGACCGTGCCGCGGCCAGGATGCTCGTCATGGAGCGCGCCACCGGCCGGAGGCTCTCCACGGATTTCCATCATTTCGCGGAATACCTGCGCCCGGGAGACTGCCTGGTGCTCAATGACACCCGCGTCATTCCCGCGCGCCTCTGGGGACATCGTCCGGAGACCTTGGGGAAGGTGCAGGTCTTCATGCTGGAGAGCCGTGGCGGCCGCCAGTGGCAGGTCTTCCTGAAGCCGGGACGCCGTCTGCGCCCCGGCGCCCGCATCGTGCTGGACGGCGATGGCAGTGGTCTCACGGTGCTGGAGAAGGCCCCCGACGGCGCCTGCCTGGTGGAGTTCGACCGGGAAGATGTCCTGGAGATCCTGGAGAAATACGGCAAGACCCCGCTTCCGCCCTATATCACCCGCGAGGCGGAGGAGTCCGACAAGGAGGACTACCAGACTGTCTATGCCCGGCATCCCGGAAGCGTGGCGTGTCCCACGGCGGGGCTGCATTTGACGCCGGAGATCCTGGCGGAATTGGAGGCAAAAGGCGTTTCCCTGGCGCGGGTTACCCTCCATGTGGGCGCGGGAACCTTCCGTCCCGTGGAGAGCAGGACCATCGAGGAGCACGTGATGCACGAGGAACGGTATTTCCTGCCCCGGGAGGCCGCGGACATCATCAATGGCACCCGGGAGCGGGGCGGAAAAGTCTTTTGCATGGGAACCACCTCCGTGCGCACCCTGGAGACCTGCGCAGACCCCGGGACCGGCAGGGTTGTCCCCGGGACCGGCCGCACCAGCATCTTCCTCTATCCCCCGAAGAAGCTTGTCGTCACCGACGGACTGCTCACGAACTTCCATCTTCCACAGTCCACTCTCCTCATGTTGGTTTGCTGCCTGGCCCCCCACGACCAGGTCATGGACGCATACCGTCAGGCCGTCCAGGAACGATACCGCTTCTTCAGCTACGGAGACTGTATGCTCATCCTGCCCCCCGGGCGGGAATTATAGTAAGCCCGCGTTCCACAGGGGGCTTGCCGCCGGCATGCCCCTTCCCGCGGAAAGGCGGCCGTCATTCCGAAATTCTCAACTCCCCCATTTCTGATTCTTGCCATGAGACTCCAGGGTTGCTATACCGCGCTTGTTACTCCTTTTCGCAACGGAGTGGTGGACTATCCCGCCATGGAGGCATTGCTGGAGCGCCAGATTGCCGGTGGGGTGGCTGGCGTGCTTCCTGTGGGCACCACGGGTGAATCCCCCACTCTCACCGTGGAGGAGCACATTGAGGTCATTCGCTTCGTGGCGGAGAAGGTGGCCGGGCGTTGCCAGGTCATCGCGGGCACGGGCGGCAACTCCACCGACGAGGCCATCCGCCTGACAAAGGCCGTTGCGGACATGCAGGTGGACGCCACGCTGCAGGTGACTCCTTACTACAACAAGCCCTCTTCCGAGGGGCTGTACCGGCACTTCACCACCGTGGCGGAGTGCACCAGGCTGCCTGTCATCCTCTACAATGTGCCGGGACGCACCGGAAAGGAGATCCCCCTGGACGTGGTAGCGCGCCTGGCGAAGCACCCCAAGGTGGCCGCCATCAAAGAGGCCGCCGGGAGCGTGGAGCGCGTCAACGCCATCCGCCGCATCTGTGATCTGACCATCCTTTCCGGGGACGACAGCCTGGCGTTGCCCATGATGTGCGTGGGGGCCTCCGGTGTGATTAGCGTCCTCTCCAACGTGGCCCCCGATGCCTACTCCGAAATGTGCCGTCTGGCGCTTGCCGGTGACTACGTCAAGGCCCAGGCGATCCACCGTCGCTTCTATCCCCTGGCACACGACCTCTTCCTGGAGGCCAATCCCATTCCCGTGAAGGCCGCCATGGCCGCCATGGGACTCATGGCGGAGGAATACCGCCTGCCGCTCTGCGAAATGGGCGCCGCCAACCGGGAGACCCTCATGGCCACCATGCGGTCCCTGGGGCTGCTCAAGTAGCTTCCTCCCGCACCCATGGGCGAGTTTTCCAATCAGCCTGTGCGCGGCGTGCAGTTCGACTTGGTGGACTTGCCGCCGGAGGGACTGGAGCTCTTCGGCAGCGTGCCCGCCGGGGAGCTCTCCCTGGAGGACGAGGAGCGCCTCCGCTTCCTCTCCCCCGTGGAATACCATCTCCGCCTGGAGGCCATCAACGGCGGCAACGACCTGCTGGTGCAGGGAAGGCTCTCCGTCCAGATGGAGGCGGTCTGCGACCGCTGCGAGACGCCGTACCAGTGGAAGATCGAGGTAGATGACGTGTGCCACGAGTACGAGAAAGCCTTCGGGACCACGGTAGATCTGTCAGACGGGCTTCGAGAGGATATATTAATTGCTTTCCCGCAAAGATTCCTCTGCCGCGATGACTGCCTGGGGCTGTGCCCCCGTTGCGGGGCGAACCTGAACCAGGGACCCTGTGGCTGCCCTGGGGAGGGCGAAGAGGACTCCGATGAGGAAAATCCATGGTCCGCCCTGGATGGCCTCTCCCCAAAGGAGTGACGGCTATTTTTTTGTCAAATCAGAAACCGCCCGCCCCCGGGGGCTTCCCGTGTGGTCGAGTCGACAAAGTCATCAACGAAATCAGGAGCTTAGAGAACAATGGCTGTTCAGCAGTGCAAGAAGTCCAAGATGCGTGTCCGTCAGCGCAAGGCCCAGATCCGCTACCGCGGCCTGGAGCCCCACACCTGCACCAACTGCGGCGCGCCCTGCCTGCCCCACCGGATCTGCACCGCCTGCGGCTACTACGATGGCAAGCAGGTGCTCCAGCTCAAGGGCAAGGAAGCATAAGGCGTCGTCGCCAGGGAGACGATAGAATCATTTTTTTCTCCCGGTCAATCTGCGAAATCCACTCGAGGGGTTTCGCAGTTTGTTTTTAAAACAAAGGATGCGCCGGGGGAGGGTGGTGGATGGCTGCCCGGCGCCGTTTTTTTCAATCATCGCACGAGATATGTCCGAACCGAAGGCTGTCGTTGCCGTGGATATGATGGGAGGCGACTTTGCCCCCGTCGCTGTCTTGGATGGAGTCGCGGAGGCGCTGACGCGCTTCGGCGAGGACTACGCCTATCTTCTGGTGGGCCCCCGGGACGAGGTGGTTCGCGGCCTCCAGGAGCGCGGGGTCTCCGAATCGGATCCCCGTCTCGCCTTTGAGGACGCGCCCCAGGTGGTGGGCATGGACGAGCATCCCGTCCGGGCGCTGCGGGAGAAGCCCCGCAGCTCCATTGCCGTGGCCATGGACATGGTGAAGGCTGGCCGCGCCGGCGGTGTCTTCAGCGCCGGCAACACGGGCGCCGCGGTTGGCGCCTCCTTTTTGAAGTGGCGGATGCTGGAGGGGCTCTCCCGTCCCGGCATCGCCACCGTCCTGCCCGGGGAAAAGCACCCGTGGGTCCTGATGGACTCCGGAGCCACGGTGGATTGCACGCCGCTGATGCTGGCGCATTTCGCGGTCATGGGCGACCTCTATGCAAAGCAGGCCTTGGGACTTTCCGAACCGCGGGTGGGGCTGCTGAGCAATGGCGCGGAGGAGGGCAAGGGCAACCGCCAGGTCCAGGAGGCCTATGCGCTCCTCAAGAAGATGCCCGGCATTCATTTTGTGGGCAACGTGGAGGGCCATGATCTCTTCCGCGATGTCGTGGACGTGGTGGTCTGCGACGGTTTCGTGGGCAATATCGTCCTGAAGACCTGTGAACAGCTCTCCAAGGCCCTGGCGGGCATGATCCGGGAATCCGTGATGCAGAAGACCGTCTGGAAGATTGGCGGACTGCTCTGCAAGGGCGCCTTCGGCGAGCTCAAGCGCCGCACGGACGCCAGCGAGGTGGGCGGCGCGCCTTTGCTGGGAGTGAAGGGCTGCTGTGTCATTGGACACGGAAATTTCCAGGGCCACGGTGTGGCCAATGGCATTCGCGCGGTGGCCGATCTGATCTGCAGCCAGATGAACGGCCGCATCGTGGAGGCGGTCCATCAGTACGCCCTGGATACCCTCGAGTAGTTCGGGAGAGGATTGTCCCGATCCACGCATTCCATTTTTTCAGACGGGCGCTTTTCCCGTCCCTTTGCATAGGCCGACATTCCACACTTCCCGGGATGTCGGCTTTCTTGAATCTCCTTTCCGGGCGGTATTTCCCTCCCGGAGAATTCCCTTCAGCATCATGGAAAACAGGACCGCGTTCATTTTTGCGGGGCAGGGCGCCCAGCATCCCGGCATGGGGCATGCGCTTTGCCGGGAATCCCGTGCAGCGGCGGAGGTCTTCCGCCGGGCGGATGGCGTTTTGGGCTGGTCCATCTCGAAACTCTGTTTCGAGGGCGTCATGGAGGACCTCACGTCCTGCGCCGCCTGCCAGCCGGCCATCTTTGTCTGCAGCATGGCGGGATACGCCGCGTTCCGCGAGCAGGCCGGCGGGGATTGGAAGCCCGTGGCGGTGGGCGGACTCTCCCTGGGGGAACTCTCCGCGCTGACCGCCGCAGGCGCCGTGGACTTCGAGACGGGGCTGCGCATGGTGGTTCGCCGTGGCGAGCTCATGGACAAGTGCTGCAAACGCCAGGCCGGCGCCATGGGCGCGGTGGTGGGTTGCCCCGAGGAGGAGTTGGAGGCGGCCTGCCGCGAGGCGGGGGTCTGGGTGGCCAACTACAATTGCCCGGGGCAGCGCATTGTCAGCGGCCTTCTGGAGAATGTGGAGAAGTGCCTTGCGCTTCTGGAGGGGAAGGCCATGAAGCTCCAGAAGCTGGCCGTGGCCGGCGCATTCCACTCCCCTCTCATGGAGGACGCGGCGAAGGCCTTCCGGGAATTCTTGGACTCTGTCGACATCCAGACGCCGGCCATCCCCATGGTCCACAACGTGACCGGGGACTGGACGGACGCCCCGGGGAGCCCGTCCCTCCGGGATTTGCTGGGACGGCAGGTGTGCTCCCCCGTTCGCTGGGAACAGTGCGCGGCGAAACTCATGGATTGCAGTGACGCCATGGAGGAGACCGGCCCCGGGAAAGTCCTCCAGGGGCTCTGCCGACGCATCCGCCGCGGATTCCCCGTCCATTCCATGGAACTGTAGAATTTTTCCGGGTCGGTCGCCATTTTCAACGCAACCATTGCAGGAGACAGTACTTTATGGGTATTTTTTCGGGTCAGACAGCCGTTGTGACCGGCGGAACCAGAGGCATTGGACGCGCCATTGTGGAGAGCCTGGCGCGGGAGGGCGCGCGGGTGGCGCTGTTGGGCACTCGCTTGGAGACCTCCCAGGCTGCGGCCCGGGAGGTGGCGGAACTCTGCCAGGTCCCTGCTGAAATGGTGGCTGGATACGCCTGTGACATCAAGGACACCGCCGAGGTCCAGAAGACCTTCGAACAGATTCTCCAGGATTTCGGACAACAGCTGGATGTCCTTGTCAACAACGCCGGAATCACCCGCGACAACTTGGTCATGAGACTTCCCGAGGAGGATTGGGACGCCGTGCTGGACACCAACCTCAAGGGCGTCTACAACTGCATCCGCGCCGCAGTGAAGCCCATGCTCAAGCAACGCCACGGACGCATCGTCAGCATCTCTTCCGTGGTGGGAATCATGGGCAACGCCGGACAGGCCAACTACGCCGCCGCAAAGGCCGGCATCCTGGGGCTCACCAAAGCCGTGGCGCGGGAGCTGGCCAGCCGATCCATCACAGTCAACGCAGTGGCCCCCGGATTCGTCCAGACCGCGATGACCGACGCGCTGCCCGAAGCCGCCAGGGAAAAACTCAAGACCCAGATCCCCCTGGGAAGAATCGCGCAGCCCGCCGAGATCGCCAGCGCGGTCCTCTTTCTGGCATCCCCCGCAGCCGGATACATCACAGGGCAGGTGCTTTCCGTGGATGGCGGCATGGCGATGTAGAACCGCCCCGCCTCGGGGGCTCCCGCACCCGGCGGGCGCCGGGTGGCGCATGGCTTGAAAAACGGGTGGGAGGCATTATCTTACGAAAACATTCTACCAAAAGGGGAGAATTTGCGCATTCTGTCATGAATTTTGCGCCGTTGTCTGGTTGTCTTCCCTTGTTTCGCATTTTTTCTGTCACTTTTTTCATCATCCCACCGATTAGGAGTTTCGTTTCTTATGGAAGCAGAGAACAGTGTTTTGGAGCGTGTCCGTGCCGTCATCGTGGAGCAGCTTGGTGTCCGTGAGGACCAGGTGGTCCCCACCGCCCGTTTCATCGAGGATCTGAACGCGGATTCCCTGGACATTGTGGAGCTCGTGATGAAGTTTGAGAGCGAGTTCGATCTGGACACCATTCCGGACGATGTGGTGGAGAACATGCAGACCGTAGGCAAGGCTGCGGAGTACATCGAGAAGGCCATCGCCGCCAAGAAGAAGGGCGCCGAGGGCTGATTCTTGCAGTCTTCCTGCATTTGATTTGACAGGGCCGCAGTCTTTCCGGGATTGTGGCCCTTTTTTGGTTGTTTCCCCTTCGGGCGCCGGCTTGTTTTTCGGGCGGCGTCTTTTTGCGCCGTGGGTGCTGTGGCGTAGGCGGCGGGGCGTTTGGGATTCTAGAGAGACAGTAGGAGAACAGAGATGGAGCGATTCGACCGTCGGGTGGTGGTGACGGGGCTGGGCGTTGTTTCCCCCCTGGGGTCTTCCGTGGAGGAGGTCTGGTCAAACCTGCTGTCCGGGGTCTGCGGCATTTCGCTGTTGGAGGGGTTCGGCGAGGAGTTCCGCTGCCGGATTGGCGGCCAGGTGCACGGGCTGGACCTGGAGAAGCACCTCTCCTTGAAGGAGCAGCGCCGCATGGATCCCTTCTGCTGGTATGCTGTGGCGGCCAGTGACCAGGCCATGGAGGACTGCGGCCTGAGGGCGGGCGAGAATATTGAGCCGGAGCGCATTGGCGTCATGATCTCCTCTGGCATTGGCGGCCTGCAGACGATTACCGCCCAGGATGGCGTTCTGGCCAAGGAGGGGCCCCGGCATGTCTCCCCCATGACCGTCCCCATGATGATCGGCGACATGGCGTCGGGCGTGGTGGCCATCCGGCACCATCTCCAGGGTCCAAACTTCGGAATTGTCTCCGCCTGCGCCAGTGGCCTGCACGCCATCGGCGAGGCATCTTGGGTGATTCGCCGCGGGGATGCGGACGCCGTCCTGTGCGGTGGCGCGGAGAACGGCATCATGTCCCTGGGAGTCGCCGCCTTCGGTTCCATGAAAGCCCTTTCCGCCAATAACGCCGACCCCCAGGGCGCCAGCCGCCCCTTTGATGCCGAGCGCGACGGCTTTGTGCCGGGGTCTGGCGCCGGCGTGTTGATGCTGGAGGAACTGGAGCATGCCCGTGCCCGCGGGGCGCAGATCCTGGCGGAAGTCACCGGATACGGTGCCACCGGCGATGCCTATCATGTGACCGCGCCCTCCTCCGACGGCAGCGGCGCCGCCCGCGCCATCGGCATCGCCCTGCGGCGCGCGGGTGTCTCCCATGAGCAGGTGGGCTACGTGAACGCCCACGGCACCAGCACTGTTATGAATGACGCCGTGGAGACCAAGGCGCTGAAATTGGCGTTGGGCGGGCATGCCTACAAGACCCCCATTTCCAGCACCAAGTCCATGACCGGGCACTTGCTGGGGGCCGCCGGCGGCTTTGAGTCCGTAGTCTGCGTGAAGGCCATCCAGACCCGGAAGGCCCCGGGCACCATCAACCTCCATCACCCCGACCCCGCCTGCGACCTGGACTACATGGCCAACGAATCCCGGGAACTCCCGGAATTGCGCCACGCCTTGAAGCTCAACATGGGCTTCGGCGGCCACAACGCGGCGGTGCTCTTCTCGCGCTTTGAGGGCTAAGATATGGCGGTTTTCCTACAGGACAACGGGATGCGGCGCACGGTGCTCTCCGGCGTCCGGCGCGTCGTGGTGAAGGTGGGGAGCAAGCTCCTGCGGGAGGCCCCCGAGGAGCGTTGCCGCGCCTTGGTTGGCGAGCTTATGGAGCTCCGCGCTCGCGGAATGGAGTTGATCCTGGTAACCAGCGGCGCCATCCCCCTGGGCATGTCCATCCTGGGCAGGAAGCGGCGGCCCGCCGATTTGGCCCGCGTCCAGGCGCTCTCTGCCTTGGGGCAGGGATACCTCATGCGGCATTATGAGAACGCCTGCGAGGCCTTTGGCGCCCACTGCGCGCAGCTGTTGCTCACCGCGGCCGACCTGCGGAACCGGGAGCGGAATGTGCGCGTGGCCGGATGCATCCGCGCCCTGCTTGATGAAGGGGTCCTGCCCATCATCAACGAGAACGACTCCGTTTGCGTTGAACAGATCAAGATCGGCGACAACGACACCCTCGCCGCCATGGTCGCCACCATGATGAACGCCGACCTCACCGTCCTGCTGACCACCGTGGATGCCTTCCATAAAACCCTGGAGGACGGCTCCTATGGCGAACGCTTCAGTGTGGTCACCTCCCTGGACGAGGAGCTCCTCTCCATGGCGGGCAGCACCGACGGAAATCCCTATTCCACCGGTGGAATGATCACCAAGCTCCATGCCGCCTCCATCTGCATTGGCGGCGGGCACGCCATGGGCATTGTGGACGGATGGGATTTCGGAAATCTCCGCCGCTTCATGGCGGGGGAGGACATCGGGACCCTCTTCTTCCACGGCGTCTCCCGGGGGCGCATGCACTCCTGGCAGCGTTTCCTGGCCTTCTTCTCCGACCCCATGGGAAGCCTGGTGGTGGACGAGGGCGCGGAAAAGGCCCTTGTCCAGGAGAACAGGAGCCTGCTGCCCGGCGGCGTGCTGGGGGTGTCCGGAATCTTCCGGAAGGGGGACCCCGTCCAGATCCTGGACGGACACCGCCGTGAGATCGCCCGCGGCATCGCGAATTTCTCCAGCGACGAGCTCCTCCGCGTCTGTGGCGCCAGGAGTTCTCAATTGGCCGAGCTCCTGGGACATGCCGTGGACTCCCCCGAAGCTGTCCACAAGGACTACCTGGTCCTGCGCTAGACGCCCGCATCCCCTGCGCGTCGATCCTCTTTCAAAACCGCCTTCCCTCATCCGCTCCCGCCACTATCCCGGTGGCAGGGGCATAGCACCTACCTGGAATTTATGGAACTCCTCTCTCCTGCCGGCAATCTGGAAACCGCCGTGGCCGCCTTTCACTATGGCGCCGACGCGGTCTACGTGGGACTCAAGCAATTCTCCGCCCGTGCGGATGCAGAGAACTTCACGATGGAGGACCTGGAGGTGCTGCTGGGAGTGGCCCACGACGACCGGGAGCATCCCCGGAAGGTCTACGTGGCCATCAACACCCTTTTGAGGCAGGAGGAGGTCCCACAGGTCGTCCCCATGCTGCTGCGGCTGCGGGATCTGGGCGTGGACGCCCTTATCGTCCAGGATCTGGGAGTCGCGCATCTCGTGAAGACCTATCTCCCCGAGATGCCCCTCCATGCTTCCACCCAGCTGGCCATCCACAACGTGGCTGGAATGGTGGAGTGCCGCGACCTTGGGTTTGACCGCGTCATCGCGGCACGCGAGGTCACCGAGCCGGAGCTGGCCCAGATGGCCGCGGTGCCGAATATTGAGTTGGAGGTCTTTGCGCACGGGGCGTTGTGCTACGGATACAGCGGCCTGTGCCTGCTCTCCAGCGTTCTTCACGACCACAGTGGCAACCGGGGCGACTGCTCCTACGTGTGCCGCAACTGCTGGTCGGTGGAGGGACAGGACGGCGAGACCCTCTCCGTGGGATGCCACTTGCTTTCCATGAAGGATTTGGCGTTGGGCGACACCGTCCAGACGCTCCAGGAGCTGGGCGTGGCCTCCGTGAAGCTGGAGGGCCGCAAGAAGACCCCGCTTTACGTGGCCGCCGTCACCAACTATTACCGCCATCTGTTGGACGGTGATTTCGAGCCTGGCCAGAAGCGCCAGTGCGAACAGGACATCCGGACGATTTTCAGCCGTCCCTGGACCCGCTTCTGCTACAGTTCCGAGCATCCCGCCGGAGTCACCGACATCCAGGAGACAGGTCCCCGCGGATTCCCCGCCGGCGTGGCCCAGGAGGTCATCCGCGACGAGGATGGCCGTGACTGGCTACGATTCCATCTCATGGGACAGCCCTTGGAACGCCACGACGGGCTCCAGGTGGAACTTTCTGACCGCAGCCGTCCCTACGGCTTCCCCGTGGATGAGATCCGTCTTTTCCCCCAGGGCGGGAGCGAGACTTGGGAGAATGTCTTTGTGGCTGAGGACGGCAGCACCATCCAGGTGCCCCTCCCGGAGGACCATCCCGAGATTCCCGAGGGAGTCCCCGTCTTCTGCACCTCCAGCCAGGCGGTGAAGCGCCGTTATACATGGCCCTCCCTACGCCCGGATCTGGTGCGCAGCCGCTATCCTCTTTATGTGGAACTCCGGGTGGCGAAGAGCCATCTGGAGGCCGTGGCCCAGCCAACCCTGGGCGTGCGGGAACTCCCTGACGTGGTCACCGCCATGGAGCTGGACGAGCCCCTCAAGAGCAGCGCCAGCCGTTCCGCCGAACAATTGGAGGAGGATGCCCGGCGCGCCTTCGCCAAGCTGGGAGACACCCCCTTCCGGCTCCAGGATCTTCAGGTCTCCAATCCAGGGAAACTCTTCGTCCCTGTTTCCCTCCTGAATGAGTTGCGGCGCCGTTGCGCACAGCAGGTGTCTGAGATGATGGTTCGGGAATGCGACCAGGAACAGGTGCGCATCCTGGCCGAGGAGGGGGATTGGAGCCCCGCGCGGCCGGCCTCCGTGGATGTGCCGGACCGCCCTGGCTGGGTTCTGAAGGTGGATCAGGCATTCTCTCTCAACCTCTTCACCCCTAAGGATCTGGAGGATGTGCACGAAGTCGTCTTTGACTTGGGCCGCCTTGCCGACGAGGAGATGGAGTCCCAGGTGGAGTTCCTCGCCCAACGCGTGGGCAAGGAGCGCATCCGCCTGGCGCTGCCCGTGATTCAGCGTGACACCGGCCTCCACAAGTGGCGGGGCCCCCTCCGCAGGCTCTTCGTGGCGGGCTACCGCAAATGGCAGATCGCCAACCTGGGGGCGCTCCCTTGCCTTGCCGAGGTCAGCGTCACCCCTCAGAACACCTCCATCACCGCGGACTGGCCCCTCTATGTCCACAACGCCTCAGCCGCACGCTATCTCCTGGAGGGAGTGGGGCTGAAGAGGGTCACCCTCTCCGTTGACGACCTCCAGGAGAACACCCTGGGGCTCTTGAAGCGCCTGGGTGGCGTGGCGGAAGTGCCTGTCTTCCAGGATACAGCCCTGGCGATTTCCGCAGTGTGCGCCAACGTCTCCCTTAAGGGGCGCTGCGAGGGAGAGCTGTGCGACTTCCGGGAGATGACCCTGGAGAACCGCGCAGGCGAAAGGCTCTTGGTGGTCAACGATCATTGCCAGAGCGTTTATCTGAGAAAGGAGCCTCTCCGCCGCGAGGGACTGGCCGCCAAGGCGGTGGCACACGGCGCGAAACTCCTCCGCGCGGACTTCTGCTGGAGGGACTGGTCTCCCAGACGGATTCATGAGATCTGGCAGGGACTGCGCTAATCCAAAGAGAGACTGCAGCCGCACGCCGGGAGGGAAGCAGGGCGTCGGCTGTCGCAGTGGCCGGGCGGGTGTGACACGGTGTCGCATCCGCCCCCTTTTTTTGCCTCGAAATCCTGGGTGTTTCTGGCACGTTCCTTGCTCTCCGGCGCGCCCGATTTTTGAACCGTGGAATTTCAAGAAAAACCACTTTCCCGTAGGAGGTGCATTTATGGATAAGGAAAAGATCACTGGAAAGGTGCTGGGTATTGACCTGGGCACCACAAATTCTTGCATGGCCGTCATGGACGGCTCCGAGACGAAGGTCATCCCCAACGCGGAGGGGCATCGAACCACTCCCTCCGTGGTCGCTTTCACCAAGAATGGCGAGCGTCTGGTGGGTGAGCAGGCCAAACGTCAGGCCGTGGCCAACCCCACCGGCACGATCTACTCCATCAAGCGTTTCATGGGACGCCGCCTGGACGAGTGCCAGGACGACGTGGCCCGCGTTCCCTTCAAGGTCGTCGCCTCTCCCAACGGGGACGCGGCTGTCCAAGTGGGCGACAAGACCTACACTCCCCCTGAAATCTCTGCCATGATTCTGCAGAAGTTGAAGCAGGACGCCGAGGCCTTCTTGGGGGAGACCGTCTCTGACGTCGTCATCACGGTCCCCGCTTACTTCAACGATCGTCAGCGTCAGGCTACTCGTGACGCCGGTCGTATCGCCGGCATGAATGTCCGGCGGATCATCAACGAGCCCACCGCGGCCTCTTTGGCCTACGGCATGGACAAGAAGAAGGACGAGAAGATCGCAGTCTATGACTTGGGTGGCGGCACCTTCGATATCTCCATCCTGGACTTGGGCGAGGGCACCTGCGAGGTCATGGCCACCAACGGCGACACCCATCTGGGCGGCGATGATTTTGACGCGGCGATCATTGACTGGCTGGCGGATGACTTCAAGGCCTCCCATGGCATCGACTTGAAGAAGGAGCCCGTTGGCTTCCAGCGGCTGAAGGAGGCTGCGGAGAAGGCCAAGTGCGAGCTTTCCACTGCCATGAGCACCGAGATCAACCTGCCCTTCATCGCGAGCGTCAACAACGAGCCCAAGCACCTGCAGGTCACTCTGAGCCGCGCCAAGCTGGAGCAACTCACGGACAGCCTCTGCGCCAGGACTCTGGCTCCTTGTCAGAACTGCCTGCGGGATGCCAAGCTCTCCAGCAGCCAGATCAACGAGGTTGTCATGGTGGGCGGCATGAGCCGTATGCCTCTGGTGAACAAGACGGCTTCCGACATCTTCGGCCGCACCCCCAACAAGAGCGTGAACCCCGACGAGTGCGTGGCCATCGGCGCCGCCATCCAGGGCGGCGTGCTTCGCGGCGAGGTCAACGACGTGTTGCTGTTGGATGTGACTCCCCTGTCCCTGGGCATCGAGACCCTGGGCGGTGTCTGCACGAAGCTCATTGCCCGCAACACCACCATCCCCGTCAAGAAGAGCGAGATCTTCTCCACCGCCAGCGACAATCAGCCCTCAGTTGAGATCCGGGTGCTGCAGGGCGAGCGCCCCATGGCCGCCGACAACAAGGAGATCGGCAGCTTCCGCCTGGACGGCATTCCCAGCGCCCCCAAAGGCGTCCCGCAGATCGAGGTCACCTTCGATATCGACGCTAACGGCCTGCTGAAGGTCTCTGCCAAGGATCTGGGCACCGGCAAGGAGCAGAAGGTCACCATCACCAGCTCCAGCGGCCTTTCCGAGGAGCAGATCCAGCAGATGGTCCACGACGCCGAGCTCCACGCCGAGGAAGACAAGCGCCAGCGCGAGAAGGTCGACACCAGGAACCAGGCCGAGTCGGTCATCTACCAGACCGAGAAGCAGCTCCAGGAGAATGGTGACAAGGTGCCCGCCGAGATCAAGTCCAAGCTGGAGGGCGACATCGCCAAGCTGAAGGATGCTGTGAAGGCGGACGACACCGAGCAGATGAAGTCCATCATGGCCGATATGGAGAAGGAGATGCACGCTTTCGCCCAGGAGCTTTACAAGAATGTGAATCCCCAGGGGAACGCCCAGCAGGCCGGACCGAATCCCGGAACCCAGAATTCCGGTGACAACGGCAGCGGCGGCAATGGCGACAACAGCGGCGACGGCAACGTTTTCGACGCCGAGTACCACAAGGACTAAGGCCGTTTCCTCCTCCCGAGGAAGGCATTTTTCTTGCACTTGTAAACGCAACAGGTCGGAGGGCGCCCCCTTGGGCGCCCTCCGGCTCCCACCACAAAAACCATAACAACAGAGGAAATCAAACATGTCTACCATCAGACCGTTAGGTGACCGCGTCTTCGTCGAGCCCGTCGAAGAGACCGTGGAGCAGAAGGGCGGCATCTATCTGCCCGACACCGCCCGTGAGAAGCCCCTGAAGGCGAAGGTCATCTCCGTTGGCCCCGGCCGCCGTGACGAAAACGGCAAGCTGGTCCCCATGGAAGTCAAGGCCGGCGAGTTCGTTCTCACCAGCAAGTACGGTGGCACCGAGATCAAGATTGACGACAAGACCTACAAGATCCTGTCCAGCTCCGATATCCTGGCCGTCGTGGAGTAACCCCACGGTTCGTTTTCCCTCCCCGGCGGCGACGGGCACCGACGAGGTCCGCCCCTCCCGCCCGGTTTCCAAGTTTCAAGCATTTAACAAGGAGTTTCTAGACTATGGCTGCCAAGCAGATTCAGTATGACAACCAGGGCCGTCAGGCCATTCTGGCCGGCGTCTCCGCCCTGTCCAAGGCCGTGAAGGTGACTCTGGGACCCAAGGGCCGCAACGTCCTTATCGACAAGAAGTTCGGCTCCCCCACCGTCACCAAGGACGGCGTCACCGTCGCCAAGGAGATCGAGTTGCAGGACCCCTACGAGAACATGGGTGCCCAGATGGTGAAGGAAGTCGCCAGCCGCACAAATGACAACGCGGGTGACGGCACCACCACCGCCACCGTTCTGGCGGAGGCCATCTATCGCGAGGGTCTGAAGAACGTGACCGCCGGCGCCAACCCCATGGATCTGAAGCGGGGTATCGACACCGCCGTTGAGGCCATCGTTGACGAACTGGCCAAGATGGCCGTGAAGGTTGACGACCAGAAGCAGATCGCCCAGGTCGCCACCATCTCCGCCAACTCCGACGCCACCATCGGCAACATCATCGCCGATGCCATGGAGAAGGTCGGCAAGGACGGCACCATCACTGTGGAAGAGGCCAAGACCATCACCACCAGCTGCGAGGCCGTCGAGGGCATGCAGTTCGACAAGGGATACCTCTCCCCCTACTTCGTGACCAACGCCGACAACATGACCTGCGAGCTTTCCGATGCCCTGGTTCTCATCCACGAGAAGAAGATCTCCAGCCTCCAGGACATGCTGCCCCTGTTGCAGATGGTTGCTAAGAGCGGCCGTCCCCTGCTGATCATCGCTGAGGATGTGGACGGCGAGGCCCTGGCCACCCTGGTGGTCAACAAGCTCCGTGGCTCCCTCCAGATCTGCGCCGTCAAGGCTCCCGGATTCGGCGACCGCCGCAAGGCCATGCTCCAGGACATCGCCATCCTCACCGGCGGCAAGTGCATCACGGACGACCTGGGCATCAAGCTTGAGA
This sequence comes from Bacteroidaceae bacterium, assembly GCA_963621575.1. Lineage (GTDB taxonomy): Bacteria > Verrucomicrobiota > Lentisphaeria > Oligosphaerales > Oligosphaeraceae > UBA1724. The sequence continues at coordinate 21,019 of CAVFEH010000021.1, forward strand.
ACGTGAAGCTCGAGGACCTTGGCTCCGCCAAGAAGATCACCGTTGACAAGGACAACACCACCATCGTGGAAGGCGCTGGCAAGTCCTCCGACATCGCCGCTCGTGTTTCCCAGATCCGCCACGAGATTGAGAAGTCCACCAGTGACTACGACAAGGAGAAGCTCCGTGAGCGTCTTGCCAAACTGGCCGGCGGCGTTGCCGTCATCAAGGTCGGTGCTGCCACCGAGGCCGAGATGAAGGAGAAGAAGTACCGTGTGGAAGACGCCCTGAACGCCACCCGCGCCGCCGTCGAGGAAGGCATTGTCCTTGGCGGTGGTGTTGCGCTGATCCGCGCTGGCGCCCAAGCCCTGAAGGGCCTGAAGCTGACTGGTGACGAGGCCACTGGCGCCGACATCGTGCGCCGCGCCATCGAGGAGCCTCTGCGCCAGATCGCCCGCAACGCCGGCGCCGAGGGCTCCATCGTTGTCATGAAGGTCGCCGCCGGAAAGGGCAACGAGGGCTATGACGCCGCCAACGACGCCTATGTCGACATGCAGAAGGCCGGCATCATCGACCCCAAGAAGGTGACCCGTTGCGCCCTGCAGAACGCCGCCTCCGTGGCCGGTCTGCTGCTGACCACCGAGTGCATGATCACCGACATCCCCGAGAAGAAGGCCGATGCCCCCGCCGGAGCCCCCGGCATGGGCGGCATGGGCGGCATGATGTAATGCCGTAGATTCCTCCTCGGAACTGCAAGCCCCTTCCCCGTTGTTCATTGACGGGGAAGGGGTCTTTTTTTGTTTCTGGATGGTCTGGCAGCGAACGGGGGGAGGGCGTCTGGGGGAGGCGCACGTAAAATGCGTGTGGAAAAATCGGCGGAGCGCAGGCTGTTCTTTCGTCGGTGAAAAATAGGGATATATTAGGGAAATCTGTTTTGCCTCTCCCTAGTACAGACTCCGTATCGTCGCATACTGTTTCCATGAAAGAAATCAGCTATCGTCCCCGGAACCTATCCCTTGCCGTCATGGGCGCCGGGATTGTCTTTTTGGTAGTGGGGCTCTTCCTGGGCCAGTCCGGCCACGCGAAGTCCATGACCCCTGCCTGCATTGCCGCCGTAGTCACTGCACTGCTGGGCCTCCTGGCCGCGGGGCGCACCATTTTTGAGCGCCGCCAGCGTCAGGAGGAACGGGACGCCGTGGAATATCACCGCCAGCATGGCGCCACGGATCTTTTCGGTGACGCGGACGAGGCGGTCCGCCTTGCCACCCGGTCGAATCGGCAGTTCACCAAGTATTTCATCCCCGCCGCCACCGTTGGCATTGGCGTCGCGCTGGGCGTGGTGGTGCTGAACCGCTGGAATTCCCTGCGTTATCTGGACTATCAGTACATCGTCCAGAATCCTCTTTCCCTGGCTATCCTGGCCTTCTGCTGCTGCATTGCCACCTTGGTGGCCGGAAGCTTCTTCATTGGCGTCTCCCGGGAGCCCGGGTGCCGCTGGGTGCGTCCCGCAGCCGCCTGGCTGCTCCTGACCGGCTTCTTCTTCCTCCTGGGAAGCGTCATCTATTTCAGCCGCCACTTCAACCGCTTCCAGGAGAGCCTGGACCGCTCCCTTACCAAACTGGGGCTGGTTGTCCTGGGAGTCTTGGCGGTGGAGATGATCCTCTCTTTTGTCATTGAATTTTATCGCCCCAGGATGCCCAACGAGGAGGAACGGCCCCTTCCTGAAAGCCGTCTGCTCTCCTTCTTCACTGAGCCCGGCAGCATGGCCCGGAATGTGGCGCGGTCCCTGGACTACCAGTTCGGGTTCCGTGTTTCTGACGTCTGGTTCTACCATTTCCTGGAACGCACCATCGTCCCTCTCTTCATGGTCATGGTCTTGGCCTTTTGGCTCATGACCTGCATCGTGGTTGTGGACTCCTCCGAGACCGCCATGCGCGAGCGCTTCGGGCGGGTCGTCTCTGCGGAGCCCATGGGGCCCGGCGTTTACTTCAAGCTTCCCTACCCCTTTGAGAACATCTACCGTTTCTCCTCCGACAAGGTCCAGGAGCTCACCATTGGTGGCCACAATGAGGACGAGAAAGAGGCCATGGCCGCGAAGGACGACGAGGAGGACGACGGCCACGGCCATTCCCATGGCGGCAAGAAGCACGAAAAGAACGAGGCGGTTATCCTATGGAATGTGGAGGAGGACCATGCCGACGAGGGGCACTTCCTGGTGGGCGCCCGCAATGTCGGCAATATTGACTTGGAGGTCCAGGTCAGCGGCAGCCAGCTGGGACAGTATGGCGTGGGACTCTTCAGCGCCCACATCCCCCTTTTCTTCCGTGTTAAGGACCTCTATGAATACGCCTACCAGAACCGCCAGACTGCCGGGATTCTCAAGAACCTGGCTCAGCGCGAACTGCTGCTCTATTTCATTCAGTGTGATTGGGGCGACCTGCTCGGGGCCGGACGCGGAAAGGCCATGGAGGTGCTCAAGGGGCGCATCCAGAAGGCTGCGGACGACCTGGAACTGGGCGTGGAAATCGTCTTCGTGGCCCTGACGGGCATCCATCCGCCTTTTGGTGTCGGGCAGTCCTTTGACCGCATCACCTCCGCCACCGTGGACCGGAAGCGCATGGTGCAGGACGCCGAGACGGTTGCCAACAGCAACCGCGTCATCTCCGAGGCCATGAGCCAGCAGATTCTCAGTGGGGCCCAGGCCTACAAGGAGACCCAGGTGGTGGCCGCCCAGGCCGATGCACAGCGCTACAGCGGTCAGCTGCTCTGCTATCAGGCGGCCCCCCGGCAGTATATGCTGAACAGCTACTACGATGTCTTCCTCCGGGAGGGCGCGGCGGTCCGGAAGTACGTGGTCACCGGCAACTCCGACCGCCAAGTCTTCTGGCTGAACCTGGAGAAGAAGGTCAAGAGCGGTATGCTCGATTTGAGTCTCCCCCAGTAACGAGAGGAACGGAACTCTCCCTCCTGCGCGCACGCTTTTCCCATCCCCTTCCCGAACATGATGGCAAACTCCCTACAGGATAATACGATGAAAGAAGAGACGAAGAAGAAGAATGTTGCCCGCCACTGGCCCGTGGTGTTGCTGGCCCTGGTGGTGGTGGCCGTCTTCCTGGTGGTCATGGTCACTTTCCAGGTGAAGGAGACCGAATACGCCTTGCTGAAGACCTACTCCGGTGAATTGGTGGAGTACAAGAGCGGCCTTCATTTCCGCTGGCCCTTCGTGAATTCCATTTGGCGCCACGACAAGCGCATCCAGTGCTACGAGTTGGCCGTGGGGCATGACGAGCAGTACATGACCCGCGACAACCAGCAGATCGTGATCTCCACCTACGTGCTCTGGAAGGTGGGCGACCCCGTCCAGTTCCTCCGCTCCCTGGATTCCACAGAGGCCGCCGAGCGCAAGATCTCCGACGAGGTCCGCGGCGCCCGCTCCGCTGTCATCTCCCGCTACGCCTTTTCCGAGATGGTCTCCGAGCAGGATGGCGTCAGCGTCCTGGAGAAGATCGAGGACGAGATGCGCGACGCCATCCACGACAGCGTCCTGGAGAAGTTCGGTGTGGACATCGTGCGCATTGGCTTCCGGCAGCTGGGCTTCCCCGCCGCCGTGACCCAGAACATCTTCGCCGCCATGGTCTCCGAGCGAGAGGCCAAGGCCCGCCGCTTTGAGGTGGAGGGTCAGGCCGAGGCCGAGAAGATCCGCAACGACGCCAACACCCAGGCCCAGAAGATGCTTTCCAAGGCCCAGGCCGAGGCCACCAAGATCCGTGGCGAGGGCGATGCCCAGGCTGCCGAGGCCTATCGGGTCTTCGCCCAGAATCCCGAGCTGGCCAGCTTCCTGCGGAACCTGGATGCTCTGAAGGGCTCCCTCGGGGAGAAGGACACCCTCATTCTGGACACCACCACCGCTCCTTTTAATCTGCTGACGCCCGACGCCCTGGACTTCCTCCAGAAGGACCGTTAGCCCACGGAGACGAAGAACATGGCACCAGAGAATATCAATTCCCAGAGACCGGCGACCGAGCCCCAGGCGTCCGGGATGGCAAGCCTCATGAGGATGCTGCGCATCCTCTTCTTCTGCTTCCTCACCCTGATTGTCGGCGTCTTCCTCTATTACTTCGTCTTCAGCGGAATCTTCCGCGTTGACGAGCAGTTCGAGGCCATGCAACTGCGCTTCGGCGTGCTTCAGAGGCACGAGACGGACTTCGGGGCCTCCCCCATCCTCCAGAGCGGAAAGTGGTATTGGTCCTTTCCGTATCCGGTGGACGAGGTCATCATGGTCCCCGCCAACAAGTCCATCTCCGTCTCCACCGGAAACACCTTCAAGGCCTGGATCAATCCCGCCGGCGTGGTGAATTCCTCCACGGGGCGCGAGCTGCGCAACGGCGTCGACGGGTATTTGGTCTCCGGCGACATGCACATCTTCCACGCGGAGTGGTCCGTCTCCTATCGGGTCGAGGATCCCGCCAGCTACTACCTGAACTTCTACAACGACACCAAGACGCCCTCCAGCTCCGTGCTGCCCTCCTCCGAACAGGTGAAGCGTCAGGAGCGCCTCCGCGGACACGAGCTCATCATCCGGAATCTCCTCTCCGACGCGGTCCTCTCCGAGACCGCTTCCTGGAACACCGAGGAGCTCATCCGCGCCAGCCGGACGGTGGTCGGCGAGGATGGCGCCGCCTCCACGGTTCGCCTTGAGGACCGGGTCCGCGCCCGCATGGAGCGCATGGTGGAGAAGATCCGCCTGGGCATCCAGCTGCAGAGTGTGAACCTGGTGGGGATCTATCAGCCCCCCGCGGCCGCCCTCCAGGCTTTCAACCAGGTAAACGCCAGCGAGCGGAACCGCCAGGTGCAGATTCAGAACGCCCAGACCTACGCCAATCAGGTGCAGGCCCAGGCCAGCGCATCCTGTGACCGGCTGGTAAACGAGGCCCGCGCCTATCAGGAAACCGTGGTCAGCGACCTTACCGCACAGGCGCAGTATTTCTCCTCCATCCAGGCCGAGTACGCAAAGAACCCCCGCTCCACCCTCACCGTGCTCTACGCCAACGCCATCCGCGACATGCTCCAGAAGGTGCCCAACAAATACGTCCTGCACCAGACGCCGAAGGGAGTCCAGCAGGAGCTCCGGCTCCAGATCTCCCAGATTCCCGACGAGGCGCCCCGCGCTGACGAATCCTACCAGGCGCCCTCCTCCGCCCAGCAGGGCACCGTCGACGCGCCCGCCGCTTCTCCCGCGCAGTAGCGTAGGACGACCGTTGCGGAAGACCCAAGGCCCAAACATTTTCATTCGAACCCAACAAGGCTTTCATGGAAGAACCCATTTCTAAAAATAACAGCGTTCCGAAGCGCGCCTCGGTCACACGGGTGACTCGCTCGGACATGGGGCGTCTCGGCGCCGCGCTTTTCGGCGGCATCCTGGTGCTGGACTCCTACCTGGCGGGACTCCTCTTCGGGGGCAGGATCGACCGGTTCACCATGGATCTCTTCGCACTGGTGGGCGCAGTGATCCTCTCCGTTCCCATCTTCTGGGAGGCAGCCCGCGATCTCTTCCGGGGCGTGGTGGGCATGAATGAGCTGGTGGCCCTGGCGCTGCTGGGCGCCTTCGCCTCCGGACCCACGAACTACCGCACAGCCGGCGCCGTGGCCTTCTTCATGCTTGTCTCCATCACCATCGAGAAGCGCACCGCCATCGGCGCGGAGGCCGCCATCGAGGCCGTGGTGAGGATGACTCCCCGCACCGCCCGCCGCGTCCGGGAGGATGGCACCGAGGAAAAGTGCGACGCCATCCAGGATCTCCAGCTGGGGGACGTCTGCCGCGTGCGACCCGGTGAGAACTTCCCCGCCGACGGAAAGATCATCCAGGGCGTCTCCACTGTCAACCAGGCTTCCATCACGGGGGAATCCCTTCCCACTGACAAGGGGGTGGACGACGAGGTCTACGCCGGAACCCTGAACCTGACCGGTCTTGTGGACTTCAAGGTCACCCGGAAGGGCACGGACACCACTCTTGGAAAGGTCCGGAACCTCATCGCGGACGCCGAGCAGTCCAAGATGCCCATCCAGCGGATGATTGACCAATACATCGGCTACTACACTCCCGTGGTCCTTATGATCGCCGGGCTGACGTGGTTTGTCACCCGCGACATGAGCCGCGTCATCGCCGTGCTGGTCATGGCCGTGCCAGCCGCCCTGGTGTTGGCGCATCCCTCTGCCGTCATCGCCGCCATCTCCGCCGCCTCCCGACTGGGTATCCTGATCAAGGATGTCTCCCAGATTGAACTGGTGGCGCGCATCAAGGCAATCATTTTCGACAAGACCGGAACCCTCACCGAGGGCAACCTGGAGGTTTCCCGGCTGGAGCCTGTGCAGGATGTGGATTTGGCCCAGCTCGTCCAGATCGCGGTTTCCGTGGAACACCACTCCAACCACCCCACGGCAGTCGCCATCAAGAAGTTGGCCGCCAAGGTGGGCATCGACGTGGTTGTGCCCGAGAAGTATGAAGAGGTGGCAGGCAAGGGTGTTTCTGCTGTTGTCGACGGCCGGCAGTGCTTCGTGGGCCGCTCCTCCTGGCTTGCCGAGGAGGGCATTGATGTGGCCGCCCTTGAGGAGAGCCGCCAGAGCGTGGCCAAGGAGGGAATGTCCATTGTCTGCGTCGCCTGCGAAGGGAAGGCCCTGGGATGGGTCGGCCTCCAGGATGCCATACGTGCCGTTTCCGCCGATGCCATCGCCGGGCTGAAGGAGATGGGCGTGGAGCATTGCTGCATGGTCACCGGTGACAACCAGCAAGTGGCCGATGTGGTGGCCCGCAAGATCGGCATCACCGAGGTCTATGCCGGATGCCTTCCGGAAGAGAAGGCGAAGGTGGTGGCCGAGATGAAGAAGGCCGGCAACATCGTCGCCGTGGTGGGCGATGGCGTCAACGACGCGCCCGCCTTGGCCGCCGGCGACATCGGCATGGCCATGGGAGCTTTCGGCAGCGACATCGCTGTCCAGTCCGCCTCCGTGGCCCTCATGAACAACGATTTGCGCCGCATCCCCTTCTTCATTGGATTGGCACGGCAGACCCGCGTCCTCATGGGACAAAACCTGGCGGTGGGATTGACCTTCATCATCGTCGGCGTCTACTTCGCCATTTCCGGCGACCTGGGCCCCATCGGCGCCGCCCTGATCCACACGGTCTCCAGTCTTCTGGTGATCTTCAACAGCGCCCGTCTCGTGCGGTCCGGTGAGAACCTGAATTCCGCCGCGGAGGCAGCCGAGGCATTGGATGTCCAAGAGTGAAAGAGAATCCCCCACACGCCCTTTTGATCATACCCCACACAGGAAGAACCAACCATGGCTGAAGAGAAGAAAGAAGAAATGGTGGTAGAGGCCATCGGCCTGACCAAGATCTTCAAGGATTTCTGGAATCGTCCGAAGGCACGCGCCGTCAATGGCTTGAACCTTCAGATTCGGAAGGGAGAGGTGTTTGGCCTGCTGGGGCCCAATGGTTCCGGCAAGTCCACCACCATCAAGATGATCCTGGGGCTCCTCTATCCCACCCGCGGCGAACTGCGGGTCTTTGGGCAGGACCCCCAGAATGTGGCCATCAAGAGCCGCATCGGCTATCTCCCTGAGGAGACTTACCTCTATAAGTACCTCACTGCCGCCGAAACCCTCGACTTCTACGGCGCACTCTTCGGACTGGATGCCCAGCAGCGCAAGGAACGCTCCGGACAGCTCCTGGAAATGGTCGGACTGGCGCACGCCGTCGACCGGCCCGTGGGGGAGTTCTCCAAGGGAATGGCGCGCCGCATTGGCCTGGCACAGGCATTGGTCAATGACCCCGATTTGGTCATTCTCGACGAGCCCACGAGCGGATTGGATCCCATTGGATGCCGCGAGGTCAAGGATGTGATCCGGCTGCTGGCCAGCCGCGGCAAGACCGTCATCCTCTGCAGCCACCTGCTGGCGGATGTCCAGGATGTCTGCGAACGCGTCGTGGTCCTCTACGGTGGACAGATCCGCGCCGAGGGGATGCTGGACGACATTCTCCGCGAAGAGGACAAGACTCAGATTGTCACTCCCAGACTCTCTCCCGAGACCGTCGCCGAACTGCGCCAGTTCTTTGCCGCCCACGGCGTCAAGGATTTGGACCGTGTGAAGGTGGACTATCCCGGGCGGGATCTGGAGGACTTCTTCCTGGAGGTCGTTCGCAAGGCCACCGAGCAGAATGTCTCCACCGCCGGCGCCCATGCCCCCGGTGCCATGCCCGAGTATCTGCAGGGTGGGGCCGGTGCTCCCTCCGGCGTGGATCTCCTCAAGTCTCTGCAGGGTGACCGCGAGGCGGATGCCCGGAAGGCCGAGGCTGCCAAGGCGGAGGCGCAGTTGCGCGCCGCCAAGGAGGCGAAGGATGCCGAGAAGCAGAAGGCCCTGGAGGGCCTGAAGGGCCAGGCGGAGCCCACTGCCGCCGAGGAGGCCGCCGCCCAGAAGGCCGCCCGCGAGGAAGAGGACGCCCGGGCCCGCGAGGAGCTCAATCAGAAGCTCGCCGGCCTCAATCTCAAAAAGTAGCAGCCTTGCTTGTTCCCCCGGATTCCCTCCGGGGGAACTTTTTGCTTTCACGGCCATGGGGGTGAAAAACGACGACAAGCTCCAGGCGCTTTTGGCGGCTTCGGAGGCCCGGAAGCGGGGAGAGACTCCTGGTTCCTCCGGCAAGACGGGCTGGAAGGTGCTCAACCTGCCGCGCGCCCATGCACGGAGACAGGTCGTGGACTCCTGCGGCGCGGCGGAACGGGTGCGCATCCTGGGAATGGACACCGCATTGCGCAAGACCGGCTGGGGAATCGTCGATGTCCAGGGGAAGAGGTGGTCCGCAGTGGACTGCGGGGTGGTCGTAAATCCTCCCAAGGCGTCCATCACCGACTGCATGCGCCACCTCAACAATGCCATCAAGGGGCTCATTGAACGGTATTCCCCCGACTCTGTCGCCATTGAGGGTGGCTTCTACTGCCGGAATGCACGCACCGCCATCGTTCTGGGCACCGCCCGCGGTGCCGTCCTGGGGGTCCTGGCGGAGGCGCAGCTCCCCGTCTACGAATATGCGCCGCGCCGGGTGAAGCAGACTGTGGCAGGCCGCGGGGACTCCTCCAAGGAGCAGGTGGCCCTCATGGTCTCCAAATTCCTGAAGATTCAGGTGGACAACCTGGCCAATGACTCCACCGACGCCCTGGCTCTGGCAATCTGCCATGCAGCCGCCCTCATGAATCCCTCCGTGGAGCTGGAAAAGCCCCTCTAGAATCGTTTCCGGCCGAATCGCCCACCTCCCTTCATCTTCCCAACATCCGTCTGAAACTATGGCCGACCTCTCTGTGAATCTGGGCGGAATCTTCCTGCGGAATCCCATTGTCACTGCCTCCGGCACCTTTGGTTATGGCGAGGAATACGCCGCCTTGGTGCCTCCCGAACGGCAGGGCGCCATCACAGTGAAGGGCGTCTCACCCTTCGAGAACGCCGGAAATCCCATGCCCCGCACCACCGAGGTCTACGGCGGCATTCTCAACGCCATCGGCTTGGAAAACCCCGGCATCGAGAAGTTCATCCACGATCCCCGATATCTACCGCGGCTGCGCACTCTGGACTGCCCCGTTTTCGTGAATATCTGGGGACGCACCATTGAGCAGTATGGCGAGGTGGCCGCGCGTCTGGAGGCGGAGAGGGAGGGCATCTCCGCCCTGGAGGTGAATATATCCTGCCCCAACGTGAAGGCTGGCGGCATTGCCTTCGGCACGGATCCCGTCCAAGCCGCGAAGGTGGTTTCCGCAGTCCGGAGGGCCACCACCCTCCCCGTTATCACGAAGCTTTCCCCGAACGTCGCGCACATCGGTGATTTCGCGAAGGCCGTGGTGGACGCCGGCAGCGACATGGTTTCCCTCATCAACACCCTTACCGGACTTGCCATCGATCTGGAGACGCGCCACAGCAAGCTGGCGAATTTCACGGGCGGATTCTCCGGCCCCGCCCTGAAGCCAGTGGCGCTGCTGAAGGTCTACGAGGCGCACCAGGCAGTCCCCAATACGCCCGTTATCGGCATGGGCGGCGTCTGCAACGGCAGGGATGCCCTGGAATTCATGATGGCAGGCGCTACCGCCGTGGGCGTGGGAACCTCTATCTTTGCCAATCCGAAATGTCTCCTTACCATTCCCGAGGAGATGAACCAGTGGCTGGACGCCCACAGTGTCGCGAAGGCCTCCGATCTCATCGGGACGCTTCAGCGGTAGCTTCCAAACTCAAAGATCCCGCGTGAACCGGGCGGAACAGGGCGGCAAGTTGCCCTCTCCCGCCCGCTTCGTTTTTGGGGGGAGGCATGGAGTTCTCAATGGATGGAGAAGGGGTTCAAGAGTGTCTCTGTTTGTCGTGACATCTAGCTTGTTGTCATGAATTTACGTGATTGATAGGAGGCATTTTTTCAAAATAAGGCCTTTTGAGGTTGTCTTGGGCATGGCACCGGCAGTGTTCCGGGGTAAATTATTGGCGTTTCGTGTTGGGGGAAACGATTGGATCCTATGTGGGTTCTGAGTATCCAGGCCCCCTCTCGCTTCCCTGCGCTCCCGTCCCGAAGTGTCCCCGTGCCTTCCATTGTGTCCTCCTTTCGCCTTATGGAATCCAAACTGATTGAACAGCTTTCTTCCTTCAACGCCTGGAAACGCGTTGCGGCCCTTCAGACTCTCGCCGCCTCCACGAAATTCCTCCCCAGTTCCCGGTCGATGAACATGCACATCCACTCCTTCTACTCCTACAACGGAGAGGGGTGGTCTCCCAGCCGGATTGCCTACGAGATGCGCCGCATGGGTCTCTACGGCGCGGCGTTGTGTGATTTTGACGTGATCCAGGGCGTGGAGGAGTTCATGGCCGCCGGCGATCTGCTGGGCCTGCGGGTGGCCGCCTCCTTTGAGAGCCGCGTCTTCTTCCCGGAATATGCCGACAAGGAGATCAATTCCCCCGGTGAGCCGGGAGTTTTCTATTTCATGGGCTCAGGCTTCGTGGATGGCGCCAATTCCGATGCCTTCGAGAAACAGCTGGAGCAATCCCACAGCCGCAATCGCGCGCTGATCAAGCGCATTAACGACGCTTTGCCCGAGTGCTGCCACCTCTCCTACGAGGAACACGTGCTGCCCCTCACACCAGAGAAGAACGCCACCGAGCGCCATATTGTCCGGGGATACTACGACCTTCCCATCCGCAACCACGGCTCCGTGGAGGCCGCCGTCCGTTTCTGGGCGGAGGTCTTCCAGGAGGATGAGGCGGTGCTCGCCGCCAAGAGTCCCAACGCCATGAACGAGTATTTGCGCGGCAAGCTTATGAAACGGGGCGGCCTGGGATATGTGCAGCCCACCGAGGAGACCTTTCCGCCCCTGGAGCAGGTCATTTCCCTGATCCAGTCCTGCCGCGCGATTCCTTGCTCCGCCTGGCTGGACGGCTCCCTGCCCGGCGAGGCCAATCCCCGGGAGCAGCTGGAGTGTCTGAAGGCCAAGGGCGTGGAGATGGTGAATATCATCCCCGACCGCAACTGGAATTTCAAGGATCCCGAGAAACAGGCGGTGCGGGTGAAGGCACTGAATGAATACGTGGCCGTGGCCAACGACCTGGGAATGCCCATTATCGTCGGCACCGAATGCAACAAGCCCGGGCAGCGCAAGGTGGACGACTTCGAGGCCGATGCCATGAAGCCCCTCCGCATGAGCTTCCTCCACGGTGCCAATGTGCTCTTCGGACATACCATGCTGCTTCGCTACGCCGACGTCTCCTACACCGATGCCAGGACGAAAGAGGAATTCCCCAAGGTGAAGGACAGGAATGACTTCTTCGCCGCCGTGGGGGCGCTACCCGTGCCGCCTGCCGCAGTTCGCCAGGAGTTGAACGACAACGAGCCGGAGAAGAATCTGGAGCGCATCCGCGTTGCCGTTCGCCGCGGCACTTGGGAGCTGTAGGCACTTTCCTTGATATACAGCGCCCATAGACGCAAAAAGGGCCGGAGGGACTTCGCATCCCCCCGGCCCTTTCGCATGCCAGGATGCCTCTTTGCCTCGCAGGGCAGGGCATCCAGAGGGCTTATTGGACTTTCAGCCCCATGGTCTCCGGAAAGCCGCAGAGGAGGTTCATGTTCTGGACGGCCTGCCCGCTCGCGCCTTTGGTCAGGTTGTCAATGGCGCTGGAGACGACGAGACGGTTGGTGCGGGGCTCGTAGACGCATCCGATCTCGCAGAGGTTCGTGCGGGTCACGTGCTTGGTGTCCGCCAGCTTTCCCGGGGGCAGGACGCGCACGAAGGGTTCCTTTCCGTAGGCCGCCTGCAATGCCGCCAAGGCGTCCTCCGCGGTCTTGCCTGCGGCGGGCGTCATAAGGATGGAGGAGTGGATCCCGCGGTTTACGGGCACAAGGTGGGGCAGGAAGTTCATGACTACCTGCGGTACTTCTGCGGCCACCGCCAGCTCCTGCTCAATCTCCGGAAGGTGCCGATGCGCGGTCACGCCGTAGGGATGCAGGCTCTCGTTGCATTCAGGGAAGATGTATTCCAGGGAGACCTTCCGGCCCGCGCCCGTGACGCCCGACATGGACATGGCCACAATCCCCTCGGATGACGCCACGCCCGCCTTCAGCAGTGCGGTGGCCGGCAACAGGATGCTGGTGACGTAGCAGCCTGGGTTTGCCACCAGGGATGCGCCCTTCAGTTGCGCCCGGTAGAGCTCCGGAAGCCCGTAGACGGCCTTTTGGATCAGCTCCGGCGCCGGATGGGGCATCTTGTAGTATTTCTCGTAGACAGCCGGGTCCCGGAGGCGGAAGTCGGCAGAGAGGTCAATGAGCTTGCAGTCCTTCTCCAGCAACGGCGCGGCATATTGGGAGGCCAGGCCGTTGGGAAGCGCCAGGAAGACCACCTGGCACAGCCGCGCAATCTCGTCGACATCTGGCGCCATGAAGCGCAGGTCGCACTCGGAGTAGCGCGGGAAGAACTCGCCCACTCGCCTGCCGGCGTTTTCGCGGCTGGTGATGGCGCTGAGTTTCACTCCTGGATGATGCAGCAGGAGCCGCAGGAGCTCCTCGCCGGAATAGCCGCTGCCGCCGATGATGCCGACGC
>CAVFEH010000022.1:0-31773 GCA_963621575.1 Bacteroidaceae bacterium
GGGCTGTCTTGACCTTTCCGAAGGAGTTGGCGGCCTTCTTCTTGCAGAAGAACCGGGAGCACTGTCCGATGATGTCGATGACGCAGTATGCGATGACCATGTCGAGACGGGGGTGGGGATCGGCGGTTCCCAGCGCCAGGAAGAGCAGGACGGGGAAGGACATGAATTTGTCAGCCAGGGGGTCGAGCCACTGTCCGGCGGGGGTCTTCAGGTCGCAGCCGCGGGCGATGGTGCCGTCGGTGAGATCGGTGATCATCCAAAAGGAGAACCAGAGGATTGCGGTGCCCCAGAACCCCATCATGGCCAGGATTACGGCGACAAGCCCCTGCGGGAATCTCATGACGGAGATCCCGTTGGGCTGGATGAAGGCGTGTTTTCGGATGAAGGAGCGTCCGCCGGGATTTTTGACGGCCCATAGGGTGACGCCCCGCTCCAGCGCCAGGAGCATCAGGACGGCGGCGACGATGAGAATGGTCTGGATCATGGTGGGAAAAAGACGTGCGGGAGAGACCTACTCGGCCATGCGCCGGATTTTCAGAGTGATGAGGCGGCGCGGGGAGGCGCGGAGAATCTCCGCCTGGAGGAACGGCGTCTCTACCTTTTCCCCTGTCTTGGGGATCCGTCCGAGGGTGGCCATAATATAGCCAGCCAAAGTGTCATACCCCTCGTCCTCGGGAATCTCCAGATCCAGGGCGTTGTTCACCTCCCAGATGGTGGTGCGCGCGTCCACGGTGAGGGAGCCGTCGGCGTCGGGGGTGGCCTGCTGGAGGGGCTGGGTGCGGTCGTATTCGTCCTCGATCTCGCCCACGATCTCCTCCAGGATGTCCTCGATGGTGATGATGCCGCCGGTGCCGCCGTATTCGTCCAGGACCACGGCCAGGTGGTTGTGCCTGCTCCGGAATTCCTTGAGGAGGTCCGCGATCTTCTTGGTCTCGGGGATGAAGAGGGGCGGACGGGAGAAGGCGGAGACCGCCTGGGTGTTGGCGACCTTCTCTTCATCCAGGAGGTCCTTGGCGTAGAGGATGCCGGTGATGGCGTCGATGGACTTCCGGTAGACGGGGATGCGGGAGTGCCCGGTGCGGGCGATGAGCGCCTTCGCCTCGGCCACGGTGGCGTCCTGGTTGATGGCATCGATGTCCACCCGGGGGGTCATGATTTCGTGGACGAGAGTGATGTCCAGGTTCATGACGCCGGTGAGCATCCGCTTCTCTTCCAGCTTCAGGTCGTCTTCGGGGGCGGCGGGATCGGATTCCTCGGCGTCGTCCTCTTCCACCAGCGAACGGATGGCGTCTTCCGTGGTGACGGTGTTTTTCGTGTCGTCGGCGCCGGATTCGTCGCGCTTGTCTTCCAGGGCCTGGAAGGGCCATCCCAGGAAGGCGAGGAGCCGCGCGGGGGGGACGGCCGCGGCAATGACGCGTGCGGTCGCGGGGAGCGGCAGCCGCTGCTGGAGGAGCAGCTGGAGGACCTCCAGGAGGAGGAATGTGGCGACACAGAGGGTGCTGCGTCCCCAGACGGGCCAGGAGGAATTGCAGAACCAGAGGGTTGCCAGGACGACGGAAGCGGCGGCGCAGAGCGCGGCCTCCCATTGGAGGGCAACGCGCAGGACCAGCTTGCGCTCCAGGACATCCTCCAGACGTTCGGAGAGCTGGCGGTGATTCTCGCGGAGCTTCCGCAGCTGCGCGCGTCCAAAGAGTGAGAGGAGGTGGTTTGCCAGGAGGAAGAAATGCGCGAGGATGGCCAGCAGGAGGGCCAGGAGGAAGAGGAGTGGATTTGACATATTGGGGCCAGGGGCCGGCCTCCCGCCGTGGAAGGTGTGTGGTTGACGTTGGCGGGAGGCTGTGTGCGCGGCCAGGTGGCGTCGGTGGGTTCTGGGTTGCTTTGGGACAGGGAAATGCCTACGCCAGGAAATCCTGGAGGGAGAATCCGGCGGCTTCGGCCGCGTGGAGGAGACGGTCCTCTTCGGCGCGCATGACGGCGCGTTCCTCGGGGGAGTGGTCGTCCAGGCCGGTCAGGTGGAGCAGTCCGTGGACGGCATACCGGAAGAGTTCCCGGGAGGGCGGTTCCCGGAATTGCGGGGCCTGCCGCCGGGCGACCTCGGGGCAGATGTAGATCTCGGCGAGGGTGGGGATTCCCAGGAGCTCCTGGGGGAGCAGGGGGATGGCTTCCCCGGGGGCGGGCCGCAGATCGTAGGTGATGACGTCTGTGGCTCCCTCGTGCTTCAGGTGCAGGCGGTTGAGCTTCACCATGCGGGGGACGGTGACCAGGATGAACTGGATCTCGCCGGGATTTCGGCAGGGCAGGCCGGTTTCGGGGAGGATTGCCTGTAGGGCCTTCTGGTAGCCGGAGAGGTTCCGGACTTTCCGGAGGCTTGGCATTTTGAAAACGGAGAGGATCATCGGGTGCGGTATTCCGGCCGCGCGTGGAAGTGGAAGAGGATGGTCTCCCGGAAGCTTCTTGCCATGACGGCCAGTTCACGGGTCGTCAGATCCACGTTGTCCAGCTGATGGTCGTTGTAGTTCTTTCGGAAGACGGAGGCGATGCGGTCGTCAATGGCCTTGACCAGGATTGCGGGATCCTTCCCGCCGAAGTGCTGGGAGAGGATCTCCAGGTAACGGGCGGTGGCCTTGTTGGGATCCTGGCCCCCGGCGGGTTCTTCCAGGAGCTCCCGGGCTACCTTGGAGAGGTCGGGCTTGGTGGAGAGCAGGGCGCGGACGGCGGCCTCGGAGCTGTCGGCCAGGGAGAGGATGGCAACTTCCCGGGAGTCGTAGGGTTTCTGGGGGTAGCGGAAGCGTTCTTCGGAGGGCGGGGCCTCGTGCCGTTCGGCCGCCTGGTCGCAGGCTTTTTTGTAGAAGTGCTCCAGGAGGGTGTTCCCGTGATGCTGACGGATGGCGGGGAAGATCAGCGGCGAGAGGTGGTATTTCGTGGCCAGCTGGACGCCGTGGAAGGTGTGCTCGAAGATGAGGCTTGCGCTCTCCTCGGGAGAGAGGCTGGTCTCCAGGGGGTTGTTGCCACCCGTCATGTTCTCGGCGAAGTACTGCGGGGCGAAGAGCTTCCCGACATCGTGGTAGAGGGCCATGACGTGGACGAGCTTTGCGTCTGCGCCGATGAGGGAGGCGGCATTGGTGGCCATCTCCGCCACGTCCAGGGAGTGCTGGTAGGTGCCCGGGGCCTCGGTGCGCAGCCGCTGCAGCAGCGGCGTATTCACATCCGTGAGTTCCGCCAGGGTCATGGGGGTGGGCAGCCGGAAGAGGAGTTCCAGCATGGGCAGGAAGAGCATGCATGCCAGTCCGGTGAGGAATCCCTGAGAGAATCCGGAGAGGAGGGTCCATCGTGCCAGATGGGTCAAGTCGATGGGGCCGGCGCCGGTGGAGGGCGCGAAGTAGTACGCCAGCAGGCCCGCCACCGCGATGAGCGCTCCCTGCATGAGGCCGTGGGTCAGGTATCGGATTCGGAGGCTGATGTCCCGGAAGCAGGGGATTGCGCCCATGGAGACGATGAGGGCGAAGATGAAGAGCTGGTAGGGGTTGTCGTCCGGCTGGAGCCGGATTTGGAGGGGCAGGAGTGCCGCCTGGAGGATTGCGGTGCATACGGCGGTGCGGGCATCCAGGAGGTTCACCAGGATTGCGGGGAAGAAGGAGAGCGGCAGGATCGCCAGCATCTGCCAGGAGCGGTCGGTGGGCAGGGAGGGCGATCGGACGATGGCGAAGATGGCGGCGAGCTCCAGCAGCAGGGATAGTGAGACCAGGAGGAATTCCTTTCGCTTGGGGACGGGGCGTGCGGTGCGCCAGGGGCTGTTGAGGGCGAGCTGGAAGAGTGTGAGGAAGAGTCCCAGTACCAGGAGGAAGAGGAGGAATTCCGGATTCTTGAGGCGTTCGTGGACGGTATGCCCCTGTGTCATGGGGAGCCGGAAGGCGGCTCCGGCGAGCCATACGACCAGGAAGAGGAAGGCCCCCAGGGTGTTTTCCCGGTCGAAGAAGCGCCCGCTCCAGGAGAGTGCTTTCCGGGAGCGGTTGAGGCTCTCCTGGCAGGAGGCCTTCAGTCCCTCGCGGAATTGCTCCATGCGGGTCTCCTCCTCGTCCCGGGTGAGGGGCGTGGGAGGCGGAAGGGAGTCCGCCCGGTTTTGCCTGGTGGAATTGTGGTTCGCCATGGGGGGTGGTTGGGGATGGTGGAGCATCCTCCGCCCTGCGGGGGACAAGTCCGCGCAGCGCGGAGGCCGTCGGGGCAGACGCGGCGGCGGCGGCACGTCTGCCCCCGTGGGTCTTTGCTGGCTACGCCATGGCCAGGAAGGCCATGTAGCCCTTGTAGGCCATGTACACGTCGATCTTTCCGGCGATTTCCCAAGGCGCGTGCATGCAGAGCAGTCCCACGCCGCAGTCGACCACCTCGATGCCGAAGCGCGCCATATAGAGGGCGATGGTGCCGCCGCCGCCCACATCGGGCATGCCAAGCTCGCACATCTGCCAGAGGACGCCGTTGTCGTTGAAGACCTTGCGGACCTGCGCCATGTATTCGGCGCTGGCGTCGGAAGCGCCGCCCTTGCCGCCGTGGCCGTCGTATTTGTTGACCTGCAGACCGCAGTTGAGGCGCCCCATGTTGCCGTTGGAGTTGACGCCCTTGTAGTCGGGGTCGGCCAGGGTGCCCACGTCAGCGGAGAGCATCTTGGTGTGCTCCAGGGCGCGGCGGACGGTCAGGTCGCTGTAGGTCTTGTCGCAGGCGGCGACAAGCTCGGCCACGGAGTTGGGCAGGAAGGTGGAATCCATTCCGGTGCGCCCGTAGGAGCCGATCTCCTCCTTGTCCACGATGAGCGCGCCCAGGGTGCGGCGGGGGACGCCGGGGAAGTCGAGGACCGCGCGGGCTGCGGCGTAGGAGCAGACACGGTCGTCCTGGCCGTAACCCAGGATCATGGAGCGGTCCAGCCCCAGCTCGCGGGCGCGGCCGGCGGGGACCACTTCCAGCTCGGCGCTGGCGAAGTCCTCCTCTTCGATGCCGTAGAGGTCCTTCAGCAGCCGCAGGATGTTCAGCTTGGCCTTGCAGGGGACGTCCTTGTCATCGTGGGCCTTGTCCACGGGACGGGAGCCGAAGACCACGTTGAGGCGCTCGCCGCGGACACCCTCATGCATGGTCTTCTTGGATTGATCCACGTCCAGGTGGGGCAGGATGTCGGTGATGCAGAAGACGGGATCCCCGGGGCCGTCGCCGATGGCCACATCCACCTTGGTGCCGTCGCGGCGGATGATGACGCCGTAGAGTGCCAGGGGGATGGTGAGCCACTGGTAGTGTTTGATGCCGCCGTAGTAGTGGGTGTCGAGGAGGACCAGTTCTTCGTCCTGGTAGAGGGGGTAGGGCTTCAGGTCCAGGCGGGGGCAATCGGCGTGTCCGCCCACCAGGTTGAGGCCATTTTCCAGCGGCTCGGCGCCGATGCGGGCCAGCAGCAGGGTCTTCCCGTCCATGGAGCGGTAGACGCCGTCGCCTGGCTTGAGGGATGCCTTCTTGTCGTGTCCCAGCTGGTCCAGGTCGCGGAAGCCACGCTTTTTCGCAAGATCCAGGAGCTGGTCGTGGACCCGCCGCTCGGTCTTGGTGGTGGAGAGGAAGTCGATGTAGTCGGCGCAGTACCCCTCCAGGATCTGCTCTTCGCCCTCGGCCAGCTTGTCCCAGCCGGGCTCTCGCTTCCACAGGCTGCTCTTGGAGGGTTTTTCTTTCTTTTCCTTCTTTTCCTTCTTTTCGCTCATGGTGGTGGGGACTCCTTGCGTTGTTTTTCGGGGATGAAAGAGGAGGGGCGTTATTTCTGGACGCGCACGACGCGCTTGGCCTTTCCCTCGGAGCGGGGGAGAGTGCCGGGGGCGAAGACATCGCCCTTGGGGGAGAATCCCAGGCGCTCTTTCAGGTGCTTGGCCACAGTGAAGCCGGTGACGCCTTCCTGGGCCTCCACATTGATGCGGATGTCGGTGAGGCCGTCGTGCTCCTCCAAGATGATCTGGTATTCGGGGAGGACGCCGGGGATCTCCAGGAGCGCCTGCTCCACCTGCCGCGGGAAGAAGTTGACGCCCTTGATGATGAGCATGTCGTCCAGGCGACCGGTGATGCGGTCCAGCCGGAGGCTGGTGCGTCCGCAGGCGCAGGGCTTCCGGGAGAGGATGCGGGAGATGTCGCGGGTGCGGAAGCGGAAGACGGGGAGCGCCTCGCGGGTGAGCGCGGTGAAGACCACGTCGCCGTATTCGCCGTCGGGCAGCGGCTTGCCCGTCTCGGGGTCGACGATTTCGGTGATGTACTGGTCTTCCCAGACATGGATTCCGCAGTGTGCCTGGCAGTCCATTCCGGTGGTTCCCACGCCGCCGGTCTCTGTCATGCCGTAGATGTCGAAGGCCTGGATTTCGGCGCGTTTCTCGATCTTCCTCCGCATTTCGTCGGAGAAGGTCTCGGAGCCGAAGATGCCGATCTTGAGGTCGGGAAAATCCACGCCCATCTTGTCGGCCACCTCGATGATGCGCGCCATGTAGGAGACCACGCAGCCGATGCCCTTCGCCTTGAAGTCGTGGAGCAGCTGGATCTGCCGCGGGGTGTTTCCGCTGGAGGTGGGGACGGCGAAGAGGTTCGCGGCCCGTGCGCCGTGGTAGAATCCGAAGCCGCCGTTGAAGAGTCCGAAGGTGGGGGTGATCTGGATGCCGTCGCCGGGGTGGAGGCCGGCCATGCGGTAGCAGCGCGCCATGCATTCGCCCCACTGTTCCAGGTCTGCCTGGGTGTATGGCATGACCACGGGGACGCCGGTGGAGCCGCTGGACATGTGGAATTCCCGGAGCTCCTCCCGGGGGGAGAGGCACATTCCGAGGGGGTAGTTCTGGCGGAAGTCGTCCTTGGTCATGAAGGGCAGCTTCGGCAGGTCCTCCACGCCGTGGACGTCGTCGGGATGCACGCCGTGGGCGTCCAGCTTCTTGCGGAAGTATTCGCTCTTCTCGTAGGCCCGGTGGAGCTGGGCGACCAGTCTGCGGTTCTGCAGATCGGTCAATTCGTCCCGGGACATGGTCTCGTATTTTGGATTCCAGTACTCGCTGGTCCTATGGTCGCAATGGTCGCACATGGGGGTTGCCCTCCCTCGCGGGGAGGGGGGAGGCATTGGGAGGTTTTGTGAGAAATCTAGAGTCGGCAGGTGCAGATGGCGGAGACGATGATGCCGCTGGCGCCGGCTTCCTCCAGACGGTCGATGACGCTGTTGAGTTCGCTGCGCTTCACCATGGATTTGACGGCGGACCATCCCTCCTTGGAGAGGGGGGTGACGGTGGGGGATTCCACGCCGGGGGTGATGGCGCAGGCGGCCTCCAAGGCTTCCTGGGGGACATTGTAGTCCACAACCACGTAGGCGCGGGCGGTGAGGATCCCCTGGATGCGCTTGAGGAGTGCCTTGATCTGGGGGGACTCGGCGGCGCCCGGGTGCCCGATGACCAGGGCCTCGGAGTGCATGACGGGCTCGCCGATGGGGTGGAGCCCGGCCTGCCGCATGGTGGTGCCGCTTTCGACCACGTCGGCGATGGCGTCAGCCACGCCCAGCCGCACGGAGATCTCCACGGCGCCGTCCAGTTTTACGACGGAGCACTTGAGGCCCTGGCTGGCGGTGTGGTTCTTGACGATGTTGGGGTAGCTGGTGGCGATGCGGAGGCCGTCGAGCTGCCGGATTTTGGTGACGGGGCTGCCGTTGGGGACGGCGTAGCAGAAGCGGGACTTTCCGAAGCCCAGGGGAAGGAGCTCCTTTGCCTGGGAGCGCGAGTCGGCCAGCAGATCCCGCCCGGTGATGCCGGCGTCCACGATTCCGCCGGAGACATAGACGGCGATGTCGCGGGGGCGCAGGAAAAGGAATTCCACGTCGTTGGCGGAGTCGACGACGGAGAGTTCCTTGTTTTCCCTGCGGGCCTTGTATCCGGCCTCTTTGATGAGGGAGACGGCCTCCTCGGAGAGGGCGCCCTTGTTGGGAAGTGCGATTCTAAGCATGGTGGGAAAAGGGTCTTGGCGGGATGGTTAAAGCTTCTTGTAGATGTCCTCCAGAGAGATCTTCTTGCGGAGCATGAGGACCATCAAGTGGTACAGGAGCTGGCTAATCTCCAAAGAGACATTGTCGGCATTCTCGTATTCGGCGGCCATCCAGACCTCCGCCGCCTCCTCCACGATCTTCTTGCCAATGGCATGGACGCCTTTGTTGTATTCGGCAACGGTCCGGCTGTTCGGATCCCCCTGCCGGATCTTCTCCTCCAGCTCCGCCAGCAGGGACTCCAGGGTCTTGCGGGTGGTCTCCGCTTTTCCCAGGAACTCGCCCGGGATCTTCTCCCGGCGGATCTGCCTGGCGCCGACGGCGTCGGGGGAGGAGAGGTATTCGTGGAAGGTGAGCTCGTCCAGGAGGTTGGCGGCGCGCTCGGAGGAGACTGCAAGGGCCTCGGTGACGACCTTGGGGGTCGCCTTGCCGGCGGACAGGACGGCGCGGAGGGCGTCGTTGGCGGTGGGTTCGCTGAAGTGCAGCTGTGGCATTTCCTTGTCGTGGGTCGCCTCCTGGAGCGCCTTCTGGCTTTCCTGGAGTCGTTGCAGGAAGAGCTGTGGCGCGGGGTCGTTGTGGCGGGGCGCCTGTTCCTGGGCGGCCTGGCAGATGGCAGCGCGGAATTCGGGAGTGATGCCGGCGCTCTGGAAGCGGAGCCGGTCTTCTCCGGAACACAGGAGAAAGTCTCCGTCTTCCATGAGGAAGGTGGTGTCGGGGATGTTTCCCTCCTCCTGGACATCCTCGTCCTGGGGCTCCTCGTCTTGGGTGCCCTCGGCTGGCTGGAGGGGCTTTTCCTGGGGCAGGAATCCCCAGATCCTGGTGGAGAAGCAGTTGAGGACGGGGGCCTGCGGAAGAGTGGAGGTGGTGGCGGCCAGGTGGATTCCGGCGGCTGCGGAGTCGGCCAATCCCTGGAGGAGCTCCAGGGTCTTCTGCTGGTGTCGGGGATCCATGAGGGCGCCGATCTCGTCAAAGAGGAGGAGATAGCGGGGGAGTCTCTCCTGTCCTTCGGCGGGGGCGTATTCTTCCAGTCGGCGGCATCCGGCGGCGGCCAGGAGGCGGCGCCGGCGGTTGGTCTCCTGGAGGGACCATTCCAACAGCGTCACGCCGGCATCGGCGGTCTTCTGGACGGGCAGGGCCAGGTGGGGGGTCTTGGCGAAGTCCCGGAAGGTCTCGCCGTTTCGGTCAAAAAGGAGGACGCGGGTGTCGGCGGGATCCTGGATCAGGACCAGGGAGAGAAGGAATTGCTGGAGGAGGGTGGATTTCCCCGCGCCGTCATATCCGGCAATCAGGATGTTTTCGGATGAGGCCAGATCCAGGATTCGGAGGCCGTCCACGCTGTCGCCCAGCAACAGCGGCAGGAGCCGTCCGTCGTGGCGCCGCCAGGCGGGATCGGCGAAGAGTCGTTCGGGGGCGGGGGGCTTTTGTGTGGGGAAGGGGACTTCCACGCCGGCGCAATTGCGTCCAGGGACGGGCAGGAGCATGCGGAGGGGGCGGGGACGGTGCAGGCTGCGTTTGCACTCCTCGGCCAAGGCGCCCAGCTGCGCCAGATATGCGCCGGGAGCCAGGGTGATCTCGAAGCGGGTGAGCCGGGACGCAGGGGTGGTTGCGGTGATTTGGCCGGCTACGCCGTGCTCGTCCATGATCCTCTGGAGGGTCTGGGCCGCCTGGCTGCGCTCTTCCCGGAGGCTGGCGAGGTCCCCGTCGTCCCCGGCGGGGGCGGTGGGGAGCGGGATGGGCTGGTAGGAGGAGGTGGGCATGGATGTGGGCCTAGGGGAGGGGGAGGGGGTCCGGGGAGAGCGTGGGAGTGGGCAGAAGCGCTGGCAGGTCCAGTTGCACCTGTGATTGTAGATTCTTCTGCTGCACGCGCTTATAGATGTAGCCGCCGACGACTAGAAGCAACAGCAGTACGATCAGGGAGGAGATGAGGACTGCGGAGGGCCGTCGCATGGGGGAGGCATTGTTCTCCTCCAGGCAATCCGAAAGGCTCCGGGTGGTCTGGAAGCCCACGCGGTTTTCCAGTGCCTGCAGTTCCTGTCCAAAGAGCTCCAGGAGATGCTCCACGTTCTCGGGCGTCTGGTTGTAGGCCAGACAGAGACGCTCGATGTTCGCCATGCAGTAGTGTGGATGGACTCCCGTGCCCTCGATGTCGTCGTTCTCCAGGGCGCGGATCACGCCCACCGCAACATGGGCCTTCTCTGCGGCGCTCTCCAGCGACAGCTCCGCGTCCATGCGGCAGCGCAGGAGCTGTTCGCCGAAGGTGGGCTCTTTCGTCTCAAGGGTCAGAACCGGTCCCTGTGGCGCCACTGGCGGTGGCACCGGCGCCACGGGAGTGGCGTCGTCGTCGCGGGGGCGTTCTTCCTTGGCGGGGGCGGGGGTCACCTTGCGCCTCCAAAGGCGTTGTTGTCCGAGGCCCCTTCGTCGGAGTCATCCTGGAGGGTCGGGACGGGATTTGCGGCGCGCCGCGTGGCGAACGCGCCGGGCGAGGCGTTTGTGGAGCCGCCGTTCACGGAGGCGCTGATGTCGGCTGGATTTCCGGGGGTGGCGCCGTCCTGTGCTGGCGCGGCGGGCGCGGGTGCCTGCTGTTTCGGGGCCGGGGTGCCGTCCTCTGTGTCCTCATCGGGGGGGAAGTTGTCCCAGTAGATTTCGCGCATTCCGGAGATGGGCTGCGGTCCCAGGTATCCCAGGTCGGCCAGTTCCTCCACCAGGGTGGCGGATTTGTTGTATCCGATGCGGAGGGCCCGCTGGAGGTAGGAGATGGTGGGCCGCTGGCTTTTGCGGATGACCTTGAGGGCGGCGTGGATCAGGTCCTCTTCGCTGTCGTCGGGATTGACGGGGCCATTGTCGGCTGCGCCGGCGCCATTGCCGCCGCGGTGTCCATTTCCGATGGAGGAGAGTGTGGTCTCCGCGGCCTCCTCGGCCTCCCGGAGCTTTTCGCGCCGGGCTTCCAAGGCCAGCATGAGACTCTCGTTGTAGACGGGCGCGCCCTGTGCGGCCCAGGCGTCGGTGACGCGGGCGATTTCGCTGTTTTCCACCCATCCGCACTGGATCCGCTCGGGTTCGGCGGCGCCGGTGGAGAAGAGCATGTCGCCTTTGCCCAGAAGGGTCTCTGCGCCGGTGGTCCCCAGGATGATGCGGGAGTTTGTGGAGTCGGTGGCGCGCAGGGCGATCCGGAAGGGGAAGTTGCTCTTGATGACGCCGGTGATGACATCGGTGGAGGGGCGCTGGGTTGCCACGATCATGTGAATGCCGGCGGCGCGGGCCTTCCCGCCCAGGCGTCCCAGCAACACATCCACGTCCTTCTTGACCTGGAGGGTGATGTCGGCCAGCTCATCGATGATGATGACCAGGTAGGGCAGCCGGGCGGGCACGGGATCGCCGTCCACATCCAGGATTTCCTCGGTTTCGGGGGGGCGGCTGTTGAATTCGTCCAGCTTCCGGACGCCGGCGGCCTTCATCTGGCGGTAGCGCTTGTCCATTTCGAGGCAGGCCCACTGGAGGACGGTGGCCACCTGGGCCACGTCGTTGATGATGGGGGAGGCCAGGTGCGGGAGGTGCTCGTAGGGGGCGAATTCCAGGAGCTTGGGGTCCACCATGACGAGGCGCAATTCGTCGGGAGTGAAGCGCAGGAGCATGGACTGTATGAGCAGGTTCATGCATCCGGACTTGCCGCTGCCGGTGGTGCCGGCGATGAGGAGGTGCGGCGCTTCGGAGAGGTCCGCCACGCAGACATTCCCGGTGATGTTCTTGCCCAGGAGCAGGGGGAGGTGCCCGCGGGTGTTGCGCCAGGCGTCGGAGGTGAAGAGCTCGCCGGCACAGACCGTGGCCGCCTTTTGGTTGGGAACTTCGATGCCTGCGCGGTCCTTGCCCGGGATGGGAAGCAGCATCCGGATGTTCTGACGGGAGCGCAACGCCATCTGGAGATTGCTCTTCAGGCTCCCCAAGTGCTTCAGCTGCACTCCTGTGCCGATCTCCACCTCATAGAGGGTCACCTGGGGGCCCGCAATGGCGTTGGAGACTGTCGCGTCAATCTTGAATTGGTCCAGCGTGGTCTGCAGGATCTCCTTGTTGGTCTCGATCTCCTTCGCAGTGGCCAACTGCTGGTCCGAGAGGTTCTTCATCAGGAAACACTCACGGGGATCCGGAATCCGGCAGCCGCCAGAGGAGACGCCGCCGCGGAAGGAGGGTGCGGGACGGGGCGCCTGCGCGCCTGGCGGCGGGACGGGGGGGGCGCTTTTCGGGGGGGCGGCGCTGTCTGCGCGCATCGCGGGTGCCTCCAGGGGGAGCTCGCCCTGGATGTGCCGCACGGGGTGCGGCGGGGTCGGACGGCCCTGGTTCTGTTGTCCCAGAATGGCCTCCTCGGCCTGTCGGCCCGCCTGGATGGACTCCTGTCCGCGACGGGCGCGGAAAATGGTGTTGCCGGCGTTCTGGTGGGTGTCGTGTGCGAAGGTGATGGTGGAGGGCTGCGGTGGCGCGGGCTCTGGATCCCGGGCGGCCTGCCGTGCCTCCTCGGCCTCCCGCCGCAGACGCTCTTCCTCCTGCCGGGCGGCCATCTGGGCGGCCAGCTCGCGGCGTTTTTCAAGCCATTGCCGGGTGCGCTCCCAGAGCCAGGCGGTGGCGCTGCGCCAATCATAGTTCCAGATGACGCCAAGGCTTCCGGCAAAGAGGACGATGGCGAGCAGGAGGCAGCCGGTGGTGGACAATGCGCGGCTGATCCAGCCGGTGCCAGGCATGCAGAGGAGTTGTCCGATGACGCCGCCCGGCAGTCCGGCCAGATTCAGGCTCCGGGCGACACCCTCGAAGGCATGTGGAAAGGCGCCCAGTGCAACGGAGACGCTCAGTCCATTGAGGGGGATTGCCAGGAAATAGTCCCAGCTGCTTGGCAGGAGTCCTTTCCGGCAGAGGATGCGTCGGAAGGAGCACAGGAGGCAGAGGAGGAGGAGGGGATAGACGGCCAATCCCAGCGCGGTCAGGAGGACCCAGCTCACATTGGTGCCCCAGCGTCCCAGCAGGTTGTGGGGATATGCGGAGCCCACGATGCCACCGGCGAAGTGGTCCACGTCCTCGGGGTGGAAGGAGAAGAGCGCGATGGCCAGGAAGAGGAGTGCCAGGAGGGGCAGGAGCCTGTGGAACCGGAAGGCCGTGGAGGCCTGCCTCCGGGGTTGGCCGGACGGGGCGTCGGGATAGGGGTTGGGATAGGGGTCGGGCATGAGGTGGGCTCACCCTAGCTGGTATAGGAGTACGGAGAGGAATACGAGGATGGCGGCGGCCATGCGTTTGGCGAAGAGAGTCCCGGTGAGCTTGTGTTCCAGGCCGGTGCAACCCAGTGCGAGGCAGATGGGCGTGAGCAGCAGGGTGAAGATTCCGCGGGTGTTCTGGAGAAGGACGCCGTGGAGGGTGCCCAGCCGGGCAAAGGAGTAGTTCAGCGTCACGATGCAGGCCAGCCAGAAGAGGGAGAAGGGGATGCTGTGCAGGAGGGCGACTTTCCCGAAGGTCTTCGGAGTGGCGGCGAAGCAGAGGAGCGCCAGGAGCCCGACGGTGAGGTATGTGAGGATGGTGCAGTGGAGGGCGGCCAGGCTCTGGGATTCGTGGAGATCGCTTGCCAGTCGGTTGGTCAGTTCCGTGAGGCAGAGGTCGGAGAGGCAGTAGAAGAGGCATCCGGCCAGGACCAGCGCCACGCTTGCCACGGGGAAGTGCCGTCCCGCGTTGTTCAGCAGGAAGGCGGCCACGACCGCCAGCAGGATGGCGACGGCCTTGATCCAGGAGAAGCTGTCGCCCAGGAAGCAGATTGTGAGGAAGGCCAGCATGGGCAGCTTCAGGCCCAGCAGGGGCACCACCCGGGATGGCTCCACCAGCTTTTGGGCGCCGAAGACGGAGGTCTGCCCAAGGAAGAAGAAGGCCGCCGCCCCCAGCATGACCGGCAGGCGTCCGGCGGCGCCGTCCCGGAAGAGCGCGGCGCCGCCGCAGGGGAAGAGGAGCGCCAGGGAGACGAGCCCCATGACCAGTCCGGCGTGCATCATGAGTCCGGGGCTGGTGAGGCCCTTGGTGCGCTTCAGCGCCCAGGAGGATGCCAGGAAGGAGCTGGCGGAGAGGATGGCCGTGAGAAAGCCGGCGGCCAGTCCGGCGGGATCTGCGGAGCCCATCAGCGGCCCAGGAGCTCGTCCAGGGAGAGTTGTTCGATGCCGGCGTCGGCGAAGGCCTTTTCGGCTTCCTCGGGATGCGGGAAGCGGAAGACCATCACGGGATCCTTGATGGCGCGCTGGGAGACGGCGTACATGTATTCCACGTTCAGGCCGCTGTCGTGGATGACCTGCAGCACCTTCGCCAGGCCGCCGGGCACGCCGGCCACGGGCACCACGGAGACGGGGTTGACGGTGCACACGGTGCCGCGGGCCTTCAGGGCCCCGGCCGCCTTCTCCACGTCGTCCACGATGAGCCGCAGAATGCCGAAGTCCGCGGTGTCGGCCACGGAGATGGCCAGGATGTCAATGCCGACCTCGCCCAGCACACGGGTCACTTCCGCCAGGCGTCCGACGCGGTTCTCCAGAAAGATGGAAAGCTGCTGGATTTCTTTTTTCATGGGGTGCTCCTCCTTTCGGGTGGAAATCTCGGGAATGGGGGAACCGTCGTCACTTGGCGCGCTTGTCGACCACGTGGCGGGTCTTTCCGTCGCAGCGTGCGATGGCGCCGGGCTCCACCAGGGTGATCTTGGCGTTGATGCCGATCATGCCCTTGATCTTGTTCGAGATGGTCTTGCGGAGGCCCTCCAGCACGGAGACCTGGTCGCCGAAGAGCTCCGGCGTCACCTCCACACGCACCTCCAGTTCGTCCATGGCGCCCTCGCGGGTGATTACGAGCTCGTAGTGGGGCACCACGCCGCGGATGGAGAGCAGCAGTGCCTCCACCTGGGAGGGGAAGAGGTTCACGCCGCGGATGATGAGCATGTCGTCGCTGCGGCGGCGGATGGGGTCCATGTGGACCAGGGTGCGTCCACAGGCGCACTTTTCATAGTGGAGCCTGGTGACATCGTGGGTGCGGTAGCGCAGGAGCGGCATGGCCCACTTGTCCAAGGTGGTGAGCACCAGCTCGCCCTCTTCTCCGGGGGGGAGGGAGGCTCCGGTGGCGGGGTCCACGATTTCCGGGTAGTAGTGGTCCTCGAAGATGTGCATGCCATTCCGGGCATCGCAGCTGCCGGCCACGCCCGGGCCCATGATCTCGGAGAGGCCGAAGATGTCGTGTGCCTTGACGCCGGAGCCCTCTTCGATGTGTCTGCGCATTTCGTCGGTCCAGGGTTCGGCGCCGAAGAATCCGTGTCTCAGGGTGGTCTTGTGGAGATCCAGCCCCAGTCGCCCGGCCACCTCCATCAGGTGGATGAAGTAGGAGGGCGTGCAGCAGATCACGCTGATCTTCAGGTCCTGGATGAGCATGCAGAGCTTCTCGGTGTTGCCGCCGCCCATGGGGATGACGGTGGCGCCCACCTTCTCCATGCCCTGGTGGGCGCCCATGCCGCCGGTGAAGAGGCTGTATCCGTAGCCGATGACTGCAATGTCCTTTTCGGTGACGCCGCCCATGAGGAAGCAGCGAGCGGTGGTCTCGGACCATGTCTCCAGATCCTGCCGGGTGTAGCTGACCACGATGGGTTTCCCCGTGGTGCCGCTGGAGGCATGGAGACGGACGATCTCCTCCATGGGGACGGCGTTGAGGCCGTAGGGATAGTTGTCGCGCAGGTCGGTCTTCTGGGTGAATGGCAGCTTCACGATGTCCTTCAGGCTGCGGATGTCTTCGGGCTTCACCCCCATGGCGTCCATGGCCTTGGTGTAGAACGGGCTGTTCTTGTAGGCGTGTGCGACGATGGCCTGGAGGCGTTTGAGCTGGATGGCTTCCAGCTGGGGGCGGTCGAGGAAGTCGTTCTGGGAGAGCTGAGACGGGGTCATGGGGCGGGCGGAGACGGAAGGCGGCTCCTGGCGGTATGCGGGGAAATTTTCGGGATGGCGGATCGGGAAGGCCCGGGACACGCGCGCCGCGCAAATCGCGTGCGTGCGTGCGCGCCCACCAGGCGGTGGAGAAACTACGTAATATAACCGCGCGGCCTGCGGTTTCCCTGCGCAGGGGAAGGCGGCCCGCCGGGGCGGCAAGGGGGGAGGACGGCTAGCGTTTCTGGAGGAGGAAGGCAAGGGTGTTTCGCCAGTCTTCGTCGGTGACGTCGTGGATGCCGTAACGCTCGTAGTATCCCTGCCAGGGGGAGCAGAGGAGCTGTCCCAGAGCGGGGTATTCCTGGGAGGGCAGGCCTGTCTTCCCCAGAAGCCTGTAGACCTCCTGGGCGGATTTCACGCAGAGGAACTGTCCCTTTGGGTCGGCCCACTGGTCCTCTTTCGCCGAGGTGACCAGCACGGGACGCGGGGCGATGAGTGAGAGCATGGTGTTCTGGTCGAAGGGCAGCGTCTCGGGATGTGGGGCGTATTTCGTGCATTCGGCAGTGGTCCACCAGGAGAAGACATGGTCCAGGATCTCCAGGGTCTCTCCATAGCGCCGGCGGGAGGGCGCCGCGCCCGCGCATCCGGAACAGTTGCTTACGGTGCCGGCCCAGAGGGGGTCGTTGATGGCGGTCCAGAGGGCGGTTTTGCCCAGGCGGGAGTGTCCGTGCGCCCAGATGCGCGCGGAATCCACCTGGGGACAGGCGGCGGCCAGCTCCCGCATCCGGGAATACCCGTATGCCCAGGCGCTGATGGCGGTGTATTGACGGGCTTGCGGAGTGAGCTCCTCCTGTGGATGGAAGAGCCGGTAGACGCTGTCTTTCCGTCCCAGGATGTGATCCGGGAAGAAGTCGTAGTAGCAGCAGGTGAAGACGGCCACGCCGGCGTCGGAGAGCAGCCGGAAATCCCAGCGGTTCCGCTGGCTTCCCAGGCCGTTTCCCTGAAGGTCCTTCCAGGGGGTCATGGGCACGTCCGGATCCATCAGGCAGGCGTGGTTGCCCTTGAAGTTCATGGCCACGATGGCCGGCACCGGCGCCTCGCGCTTGGGAATGTGGCAGAGGACCATCGCCTGGTGCGTCTTGCCGGCATTCTCCAGGGTCAGGCGAACCACCCGGCACACGCAACTGCCCTCGAAGACCTCTTTCTCCCAAAGGGCCTCCGTCTTCATTGGCACAACCGGGGGCAGCTCCCCGAAGAGAAGTCGCTGGAAGTTCTTCAAATGCGCCTCCCGGAGCGCCGCCCACTGCGACGCTTCATGGATCGCAACACCCGTCGCGGGATCCACCAGCGGGGAGGGCAGCGGCAAATCCCCCGCCAGCCCCTCGTTGTAATTGGGGTGGGAGCACAAATACGACTGGTCCCTCCACATCGCCTCGTTGTAGGACGCGAGGTCCGATTCATCATGGATGCTCTTGTAAAGATCCGCCTTGGGCCACGGAAGAAATTCGCCGTTGAAGGGATTGGTGCTGCTCATTTGAAAAGAAGAAAGCGTCTCGCGTGCGCGATGGCTGTTTGGTTGCGGGGAAAGGGTGGATGAGACGAACGGAGGGGTACTATAGCCCTGGCGGTGGTGCGCGCGGGTTGGGGATCCACCGCAGGATGGCCGGGGGCGCGCAGGGGCGGAAAACTTTCGAGAAAAATGCGCGAATGCGCGGATTTTGTTCGCAAACCCCTTTGTTCTTGCTATATTTTTAGGAGAATTTGAGCGAATGCGCGGTTTTTGCCGCTCGTTTGTTCATGAAACGAAAGAAACCCCGTCTGATCTGTCCCTTCGATTCCCTCGTCTGCTGTTTTTGTCATGCCGAGCCACGCCCGTTCATCCAGTGCCTCCGAGCGCGAGCGCCAGATTTTGGACATGCTGTCGGGAGTGGAGACGGTGTCGGTTGCGGAGATGTCATCGAAGCTTGGGGTGAGCCAGGCGACCATCCGTCGGGATTTGTCCTCGTTGGCGGGTCGTGGCCAGCTGTATCGGTTTCATGGGGGTGCGCGTCTGGGGGCTCCGCAGGCATCGGAGCAGGTCTTCAGCGACAAGGAGAACTTGCTGGGGGAGGAGAAGCTGCGGATTGCGCAGGCGGCGTTGGATTTGATTGATGACGGGGACCGGATTTATTTGGATGGCGGCAGTACGACCTTGTATTTGGCGAAGCTTTTGGAGCGTCGTCGGGGATTGACGGTTGTGACCAATTCCTTGATGGCGGCCTCCTGCCTGATGGAATCGGGGCATCGGATGGTGCTGGTGGGCGGCGAGTTCCGTCCTCTCTCCCGGACCCTGGTGGGGCCTCTGACGGCGCCCATTTTGGAGAACCTTTCTTTGGACAAGGCCTTCATGGGCACCATGGGATTCACCCTGACGGAGGGGCTCTCCACCAGCGATGCGGCGGAGGCCTTCACCAAGCGGCTGGTCATGCGCCGCAGCCGGCAGGTGATTCTCCTGCTGGACCACTCCAAATTGGGAATCGATTCCTTTGTGAAGGCGGGCGAGGTCCAGGATGTGGATACCCTGGTCACCGACGCCATCAGCGACAATTTCCGTAGTAGACTCGAAAAAATGGGAACAAAGGTCATCATTGCCTAAAGAACAAGGAGAACACAAGATGGCAAGTGCGATTGTAATGCCGAAGGCCGGCAATTCCGTGGAAGAGTGCATCCTGAGTGGATGGCGCATCAAGGTGGGCGACCAGGTGCGCAAGGGCGATGTCATCGCCGACGCCGAGACCGACAAGACTTCCATCGAGGTGGAGGCCACCGAGTCCGGGCAGGTGCTGGCGCTTTTCGCCAACCCCGGCGACCTGGTCCCCGTGCTCACTCCCATCTGCGCAGTGGGCGCCGCCGGAGAGGACGCATCCGCTCTCGCCGGAAAAGCCGAGGCCCCCAAGGCCGAGGCCGCTCCCGCCCCGGTCCCTGCGGCTCCTGCCGCCGCTCCCGCCGCCTCCGCCGCTCCCGCGGCTCGCCCTGCTGGGGTGGAGGCGGTGCTCATGCCGAAGGCCGGCAACTCCGTGGAGGAGTGCATTCTGAGTGGCTGGCGCGTGAAGGTGGGGGACGCCGTGAAGAAGGGCGACATCATTGCCGACGCCGAGACCGACAAGACCTCCATCGAGGTGGAGACCACTGCCGAGGGAACGGTTCTGGCGCTGCTCTCCAATCCCGGTGACCTGGTGCCTGTCCTGGCGGACATCTGCCTGGTTGGTCCTGCGGGCACCGATGTCTCTGGCTGCCTGTCGGCTGCGCCCGCCCCCGTTGCCGCCGCCGAGGCGCCCAAGGCCGAGGCCGCCGTTCCTGCCGCCGCAGTCGCCGCCGCTCCCGTTGCGGTGGCGCGGGAGGGCGCGCCGTTGTCTCCCCGTGCGAAGAAATTCCTGGCGGGCCATCCCTTTGTCATGGGGTCCATTGCCGGGAGCGGCGCCCAGGGGCGTATCATGGAGGCGGATCTCATGGCTGCCTATCAGACCAGCCCCCACCTGACTCCCGCCGCCGCTGCCATGGTGGCCGCCGGCGCCAAGGCGCCCTCCGTGGGCACTGGCAGCCAGGGCGAAATCACCGCCGAGGATGTGGAGAACTTCGCCAAGGGCGTGGTCGCCGCCGCCGCGGCCGCCCCGAAGGCCGAAACCGCCAAGGCCGCCGCTCCCGCTGCGGCAGTCTCCTCCGACGAGGACGTGATCACCGAGACGCCTTTCAGCCGCATCCGCGGCGTCATTGCCAAGCGCCTCCAGGAGTCCCTGCAGACCATGGCGCAGTATACACTGAACTGCGAGGCGGACGTGACGGGGCTTTTGGCGCTTCGCAAGAAGATCAAGGCGGCCGGCGAGAAGCTTGGCCTGGCCAACATCAACATTGGCGACATGGTGATGTATGCGGTGATCAAGACCCTGCAACAGGTTCCCGAGCTCAACGGCGAGTTCTCCAACAATGTGGTGAAGCTCCACAGCGCCGTGAACATGGGCTTTGCCTGCGATACGGCGAAGGGGTTGCTGGTGCCCGTGCTGCACAACTCTCACCGGATGAGCCTTTCCGAGATGTGCCGGAAGGTGAAGGAACTGGCCAAGTCCGCCAACGCGGGCAACCTGGCCCCCGACCTCATGTCCGGAGCCACCTTCACGGTCTCCAACCTGGGGTCCTTCGGCATCATCAACTTCACCCCCGTGATCTCCGCCCCCCAGATCGCAATGCTCGGCGTGGGCAAGACCCTCCTGCGCCCCGTGCGCCAGGCGGACGGCACCATCGCGTATCGCGACTACATGCAATTCTCCCTCACCATGAACCACATGGTGGTGGATGGCGCACCCGGCGCACGCTTCCTGCAGACCCTCTGCGCCAATATCGAGAACTTCGAGCTCATCTGCATCGCGCGATAGCGACGACAGCTTCCGGAATTCAATCTCTTTCCAAGAATTAGGAGACAGACAATCATGTACGATCTCATGGTGATCGGCGCCGGCCCCGGTGGATACGAGGCCGCCGCCTACGCTGCACGGCATTTTCAGAAGAAGGTGGTCCTTTTTGAGAAGGGCGAACTGGGCGGAACCTGCTTGAATGTGGGATGC
This sequence comes from Bacteroidaceae bacterium, assembly GCA_963621575.1. GTDB lineage: Bacteria > Verrucomicrobiota > Lentisphaeria > Oligosphaerales > Oligosphaeraceae > UBA1724. Next base: position 20,526 of record CAVFEH010000022.1, read on the forward strand.
ATCCCCGCCAAGACCTTCATCCGCTCCCTCAAGAGCCTGGAGGACTGCCACTCCGCCGCTTCCTATGGCATCAAGGCCGATCCCAACGCCACTCTGGACATGGCGGCGGTGCAGGCCCGCAAGCAGAAGGTGGTATCCCAGCTGACCAAGGGCGTGGCCGCCATGGAGAGGGGCGCCGGTGTGGAGGTGGTCAAAGCCGCCGCCCGCATCCTGGCCCCCGGAAAGATCGAGGCTGACGGAAAGGTCTACGAGGGCGCCAACATCCTGGTCGCCACGGGATCCGTCCCCGCCTGCCCCCCCATCCCCGGGCTGCGCGACAATCCCCTTGTCCTGGATTCCACCGGCATCCTGGCCCTGGACAAGCTGCCCAAGGCGCTGGTCATCATCGGCGGCGGCGTCATCGGACTGGAATTCGCCAGCTTCTTCCAGGGCGCCGGCTGCCAGGTCACCATTGTGGAGATGATGCCCAAGATCGCCACCGTGGTGGACGATGAGATCGGCCAGATCCTCACCAAAGAGCTCACGCGCGCCGGCATCAAGATCAACGTGAACTGCAAGGTGGTCAAGATCGAGGGCTCCACCCTCTTCTATCTGGATCCCGAGGGAAAGGAGCAGAAGGTCACGGGCGACTACGTGCTCAACTCCACCGGCCGCCGCCCTGTCACCCAGGGCCTGGGGCTGGAGGAGCTCAAGATGGACATCGGTCGAAAGGGCATTGTCACCGACGAGTTCGGCCGCACCTCCGTGCCCGGCGTCTGGGCTTGCGGGGATGTCACCGGACGTTGCCTGCTGGCGCACGCCGCCACCCGCGAGGGAATGGTTGCCGTCAACAACATGTTCGGCAACCCCGACCGCATGAGCTACAAGGCCATCCCCTCCGTCATTTTCACCCATCCCGAGGTCGCCCAGGTGGGCGCCACTGAGCAGGAGCTCAAGGCCAAGGGGATCGCCTACCGCAAGACGGTGCAGCCCATGGCCATGGCCGGACGCTTCCTGGTGGACTACGCGGGCAAGAACGGCACCGTGAAGGTGCTGGTCAGCGAGAAGTATGGCCAGATCCTGGGAGTACATGCCATCGGTGGCTGCGCCGGCGAGTTCATTTGCGCGGCCAGCGCCATGGTGGAGCAGGAGATGACCGTGGATACCGTCCAGCGGATCGTCTTCCCCCATCCCACGGTCTCCGAATCCATCCGCGAGGCCATTCTCCACGCGTAGGAACCCCCTTTCCCCTTCATGATCGCAACAAAAAACCTCCAACCAGAAGGAAACCCCACTCCATGACGAAAGCACTCAACATCCAGCCCGATGATTGGTTCAAGCCGGGATTCATCCATTTCAAGGACATCCCCGTCTGCCAGTACAAGAAGACCATCGCCCAGGAGAAGAAGAACTTCTCCAAAGACGACTTCCTGGCCATCTACCACGACATGCTGGTGTGCCACAACTTCGAGACCGTCATCAACGAGATCAAGCTCCAGGGCAAATATGAGGATGTCTCCTACAAGCATCCCGGACCCGCCCACCTCTCCCTGGGACAAGCCGCCACCGCCGTGGGCGCCGCCTATCATCTGGACATGAACGACTTCACCTTCGGCAGCCACCGCTCCCATTCCGAGATCCTGGCAAAGGGGCTCTCCGCCATCCGCAAGCTGGATGACGCCGCCCTCCAGAAGATCATGGAGGACTTCTTCGGCGGCGCCACCCTCAAGGTGGTCCTGGAACACTGCAAGTGCTCCACCGTGAAGGATCTGGCCAAGCACTTCCTGGTCTATGGCGCATACGCCGAGATCTTCGCCCGCGTCACCGGCTTCAACAAGGGATGGGGCGGCTCCATGCACTGCTTCTTCACGCCCTTCGGCATCTACCCCAACAACGCCATCGTCGGCGGCAGCGGCCCCGTGGCCCCCGGCGCCGCGCTCTTCAAGCTGGTCAACGACAAGAAGGGCATCGTGCTGTGCAACATCGGTGACGCGTCCTTCGGTTGCGGCCCCGTCTGGGAGGGCCTCATGTTCTCCGCCATGGGACAGTTCAAGACCCTCTGGAAGCAGAAGGGCTTCCGTGGCCTGCCAATCCTCTTCAACTGCTCCGACAACGCCTACGGCATGGGCGGACAGACCGCCGGCTCCTCCAAGGAAAACTACCTGGGCGAGACCATGGGTTTCGGACAGCTGGCCCGCATCGGCGCCGGCGTGGATCCCGACCAGATGTTCGCCGAGCGCGTCAACGGCTACGACCCCCTGGCCGTCGCCGACGCCGTGAAGCGCCAGAAGGAGCATCTGCTCAAGGGCGAGGGCCCCGCGCTGCTGGATGTGGCGACCTACCGCATCGGCGGACACTCCCCCTCCGACGCCTCCAGCTACCGCACCAAGGAAGAACTGGATGTCTGGAAGGACTTCGACGCCATCCGCCAGTACCGTGAGAAGATGGTTGGCGCCAAGGTCTTCAGCGAGAAGGAAGCCGCCAAGGTCGAGAACGAGGTCCACGACTTGGTCAAGGAGATGTTCATCCTCTCCATCGACAAGGAGATCTCCCCCTACGAGACCATGGATTCCATGTTCATCGAGTCCGTCATGTTCTCCAACAAGAAGCTGGAGTCCTGCGACGAGACCCGCAAGGGCGATGCCGACTTCCTGCAGCCCCTCGCCGAGAACGAGCAGTACAAGAAGATCCAGAAGAAGCAGCGCTACTTCGCCGACGAGACCGGGAAGGCATACTCCTCCATGCTGGTCTACAACATCTGCGACGCCGTCTTCGAGGCCATGACCAACCGCTTCGCCAAGGATCCCACAATGGTGGCCTTTGGCGAGGACAACCGCGACTGGGGCGGCGCCTACGCCTGCTACCGCGGCCTGACCGAGCTGCTTCCCTACCACCGCTTCTTCAACTCCCCCATCTCCGAGGCCGCCATCATCGGCGCCGCCGTGGGCTACGCCCTGGCCGGCGGGCGCGCCGTGGCCGAGATCATGTACTGCGACTTCATCGGCCGCTGCGGTGACGAGCTGTTCAACCAGCTCTCCAAGTGGCAGGCCATGTCCGGCGGCGTCCTCCGGATGCCCGTCGTGGTCCGCATCTCCGTGGGATTCAAGTATGGCGCCCAGCACTCCCAGGATTGGAGCAGCATCTTCAACCACATCCCCGGCCTGAAGGTGGTTTACCCCGTCACTCCCTACGACGCAAAGGGACTGCTCAACAGCGCACTCTCCGGCACCGACCCTGTCATCTGCCTGGAGTCTCAGCAGTGCTACAAGTATGGCGAGATGTTCCACAAGGGCGGCGTGCCCCGTGACTACTACGAGATTCCCATCGGCGAGCCCGATGTGAAGAAGGAGGGCAAGGACCTGACCATCGTCACTCTGGGTCCCATTCTCTACAAGGCCCTGGATGCCGCCAAGGAGCTGGCCAAGTACGGCGTTGACGCGGAGGTCATCGACCTGCGCTCCATCAACCCGCTGAACTACGACAAGCTGGTGGAGTCCGTGAAGAAGACGGGAAAGGCCATCCTGCTGAACGAGGCCGTGGAGCGCGGCAATGTGATGCAGAATGTGGCCGCCAACTTGAGCCAGCTGGCCTTCGACTACCTCGATGCCCCCATCGCCGTGGTCGGAAGCCGCAACTGGGTCTCCCCCGCCGCCGAGCTGGAGTCCAAGTTCTTCCCGCAGATTGGCTGGATCCTGGACACCATCCATGAGCGCATCATGCCCCTCAAGGGATACACTCCCACCGTCAACCGCTCTCTCGGAGAGCTTGCCCGCACCTCCAAGCTCGGAGTGTAGGAGACGGAACCCTCCGCGTCCGCCGAACGGCGCCCGCCGTGCGACGGACGCGTCGCCTTGCCTAAAAAAACGCCCCGCCGAAGAGAAGGAAAACGCGCTCCCGGCGGGGGGGGGGGGGGTGCATTCAGGAATCGCCAGGATGGCAGAAGGAATCGTGAAATACCGGGTTCCCTACGCGGACACGGACCAGATGGGCTTTGTCTACTACGGGAATTATCTTGTCTTCTTCGAACGCGCCCGCAATGAGCTGCTGCGCGCCATGGGCTTCCCCTATCGACAGCTTGAGGCGCTGGGAGTGGGACTGCCTGTCACCGAGGCCGCCATCCAATATCACGCCCACGCAAAATACGACGATCTTCTCACCATCCGCGCACGTCTGGTGGAACATTCCGGAGTCCGCGTAAAGGTCGCCTGCCAGGTCCTCCGGGAGGATACGCTCCTGGTGGAGGGCTGGACCATCCATGCCTTCATCGATCTCAAAACCGGCAGGCCGGTGCGTCCCCCGAAAGAAATCCTCGAGGTCATCAACGCCGAGGGGAACCGGCATTAGCCGGATGTCAATATGGCCGTTTGGCGGGGGCGGAAACAGGCTGTGAAAAAGGAGGTTTGCCTACGCCTCTCAATCGTGTCATTCCTCCCTGTGAAGGGGGGCATTGCACGACTTCTTGTGATATACTGATTCGTTGATATAGGAAAGCAATTTTTCAAGGTCGTGGGCCGGAACCTTCGGAGTCACGCCAAAGATTTCCGGATGGTGGAATTTTGCATCGGCAGCCGCGATTTCAGAAATATCGTCAAACTCTTTTTCAAGGAACGGGATGTTGAAGTTTCCCATCCAGTAAGGTGTTTTGGCATGGCGTTTGAAACAATCGACGTAGCAGTAATAGGGCAGCTTCTCGGGATCGACGTCAACCGCATTGGACGTTCGCTCATTTAAGAAGGTGCGGGAGCGATGCAAGGCGTTGATGTCCCGCAGGGTATAAAACAGGATTTCCTGTTTGTATCTTCTTTTGTGCGGGTATTTTTCAATGTGGTCCGAAACATAGTCAAATCCATTGATGGAAAAAGTGTCTCCAGTGGTGGTTTGAAATTTCATGTTTCGGACGTCGTCGTAGGAAATTCCTCTTCCCACGGCACGATGGTATAAGGCGACAAGGACGGGGAAACCGGCAAGTTTTGACGTCCCGGCGAATTCCTGGCTGGAAAAAATGACATGCTCAAGCAATTCGTAATTGGAGAAGAACTTCCTTGCGGCGCTGAAGTTTGCCTTTTTTATGAGGTATGACAGGGGGTGCAAAACCGCAACGCAATCTGCTTTGAGTTTGTCGTAGGCCAGGAGGGATGCCATGCCAAGATCCCTTGATTTGATGTCTTCATCCATCAAGGCTCTTTTTGTTTTCACCTCCTGGTTGATTTGCGAGGTTACATCATTATATGGAGGATTTCCGACAATTGCCAGCGGGGTGTTTTCGGAAATGCCAAAGTTTTTCCTGTTTACGTCTTTGAGTGCGTTTTTCTCACAGAATGCGACTCGTGGAAACATGCTTCTTGCCTTGGCAACGGCAACGGCGTCTATGTCGTTCCCAATGAACTTGCAGCCTGAAAAGTCACTCCGGCCGGCAAGTTCGAAGAAGGCACCGTAGCCACAGGACAAGTCTGCTATCGTCCAATCTTGGTTGACGCCGTGCTTTTTCAGCCATTTCGCGATGCATTCAACATATTTTGCAGGCGTATAGAAGCTTCCCAGGTTTACTCTCCCTGCAACGGTGGCGTGCCGGGAAACATTGGCCTCTCCTTGCGCGGTGATGGAAGGGGTGTTCTTGTCTCTGGAAGCGCTTGCATCGCCGGGTTTCATGCCGCCAGAGGGACGGACCGCATCATTTGTTTCTCTTTCATGCATTTTGGATTTGCATGTTGTAGCCCGCCCGTTCCATTTGTAGTCAGGATTGTCCTTTGGCCTGTGTGTCCCAGGCGCGCCGGAGGAAGGCCGCGGCTTCCTGGGGCCAGAGGATGGTGTCGATGGTGTCCTTGGCCAGTCCTGCGCCGTGGGGGCCGAAGGGATAGATGTGGAGGCTGGTGGGGATGCCCTTCGCGATGAGGGCGCCGGCCATTTCGAGGGCGCCCTGTACGGGGACGACCTGGTCGGCGGCGGTGTGGAAGAGGAAGACGGGCGGGGTCTTGTCGTCCAGATGGGTGGTCAGATCGAAGTCTGCGGCGATTTTGTCCAGGTCATCCCCCAGGAGGTTGCGTCCGGAAGCCACGTGGCCATTCTTGTAGACCAGTTTGACGACGGCATAGCAGAGGATGGCGCCATTGACGCGGGGGGAGAAGGCGTCGGCGTCGTCTCCGGCGGAGGCATCCACTTTGTCGATGATGGAGGTGGCAAGGCATCCGGCCAGGTGGGCGCCGGCGGAGAAGCCGCAGGAGACGATGCGTGCGGGATCCAGATGGAATTCCCGGGCGCGGGAGCGCAGGATCTTCACGGCGCGGGCGGCGTCCTGCTGGGGGGCGGGATACTTTCCGAAGTCGCCGCAGCGGTAGTCCAGGACGAAGGCGTGGAAGCCACGCTTCACGAATTCCTCGGCAATCTCACTGCCTTCGTAACCGTGGCACACATTGCTGTAGCCGCCGCCGGGAATCACAAGGATGGCAGGACGCACTTCGTCTCCCCCGTGGAGGAAAGGCAGGAGCATGGATTGGCCCATGGCCAGGGTGGTGCGGGAGGGATCATTGGGCCAGAGGAGAATCTTTTCCATGATAGTGTGGAAATTGTGCTGCAAGGTGTTGCGATGTTATGAAAGTGTCGTTCCGGGAGGTTTCGAGAATTCGCAGCCGCAGTAGTTTTGGCGGTAGAGACCCAGTTCTTTTGAGAGGATGGTGCTTCGGAGGAATCCGTCCTTCTTCTTGAAATCCCAGGGGGTGAAGTGAGAGTATTTTCCTCCCAGTGCGAGGAGCAGTTTCGAGTTTTTGTGCGGGCTGACGGTAAGAGAGGTGGCGAAAGTGCAGTGGAGTTGTGCGGCCATTGCGGCGGTGCGTGCCAGGGACCATTGGAAGCAAGCCTGGCATCGTCTGCCGCGTTCGGGCGCGGTGGCGTAGGCGGGTTCCAGGCGTGCGACGAAACGGAGCCAGTGGTCGTGCCGATAGGGATCCACCAGGGGCGCAGGCATCCGGAAGTGTTGTGCGGCGGTGCGGAGGGCCGCCAGGCGTTTTTCGAACTCTTCCCGGGAATCCAGGTTGGAGTTCGAAAAGAAGGGGACGCAGGGGACGTTTGCTTCTGCCAGACGTTCCATGCATGCGGTGGCGCAGGGGCCGCAGCAACAGTGCAGCAGCAGGGTTCCTTCTGGCAAGGGGGCGGCCATCTCTCGACTGCGGGCGCGGGGGGTCAGGGCCTCACAGGAATATTGACGTAGGTGGCGTCGATATAGCTGATGGATTCATTTGCGGCTGCGCGCAATTCCACCACCACTTTCACGCGATCCATCTCCGAGGCCACATTGTCCATGGGCATGACCATCCGGGTGCCGGGGCGGAAGACGCCTTGGGCCTCCAGGTTGAGAGTCATGCGGTTGTTCTTGGGATCCAGGGAGACATTCAGGATTTCGTACATGCTCCCTTCGGGGCGGATCTGGGATTCTTTCAGGAAGGTGAGGAAGGCCAGGATGCCCTTGTCGGTGCAACGGGCGCCCACCTTGAAGTCCTTGGGGGACTGGATGCCGCGGATGGTGGGCAGCGTCTTGGTGGGGGCCGGAACATCCCGGGGCAGGACCATTCCCTCGCGGTCAATGAGCAGTTCGTGCATTCCGGAGTTTGGGTGGAACCGGAGGATTGCCACGGGCACCCGCGGAAGGGTCTCGATGAGGAGGGTGCCGGGGAAGATTCGCCGGACGCGCGCTTCCTTGATGCGGGGGTTGTCCTCCAAGTTCTTCCGGATGTCCTCCAGGGGGATCTTGGGAAGGTAGGATTCCTGGAGTCGGACGCCGCATTTGCCCAAGACTTGCAGGATCTGCTTCTGGAGCTCGTCATCCACCTCGGGGATCTGCACTTCCGTCAACAGGAAGCTGTCATTTTCCGTGTAGAGATGCTTGCGGCTGCAATGGCAGAGGAAAAAGAGGGCGAAAAGCGCCAGGAGGCACAGGAGGCAGCCCACCAGCAGTCGTCTTTTGATGGAGCGTCCGGAGACGGGGGCGAGGGGGGATGGCGTTTTCTTTAGGGGCATCGCTTGCGGAGTGTTTCAGAGTCGGGGGCAGGGAGGACGGCGGGTCAGCCGCAGCAGGCGGGGACCGCGCCCAGATCGTACTCGTTGGCGTGAGTCACCTTCACGGTGACAAAAGTGTTCTCCTTGAGGACGTAGTACTTTGAGGTTGCTTCCACGAAGACAGTCTGGTCCACTTCCGGCGCGTCGCCTGTGGTGCGGCCCCGCCAGTGGCGCCTGCCGATGCGATCCTCAAGCAGCACCAACACTTCTTTGCCTATCATGTCCAGATTGCGCTTGAGGGAGATCTCCCTCTGCAACGCCAGGATTTCGTCACGGCGCCTCTCGGCTTCCTCGACGGGCACAAGCCCCTCCTTGATTTCGTAGGCGGGGGTGCCGGGCTCGGGCGAGAAAGCGAAGGCCCCCAGCCGGTCGAAGGAGAATTCCTTTACGAAGTCCAGGAGCTTCTGGTAGGACTCGGGAGTCTCGCCGGGGTATCCGGTCATGACGGTGGTGCGGATGGTGATCTGGGGATACTTCTCCCGGATGGTCTTCAGCAATTTCCGGGTGCCGTCCTCGTCAATGCGCCGCCGCATGGATTCGAGGATGGGGGTGTCGATATGCTGCAGGGGCACATCCAGATAGGGCACCACATGCCTGGAGTTGCCCAGGATTTCCAGGAACTCGGGGGTGATGTGGACGGGGTGGGTGTAGAGGATGCGCACCCAGAATTCACCGGGGAGCTCATCCAGCTTTTTCAGCAGGTCGACCAGCGTGGCCTGGGGCTTCAGGTCTCGCCCGTAGGCGGTGGTGTCCTGGGCGATGAGATTGAGCTCCTTGACGCCGGCCTGGAGGAATTGCCGGCACTCCGCCATGATGGAATCCAGGGAGCGGCTCCGGAGATTTCCGCGGATGCCGGGGATGGCGCAGAAGGCGCAGCGGTGGTTGCAGCCCTCGGCGATCTTCACATACGCGTAGGAGTCGGGAGTGGTCTGGATGCGGGGGGTATTTTCGTCGTAGAGCCAGACGGGCGTGGGGGTGGGGATGTCCAGCAGGGGCTTCGGGGCGTTGGCGACAGCTTTGGGGATGGCGCCCTTCCTGGTGGCGATGGCGGGGAGGGGGGCCTTTGCAACGAGAGACTTCAGGAGCTGGTGGATTCTGGGGGCGGAATCCACGCCCATCCAGAGGTCCACGCCGGGAAGCTTTTCGGCGTATTCGGGGGCGCTGCGCTGCGCCAGGCATCCGCCCACGACAACCCAGCGGGGCAGGCCCTTCCGGGCACCTTTCCGCTTCCACTGCAGGGCCTGGCGGATGGCGGCCTCCGCCTCGTCGCGGGCGGATTGGATGAAGCCGCAGGTGTTGACGAGGGTTACGTTGGCCTCCTCCGGATCGTCCGTGAGGAAGATGCCGTTGGCGGCCAGGGTGCCGCACATGACTTCGGCGTCCACGAGATTTTTCGCGCAACCCAGCGTGACGACATATACGACCAGGTTTTCCTGTTCTTGGGGCTCTTGATGAGAGGAGGAGGGCATGGTGGGATGCGGATTCGTGTGTTTCATCTACAGGGCGCTGGCGAGGAATGCCAGGGTGAGCATGAGGGTCATTCCCAGGAAATTCCCGACCAGGAAGGGGGCTTTCGCGGGGAGGAACCGGCGGACCCAGGGCAACAGCAGCATGGGGATCGCAACGAGGAGGATTCCGCGCAGCAGCACGGCGCGCACGGCGTCCGCGCAACCAAGTGCGGGGAGGATGGGCAGGATGATGGCGGCGGCCGCGCCCAGGAGCCAGCAGCGGATTTGCCGCAACGTGGTTTTGTCATTCTCGCCCTTCTCCTGGGCAAGCTCGGCGCCGAAGGCGGCGGCCAGCGCCAGGATGGCGGGCAGCCAGATTTCACCGTGGTTGAGCAGCAACAGGAAGAGCAGCACGGGCAGCAGGAACTGAGCAAGCAGATCGCTGCCGGCGGATGGCGCAGGGGCGTTTTGTCCGGAGCGCAGGATTGTCTGGACCATTCCCGGCAGGGCTTTCTCTTGCCCGCCAGTCAGGAGGAGGTGGAGCAGCAGCAGGACCACGGTGCCCAGGAGGACGCAGGTGAAGGTGTCATGGAAGAGGAAGCGGCAGAGGAGCGCCACCAGAAGATAAGCCACGCCCAGGAGGACGCGCACCAGCGTGTGCCAGGCAGCGGAGGGGCGGGCTTCGGAGTTCTTCGCCAGGCTTTGCACGCAGTCCAGCCGGATGGTGTCGGCCAGCGCCTTCAGAAAGTTGTTTTTCATGGCGTTCATGATCTATGCTCCTTGTTGGGGTGGGGGCTCCGGTTCGTTGACTTCTCCGAAAGGGTACGGGAGGGGGTTTCCCTGGATGCCGTGGATGGCCTGCAGGATTTCCCAGAAGAGATGCACATCGTAGGCCTCCCAGCAGGCAATGGAGCTGGCCAGCAGGGAGTTCAGGTAGAGGAGGAAGAGCTGCTGGTCATTGAGATGCACCACCTGGTCGCGCCTTTCCAGCTTCTGGACCTCCCAGCCCTTCTCCAGCACGCAGACCGTCCCATTGAGACGGTCCAGCAACGCAATGAAGCCGTTCCAGGCAATCACATTCACTTTGATGTGATTCCGCTTCCCGAGCTCCTGGCAGAGCGCCGCCAGCACCAGTGGGACGGCGTCGCCATAGTTGTCCATGACATCGCCCAGAAGGTATTCCTCGATGCCCAGCCAGGGGAGGGGCGGCACGTAGAATCCGCGTTCATCCATGAATTCGCAGATGGCATTCAGATCCCGCGCGGCAACGGAGGGATTTTGGAGCCATCCGGCGAAGTCGTCGTAGAGTTCCTGGAGGCGTCCGTTGAGGAAGCTCAGGGAGCTGCTGGTGTCGTAGAGAAGATCCACCTTGACCATGGCCGTCAAGATGGGCAGGCGCGCCTGCTCGAAATCGCTGACGATGGACTTGAGGATGTGCTTCCGCTGAATGAGGGTCCCCAGTTGGTGAGCGTGCCGCCGCGTGTTCTCGTCGGGGTCGTCCTGGATGGTGGCCAGCGCCTGCTCGGCTTGGCCGCTCTGGAGGATCTTCTCCATGGCCAGGGAGGAGACCAGCTCGTCAGTGTCGCCGACAAAGTCCATGGCTGCCTGGACTTGGGGGGATAGGTCGGATTCGGGCATGAAAGGAAAATGACAGAAAGGGGGAATGCGCCTGGACACGCTCCAGTGCCTTTGTTTGCATGAAGGGAAATCTAGCGGGTGCCGGAGGGTTCGCCGGAGGGTTCGCCGGAGGGTTCGCCGGAGGGTTCGCCGGA
>CAVFEH010000023.1:0-27827 GCA_963621575.1 Bacteroidaceae bacterium
GCGGTCGTGGAGACGGAGAAGGCCTTCGGACACACTGTGAAGGACGTCTCCGCCGCCAAGTGCGGCTGGGATGTCACAGCCATTCCGCAACCTGGCGCAAACGGCGCAATCCCCGACGCACGCCACATCGAGGTCAAGGGCCGGGCCAAGGGCGCGGACACCATCACCGTCACACGCAACGAAATCTGCTGCGCCATCAACCAGGCGGACAAGTTCATCCTGGCCATCGTCACCGTCAATCCCGACGACACCTACGATGGCCCCTACTACATTCTCAAGCCCTTCGACCAGCTGCCTGCACCCGAGGACGTCAGTTCCAACAAGGACATCGACATGCTGCTGAAGAGGGCGGTCAAGCCCGAACAGACCCTTTCGCACCCCATCCATGTCTAGCATCCGTTCCCCCAAGAAGCTCATTGAAGTCGCCCTGCCGCTTGACGACATCAACGCCGAGGCGGCCCGCGAGAAGTCCATTCGCCACGGGCATCCCTCCACTCTGCACCTGTGGTGGGCGCGTCGTCCCCTGGCTGCTGCCCGTGCGGTCATCTTTGCGCAGATGGTGAATGATCCGGGCGGCGCGCGTGGCTGGCAGACCGGCGTCACCAAGGCCGAGGCCGCCAGAAAGCGCGAGGAGCTCTTCCAAATTCTCCGCGACCTTGTCAAGTGGGAGAACACCAACAACCAGGAGGTGCTGGAGCGTGCACGGAAGGCCATCCGGGAGAGCTGGCGGGAGACCTGCGAGTGGAACAAGGGCAAGCCCGGCTTCGATCCGGAGGTGCTGCCTGCCTTCCACGATCCCTTCGCAGGCGGCGGAGCCCTGCCGCTGGAGGCCCAGCGTCTCGGCCTGGAGAGCCATGCCTCCGACCTGAACCCCGTGGCGGCCATGATCAACAAGGCGATGATCGAAATCCCCCCGCGCTTCGCCGACAGCAGGCCCGTGGGGCCGCTGCCCGAGGCGGAGCAGGAACTCAACATGACCTACGAAGGCCCCCAGGGGCTGGCGGAGGACGTGCGCCGCTACGGCTATTGGATGCGGGAGGAGGCGAAGAAGCGTATCGGCCATCTCTATCCACGGGTGGAGATCATAGCCGAGATGGCAAAGGACCGCCCCGGCCTGCAACAATACATCGGCAAGAAACTGACCGTCATCGCCTGGCTCTGGGCCCGGACAGTCAAGAGTCCCGATCCACGCTACTCTCATGTGGATGTGCCTCTGGTATCCTCTTTTGTCTTATCCAAGAAGAAGGGCCATGAAGCATACGTCCAGCCCGTCATCGATGGCGACACCTATCGCTTCAAAGTCAAGGTCGGAATCCCGCCAAAAGGGGCGGAATGTGGGACATCGTTAGGACGTGGTGCCAGTTTTCGGTGCATTATGTCCAATTCTCCTATGCCCTCCGAACATATCTATAGCGAGGGGAAAAAACATCGCATGGGGGAAAAACTTATGGCAATCGTTTGTGACGGAGGAAAAGGCCGCGTTTATCTGTCACCTTCTTGTGCTCAAGAACGATTTGCGATGATTCATGAAAACTATGACATCCCAGCGACTCCACTGCCGGCGAATCCTCGATGGTTTTCCCCCCCAGCCTACGGCATGACCACCTACGGCGATCTTTTCACCCCTCGTCAGTTGGTAGCCCTGAACACCTTCTCCGACCTGGTTTCCGAGGCCCGTGCCAAGATCATCGCCGATGCCAAGGCCGCAGGCATGTCCGATGACGGCATCTCTTTGGCCGACGGGGGCAGGGGCGCCACCGCCTATGGAGATGCCATCGCCGTATATCTTGCGTTCGCTGTGGATAAGTGTACGGATTACTGGTCGTCCATCTGCAGTTGGCACAATTCATGCGAAAAAATCCGCAATACCTTTGGTCGTCAGGCCATTCCCATGACATGGGATTATGCAGAGGGCAACCCTTTTTCTGCCTGTACTGGGAATTGGTGTGCCATGGTGGATTGGGTATGGAAGGCGATTGCCAATCTTCCCCAGAAAGGGACCGGACACGTCTTCCAGGCTGACGCCCAGACGCAGACAATTTCCGCCAACAAGGTAATCTCCACGGATCCACCCTACTACGACAATATCGGCTATGCGGATTTGTCGGACTTCTTCTATGTTTGGATGCGTCGAAGTCTTCGTGGCATCTATCCGAAGCTTTTCGCCACCATGGCGGTTCCCAAAGCGGAGGAACTGGTGGCGACGCCCTACCGTCACGGCAGCAAAGAAAAAGCAGAGGCCTTCTTCCTGGACGGCATGGCGGAGGCCATGCGGAACCTCGCCAAACAAGCCCATCCCGCCTTCCCCGTCACCATCTACTACGCCTTCAAATCCTCCGAGACCAGCGGCAGCAGTACCGGCAACACCGGCTGGGAGACCTTCCTGGCGGCTTTGCTGAAGGCGGGCTTCGTTCTGACCGGCACCTGGCCTATGAGGACGGAGTTGGGGAATCGCATGATTGGCATGGGCACCAACGCTCTTGCGTCCAGTATCGTGCTGGTGTGCCGTCGTCGGGACGCGGATGCGCCGACGGTGGGCAGACGCGAGTTCCTGGACGAGCTGCGGAATCGGATGGAGGATGCGCTGAAGGAAATGATGGGGCTTGAGGAGGAAAAGTCCCCTGTCGCGCCTGTGGATCTGGCCCAGGCGGCCATCGGTCCCGGCATGGAGGTCTTCTCCCGCTATGCAACGGTCCTGAACGCGGACGGCACGCCAATGACGGTCCACGAAGCCATGGTGGAGATCAACCGGCAGATCACCGAGGTGCTGAATCCCGATGGCGCGGACTTCGATGCCGCCACCCTCTTCTGCAACGAATGGTTCCGGCAATACGGCTGGAATGAGGGGCCCTACGGCACGGCGGAGGTGCTGGCGAAGGCAAAGAACACCACCGTCGACAACATCCGCAACGCGGGTGTCATCCACTCCGCAGGCGGAAAGGTCCGTCTGCTGGACTGGAAGGAGTATCCCGGGGACTACGATCCGGAAAAGGACAAGAACCGGCCTGTGTGGGAGGCCTGCCACCACGTCATCCGCACCCTGAACCACAAGGGCGAGACCGATGCCGGGGAATTGCTTTCCTACATGCTTCCCCAGGAATCGGGGATCCGGCAGCTTGCCTACTCCCTCTACACGCTGAACGAGCGCGCGAACCGTGCGGAGGAGGCCCGTCCCTACAACGAACTCATCGCCAGCTGGAACCAGATCATGGGTATCGCCATGGTTGCGGCGGAACGACGCCGCTCCGACGAGGCGAAGCGTCCCAAGCAGCAGGAACTCTTTTAGCGAATGGCAGCAACACGAAGGAAGAACACCATGACAACGCCTTGGAGACAAATTGCGAGACCCCACAAGGATGTGCTGAAGGGGGCGTTCCAGCAGTCCGACTGGGCCGTGGATCTGTCGCAGATCGTGAAGAAGACCGCGCCTGCGGAGTATCAGGATCCCCAGAAGTTCTTCCAGCGCACCTATGTCACCGAGGGCATGGCCCAGCTGCTCTACTCCGTGCTGCTGCGCCTCAACGGCAAGGGCGGGGACCCCGTCGTCCAGCTGCAGACGGCATTCGGCGGCGGCAAGACCCATACCTTGCTGGCGGTCTATCATCTGGCGCGCTACACCAAGGACATCGCGTCTTTGCCGGGCGTCAGCGAAGTGCTGGAACGCGCGGGTGTGACGTCCCTGCCCAAGGCCCGTGTGGCTATCATCGACGGCAACCAGATGGCCCCTGCACAGCCGTTGGACCATGACGGCCTCAAGATCAACACCATCTGGGGCGAGCTTGGCTGGCAGCTACTGGGACGCGAGGGCTACGAGATGGTCCGTCCCAGCGACGAGGCACGCACCTCCCCTGGAAAGGAGGTCCTTGTGGCGCTATTGCAGAAGGCGTCCCCCTGTGTCATCCTCATGGACGAGATGGTGGCGTTCTACCGACAACTGGGCGGCGACAATATCGTGGCTGGCACCTTCGACGCCAATATGTCCTTCTTGCAGGCGCTGACGGAAAGCGTGAAGCTCGTCCCAACCGCGCTGCTGCTGGCGTCTCTGCCGGAGTCCGACACGGAGGCCGGTGGCCAGTTCGGCATCCAGATCCGCAAGCAGATCGAGACCTTCTTCGCCCGTGTCGCCAATGTCTGGAAGCCCGTCAGCGCAGAGGAGTCCTTCGAGATTGTGCGCCGACGCCTCTTCGAGGACGTCACCGACAAGGACTGCGTGGATCTGGTCTGCCGCTCATTTGCCGACTACTACCGTGCAAATGCAGGCGAGTTGCCCCCCGAGGTCCAGGAGAATGCCTATTGGGAACGCATGAAGAGGGCCTACCCCATCCATCCCGAGGTCTTCGACAGGCTCTACAACGAGTGGTCCACCCTGAACAACTTCCAGCGTACCCGGGGCGTCCTCCAATACATGGCGCTGGTTGTGAACCGCCTCTGGACCAGCAACGACCAGTCTCCTCTCATCATGCCAGGAGACCTGCCGCTGATGGACTCCGCGGTCCGCGCCAAGAGCACCTACTATCTTGCACCAGGCTGGGATCCTGTCATCGAAGGCGAGATCGACGGCGAGAAGGCCGAGGCGGCAAAGATCGACGCCAGCGAATCGCGCTTCGGCAGCGTCCATGCGGCGACACGTGCCGCACGCACGATCTTCCTGGGCAGTGCGCCCTCCGTCAACTCCACAGGCCTGAAGGGCATCCAGCGGGACCGCATCCTGCTGGGCTGCGCCCTGCCAGACCAGAACATCTCCCTCTACCGCGATGCCTTGAGCCGCATGCGGGACAAGATGCACTACTTGTCAGAGAACGCAGGATGCTACTGGTTCGACACACAGCCGAATCTGCTGCGTGACATGGAGGCTCGCAAGGATAAGGTCGAGGACGCAGACGCGGAGAAGGCCGTGAAGAACGCCATCACGAGGCTGCTGGGCTCCAGCACTTTCTTCTCTGGCATCCATGTCTTCACGCCTTCCGGCGACATCCCGGACGAGATCGGCAGGGGGCCCCGGCTGGTTGTGCTGAGGCCCTTCATCAGTGCAGCCTACTCCAGGGCGAACGAAACGCCCGCCTTTACGGCGGCTACGGCCATTCTCACACAACGGGATGCCCAGCCACGGCGCTTCCGCAACCGCATGGTCTTCCTGGCTCCCGACGACTCCAAAGTCATGCAACTCCTCTTCCAGGCGAAATGCTGCGTCGCATGGGATGAGATTGTCAGGGATATCGACGAAGGACGCCTGAACCTGGATGCAGGCCGTGCCAAGCAGGGACGCAGTGAACAGACCTCGTCACGCCGCGTCCTGGACCAGGTCATAGCGGAGTGCTATCGTTTCGTGCTTACCCCGTATGGGGAGGACACCCGCAAGACGCAGTTCGACGTGCAGAGGCTGGGAACGGGCCTCTCGTCCATCGCACAGACCATCCAGAACGCCCTGGTCAGCAATGAGCTGGTCATCAGCAGCAAGTGGGCTTCCGTCCATCTGAAGCATCTCCTCGACAAATACTACTTCAAGGACGGCGTGGAACAGGTTTCCGTGAAGAAGGTCTGGCACGATATATGCAGCTTCTACTACATGCCCAGACTGTTGGACGAAGGCATCTTCGAACAGGCCGTGGTGGATGGTGTGGCCGACGGCGTCTATGGCTACGCCATGGCGCAGGATGGCGAAAAGTATCTGGGGCTGCGCTTCCGCGAGCAGTTCTATGGCGTCGCCATGGATGACGCCGCGCTTCTGCTGACCGGACGATTGGCGGAAGAGATCAAGCAGCGCCAGACACCGCCTGCACAGCCGCCTGCCGAAGAGAACAACGGCAATGGCGACGGCGGCGGCAGCGTGGGCGATGGCAAGCACAATGGTGGCGGCACTGTCAGGACGCCGTCTGCGCAGCCCGCTGAGAAGAAGGAGCTTTGCCGGCGTTACTGGGGCAGTGTGGAACTGGATCCGGTCAAGGCCACAGGACAGATGGGCACGCTGGTTGACGAACTCATCAGCAACTTCACCACGATCCCACATGCCAAGGTCACCCTGAAACTGGACATCGAGGCAGTGTTGGACGAGGGCTTCGACGACAGTACCATCCGCGCCATCAACGAGAACGCCCCCCAGCTGAAGGTCGACGGCCACTTCGAGAAGGAGTAGAGTGTCAGGGCAGGGCGCGCTACGCCCCGTGTCGCCCCCGATGTCCGCTTGCCCGGTGGGCGATCCTCTAGAATATCCTGTCAACTCCTTTATAACTGGTAGCCCGAGGCGGGATCGAACCGCCGACCACCTGCTTAGAAGGCAGGTGCTCTATCCAACTGAGCTATCGGGCCGCCAAGATGGGGGGAAGGGTGTTTTTTTTCCTTGTGGGGCGGGCGTTCGGGAATATTCTGCGCCCCTGTTTGGACGGAGGCTTAAGATAAGTCGTAGGGGGGCTTTTTCAAGCGTGGAGGAGGGGGTGTGACAGGGTGTCGCGGAGGGTGGAGTCCTTGGTTGGTGGGGGGCGGTTTTTCCCCAGGATTCCTGGTCAATGGTGGCATGTTCCTTGCTTTACACAATGTTTTGCCTGGCACCCCTTCCGGGGGGTGCGATTTTTTTGTCTTGCAAAAAGGAGGTAATGACAATGAACTTTGATCGTTTGACTGTGAAGTGCCGCGAGGCCTTTGATGTCGCGCAGAAGACGGCCGCGAAGTTCGGCCATCAGGAGCTCCAGGGTGTCCATCTGCTGTATGCCTTGCTGACCCAGGAGGGAGGCCTGGCGGGGTCGATTCTGGAGCGCATGAATGTTCCCGTGAAGGCGCTGCTTTCTTCTGTGGAAGGAGTGCTTGGTCGGTTGCCCCGCGTCGTGGGGCGTGAGATCAAGGTGGAAGCCGGCCGGGAGCTTTCGGAGATTCTTGAGAGCGCCGACCGCCGCCGTGAGGAATTCAAGGACGAATATTTGAGCGTGGAGCATCTTCTGCTGGCCCTGGCGTCAGTGGAGGGCGAGGCGAAGCGTCTGCTTTCCTCCCAGGGCGTGGAGGAGTCGTCTCTTTTGAACGCCGTGAAGGAGGTCCGTGGAAACCAGCGTGTGACCAGTGAGGATCCCGAGGCCCTCACCGGCGTTTTGGAAAAGTACGGCCGGGATTTGACGGAGGCTGCCCGGAAGGGCAAGCTGGACCCTGTCATTGGTCGTGACGACGAGATCCGCCGTGTGGTGCAGATCCTGTCCCGGCGGACCAAGAACAACCCGGTGTTGATTGGCGAGCCCGGTGTGGGCAAGACCGCCATTGTGGAAGGTTTGGCTGGCCGGATTGTGCAGGGCGATGTTCCCGAGGGACTGAAGAACCGCCGGTTGATCGCCCTGGACATGGGGTCGCTGCTGGCCGGCACCCAGTACCGTGGCGCCTTTGAGGAGCGTCTGAAGGCCGTGTTGAACGAGGTGGTCAAGTCCGAAGGCCAGGTGATCCTTTTCATTGATGAGTTGCACACCGTGGTGGGTGCCGGCAGCACCGGTGGATCCATGGATGCGGGCAATATCCTGAAGCCCATGCTGGCCCGTGGCGAGCTGCATTGCATCGGCGCCACGACTCTGGACGAATATCGGAAGTACATCGAGAAGGACCCCGCTTTGGAACGTCGTTTCCAGACGGTGTTGGTGGAACCCCCCGGCGTGGAAGACACGATCTCCATTCTGCGTGGACTGCGGGAACGCTACGAGCTGCACCACGGCGTGACCATCCGTGACTCCGCATTGGTGGCCGCCGCCGTCCTCTCCGACCGATACATCACCGACCGATTCCAGCCTGACAAGGCCATCGACCTGGTGGATGAGGCCGCCGCCCATCTTCGTACCGAGATCGATTCTCGACCCGCGGAGTTGGATGAAGTGCTCCGGCGCCGCACTCAGCTGGAAATCGAGCGATCCGGGCTCTCCAAGGAAACCGACGAGGCCTCCCGGGAGCGTCTGCAGCGCGTGGAGAATGAGCTGGCCGAGATCCGCGAGAAGTCCTCGAAGCTGGAGGCCCGCTGGGAGAAGGAGAAGAAGCACATCGGCGAGCTTCGTCAGATCAAGGAGGCCCTTGAGCTGGCCAATCGCCAGGCCGACGAGGCCGTCCGCAAGGGCGACTTGGAGGCGGCTGGTCGAATCCGCTACGGCACCATCCCCAACCTGGAGAAGCAGAAGAAGGCCCTGGAGGAGACTCCCTGGGACGGTGACGAGGCGCGCCTGCTCCGTGAGGAGGTGGACGAGAACGACGTGGCCGAGATCATCAGCAAGTGGACCCACATTCCCGTGGCCAAGTTGATGCAGGGCGAACGCGAGAAGCTCCTGCGGCTGCCCGACGAACTGCACCGCCGGGTGGTGGGACAGGATGAGGCGGTCACCGCGGTCTCCGAGGCCATCCAGCGTGCCCGGGCGGGGTTGCAGGACCCCAACCGGCCCATCGGCAGCTTCCTCTTCTTGGGACCCACCGGCGTGGGCAAGACGGAGTTGGCCAAGACTTTGGCGGAGAACCTCTTCGATGACGAGCGCGCCCTGGTCAGGATCGACATGAGCGAGTTCATGGAGAAGCACAGTGTCTCCCGGCTGGTGGGCGCCCCTCCCGGATACGTGGGATACGATGAAGGCGGACAGCTCACCGAGGCCGTCCGGCGTCGTCCCTACTGCGTGGTGCTCTTTGATGAGGTGGAGAAGGCCCACCCCGATGTCTTCAACTTGTTGTTGCAGGTGCTGGACGACGGGCGTCTCACCGATTCCCAGGGCAGGGTGGTGGACTTCCGCAATACGGTGATCATCATGACCAGCAACATCGGCTCCGCCGAAATCGTGGAGTCCTCTGGCGAGAGCTCCGACAAGGTGCGTGAGAAGGTCCTGGCGTTGTTGAAGAACTTCTTCCGGCCGGAGTTCCTGAATCGTCTGGATGACATCGTGGTCTTCCAGCGCCTGGAGGAATCCCAGATCGTCAAGATCGTCGACCTGCAAATCGAGGCCCTTCGCCGGCGTCTGGAGAAGCTCCGGATCCATCTGGAGATCACTCCCGCCGCAGCAGCTGCCTTGGCGAAGGAGGGATATGATCCCGTCTACGGCGCTCGCCCCCTCAAGCGTGTGATCATCCATCGGCTGGAGAATCCCCTCTCCAAGCTGCTCCTCGCGGGCAAGTTCAAGGAGGGACAGACCGTCACCGTCGATGCTCCCGATGAACTCGGAAACTATGTAATGCGGTAACGTTCCATGGCACAAGAGCCGTCGGCATCCCAATCGATGCCGGCGGCTCTTTTTTTTGCGCCCGGTGCAAGGTGTCCGCGTTTTTTTACGCACCGTAGGATTCCAGGCCGGCGCGCATGGCGGCTTCGGGGGCAGGCTGGTTGGTCCAGATTTGGAAGCTTTCCATGCCCTGCCGGAGGAGCATTTCCTTCCCGTCGGTGAGGGGATTTCCGCGTTGGAGGAGCTTTTTTCGGAATTCGGAGGGAGTGTATAGGAAGTCGAAGACAGGGAGTGTGGCCGGGAGGCACTCTGGATCGATGGGCATGGGGTCTCCGGGGTGGAGCCCCAGGGAGGTCCCCTGGAAGAGCACCTGGCATTTGGGGGCCACTTGCGGGGCGTCCTGGAGGGGCATGACATGCACTTCGCACTGTGGGGCGCACTGGTGGATCCGGTCGGCCAGGGTCTGGACGTGCGCCAGGGTGCGGTTGGCCAAATAGAGCGTCTTGGCGCCATGCCGTGCGGCGTAGACCGCGGCGGCCTGCGTGGCGCCGCCGGCGCCCAGATAGAGCTGGATTCCGGGGGTGGTTGTGAAGCCGAAGGCGTGCGCCAGGGCGCGCGCCACGCCGACGCCGTCAGTGGAGTAGCCGCAAGTCTTTCCGTCGCGGACGACCACGGTGTTGACGCTGTGGGAGACGCGTGCGCCCTCGTCGGGGACTTCGTCGCAGCAGAGGAACATCCGCTCTTTGTGTGGGGCGGTCACATTCCAGCCGCGATAGCCGTCTTTCACCATTTGTGCGACGCGGTCTTGGAATTCCTCTGCGCGGGTGGGGAGCAGTTCGTAGACGGCGTCAATGCCGATGGCGTGGAAGCCCGCCTCCTGCATTCCCGGGGAGCGGGAGTGTTCGACGGGCCAACCGAGAATCGCGTATCTTTCCATGGGGATAAAAGGCTCAGCGGATTCCCAGGGCTTTCTTGGCATGGAGGATATCCACCTGGATTTGGTCTGCCAGTGCCTGGCGGGAGGGGAAGGACCGGCTTTCCCGGAGGAATCGGACGGGTTCCACGCGGATGGCCTTTCCGTAGAGGTCTTCGGCGTCCTGAAAGAGGTGGAGTTCCACGATGGGGCGGCCGTTGCCTTCTCCGCGGAAGGTGGGTGCGTCCCCGATGTAGGCGATTCCGGGCAGTGGCGCGCCTTCCTGGATGTGGGTGCGTGCCGCGTAGACCCCGTAGGGGGGCAGGAGGAGTCCCTCGTTGTTCAGGTTCGCGGTTGGGCAGTGGAGGTCCGTGGCGGCCTTTCCCATTCCGTGGACCACCTGCCCGGTGAGGGTGAAGGGGCGTCCCAGCATTTTTTCGGCGTCGGCGAAATCCCCCTGCAGGAGTGCCTTCCGGATGCGTGTGCTGGAGATGCGCTCTCCCTGGAAGAGGAGTGGCTCCACGGCGACCACGCGGACGCCTGCCGGTGCGGTCAGTGTTTGGAGTCGCGCCACATCGCCCGAGCCGCCGGCGCCGAAGCGCCATTGGGTGCCCACGCAGATTGCGTGGATTCTCAGAGCGGGATTCCCCAGAAGCTGGTTGTGTACGAAGGCCTCCGGGGATTCCGTGGCGAATTCGTGGGTGAAGGGAAAGCGGACGGCGATTTTCACGCCCTGTTCGGCCAACAGTCGGATCTTCTCCTGCCAGGTGACGAGCAATGGCGCAGGATCCTGTGGGCGCAGGACGACCCTGGGAGGCGGGTCAAAGAAGAGGGCCACGGGGGTGGCGGCGCATTCCACCGCCAGAGTTCGGAGGGCCTGGAAGACCCGCTGGTGTCCCCGGTGGACGCCGTCGAAGACGCCGATGGCCAGGACGATATCACCGGAGAGTTCCGCCAGGGCGTCCGCCACGGGGATGGCAAGGGCGGTGCCGGTCATGGAGTGGCCTCCGGGAGGGGCAGCAGGTGCTGTTTGAGCTCCTCCAGATCCCAGTTCTTGAGGTCCTCCACGGTGCAGGCCTGCTCCACGGAGTGGTCGCCGCTGCTCAGACGCCGCAGGGCGACCAGGTGCCCGCCGCAGCCAAGCCGTTCGGCAAGGTCTGCGCCCAGGGTGCGGATGTAGGTGCCCTTGGAGCATTTCACTGTGAAGTCCACGAGGGGTTCGTGGTATTCGTCGATGAGGAAACTGTGGATGGTGACGGTGCGTGGCTTCCGTTCCACTGTCTGGCCTTTCCGCGCCAGTTTGTAGAGGGGCTGTCCGTGGATCTTGATGGCGGAGTGCATGGGGGGCGTCTGGAGGATTTCGCCCAGGAAGGCGTTTGCCTGTTCCTGGATGTGCTCCCTGGTCAGAGGCTGCACGGGTTGAATGGAGGTGACAGCTCCGGTCAGGTCCTCGGTCTCGGTGCGCTCGCCTAGTTTCATGGTGGCGCGGTAGCACTTCTCTTTTCCCATGAGCTGGTCCTGGAGGCGTGTGGCCTTTCCCAGGAGGATGACCAGCAGCCCGGTGGCGAAGGGATCCAGGGTGCCGCAGTGTCCCACCTTGTCCAGCCGGAAATGCCGTTTCACCAGGTTCACGGCATCGAAACTGGTCCAATCCGGCGATTTGTCCACAAGAAGAATGCCGTCCACGCGATTGCGCGCCTGCTTTTCCATAAAATCCTCCGCTCCTCTAGTCCTCTTGCGCGTTTGTGTTTTCCGCGGGGGCGTCCTCTGACTCGTCCTTGGGGGGATTCTCGGGGGGATTCTCCAGGGTGAAATATCCCATTTGGCCGTTTCGGAACTCTTTCAGTAGGGTGACGGCGGCCTTGGAGACGCAGGGGACGCCGCCGGTCATGAGCATTCCGCGCTTTTTTGCGTAGGCCTCCAGGATTTCCTGGGCGGAGGAGGGGATTTGGGGGAGTCCCAGTTTTTTGAGGGGATCCCGGATCGGGAGGGTCTGGAGGCGTTCCAGGAGGAAGGACGCGGTGATGACGGGATCGGTTTCCCCGTCGGGGATGTTCCCCAGGGCGGTGAGCAGGAGCTCCTGCGCCTTGTCCCGGAGAGAGGGCCACAGCACTCCGGGAGTGTCCAGCAATTCCACCTCGCCGCCGGCCAGGGTGACCCACTGGTTGGAGCGGGTGACGCCGGGACGATCCGCCACCTTCGCCACATTCTTGACCTTCAGGCGGTTCACGAGGGTGGACTTGCCGATGTTGGGGATGCCCACGATCATCATGCGGACGGGGCGCAGCATGGGACGGGTGGCGCCCCGCTTCCGGCGTTCTTCCAGGGCGAAGTCCCGCCAGCGGCGCACCAGGGATTCCGGGTTGCGCAGGCGGCTGGCATCCAGGAAGTCCGCCTCCTCGCCGCGTTCCTGGAACCACTGCTTCCAGCGTTGGCTGACCACGCGGTTGGCCAAGTCGGCTTTGTTGGCCACCAGGGTTCGCGGGCGCTGGATGAGACGGTTTTCCAGGCGTGGATTCCGGGTGGAGAAGGGCGCGCGGGCGTCCACCAGCACCACCACCATGTCCACCAGGGACAGGGATTGTTTCATGGCCTGTTCGGCCTTGAACATGTGTCCCGGGTACCAGAGGCTGCGGGGCAGGGAGTTTCCGAGTTCTTCCGTCATGTCGTGCGGTGCGTGGGGGATGTCTAGGGCCTTTCCCGGAGAAGGAGGGTGTATTCTCCGGGAGTGGCAAGGAGGTTCCCGTCATCGTCGTGGAGGAGTTCCTGGCTGCCGGAGAAGTCCAGGAGTTCGCCATGGGGCACAGCGATTTGCGCGGTGGTGTTGGCGGGGATGCTGAAGGACCACTCCAGGAGGCTTCCGCCTTTCTTCTTTATGCGTTGCCAGGCGGAGGAAATGATTCCGTAGGGGGAGCAGAAGACCGAGAAGACATTGTCCATGGTGCTGCCGGGCTGGGGGGCCAGTCGGAAGCGCTTGAAGGCGGCTGCGGCGGGATCGTCCTCCAGGGGCTGGATGCCGGCGACGGTCTCGAAGAACCATTCGGCCACCGCGCCGTAGGCGTAGTGGTTGAAGGAGTTCATGTTCATGTCGCCGAAGCCGTCCTTCTTGGTGTAGCTGTTCCAGCGTTCCCACATGGTGGTGGCACCCTGGGTGATGGGGTAGAGCCATCCGGGGTAGGTGGTCTGGCAGAGGAGCCGGTAGGCCAGTTCGGCGTGTCCGAAGCGGCTGAGGACAGGCAGCAGCAGCGGGGTTCCCACGAAGCCGGTGGAGAGGTGGAGCTTCCTGGTGTCGCGGATGTCGGTGACCAGGGCGTCCACGGTGGGTGGAATCCACTCTTCGGGAAGCAGATCGAAGTGGAGCGCCAGGAGGCAGGCGCACTGGGTCTTTTCCTTCAGGCCCTGTTCGGGATCCAGGAAGCGCTCCCGGAAGGCTTTTTTTGCCTTGAGGGCTTGTTTGTGGAGACGGGCACGGTCCTTTTCGCGGCCGATGACGCCGGCGATCTTCTCCATGAGGGAGAGCATCCCCGCCAGGTAGGCGGTGGCGATGAAGGCGTTGCTGGTGGGCGCGTCGATGTTGAGCCAATCGCCGTATCGAGGGGGATCGGGGACGTATGTTCCGTGGGAGTATTCGACTTCGTACTGGAGGTACTTGTCCATTTTGTCGAAGTGCTTCTCCAGAACGCGGGTGTCGCCGTATTTTCGGTAGAGTTGCCAGGGGACGAGGAAGGCGGCGTCCTGCCAGGCGGGCCCCGGGAAGTCCAGAGGGAGTCCCACGCGGGGATTGGGGGCGACATTGGGGTAGAGGCCGTTTTCCTGCTGGTCCAGATTCAGGTCCTCGAGCCACTTGGCGTAGAAGGCGGGCGCGTCGAGGAAGTATGTGGCGGCATTGCAGATCACCTGTGTGTCGCCGGTCCAGCCGAAGCGTTCGTCGCGCTGCGGGCAGTCGGTGGGCACGTCCAGGAGGTTGGAGCGCAGGCCCCATCCCACATTTTCGAAGAGCCGGTTGACCAGGGGCGCGTCGCAGGTGAAGAGGCCCGTGCACTTCAGGTCGCTGGAGAGGACCGCGGCTTGGATGTCCCTGGAGGTGGGGGCCTTTCCGAACCAGCCGGAGACCTCCAGATATCGGAAGCCGTAGAAGGTGAAGGCGGGCTCGTAGACGGCCTCCATGGCGTCATCGCAGATGAAGGTGGACATGGCCTTTGCGCCCCGGAGGTTGGTGACGTAGAGGGAACCGTCGGTGTCCAGTGTCTCGCCGTGTTTGACGACGAGGGTGGCGCCCTTCACGGTGTTCTTCAGGCGGAGGATTTCCCGCCCCGAGAAATTCTGGCCAAAGTCCACCAGGTAGGTGCCGGGGCAGCGTTTGGTGATGGAGACGGGCTCCACCACCTGGAGCCGTGCCACGGGGGCGCCGCTGGTCCAGTCGATGCGGACGTGGATGTCGTCAAAGACGACTGCTGGGTCGCTGGAGAGCTTCCGGGCCAGTTCCTTGGTGCGCCAGGCCTGGACCAGTTCGCCGTCGTAGATGTCGCTCATGCGGACGGGACCGCCCCAGATGGCGCTCTGGAAGTGTTCGTCGGTGCCGAGGGTCTGGGTTGTGCCGTCGGTGAATGTGAGGCGGAGTTCGGCGCGGACAGCTTCGTTTTTGCCGTAGCGGGGATATCCTTCGGTCCACTGTCCGGCGATGCGTCCGTCGAACCATCCGCTGGCCAGGGTAAGCCAGAGGGTGTTTCCCTTCGCTTTGACCAGCTCCGTGACGTCGTAGGCCTGGTACTGGACGCGCTGTGCGTAGCTGGTCCAGCCGGGGGCCAGGGGCCAGGAGACCACGGTGCCGTTGAGCTCGGCTTCATAGCAGCCCAGCGCCGTGGCATAGAGGCGCGCGGAGAGCAGTTTCTTGCCTTTTGGCAGGTCGAAGTCCCGGAAGAAGAGCTGTGGGGAGAGACTGACGCGGTTTCCCGTCCAGAAGCCAATCCAATGGCTGTCCTTCCAGACGCCATCCAGGAATCCGGTTTCGAAGAAGCTCTCTTCCTTGCTCCAGGGGCTGGCTTTGCCGTCCGTGTCCTTGACGCGGACCCGCCAGGCGTAGCGGGTGAAGGGCTGCAGGGGCGCGCCTTCGTAAACAATCTGCTGGGAGCGGGCGTCAGGGGTCCAGCCGGAGTCCCAGACGGGGCTTTTCGTGTTTTGCGCGAAGACCTGGATCTGCCGGGCGGATTGCGCCTGCACGCCGGCGAGGAGGTATCCGAAGCGCGGGCGGGGTTCGTCCATGCCCAGGGGGTTGGTCTTGTATTCGACCTTCAGGCCGCAGACGGCGGGGGCGGGACCCTGGGTGGTGTGGCGCCGGGGGGACACGGGCTTTGTGCCGGAAGTGGAGGATGCCATGATGGGTTATTATTCCCGGAAGACGAGGGTGTATTCGCCGGGGACGGCCAGGAGGTTCCCGTAATCGTCGTGGCGGAGTTCTTCGTCGCCGGAGAAGTCCAGCAGTTCCCCCGGAGGCAGGACGATCTGTGCGGTGGTGTTGTCGGGGACGCTGAAGGACCATTCCAGATGGCTCTCGTTTTTCTTCTTTGTGCGTTGCCAGAGGGAGGTGATGACGCCGTAGGGGGAGTGGAAGGCCGCGAAGGCGTTGTCGAGGGCTTTCCCGGGCTGCGGGGCCAGCCGGAAGCGCTTGAAGGCGACGGTGTTGGGATCGTCCTCCAGGGGCTGGATGCCGGCGATGGTCTCGAAGAACCATTCGGCCACCGCACCGTAGGCGTAGTGGTTGAAGGAGTTCATGTTCATGTCGCCGAAGCCGTCCTTCTTGGTGTAGCTGTTCCAGCGTTCCCACATGGTGGTGGCGCCCTGGGTGACGGGGTAGAGCCATCCCGGATAGGTGGTCTGGCAGAGGAGCTGGTAGGCCAGGTCGGCGTGTCCGAAGCGTGTGAGGACGGGCAGCAGAAGCGGTGTCCCCACGAAGCCGGTGGAGAGGTGCAGCTTTTTGGTGTCCCGGATGTCCTCGACCAGGGCGTCCACGGTGGGCCGGATCCATTTCGCGGGAAGCAGATCGAAGTGGAGTGCCAGGAGGCAGGCGCACTGGGTCTTTTCCTTCAGCCCGGTCTCGGGGTCCAGGAAGCGTCCCTGGAAGGCTTTCTTGGCCTTGAGGGCCTGTTTGTGGAGGCGCGCCTGGTCCTTCGTGCGGCCGATGACGCCGGCGATCTTCTCCATGAGGGCGAACATTCCGGCGAGATACGCGGTTGCAAGGAAGCAGTTGCTGGTGGGGGCGTTGACGTTGAGCCAGTCCCCGAAGGTGGGTGGATCAGGCACGTAGGTCCCCCGGGAGTACTCCACCTCGTATTGGAGATACTTGTCCATCTGGTCGAAGTGCTTCTCCATGACGCGCGTGTCGCCGTATTTCCGGTAGAGTTGCCAGGGGACGAGGAAGGCGGCGTCCTGCCAGGCGGGGGAGGGGGAATTGAGATTCGCGGTGCCCTGTGCGTTGGGGGAGATGAAGGGATACAATCCGCTGGGCAGCTGGTCCAGGTTCAGGTCCACGAGCCATTTTGTGTAGAACGCGGGGGCGTCGAGGCAGTAGGTGGCGGTGTTGGCGGCCACCTGGGTGTCGCCGGTCCAGCCGTAGCGTTCGTCGCGCTGGGGGCAGTCGGTGGGCACGTCCAGCAGGTTGGAGCGCAGTCCCCATCCCACGTTTTCGAAGAGGCGTTCCACCAGGGGGTTGTCGCAGGCGAAGAGTCCCGTGCGGGCCAAGTCGCTGGAGAGGACCACGGCCTGGATGTCCTTGGGCGTGGGGGCTTTTCCGAACCATCCGGAGATTTCCAGATAGCGGAAGCCGTAGAAGGTGAAGGCGGGTTCGTAGACGGCCTCTTTGGCGTCGTCGCAGACGTATGTGGTCAGGGCCTTGGCGCCGCGCAGGTTGGCGGTGTAGAGGGAGCCATCGGTGTCCAGGGTCTCGCCATGCTGGACGGTGATGACGGCGCCTTTCACGGTGTCCTTCAGGTGGAGGACCTCCCGTCCGGAGAAGTTCTGTCCGAAGTCCACCAGGTAGGTGCCGGGGCAGCGCCTGGTGATGGAGACGGGCTCCCGGGTCTGGAGGCGCGCCACGGGGGCGCCGCTGGTCCAGTCAATGCGCACGTGGATGTCGTCGAGATTCACGGCGGGGTCGCTGCAGAGTTTCCGGGCCAGTTCCTTGGAGCGCCAGGCCTGGTAGTATTCCCCGTCGTAGATGTCGCTCATGCGGACGGGGCCGCCCCAGATGCAGGCGGTGAAGGAGTTGTCGGTGCCGATGGTCTGGCTGGTGCCGTCCGTGAAGGTGAGGCGGAGTTCGGCGCGGATGGCCTCATTCTCGCCGAAGACGCACTTTCCGGCAGACCACTGGGTGTTGATGCGGCCGTCGAACCATCCGCTGGCAAGGGTAAGCCACAGGGTGTTCCCCTTCGTTTTGATTAGTTTTGTGACGTCGTAGGCCTGGTACTGCGTGCGTGCGTTGTAGCTGGTCCAGCCGGGGGCCAGGGGCCAGGAGACCACGGTGCCGTTGAGTTCGGCTTCGTAGCATCCCAGCGCCGTTGCGTAGAGTCGCGCGGAGGCCAGTTTCTTGCCCTTCGGCAGCTCGAAATCGCGGCAGAAGAGCTGGGGGGCGGGGCTGACGCGCGGCCCTTTCCACCAGCCGATCCAATGGCTGGACGTCCAGTCACCGTCCAGGAATCCGGTTTCGAAGAAGCTCCCCTCCGGGCTCCAGGCGGTCGCTTTGCCTTCGTCGTCCTTTACGCGGACTCGCCAGGAGTAGCGGGTGAAGGGCTTCAGGGGCTCGCCTTCGTAGGCGATCTGCTGGGAACGGCCGTCCTCCACCCAGCCCGAATCCCACGCGGCCGTCTTCGCGCCCTCCGGCACCACTTGGAGCTGCCGGGCAGTCTGCTCCTTGACCCCGTAGAGGAGGTATCCGAAGCGGGGGCGTGCCTCGTCCATGCCCAGGGGATTGGTCTTGTATTCGACCTTCAGATCGCCGATGACGGGCGTGATTTCGGGGTTGTGGCAGTGGCTGTGCTTCGGATCCTTGCAGTTGCAGCGCTTGTGGGAGGAGTTTGCCATGTTGAGAGGGAGGACGGAGGGCTTTTGGGGTTGGGAAAAGGCGTGGAAAGCCAACTTGCGTACTATAAGGGGACGGCGGGTTCCCGGCACGGGCGCGTACCTGCGTGCGCGGTTGCGCACAAGCTGCTTTCCAGACACCTTGTTCAACCACTCCCCATGCGGATTTCCCGGCAGGAATCGATTCTGCATCGCTTGCCGCCACCTGGCTTCCTCTCGTTGCGCCGGGCGTTCCTCCCTTTTGTCTGCCCGTTTCATTGTTCTGGCAGGAGGAATTGGAGGACGGGGTCGTCCTCGTATTGCGGTTCGAAGTGTGTTTTGAGGATTTCGGGATCCTCCTCCTGCCATCCTTCGAAGGTGCAGCTGGTCAAGTCCAGGGGCCAATTCAGGACGTTCCGCAGGAGGGTGAGTTCGCTTTCTTCCGTAGGCTCGCAATAGGCGTCGTAGTATCCGCATTGGATGCGGATGTTGCATCCGCCTGCCAGTTCCTGGACCCATTTGAAGTGGCACTCTTCCAGGGAGAGCGCTGCCCCCTTGCCTGGCAGGTATCCCATGAACAAGAGCGCGTAGACGGGGTCGGTGCCGGATTCTGTTGTGTTGATCCAGGTGTCACGGGTGAAAGTGCATTTCCGGAAGGCCAGGGGAACGGGGGAGTTTTCTGTGGATGTGCTGTTGGTGGAGGCGCTTAGTTTCAAGGTGCTTTCGAAGACGCAATCCTCTGCCAAGAAGGGGCCATTGTTGTAGAGGCCGTTTTTGAGCTCGATGCCATGCAGATTGAGGGGGTGGAAAGAGAGGCCACAAAGCTGAGGAAGGATTGTGACATTGACATCCCAGTAGGGGGAGTGGATTTTTCGAATGGTTGCGCCCTTGGCAATTTCAAGGGGGATGTCTTTGTATCCGAGGTCTCCCATGTCTCCGTCGATCCAGAGGACTCCTCCCGGGAAGAGATTCCGGACTGCGACATAGAGGTTGGAGAAGACGTCCTTTCCCACCGTGAAGAGGTGTTCTTCAGGGGCCGCGTCGTCGTTGCTCTTGTAGAGTTTTCGGGTGAAGGTGCGTCCTTCCACCATGGTGCCGGCATGATTTGTGAGCAGGATGGTTTCTGCGCCGATGGTGATTTTTCCGGGGACCGTCGTGTCCCAGCGGAAGCGGTAGTCCCCGGTGTCGCCGGAGGTCAGGTAGATGTCGTGGTCGCCCGTTTCTTCCCATTCGTGGCACGCCCTGGCGCTGTTTTTGCCGTTGTAGTCTTCGTCGTCGGGAGTCAGGTGGAGGTAATGGCATCCGTAGATCTCATTGTGTGGGACGTAGACCTTCGAATTTGTGGAGAAGCTGGCGGTGCCTGCCGGAAGTTCCGCGGGGTCTGCGGAGATTGTGAGCAGGGAGGGGGGATCCTCCCAGAATCGCAGATGGAGATCCTCCGGCCACTGCGGTGTCAGGGTCTTCGGGTTGCACTGGAGGGTGCCAGGCACGACTTTCAGGGCCCAGTTGGGGTTGGAGAGGATGCCGGTGACGGAGATGGTGGCCTGCCCGCTGGCGCCGGTCTCTCCCAGGTGGTATTCGTATGTGAGGGAGGGGAAGAGGTCCTCCCAGACAGGCTCCAGGCCCTTCTCGTCCAAGGCGAAATGGCAGGTGAATTCGGGAATCTCCTCGCCCCAGGTGTACTCCTTGTCCTCCACAACCAGATAGGCGGTCCGCTTCTCCACGGTGAGAATTCCGGATTTCTGCCGGCCGTTGTAGACGTAATTATGGTCATAGGACGCGACTTCGGTGCGAGGGGTGCCTGCCATGATGACGTATTGGCCAACAGGCAATGGCGTGGGTGTGTGTGAGGAGAGCTCCCGGAGCGTGTAGATCCGGTTGAGGGGGACGCCAGGGACCAGCTCGCCCTCCAGGACGGTGTAGGTGAACTCGGGGATGGGATCGCCGTAGACAATGGTCTGGTCATCCGCCTTCACGGTGAGTTTTGTCTGTTCCATGGAGTAGGGGACATAGACGGTGACGGGTCCCTGGTAATGGTCCATGTCGTCCGGCGTAAAGCGGTATAGGATGTTTTTGGGGACGCACGTGAGGGGCGTGTCCAGGTATTGTTCCCAGTAGGGGAAGGGTTCGAGGGTTCCGGGCACGATTTCACCGGTCTCCGGATCTTTCATGGCGTAGTCGATGGCGATTTCCCGGATGGTCTGGAAGGGCTTCATGGGCGCCGTGGTGGCGTGGTGCAGCACGGGGAGCACGCCCTGGATATGCAGGTATGCGCTGTTGTTCCGCATCCGGTAGTTCTTGTTGGCGGTGACGGCGTGGAGGGCGTATTTGCCAGAGGATTCGCCGGGTTCCCGCGAGATTTGGATGGGCAGGACCTCGGCGGGGACGGGGCATTCCGCCTTCGTGCTCCAGGTGAATTCTGGGTCGGGCTCGCCGTGGATTTTGGTGGCGCTCTGCACCAGGACATCCTGGGCAATGGGCTCCACGGTGAGGCAGCCCTCCTCCAGCAGGAAGCGGTAGTTGGGGGCCTCGCCCTCCTCTGCCAGGAGGATGGGATATTCGCCTGCCGGGGAGGTGGCGTTGGCGTTGCAGCCCAGAACGGGCCGCCGGGTCACCACGCTCTCGTCTTCTCCCGGCGCGAAGTTCTGCAGGAGATAGGGGATTTCCGGGTTGGCCGCGCCGTAGGGTCTCTGGAGGACATACGGTACGATCTTCAGGTGGCGTTCCTGTACGGTGACGGGGAGGGTTCCCGAGATTTGCGGCAGGGAGGCGTCTTCCGGGGTGAAGATCCAGGTCAGTTCGTAGAGCCCGCAGGGGAGGGTCTCGCCCTCTCGTTCCCATGTGAAAGTGCCTGGCACGCTTGCGCCATTCTCACGCAAGAGGATTTTGCCCTCCAGCTGGAGGCGCCCCGACAGGGGGTCGCCGTAGACCAACTCCGAGACAAGGGAGATGCCATTCTCGCCCGGCGCCAGCGTGCCGTCGCCGTCGCCGCCCTGGGGGGAGACGCCTTTGAACACGGTGAGGAGGCCTTCCCGGAAGTGGATCTGGTAGTCGCTGGAGTAGGCCTCCGGCATCACATGGAGACTTCCTTGGCGGATGGTGTGATACGAGACCTCCCCATTTTCACCGGAGGTTCCCCGAAGGGCGGCATAGGCCTTCAGGTCTCCCGATAGAAAATGCCCCTCCAGCAGACTCCCTGCGGTGAGGGACCAGGTGAGTTCGGGGAAGGACTCCTCCGCGGAACGCCACATCTGGGAGTCTGCGGTCACTTCCAGGGGGCGGGGAAGCACCTGCAGGGGCAGGACGATGGTTCCCGGGGCAAAGTGGCCATCCGTCGGGGTGTACTCCAGGAGCAGACGGGTTTCGCCGGCGTGGAGTCCCGTGAGCTCGTCGTCGGAGACGCCCAGGAGTCCGGGATCTTCGGCGGCGATGGTCCAGCTGGCGAGTTCCTGGTCGCTGGAGAGGCTCCAGGGCTGGGTGCGTCCAAAGTAGAGGGGTGCCTGCAGGGAAAGCTCGACCACGGCGTTGGCGGGGAAGTCGGCGGCGTAGCATCCCAGGGAGGGCTCTCTGCCGTCGGGGACCAGGGGTGCGCCGGTGGCGTCCTGTGCGGGGGCGTCCTCAGGCGGGAGGATTCCGCGTCCTATGAGGCAGGAGCCCCGTCCCAGCCGGAAGTCGGCGTCTTCGGTGGAACGGAAGCAGGGGAAGAGGTGCGAGGGGCGGTTGTCGTTGGCATTCACGCCATTTTCGCCGGCGTTGTCAGTCTCCAGGAGCATTCCGCCTTGGGCGAAGGTCCCCGGGAATCCGCCGGCCTCGGTGGCGGTGTGTAGGACCTGGTTTCCCGCGTCGGCCAGGATGCTCTGGGAGTGTCCCTGGCTTCCCCAGACTACGGAGGAGTAGACTGCGGTGCCGCCCTTGAGGAAGAGCGCGCTTCCGGCGTCACGGGAGGCGCTTCCTGCGAAGGTGCAGAAGGCGATGGCGCCAGATGCGCCCTTTGCCGCGGAGAGCGCGCCACCCGCGCGGGTCTCCAGGGGAGAGCCGTTGTCCAGGAAGAGGGAGGAGGAGATTCGTGCGTCACCCTGGGAGAGATGGATTCCGCCGCCCTGGTCCGTGGCGGTGTTCACGGCGAAGAGGCACTGCTCCACCCGCACCGGCCCCCGCGTGAAGACGCCCCCGCCCCGCACGGCGTGGTTCCCCGTGAACTCACACTGACGCACCACATACCGGCCGTTCAGGAAGGCGCCGCCGCCCTCTCCCGGATGCGAAGTGGAGTCCTCTGCGCCGAAGGCGTTGCCGCCCAGCACCGTCAGGCCGTCCAGCTCCGTGGACTGCACCGCCTCCGAGGCGCCATCCAACAGCGTTCCAGCGCAGCCGGCGGGCATTCGCAGAATGGTCTCCCCCGCGAATTCCCACGACTCCACCACGCCATTGCCGTCACGGTCCACACGCTTGCGGGCCCCGGCGCTCGATTCATCCCCGAAGAAGCCGCCCCGCACCGATACCCCGGGACGCAATACATAACCGGATTCCGGCGCGATCTCGCCCTCTGATGCCGACGGCTCGTAACGTCCCGCCGCAATCCAGATCTCGTCCCCCGCGCGGGAGACCTCCAGCGCGCGCTCCAGGGTCCCGAAGGCAGTCGCCCAGGAACGCCCCCCGCCTCCATCATTCCCCGTGGTCGATACGTGCCAGACCGCCCCGAACAGCGAATACCCCGCCAGCACGAGAAGAACGAAAAGACGTCGAAACATGATTTCCAACCCTCCTATCCGCTTGAGGACTCCAAGAACAACTGCCACTAAGAAAATGGCCGCCCCAATCCAGGCGACGTCACTATCATAGCGGGAGGATTCCCCGAAAACAAGATATAACCACAAGAAGCATAAAGAGTTATGGTGCATCATAACTCTTTGTGGGTGGATGGGCAGGGGGGGCCTTTTTTTTGTGTTTTTTCCCTCTCCCCCTTTGAAAACCGCAGGGGGACGTGTATATTCAACAAGTGAACGAGTTCTCAACTGTAAAACGATTGGCCATGAAGGACAGCGAGTGCGGGTGCACCCAGTTGCACGAAGAGGTTGTGGATGACGTCCGGAGCCGGATGTCGCCCAAGGAGGAGTACATCCAGATGGCGGTGCTCTTCAAGCTCTGCGGCGACGGCACCCGGGCGCAGCTCCTCCACGCGCTCTTCCTCCGGGGCAACGAAGGGCTTTGCGTTTGCGACCTGGCAGAACTGCTTGGCGTCACGAAGTCCGCGGTTTCCCACCAGTTGAAGATCCTGCGCCTCGCAAATCTCGTGAAGGGAAGAAGAGAAGGCCAGAACGTCTACTACACTCTGGCGGACGGCCACGTGAAGGCCATTATCCACACGGGATTCCAGCACATCCACGACGAGGACTAGCTCCTCCAGAAAAAAACTTTCTTGGCGGTTTTGCAAAAGAAACCGCCGGTTTTTCTTTCCCTGATAGGTGAACAGTCGTTCATTTCTTTGATTTGTTGGGCGGGCCGCCCACGGGGCTCCGACGGTTTGTTGTGTGTTGTTTTCCGTTGAAGACCACAGGGTGGCCCTCTACGGGAAGTGCGCGGCTGTCCCAGGGCGGAAGGACCTGGTCCTCCCGCCGGATTTTCTTTTTCCAGAGAGATGAACAGTCGCTCAACTTCTAAAAGAAGGAGGGCCTCTTTCGCCGGTTTGTTGTGTGTTGTTTTCCGGCGTGGCGAGGAGAACCTTCCGGAGGGAGGAGGGCGGCAGTCGGGCTGGCGAGGAGTGTGTGCCTCGTCTGCTTTTTCCTTCCCCAAGAGGTGAGTATTCGCTCAACTCTTAAAAGAAGGAACCGCCTCTCCCTCCTGCATTGGTTTGTTGTGTGTTGTTTTCCGGTGCAGGCGGGAGGGGCGTCCTCTCCCTTTTCATTTTTAGGCGGACCCTTTGGTTCCGCCGGTGTTCTTTTTTTGTCCATAGAGTGAGTATTCGCTCAACAATTTGATTTTCTTTTCGGTGTTTTCGTCGTTTCCCCTGGGGTGCGTTTGGCATTCCCTTGGGGAATTTCAGGAGTCGAGAGGTAGGAGTTTTTCCCTCTCTTAGTTTTCAAGCAAGAAGGAGCAGAAGCCATGTCTCATGGAAAATGCAATTGCGGCTGTGGCGGGGACGGTCCCTCCACGCCGAAGTCCTATCAGGTGGAGTCCGCGTTGAAGGAAGGCGCGGTGGTGCCCCTGACGCAGCTGCCGTTGGGTGGTTGCGGCGATGTTTCGGAGCTGGATCTTCCGTTGCGTGCGCGCCAGAAGCTTTCGGACGTCGGGCTGATTCCTGGCGCCCGTGTGGTGTTGGAGGCCTTTTCCCCGTTGCATTCCCTGTGCCGTGTTCGTATCATGGGCGCCAGCCTTGCCATCAGCAGCAGGGACGCCTCCCGTATGTTTGTCCGTGTCGTGAAGATCTCTGGAGGTGTGGCATGAAACCCATTCGCATCGCCCTTGTGGGCAATCCCAACTGTGGCAAGACCTGCATTTTCAATGGTCTGACTGGTGCCCGCCAGCATGTGGGCAACTATCCCGGCGTGACCGTGGAGAGCAAGAGCGGCCGTTTCCTTCTGGATGGCCGTGACGTGGAGCTGGTGGACCTCCCCGGCATCTACACCCTCTCCTCCCACTCCCCCGAGGAGAAGGTGGTCTTCCAGGAGCTCACAGGCAAGGCCACGCGCCCGGACCTGATCCTGAACGTCATTGACTCCTCCGTGCCGGAGCGTTCCTTCTACCTGACCAGCCAACTGGCCAGCCTGGGCATTCCCACGCTGCTGGTGCTCAACATGTCCGATGAGGCCGACCGCAAGCGCATCCATTTCAACCACAAGCAGATGGAGGAGTTCTTCGGCGTGCACGTGGTCCGCACCGTGGGCCGCACCGCCGAGGGTGTCCGCCCCCTGATTGAGGCGCTCTCCGTCTTCCTGCACTACGGCATGGAGAATCCCCCCGTTGCCCTGGGCTACGGCGAGGATGTGGAGCGCGAGATCGCCGCTCTGCTGCCCCGTGTCCAGAAGGCCATGCCCGAGGACCTGGCTCCCGAGAGCGCCCGCTTCCTGGCCATCAAACTGCTGGAGCGCGACACCACCGTGGAGGCCCTGTCCGGCGTGAAGGAGCTGGTTCCCGCCGCCAAGGAGGCTCTGGCCCGCATCGGCGATCCCGGCGACGGCACCAGCCTGGCCGTGAAACGCTTCGCCATGCTCTCCGAATTCGCCGCCAAGGCCATCGTCCAGGGGGCGAAGGAGAACCGTGAGCGCGGCTTCAAGGTCGACAAGGTCTTGACCAGCCCCTGGCTCGGGATCCCCATCTTCCTGGCTATCATCTACCTGACCTTCTGGTTTACCTTCACCCTCGGCGATCCCTTCATGGGATGGATCGAGGACGGCTTCGGATGGCTCTCCGACCTGGTGAAGAACGTGTGGCCCGACGGCAAGGCGGAGTACTTCCGCGACCTGGTGACCGACGGCATCATCGGCGGCGTGGGCGGCGTTCTGGTCTTCCTGCCCAACATCGTCCTCCTCTTCATCGCCATCGTCCTGCTCGAGGACTCCGGCTACATGGCCCGGGCCGCCTTCGTGATGGACGGGCTCATGCGGAAATTCGGACTCCACGGGCGCTCCTTCGTGCCCCTCGTCATGGGATTCGGCTGCAATGTGCCCGCCATCATGGCCACCCGCACCATCGAGTCCCAGCGTGACCGCCGCACCACCATCATGGTGCTGCCGGCAATGAGCTGCGGCGCCCGACTGCCGATCTACGCCCTCGTCATCCCCGTCTTCTTCACCGGAACTACCCGCTCCGTCGTGATGTTCGGGCTCTATATCCTGGGCGTGGTCGTGGCGCTCATCGCGGCCCGCATCATGAAGTCCACTCTTTTCAAGGGGGATGACGAGACCTTCCTCATGGAGCTGCCTCCCTACCGCATGCCCACCTTCCGAAGCCTGGTCATGCACGTCTGGGACCGCGCGAAGATGTATCTCCACAAGGCGGGAACCATCATCCTGTTCACCTCCATCGTCCTCTACTTCTTCAACACCCTGCCCGCCAGGACCGAATTCTCCAAGGACTATGACAAGGAGATCGCCGCCGTCCAGGAGGCCATCGATGGCCTTGAGGCCGCCGTGCCCGCCGACAACCAGGCCGTCGCCGCCGTGAAGGAGGCCATCGAGGCAGACGAGGAGGCCGATCCCTCCGAGATCCTCGACGCCGCCATCGCCGAGGCCGCCGCCAAGGGCGACGAGGGCGTCGCCACCGTTGGATACCTGAACATCCTGAAGGACATCCAGGAGAAGGAGGGCGAGATCGAAACCCTCGAGAACGAGCGCAGCGCCGAGGTCATGGATTACACCATCTCCGGACGCATCGGACATGCCCTGCAGCCCCTCTTCGCCCCCATCGGATTCGACGACAAGCTGGTGACCGCATCCCTCGCCGGCCTGGCGGCCAAGGAGGTCTTCGTCTCCCAGCTCGGCATCCTCTACGCCGAGGGCGAGGCCGACGAGGAGAATGAGGGACTGCGCGCCCAGCTGCGCGCCCACTACACCCCCCTGCAGGGCGTCTGCATCATGATATTCAGCCTGCTCTCCATCCCCTGCTTCGCCACTCTGGCCGTCATCAAGCGCGAGCTGAACTCCTGGAAGTGGCTCGCCTACGAGTGCATCGGACTCTTCGCCGTGGCATATCTGCTCACCATGGTCGTCTACCAGGTGGGCCGCGCCATGGGATGGGGCTGCTAGAAGAATCTCGTCTCAACGTCTGTTCCCCCACAACCAACCCCAATCCAAAAAGGAAACCACAAGCATGAAAGCATTCTACTCCCTGTTCATGGCCGCCGTTCTGACCGCGGCCATGGGACTCCAAGCCCAGGAGACCGCCCCCGCAGCCGCCCCCGAAGAGGCCCCCGCCGCCGTCGAGACCGAAGAGGAAAAGGACTGGAGCGTCTCCCTCGGACTTCAGTACGCCAGCCAGAATTTCGACAAGGGCTCCTATGCCAACGCCGAGCCCGTCTTCGTCGGAGACATCCAGGTCTCCTGGAAGGGACTCTTCGCCGGCGTCACCGGAATCTACGACACCACTGACCAGAACGACCACGAAAGGGAGTTCGAGGAGTACGACTGGACCTTCGGATACGAGGGCTCCCTCGCGATGTTCGACTACACCCTGAGCTACATCCACTACTCCTATCCCAGCGACCGCGCCAGTGAGTCCAACGAGATCGCCCTGGCCGTCAACGCCCAGTGCCTCCTGAATCCCGGGTTCGAGGTCTACTACGATTTCGAGGACTCCCTGGTCTACGGGAACCTGAACATCGGACATGACTTCGAACTCTGCGACCAGCTGACCTGGACCACCGGCGCCCAGCTCTGGTGGGGGAACAAGCGCTTCCAGCTGCGCGATTTCGACCTCTACCGCAACGAGGCCATTTCCGCCGTCGTCGAGACCTCCCTCGACTTCAGCGTCAACGACTACATCTCCTTCGGACCCTTCGCCTCCTTCGGCTGGGCCCTCGGACACGAGATGCGCGACGCCTGGAAGGACGATCCCGACATGTCCGCCTTCAACTGGACCGTCGGACTGGCTCTCTCCGTCGAGATCTGACGCGGCTTCCAGCATGGCACGGTAAAAAAACAAACGGGGACGACGGGTCTATGCAGACCGGCCGTCCCCGCTTCTTTGTGTATCGAAGGGGGGGGGGGGGGGGC
>CAVFEH010000024.1:0-21141 GCA_963621575.1 Bacteroidaceae bacterium
ACCGTCGAGGCCGGGTCTCGTAATGCGGCCCCCTGTTAAAGGGGGGCATTACAAAGGAATATTGGGCTTGTAGTAAAGCAGATAGTCTGCACGCTTTCTCTTTCCTCTGGCCGTGACATTTCCGCGGACGATGACACGACCATCCGTGAAATTGTACTCCATGCGGATCTGCTTCTGCTTATCCCAGCCGACTTTCTCGATAGCGGGGGTAATCAGCTTGAGTTTGACATCTTCTTCGCTCATAATCCACTTGATCTGCACCCGAGTTTCTTCGTTGCAATTCTGACTCATGGCGTTTCGCTTGTTGGGATCTTGTTTTGACACCGGAGCGTTTGCATTTAACATTCTAAAACGACTCCATTCACATAAAATAACATAAGATTTCTTGCAACGAGTTATACATGTTTTCCTATCCTCTCCCGCATCCGTTGTTTCTCCCGGACGGTCCGCGCGGTTTCGGCGGTGATGGCGAGGAGGCATGCGAGGGTTGCGATTTTGGGGAGGGCATCGCCAGTGCGGGTGCAGGGAGTGAGGCGTGCGCCGGGTTTCACGGGATGGATGGTGTAGGT
Source organism: Bacteroidaceae bacterium (assembly GCA_963621575.1). Taxonomy (GTDB): domain Bacteria; phylum Verrucomicrobiota; class Lentisphaeria; order Oligosphaerales; family Oligosphaeraceae; genus UBA1724. Next base: position 570 of record CAVFEH010000024.1, read on the forward strand.
ATGATAGCCGGGTGTGAAGGGGGAACCGGGGGTCTGGATGGGTTCGAGGATCTCGCCCTTGGGGGAAACAAGGCAGGTATGGGAGTTGTTCCCGGAGCGGAGGAATGGCCGCTGGTTTTCCACGGCCCTCATGACGGCCTGCGCCTGGTGCTGCCGGGCTCCGGCGGAATGTTTGTACCAGCAGTCGTTGGTGATGGTGGCCAGGAGCTGTGCGCCCTTCCGGGTGAATTCCCGGGAGATCCCGGGGAAGGCGTCCTCGAAGCAGATGTTCATTCCACAGGAGACTGTGGTGCCGTCGGCGCGCTCCAGGGAGAAGAGCGCGGTGTTTTTGCCGGGCGTCAGGTCCCGTCCCATCCCCAGGGCGTCCACGAGCCAGGGGAGTTGCCGGGAGAAGGGGACATATTCCCCGAAGGGGACCAGATGGGTCTTGTCGTAATAGTCCTCCCGGCAGGCCCGTGAAAGGGAGAGCACCGCGGAGTCCTTCCGGAGGAGGAATGCGGAGTTGAAGACGGGCGGCTCCTGGCCGGGGCGGTCCGAATCGGGGGGAAATGGATCCCGCACATCCAGGGCTCCCAGGAGGAGTGGCTTCGGGAGTTGTGCGAGAAGCCCCCGGAGTCCTTGTGAGTATGCGGGGGTGGTGAGGGGCACCGGGAGGGCGCCCTCGGGCCAGAGGAAGAGGTCGGTGGGTTCTTTGGCGGCCCGGAGGGTGAGGGAGGCGTATCGCTCCCAGGCAAGCTGGACCTCCTCGGGAGTGGCCTCGCGACATTCGGGGACGTCCCCCTGGATGGCGGTGACGCGGAGGGGAGTCTCCTCCAGGGGGATTCGCCGGAGGTGCTCCAGTGTGCACCATCCGCCCAGGAAGAGCAGAGTCGCCAGCAATGGCGGGAGGAGTCGCCGTTCGCGTCGCGCCACGAGTCCCGCCAGCAGGAGATTGATCCAGACCAGAAAGAAGGAAATCCCGTAGGCCCCGGCCAGGGTGGCCAGGAGCCGGAGGGGGGAGAAGGCCTGCGAGACCCCCAGGGCATTCCAGGGGAATCCGGTGAAAATCCACCCGCGGATCCACTCCAGGGAGGTCCAGAGGGCGGCGGCCAGGAGTGCCGCCAGCAGAAATGCGCGGGGTGTGGGGAAGACCGTGAGATCGGCGCCGGGGCGGTGGGCGGGTGCGGTGTCCGGGAAGGCATCGGTGCGCTGCCGGAAATCCAAGGGGATCTCCTCCCGGGGCTTTCGCCGCCAAAGGAGGGCTCCCCAGAGGAGCGCCCAGAGCGCGGGGAAGCACGCGCAGGGGATTGCCAGGAGGGCGCCTGCGCCGAAGCCCACGGTGTTCAGCCACCAGAGGGAGATCAGGAAGTGCGAATATCCCAGGAGTGCGGCGCCCAGAATGCGCCAGCGGAGTCGCCGTGGCTGTGGACAGAGGAGATAGGGCGTCAACCCCAGGAATGCCATTGGCGACCACTCCAGGGGGGGGAAGGCGGTTGCCAGGAGGGCGCCGCTGAGGATTGCGGCGGCGCAATGCAAAAGCGGCAGGCGATTCAGGAGTGCCAGCGGGCGGATTTCCGGGGTGCCGGGGGGCATGGCCGCGGACGACGCCTGCAATCGCGCGGCGTCCGTCCTGCTCTCTTTTGACTCCTCCCGAGGCATAAACAGCTACGACTGCGCCACGGCGGGGCTATTCCGCCACCGTCTCCAGCTGCACCTCCATGCCGCAATGCTTGGCGGGGCGCAGGAGCATGATAATTTCCTCGTAAGGCCGCTCGCCGCTGGCGCGGATCCGGACCCGCGTGCGCCCCAGGTCCTTATACTGCCGCATGCGGGCCTCCAGATTCGAGGGCGCGATGGGCTCGCCGTTGATGGCGCAGAGCCCCTGGGAATCCAGCGTCACCTGGATGGCCATGGGGTCGCTCTCCGGGAGTGTGGACTCCGTATTCATGGCGGGCGGCGTCACGTCCGTCTTGTAGTCCAGGATCGGGACCGTGATGATAAACAGGATCAGCAGGGTGAAAGTCAGGTCCATCAGAGGCGTCATGTTGATGTCCGCCTTGACCCTGCGCTCCCTCTGGGCTCGTCTTTGCCTAGCGAGCATAGCCGTCCGGGCTCCCTCCTTCCGGTTCCTCCGACACCGAGATCTCCACCGCACCATCGCGGGAGACAAACGACTGCGATGGCGCCATCATCGCAGGCTGCGCTACAGGCTGCGGACAGGCGGTCCGGGGTGCGGTATTGTCCGCGCAGGCCTGGGGCGCCGCCGCCATGGCCGTCCGGGGCTGTTGTGCGGTCTTCGCCAGCTGGAGGGAGGTCAGGAGTGCGTCCCGGAAGTCGTCCATCTGCTGGTTGATGCCTTCCACATTCGTGACGATCTGGTTGTGGCAAAGCGTACCGGGGATGGCGACGAAGAGGCCGGCCACGGTGGTGAGCAATGCGCCGGCGATGCCGGGGGCGATGGCCTGGATATCGGGTCGTCCGCCGTTGTTGACGATTCCCACGAAGGTGGCCATGACGCCCCAGACGGTGCCGAAGAGTCCAAACATGGGCCCAAGGGTGATAATTGTCGCCACGACAGGAAGACTTGCCTCCAGTGCGCCTCTCTGGGAGGTGATTTCGGTCTCGATGGCGACCTGTACGCGCTCCAATTCCTGTTCCGTGAGGGGGCGGGGAAGCGTCCCCTCGGAGAAGAAGGCGTACTTCTGCTGGGCGCTGGGCTTCAGGATCTCCAGAAGGAGCTTGCTGGCGGCGCGTCCCATCTCCGCCAAGGGCCCCTGCAGAGAACTGTCGCGGTCCAGGTCCCCCAGGATCTTATGGGTGCAGGAGCCATATTTCTCCAGCCGTTTCTGCATGGCGTTCATCCCCCTCCTTTGACTTCGAACATGCAGGTTCTTGTTGATTATAAGCGACCAAAGCCAGGCATTGAGCACAAGCAGTGCGGCAGTGATGGCCTTGCCCACGCCGTCGCTATACAAAAAACCGTCCAAAACGACATTCATGGCATCAACTCCACGAGTTTCACGTATTGTTGGGGGGAGAGGACTTCCGCGCGTGCGGTGACGGGCAGTCCGAAGGCCTCCAGCGCGGCGGCGACATCCACGCCGGGCAGGAGGGGTTCCAGGAGCCGCCGCGCCTGTTTCCGGCGCTGGGAGAATGCGGCCCCGGCGAGCCGGCCGGCCCGCTCCAGGAGCCCGGGGGCGCCCAGGGGTTCCGGGCGGGCCTCCAGGGACAGGAAGGCGGAATCCACCTCCGGCGGCGGGAAAAAGACGCCACGGGGCACCTGCCGCGCGATCTTCGCAATATAGCGGAACGCGAGGCGTACCGTCAGGACGCCGTATTGTGCGGTGCCGGGGCTGGCGGCCAGCCGTTCGGCCATCTCCTTCTGGAGGAGGACATGGAGGGAGCGGGGGGGATTCCGGGCGGTGGCCAGGCGCGCCAGGAGGACGGAAGCGCAGGAATAGGGGAGATTGGCCACCACGCGATAAGGGTGTCCCTGCGGGAAGAGGGCGTCGAAATCGGTCTTGCAGGCGTCCTCCTCCAGGAGCCGGAAGGCATCGGGATATTGTTCACCGAGGGTCCGCCGAAGGTATCCGGCCAGACGGGAATCGAACTCCACGGAAGTGAGGCGGGCTCCGGCGGCCAGGAGCCGCCGGGTGAGCACGCCGGTGCCGGGGCCGATCTCCAGGAGCTCCTCGCCCGGACGGGGGTCGGCGGCGCGCACCAGGGCGGACAGGCAATTGTCGTCCACCAGGAAGTTCTGCCCCAGCGCCTTGCTGGGGTGCATGTCGAGGGACTCCAGAATGGCCAGCAATTCCGCGCGCTTCATGGGACCACGGGAGCGGGTGCCTTCTCCAGGAGGATATAGGGTTCCAGGGCATCCATGACCTGCCGGGCGTCAGGACCCTCTGCGGCGATGACCAGGCGCTGTTGCGCAGAGGCGCCGAGAGTCAGGAGAGCCAGGGGGCTCCGCGCGTCCGCCGTGCGGCCATTGCCGCCGGCGATGGTGACGCGGGTGCCGGGAAATTTGGCGCAGGCGCGGGAGACCTCGCCGGCCACCTTCAGGTGCAGGCCATTGGGATCCCGGACCCGCCCTTGGGCCTCCAGGGACAGTGGGCTGTCATGTTTCCGATCGTCTGGCATGGCGGTGCTCGCTCCTCGGGAGTCGTGCCCTCCCCTATTCACCCGCCTCCGGAGAAGACGCGGAGGCCGCCGGGGCCGTGTCCTCCTCCCGGGGCAGATCCAGCTCCTGGAGGATGGACATGACGCGCTGGGCCTTCTCGGCAGTCTCGTCCAGCCGGAAGTGGAGCACGGGGGTGTATTTCATGACCATCTTCCGGGCGATGCCGTCCTGGAGCTGCACCCGCCGGCGCTGGAGCAGCTCCAAGGCGCGGCGCTTGGCGGAGGCGCTGCCGTAGACGGAGACGAAGACATTGGCCGTGCGGAGATTGCTGGCCAGGTTCACGCCCACGAAGGTGACCAGGGCGTCGGGAATGTCGGGGCGAATCAGGGATTCGCCCAGCATTCCAAGCTCCCGGAGCATCTGCGAATTCAATCGGGAAATGCGGTCTTCTGCGCCCATGGGGGTTGCCGTTGTGCTGAAGAAGGAAGGAAAAATGGGAAGGTATCGCGCCTAGAGTTCCGGGAGGATCTTCTCCACGGTGAAGACCTGGATGCGGTCGCCCACCTCGAAATCCTCGAAGTTGTCCAGGCGGATACCGCACTCCTGCCCGGCCTTCATCTCGCGGACGTCCTCCTTGAAATGCTTCAGGGAGGCCACCAGTCCGGAGTAGATCTGGGTGTCCTGGCGGAAAACGCGGGCCTTCTGGTTCACCTTGATGACGCCGGAGGTCACGCGGCAGCCGCAGATCTTTCCGGCCTTGGAGACGTTGAAGACCTGGGCGATCTGCGCCTCGCCCAGGAGATTCTCCCGGGTCTCGGGAGTCAAGCGTCCCCGCATCACGTCCTCCAGGTCGTCCAACAGGTCGTAGATGATGGAGTAGAGGCGGATCTCCACGCCCTTCTGCTTGGCGGTCCGGTTCACGCTGGGCATGGCGCGCACGTGGAAGCCCACGATGATCGCCTTGCTGGCCGCCGCCAGAATCACATCGGAATCCGTGATCTCGCCCACGCCGCCATGGACAATCTTCACGGAGATCTTCGTGGACTTGATGCCGGCGATGGCCTCGGAGATGGCCTCCAAGGAGCCGCGGACGTCGGTCTTCAACACCAGGTTCATCTCCACCGTGGAGTTGTCGTTGCGGGCGTCGGTGAGGCGTTTCATGACCTCTTCCATGGTCAGGGCCTTCTGGTCGCCGGCGCTCTCCTGGCGCTTGCGCTGCAGCTCCTCGTCCGCGGCGGCCTTGGCGGCCTTTTCGTCGGGCTGCCAGACCACCTTGTCACCGGCCTCGGGCACGGCGTTGTAGCCCATGATCTTCACGGGGGTGGAGGGTGTGGCCTTCGCCAGGCGCTTTCCGTGGGTGTCGAGCAGAGCGCGGGCCTTTCCGTAGGTGCTGCCGCAGGAGAACCAATCGCCCTGCCGCAGCACGCCATTGCGCACCAGGATATTTGCGGTGGGGCCCATTCCGGGCTCCATCTGCGCCTCGATCACCAGGCCCTCGAAGGGGGCGTCGGGGTCGGCGTTGAGCTCCAGCATCTCGGCTTCCAGGAGGATTCGCTCCAGAAGCTCATCCACGCCCTCGCCCGTGACGCCACTGCAGGGCACCACGGCGGTGTCGCCGCCCCAGTCTTCGGGCTGGATGCCGTTCTCCTGGAGCTGCCGCAGCACGCGGTCCTCGTCGCAGCCGGGCAGGTCGCTCTTGGTCATGGCCACGATGATGGGCACCTTGGCGGCCTGCGCGTGGTGGATGGCCTCGACGGTCTGGGGCATGCAGCCCTCGGGGCCCGCGATGACCAGCACCGCGATGTCGGTGGCGTTGGCGCCGCGGGCGCGCATGGCGGTGAAAGCGGCGTGTCCGGGGGTATCCAGGAAGGTGATGGTCTGGTCGCCATACTGCGCCACGGAGGCGCCGATGGCCTGGGTGATTCCGCCTGCCTCGCCGGCGGCCACGCGGGTCTTCCGGATGTAGTCCTGCAGGGTGGTCTTGCCGTGGTCAACATGGCCCATGAAGACCACCACGGGGGGCCGTCCCACCTTCTTGCGGGGACGGCCATCCTGGGCGGCGGCCGCAATGGCGGAGGCCTTTCGCTCGAAAACGGGATGATTGCCCTTCTCGCGGCGCTCCTGGACGAACTTCTTGCCGTTGCGCTCGCAGACCTTCTCCACGGTCTCGGTCTCCAGGACCTGGTTGATGGCGGCGAAGATGTTCAGCTGCATCAGCTGGATGATCACCTCGTTGGGCTTCATCTTCAGCGCAGCGGCCAGATCGCGGACGGTGATGGGGGTCTTCAGGTGGATCTCGCCAGGCGCATCCTCCTCCTCGGGCTCCTCCTCATCCTCCTCCTTGGCGGGGGCCTCGGCAACCACCGCCGCGGGCTTTGCGGAGGGCGCGGCGGCCGCGCGGCGGGCATCCTGGGCCTCCTTCCGCGCATTCAAAATCTGCTTGCGGATCAGCTCGGCCTCCTCCTCCTCCAGAGTGCTGGAGTGGCTCCGCACGGAGGCGAAGCCCTCCTTCTGCAGGAACTCCACCAGCTCCTTGCTCTCCATTCCCAGCTCCCGGGCCAGTTGATTGACGCGTATCTTCGTAGACATATCAGCTTCTGTTCTCCATTTTATCGTTGAAAGTGCACTAGCCGGGAAAAAGTCAGACGGGGAAGAAAGAGGAAGGGCGTGGAGGAAGGACGTCCCTTCCTCCGCCACTTCCCCGAGCCTCCCGCGCGGCGCAGACGCCGTCCGCCGCATGCGCGCGACGGCCGCAGGCGCCTGGGGACGCGGCGGACGCGGCAGGCGCGCCCGCCGGGAATCCGGGGACTACTTCGCAGCCAGGGCGGAGACGATCTTCCCGGCCGTCTCCGGTCCCACGCCATCAATCTCGGCCAGCTCCTGGACGGAGGCCTCCCGGAGGCCCTCCACGGAGTGATAGCCGTTTGCGACCAGCAGCAGCGCAGTCTCCCGGGACACGCCGGTGGCCTCGGCCAGCACGGCGGCGGCGGCCTGGATCTTCTGCTCCATGGTCTCCTCCTGGACGGGCTCCTCGGCGGTCACCCGCTCAATGTTGATCTTCCAGCCAAGCAGCTTCGCCGCCAGACGGGCATTCTGGCCCTTCTTGCCAATGGACAGGGACAGCTGGTCCTCGGCGACCCGGACCTGGAGGATCTTCTCGTCCTCCTGCTCCTCCACGAAGACCTTCGCCAGCTTCGCGGGCTTCAGGGCATTCTCCGCGTAGACCCGGATGTCGGGATCCCAGTTGATGATGTCGACCTTCTCGCCGCCCAGCTCGCTGACGATCATGCGTACACGGGCGCCGCGGATGCCCACGCAGGCGCCCACGGGGTCCACCTTGGACTGGGTGCTGGCGACGGCGATCTTGGTGCGGTATCCGGGCTCCCGGGCCACGCCCCGGATCTCCACGGTGCCGTCCGCGATCTCGCTGACCTCGCGCTCAAAGAGCCGCACGACGAACTCCGGGCTGGAACGGTTCACAATGAGACCCGCGCCGCCCTTGTCGGGATTCAGGGACTTCAGCAGCACGGTCACGTGGTCACCCACCTCGTATTGCTCGCCGGGGATGCAGCCCTTGGGGGGCATCAGCGCCTCGGTGTTCTCGATGGTGATCCAGACGCCGTTCTTGTCGCGGCGGGAGACGGTGCCGTTGAAGAGCTGTCCCTCGCGGCCGGTGAACTGGGAGACCACGTGGCGCTTCTCGGCCTCCTGCAGATTGGTGGTGAAGACCTGGCGGCCCAGCTGGGAGGCGATGCGGCCGAATTCCCTGACCTCGATGTCCCAGGGCACATCCATGCCCAGCTGCGCGTCCGGGAACTTGGTGCGGGCCATCTCCAGGGAAATCTCCAGGGAGGGATCCACCACCTTCTCCACAACCGTCAGATGGGCCACGCAGGAAATTCCGCCGCGCTCGTCAATCTTCGCATCCACGTTCTGGTAGTTCCTCACAGCGCGGCGCGCGGCTTCCCGCAACGTGCGCTCCAACATGGCCACAATCTCCTCGCGGCTCACGCCACGGACACTGGCCAAATGCGCAATCAGCTGATTCCGAGTCTTCTGCTCGTCTGTTGTCTTGCTCATGAATCCTACCTCCTCCGTCGTTCAATGCGGATAAAAAGAAAGCGGGTCCTCAACAGACCCGCTCCAAGACGTCTGTGATGTGACAGCATCACACGAATGCGAACCGATGCCCTCGGACGCCCTACGCGACAAAAACACTGCCGGGAAAACAGCCATAATATAGCGCCGCTGCACGGGCACGAACAAATGTTCGCGCGATGCCGGAAAGGCGACGCGCCGCCGCGGCCGGAGAAATCCCGCAAGAGATGCGGGGGCCGCCCCCGACGCGGACACGCCCTGAATTTTTTTTCTGGCACAAAAAAACCGCGATGGCTTCCGCCACCGCGGTTTTTTCGGTTCTAGAGGCGCTCGACCTTAGAAGCAGTAGGAGACGCTGACGCCAGTGCGGAAGTTCTCCTCGTTGTTGATGTCGCTGGCCTTCCAGGCGTCACGGATCTCGTGGTCCACGGCCCAGCCGCAGTCAACCCAGGCGCCCAGGGAGATGTTCTCGGTGAGGGCGTAGTTGACAGCGCCCTTCAGCTGGAAGGAGCTGATGACGTCGCGGTTCAGACCGTAGGCGGCGCGCATCTTGCTCTTGGTGCCCCAGTAGATCTTGCCGGAGAGGGAGGCGGAGACCTTGTCGGTCAGCTGGCGGGAGTAGGTCATGTCGAACCAGCAGTAGTTGGTGTACCAGTTGAGGTCATAGCGCCAGGTCACACCGATGGACAGGGCGTCCTTGGCATCCTCGTCCTGGAAGGACTGGAGGATGTTGGTCAGGGCGATGGTGGTGTCCAGGGGCTCGTCGTGGTCGAAGTAAGCGCGGGGGTACTGGAAGTACTTGTAGGCGATGTCGAACTTGACGGGGGAGAAGTCGAAGATGTCAAAGGTGTGGTTGTAGCCGATGACATAGTCGACCTCTTCGGCGCGGTACTGGCGGTCGTTCTTGTAGGCGAAGCTGCCGCCGTCGGGGCGGTTGTAGTGGCTCATGTCCATGGCGGCCCACAGGTCAACGTAGAAACCCTTCAGTTCGACGAAGGCGTCGAGGAAGACCATGGCGTTGGGATTGACAACCTTTCCGTCGCACATGTACTTGGTGGCCCAGTCAGCGGAGAGGCTGACGAAAGGACGCCAATCGCAGGTCTCCTCGGTCTCGAGGGCGGGGGCGGCTTCCTCAGTGGCGGGGGCTTCCTGGGCCATAACGCTGAAGGAGGCGACCAGGGCCAGCATCATCAAAAAAGCAGTAAGTTTCTTCATCGTGTGTTCCTTTGTTTGGGGATGAATGCAACTTGAAAAACAAAAAGGCGAATCCCGTGTCCTGAGGGCAATGGGCCGAAGCAGAAAAGACCCTCCCACCTGGGATAAGCCCTTCGCCGGAACGGAACACAGATAATCTACAGTGTCAAGCAATGTTCCGCAATGGCAAATCTAACGAAATGGTAATAATCGGGCGGGAACTCCGCCCGGCGGCGGCACAGGTTGATTCCGGCGCAGGGATTCTTCCACGGCCCCCTGGCCAGACGGCCTCCTTCCTGCCTTCCCCCTCCTTTTGCCGTATTTTTCTACTCCTCTCTGCGGATCTTGCATTTCAGGAGGAATCCCAACCGGAGTTCCGCCTCCTCGGGGGCGTGCTTTTTCCCGGAGGCGACGGGCTCTTCGCGATGGTGGTCGGCGCCGGCCATGGCCCCCAGGAGAAGAAATACCGCGAGCGTGAAGGAGCCGCCGTAGGAGAGGAGTGGCAGGGGCAGTCCGATCACGGGGAGGAGCCTGACAGCCATTCCCACGCCCACGACGATGTGCACCAGGAGGAGCCCCGTGCCCCCCAGCAGGATATTCAGCCGCAGGCGGTCGGCGGCGCGGGCGGCCCAGTGGAGGAGCAGCATGGCCAGGAGCCAATAGAGGAACAGGAGGGGGAGCACCCCGAAAAGGAGCCCGCCCTCCTCGGCCACCACGGCGAAGATGAAGTCCGTGGGCGCCACGGTGCGGGGCAGGAATCCCAGATTCTTCATGGTGCCGTTCAGGTAGCCCTTTCCCGTCAAGCCGCCACCGGCCACCGCCATCAGGGACTGTTGTTCGTTCCAGCCGCCCTCGGAGGAAAGGAAGCTCCGCACGCGCCGCAGGTGATATCCCCGCAGGATGCCCCCGCCGGGGCCGTTTTCGGAAAGGAGCGCCTCCCTTCTGCGCAGGCCCTCGCCGGAATCCTGCCGGAGATGGAGGACCGCCAGGGAGACCGTGGCCACCAGGACCACCACTGCCAGCAAGAGGGCGTTCCAGAGCCAACGGGGGAGATATCTCGTGCACGCCAGGATGCCCATGGGCACCGCCAGGGAGGCGGCGTTTCCGTAGGCGGGCTCCAGCAGAATCAATCCCATGGGAACCAGGAAACAGAGCAACCCCAGGGGGAATTCCCAGCATTTCGGAAGGCTTTTTCCGTCCCAGAGCGCCGCCGCCGCCAGAATCGTGAAGGCCCGTGCGAACTCGGCGGGCTGCAGGAGGAATCCGCCGAGGGAGAGCCAGCGGCGGGCGCCGCCGATGCTCTTTCCCAGGAAAAGCACCGCCACCAGCAGCACAATGCCGGCGAAATACCCCGAGAAGACCACCACCCGCCAGGAGATCCGCCCTGGCGGCAAGGTGGAGAAGGCGACCGCCAATGCCGCCCCCAGCCCCAAGAAGAGGCATTGCCGCAAGTAATTCTGCCGGACGGCAAAGGAGGGCCCCAAATACCCCGTGCTGAAAAGAAACGCCACCCCCATGAGGCACAACAACAGAATCACCAGGAGATAGAGGAGATGGGAGGTGGAATAGCGCAAATTCAATCCCTGGCAATGGGCGGACGGGGACGGATCCCCGCCGCGCGGCTACAGCCCCAGCACCTGCTGCATGTCGTACTTTCCGGGCTTTGCGGATGCGAGGAACTTGACGGCGCGGATGGCGCCGATGGCGAAGGTCTGGCGGCTGGAGGCCTTGTGGGTCAGCTCAATGCGCTCGCCGGAGGTGGCGAAAATGACCGTGTGGTCGCCCACCACGTCACCGCCACGGAGGGCGTGCATTCCGATCTCGTTCTTCGGGCGGGGGCCCACCATCCCCACGCGCCCGTGGCGGACATCCTTCTCATAGGAGAGTCCCCGCGCCTCTGCCAGGATCCACCCCAGCTTCTCGGCGGTGCCGGAGGGGGCGTCCTTCTTCTGGTTGTGGTGCATCTCCACCACCTCGATGTCGTAGTCGTCGCCCAGGAGCGACGCCACCTTGCGGGAAAGCGCGAAAAGCAGATTCACGCCCACGGACATGTTCGGGGACTGCACGATCCGCGCGCCCTTCGCCGCCAGGGACGCCAGCAGGGACTGGTCCCCGGCCGTGAGGCCCGTGGAGCCAATGACCATGGCCACCCCCAGCTCCGCCGCCACCGGGGCAATCTGGCGAGTCACCGACGCGGCGGTGAAGTCAATGACGCAGTCGGCCTTCTCCAGGGCCGCGCGGAGATCCGTTTCGACCGCCACACCGCAGGCGCCGATGCCCGCCACCTGGCCGGCGTCCTGACCCACGAAAGGACACTGCGGCGCCTCCACGGCACCCACGAGCTCCAGGGCATCATCCCCGCAGACCTGCGACACCAGCATGCGACCCATGCGCCCGGCGGCGCCCATCACGACCACTCGAATCTTCATTTGCTGAAATCTCCCCTGGAAGGCAAAAAAATCCTCTCGAAAACCAAAATAGGGAATCACTCCGCCACGGGCACGGGCGCTTCGGCGGGGTCCTCGACAGACGAAGGCGCCTCTTCAGACGCCCCGCCGGGGCTGGCCTGCTGTTCCTCGCCGGGGGCCTCCTCCATCGGCATGGAGTCGTTCATGTGATTGTAGAAGCCATTCTCGCGCTGCCACTGGGGGAGGATGTCCTCGTAGTCACCCTCGGGCTTCCCTTCGTAGACGGGCCACTCCGCGCCGTCGGCGAAGAACTTCAAGGCCGTCTGGATATTGCGGTCCATGGAGTCGTCTCCCGCCCTCCGGTCGGGGGCGAAGAGCTTCCTGTAGTCCTCGCGCGCAAGGGGGTCGGGAATGTCGGGACGAATCCCCTTCCCCTGGATGGGCGTGCGGAGACGCGTGTAGTATTTGGCGACGGTGAATTTGACGGCGTTTCCACCCTCCAGGGGCATCACATCCTGCACCAGCGCCTTTCCGAAAGTGCGGTCGCCGATGAAGACCGCGCGGTGGCAGTCACGCAGGCAGCTGATGGTGATTTCGGCGGCGGAGGCGGTGCCGCGGTCTCCCAGGACCGCCACGGGAATGTCCGGCGGCAGGGAATATTCCGCCGGATGGGTGGCGTAGACGCTGTTCAAACGGGGGTTGCGTCCCTCCAGGCTGGCCACCATGGTCTCGCTGGGCAAAAGGCAGCTGAGGATGTCCACGCTGATGTCCACCCGGCCGCCGGGATTGCCGCGCAAATCGATGATCAGGCTCTCCATGCCCTGGTCCATGAGCTCCTTCAGGGCCTCCTGAAACTGTTTGGCCGTGGGCGCCAGAAAGGCGTCAATCCGGAGGAATCCGGTGGTGGTGCCCTCCACGATATGGACGTCGTTGACGCTCCGGTTCTCAATGGCGGCGCGGACCATGGACAGCTCCCGGGGATCGCCGCCGGCCACATCCTCGCCGGGACGCCGGATGCCCACGGTCACCGTGGTGCCGGGCTCGCCGCGCAGGAGCGCCACGATCTCATTGAGCGCCTTGCCGCGGGTCTCCTGGCCGTCAATGGTCAGAATCTGGTCGCCGGCCAGCAGTCCCGCCTGGGCGGCGGGGGTGTCGCGCACCACGGAGGAGACTGTCAGGACGCCCTCCTGGATGTGGATCTGCACGCCCACGCCGCCGAAGGTCCCGGAGTCCTCCTGCTCGAATTGATGGAACTCGGCGGGGGTCATGAAATCGCTGAAGGGATCCAGCGAGTAGACCATGCCCTTGATGGCGGCGTCAAAGAGGCGGTCGATGTCCACCTCCTCCTTGTCCACGTAATTCTCCCGCACCTGCTGCACCACCTCCATCAGGATGTCCAGCTTCTGGAGCATCCGCCGGTTCTCCTGGGGAGTCTCCCGGCAATAGAGCTGGTAGCCGAAGAAGAGGTTTGCCAGAAGCAAAGGCAAAAGCAAAGGCAGCAGGAGCTTCTTCATGGACGGCGGACGGATTGTAGGGAAGAGGAGGAAAAGGAGGGGAGGAAAAGGAACGCCCGGGGGGAGCCGCATTCCCGCGCAGGCTCCCTCCGGGGCTTTCCGTCCGCGCCGGCTAGGCGTGGATCTTGGCCAGCAGCTTGGCGGGCAGCTCCTCAATGAGGATGCGCTCCTGCTGCATGGTGTCGCGGTCGCGCACGGTGACCGCGTGGTCGTTCTCGGAATCGAAATCGTAGGTCACGCAGAAGGGCGTGCCGATTTCGTCCTGGCGGCGATAGCGCTTGCCGATGGAGCCGGTGTCATCATAGTCCGTGCGGATGTCGTATTCCCGCAGGACATTCTGGATCTTCTTGGCGGGGGCCTCCAGCTTCTTGGAGAGAGGCAGCACCGCGGCCTGCACGGGCGCCAGGCGGGGAGTCAGATGCAGCACCACGCGCAGGTCCTCGTCCTTGTCGGCCTTCTTCGTGGCGGCGGTGTCTTCCTCGTAGGCGTTGCACAGCAGCATGAGGCAGATGCGGTCCAGTCCGCAGGAGGTCTCCACGACGGTGGGGAAGGTGGCCTCCTTGGTCTCGGGATTGAAGACGGAGCAGGCCGCCTTGTCGCCGGAGAACTTTGCGTGCTGGGACATGTCCCAGGTGCTGCGGTGGTGGATGCCCTCGATTTCGTCCCAGCCGAAGGGGAAGCGGAACTCGATGTCCACGGCCTTCTTGGCGTAGTGGGCCAGCTTCTCGTGCCAGTGCCAGCGGAGCTTCTCCTCGGGAATCCGGAGGATCTTGGTATAGAAGTTCCAGCGCTCCTTCATCCAGTAGTCGAACCAATCCATGGCCTCGCTGTCCTCGCAGAAGAACTCCATCTCCATCTGCATGAATTCGCGGGAGCGGAAGGTGAAGTTCCTGGGGTTGATCTCATTCCGGAAGGCCTTTCCGGTCTGGGCGATGCCGAAGGGCAGCTGCTTTCTGGTGGCCACGCGGATGGTGTTGAAGTCCACGAAGATGGGCTGGCAGGACTCGGCGCGCAGATAGGCCTTGTGCTCCTCGTCGAAGACGGGTCCCACGTAGGTCTGCATCATCAGGTTGAACTCGCGGGGCTCGGTCAAGTCGTGGCTGCCGCAGTGGGGGCACACGCCGGGCACGGGCAGCTGGTCCACGCGCCAGCGCTTCTTGCAGACGCGGCAGTCCGTCATCTGGTCGGAGAAGTGGCTCACGTGCCCGGAAGCCCGCCAGACCTCCGGGTGGCAGATAATCGTGGAGTCCAGGCCGACCACGTTGTCGCGGTCCTCAATCATATACTTCCACCAGGCCCGCTCCACTGCGCGCTTCAGCGGCGCGCCGTTGGGGCCGTAGTCCCAGAATCCGTTGAATCCACCGTAGATCTCGCTGCTCTGGAAGATGATCCCGCGCCGCTTGCACAGGGACGTGAGCTTGTTCATGAACTCGGTGGAGTTGACTGCCTGGGTTTCGGCGTTTTCCTCGTTTGCCATTGTTTTGGTTCCTTTGTGTTGAAGCCGGTACCCAACGCCGTGGTTTCGGCGTCTTCGCCAGACTTGATTGTTCGAATGAAGAAATGGATGGACGCCATGCCCCGCGCACACGTGCGGCGGCCCCTACGGCTCCAGGACACGCCCCCATCCGGGGAAGCCGGTCCAGGGGGAGTTCTTTGCGTAGGAGTGGCGGGGCTCCGGAAGGAGGTTGTCGCCTTCCGGTTCGATGGCGATGGTCTCCGGGGGGACGGGGATTCCCAGGACGCGTGCGGGGCCCGTGGTGAGGCGCTCCAGGAGGGCGTCCAGAGTCATGAGGCCGGAGTGCACCAGCACACGGTTGCAGACGGGGAAGGCGGCCTCCAGCCCCAGGACCCCATTGGGCGCCTTGTCGAAGGGCAGCGCCTTCTCCCGGGGTGCGTGAGGCGCGTGGTCCGTGGCGATGACGGCGATGGTGCCGGCCGCCACCGCCTGCCGGAGGGCGTCGCGGTCCGCGGCGGTGCGCAGGGGCGGCGCCATCTTGGCGTCGGTTCCCCAGCGCTCCAGAGCCTCCTGGGTGAGGGCGAGATGATGGGGGGTGGCCTCGCCGGAGACGGGCAATCCGTCCCGGATGGCCTGCTCCAGCAGGGAGACTGCCTCGCGGCAGGAGAGATGCTGCAGATGATACCGGGCGCCGGTGTCGGCGGCCATCTGGATGTCGCGCTCCACCATGCGGATCTCGCCCTCCCGGGTAGACGCCGGGTCCTCGCAGTGGTCCACCAGGGGAATCCCCGCCGCAGCCGCCCGCAGGGCCACCTCATGCATGACGCCGGTGTCCTGGGTGGTGGAGCCGTCGTCGGAGAGCGCCACGGCTCCGGCGTCCTTCAACGCCTGGGCGTCCACGGGCGCCTTTCCGGCGCGGTCCCGGGTCATGCAGCCGCAGAGAAGCACGCGGCAGTGTCCTTTCCGGTCGAAGAGCTCCCGCAATTCCCGGAGGCGCCCCGGGGAATCCGGGGGCGGCAGGGTATTGGGCATGGCCAGGACCGTGCGGAAACCGCCGGCGACGGCGGCGCGGGTCTCGTGGTCGATGTCGCCCTTGTGGGTCTGTCCGGGCTCCCTCAGGTGCACGTGGATGTCAATGAACGCGGGGACGGTGAGCATCGTCGTGCCGGGGGGCTAGCCTCCCATGAGGTGTGGAAGCAGATGGGTGGCGATGCTGAAGTAGATCAGCAGGGTGAAGAGGTCCACCACGGTGGTGAGGATGGGACTGGCCATGAGGGCGGGGTCCAGGCGGCAGAGCTTGGCGCCAATGGGAAGCGCGGCGCCCAGCACCTTCGCCACCACCACCGTCATAAACAGCGTCAGGTTCACGACCAGATTCACCTGCCACTCCGCCTGGCGGAAGATCGCGATGCGCAGGAAGTTCACCGAGGCCAGGATGCTGGCGCACAGCAGACCCACGCGCAGCTCCTTCCAGAAGACCTTCAGCCAGTCCTTCAACTCCACCTCGCCCATGGCCAGCCCGCGCACCATCAGGGTGCTGGACTGGTTGCCGGAGTTGCCGCCCGTGTCCATCAGCATGGGGATGAATGCCGTGAGCATCACCAGATGGCTCAGCAGCTCGGTGTAGTGGCTGATGAGGCTGGCGGTGAAAGTGGCCGAGACCATCAGAATCAACAGCCACAGAATGCGGTTCTTGGCCAGCTCCCACACGGAGGAGTCCAAATACCCCTTCTCCGCGTGCTGCATACCAGCCAACCGCTCCAGATCCTCCGTCTGCTCGTCTTCAATGACGTCGATGATGTCGTCGACCGTGATGATGCCCACGATGCGGGACTCCAGGTCCAGCACCGGCATGGCGATCAGGTCGTATTTTTTGAAGTCCTGCGCCACCAGCTCCTGGTCCTCGGTGGTGGTGGCGTAGACGAAGTCGGTGCTCATGATATCCCGGATCAGGGTCTCGTCCTTGCTCGTGAGGATCTCGCGGAGGGAGACGATTCCGGTCAGGTGCGTGGAGGCGTCCACCACATAGCAGGTGTAAATGGTCTCCTTCTCGATTCCGGAGGAGCGGATGTAGGCGATGGCCTCCCGGCAGGTCTGGGTCTCGAAGAGCCGGACGAACTCCACGGTCATCAGGCTGCCGGCGGAGTTGTCGGGATACTTCAGGAAGATGTTGATGAGCTTGCGGGTCTCGGGGTCGGCCTTGGCCAGGATGTTCCGGACCATGTCGCTGGGCAGCTCGTCCAGGAAGTCCACCGCGTCGTCCAAATACATCTCCTCCACCAGGAGACGGGCCTCCTCGCTGGTGAGCTGGCGGGCGATGGCGTTGTGGTCGTTGGCGTCCAGATAGGCGAACACCTCGGCGGCCAGGTCCTTGTTCATCAGACGGAAGACCCGGATCATGTCCGCGGTGTCCATCTCGCCCATCTCGTTGGCGATGTCCACCGGGTTCATCTCCCGGAGGGTGCGCTGGATCTCCGCCAGGTTCCCCTTGGATAGCAGTTCTTCGAGTTTTTCCATGGTTCCGCAGACAGCGACGGCGGCGCGCGGTGCGCCGGGACGCCATCGGAAGGCAGGGGTTCCGGGTTAGTGGGCTCCGGGGAGCCACCGCATCGCCATCCATCCGAGGGCGAGCAGGAAGAGGATAAACGCCCCCAGGAAGCAGAGGGTGAGGACGTAGGAGGTCTGGCGTTCCCGGCGGCGGTTCCGGTTATGGAGGCTCACCTCCTCGACGGAAAGCACCACCGGCGCCCGCTTCTCGGCAATGTCGATGTATTCCACCTCCACCGGGAAGCCGGCCAGCGCCACGGAATCCCCCGTCTTCAACAGGACGGCGCCATCCACGTGCTCGCCGTTCACATCCAGCTCCAGCATGGAGTTCACCGCCGCCACGGAAATGCTGGTGCCGCGCACGGTGAAATGCGCGTGGAAGCGGGAGATGTCGCCCTCCCGGACGGTCACGTAGTTGTCCCGGGAGGCGCCCACGGTATTGACGCCCTCCCAGAGGGTGCCGCGATGCTCCTTGCCATCCGAGCCGACCCACTTCAGGCGATAGTGGGAAGGCACGCCGCGCTCGCCAAAGGCGAAGAAGAGCATTCCGAAGCGGATGATGCTTCCGTCGTAGAGAGCGGCGCTCTTGACCTTCTGGCCGTCCTGGATAATGCCGGCGCGGGAGCCGTTGTCATAGATGGTCCAGCCGCCGCCGATGTTCTCCTGGACATAGAAGTGCATCCGGGAAATGCTGGTCTCGGCAAGGCTCTTCAGGCAGACCTCGCACTGGGAGGAACGCCCGAAGTAGATCTTGCTGTGGGAGGGGAATGCGCCCGTACTGCACTGCGTCAGTTCCTTACCCGTGGAATCGTAGATTCTGCAGATTGGCATGGTGCGTTTCTCCTGGTGGCGGGGACTTGCACCCCCCCGCGGAACGCCGCGCGTTGCGCAGAGGGACGGACGGATCAATGGACTGCGAAATCAGGGACGGTTCAGCTCCTGGAGCGCCTGGCGGATCTCGTCCTGCAGGAAGGCGGCCAGGCCCTCCTGCGGGAGCATCTTGCTCTCCTTGCCCCAGTCACGGTGCTTGAACTCCACCTGCCCCTCGGCGAGGGTCTTCGGGGAGACCACCACGCGCAGCGGAATGCCCATCAGGTCGGCGTCGGCGAAGGCGCTGCCCGCCTTCTCGCCGCGGTCGTCCAGAAGGGCCTCCACGCCGGCGGCCTGCAAATCCGCATAGAGCTTCTCACAAGCGTCCCTCACCGCAGGCTCGTTGTACTTCAGGCCGATGATGTGCACCTGGTAGGGCGCGATGGACATGGGCCACACGGGGCCGTAGTCGTCATGGCACTGCTCCACAATGGCCGCCATGGAACGGCCCACGCCAATGCCGTAGCACCCCATGACCATGGGCTTGGCCTTGCCGTCCACATCCAGGTAGTTGCACCCCATGGGCACGGAGTACTTGGTGCCCAGCTGGAAGATGTTCCCGATCTCGATGCCGTGCAGCATCTTCAGGGGGGCGCCGTCCACGGGGGAGGGATCGCCGTCGCGCACGCAGGCGATGTCCGCCACGATGACGTGCCCGGGGTCCTTCATGTCGCGCTTGAAATTGAAGTTCTTGCAGTGGAACTCCTCTTCGTTGGCGCCCACCACCAGGTTCGGGGAGTTCACCACGGAGGGATCCACCACCGCGCGGAACTTGGTGACGTCCAGGCCGTAGAGGGAGGCGTATCCGGGGACCGCGCCGGCCTCCCGGATGAGCTCGTCGCCCGCGAAGGCCAGGCCGCTGTCCTTCACGACCTTGGCCAGCTTGGTCTCGTTGACCTCCAGGTCGCCGCGGATGTTCACGAAGACCAGATGGCCCTGGGAATCCCGGTAGAAGACGGCCTTGCAGGTGTGCGCGGCGTCCACGCCCAGGTAGGCGGCCACGTCGGCGATGGTCTTGGAGTGGGGAGTGCGCACCTTCTCGATGGGGAGCGCCTCCTCCTGGGGATATTGCAGATTGGCGCAGGCCACCTCGCGGTTGGCCTGGTAGTTGCCGTTGGGGGAGATGAAGAGGGTGTCCTCGCCGCAGTCGGCGATGGCCATGAACTCGTCGGAGCGGTTGCCGCCGAAGATGCCGGAGTCCGCCTGGATCGCGACGAAGTCCCGGAAGCCGATGCGCTTGAAGATGCGGGTGTAGGCCTTGTGGCAGACGGCGTAGTATTTTTCCAGATCCTCCTGGGAGACATGGAAGCTGTAGGCGTCCTTCATGGTGAACTCGCGGGTCCGGATGAGTCCCGCGCGGGGGCGCGCCTCGTCGCGGTACTTGGTCTGGATCTGGTAGACCATGAAGGGCAGCTGCTTGTAGCTGCTCACGTTGGCGCGCACCGCGTGCACGCAGGCCTCCTCGTGGGTCATGCCCAGCATCATGTCCTTGCCGTTGCGGTCCTTGAAACGCAGAAGCTCCGCGCCGACACTCTCCCAGCGGCCGCTCTGCTGCCACAACTCCGCCGGCAACGCCACCGGCATCAGCATCTCCTGGCCGCCAATGGCGTCCATCTCCTCGCGGATGATCTGCTCAATCTTCCGCGTGATCCGCTGACCCAACGGCAGCAAGGTGAAAATGCCGGCGGAAACCGGCAGGCAATAACCGCCGCGGGCGAGGAACTTATGGCTGACGGTCTGGGCGTCCCGGGGGGCTTCCCGGAGGCGCTGTCCAATCATCTTGGAAAGTCTCATGGCAAAACAAAAATGCGCAAAAGCAAAAGACGGAAACGCCCCAAAGGGAGGGCGGCGACTCCCCGCCGAAAAAGAGAAAAGGAGTCACAGAACACGGCCCCGACAGCACTTCTTGCACTGGGGCGGACATCACGGTCATGCATACGCGCGTACGCGCAGGCGCAGACACGGGGAAAATATACCCCTTCCAAGAAAGCCCCGTCGCCCAAAAATCCGCCGCCTCAGGTCCCCGCCCCCAAGGGCCAGACTCCTCCCGTTTCCACTCGGCGGACCCGGACACGGCCCGGGAAACCCCGGGCGCAGTCTCTTGCGCCCGACAAGCCGACGACATCACCGGGGACGGCGGCCCGGAAGGGTCATTTTGCGGCAAGGGAGACTCCCAGGAGAGTCAAGGGGACGGGTGCCAGTTCGACGCCGAGTTCCCCGGGGAGATATTTCACGAAGAAAGGCGCGTCGCCGCCAGTGAACCAGACGCGGCACCCCGCCATGTCGGCGTGGGCGCGGGTGGCGCGGACAATCCGTTCGGCGGCCCCCAGGATTCCCAAGTCCACGCCATTTCGGATGCCGTCTTCGGTGGAGCGCCCCAGGGGAT
>CAVFEH010000025.1:0-20056 GCA_963621575.1 Bacteroidaceae bacterium
CGCGAGCTGGGTTCAAAACGTCGTGAGACAGTTTGGTCCTTATCCTCCGCGGGCGTAGGACGGTTGACGGGAGCGCCCCCTAGTACGAGAGGACCGGGGGCGGGCGACCTCTGGTGTTCCGGTTGTCGAGCCATCGGCACCGCCGGGTAGCCACGTCGCGAAGGGATAAGCGCTGAAGGCATCTAAGCGCCAAGCCCCCCCGGAGATGAGCCGTCCCGGACGCAAGTCCCTGAAGGCCGCGGGAAGAACACCCGCTTGACAGGGCGGACGTGCAAGCGCCGCGAGGCGTTCAGCGTACCGCTTCTGATAGGCCGTGAGGTCTGGACGCCGTCCGCCCGGACGGCCCCCGGAAAGGGGAGCCCCCCGGGCGGACGCAAGGAAGCGTTCCAACGACCACGAAAGTCCACGGTTCCCATGGAACCGGAGGAAAGTCTTTCCCCCTGGCCGGCTGCCATCCCTTTTGGTTCGTGCCATTGGCGGGGGTGGAACACCCGTTCCCATCCCGAACACGGCCGTTAAGGCCCCCCGCGGCGATGATAGTGCGTTCAAGAGCGTGCGAAAGCAGCGCGGCGCGAACCTTTTTTTTCCAGGCCCGCCCCCCGTCCAAGGGAGGCGGGCCTTTTTTTGCGCCCATGGGGGGCACTGTGTCTTCGGCGGGGCGGAATGTCCAAAGGACGGGGGGGGGCGAAGCCCCCCGTACCCTCCGCACACTCCTGGCCAATGGGCGGAAAAGGCACAAAAAAAGGGGCGGCCGGTCAGTTGACCGGCCGCCCTTTTTTTGTGTGTGCCGTGCCCTTAATAGGTTTCCCTGAGGTGGAAGGTCGTGAGTTCCTTCTTCACCTTGGCGGCGGTGTATTCCTTTCCGGTGGCAAGGGTGAGGGTGGTCCTGCCGGGGAGGAGCGTGATTGCATTGTCCTCGAAGATGGCGGCGGGATCATCCTTGATGGTGAGCCAGAAGAAGAATGCGGGCTTGTCGGTATCGAGAGTGATCTGGAAGTGCCGCTTGTCGATCATCTTGATGTCGTCGATGGTGACCTTTGCCTGGGGCAGTGGCATCTTCTTCCAAGGAACGAGATTGACGATCTCCTGGTGGGAGTGCTTCTGGCCGTTCTGGTCCTTCGCGGTGGTAGTGACCAGGAGGACGCATTCCTCGGCGGCGTGTCCCTTCCGGGCTTTGTCGTCGTGGTAGAAGTCGGGGATCTCCAGGGAGATGGAACCCATGGTGTCTGCCTTCACGACGAACTCCTTCTTGACGAGGGGCTTTCCGGTGGCGACATCCATGAGGGTTGCCACGACCTTTGCGTCGACCTTTCCGGGGAGATCGGTGATGAAGTACATCTCCATGGGGGCCTCGGCCTTGGTGTGGAAGGCCACCGTCTGGATGGGCGCATAGAAGCGTTTTGCCATGTACTGGAGTGCCTTCCAGCGTCCGGAGTATTCCAAGGAGGCCCAGGAGGAGACGGGCCAGTTGTCATTCAGCTGCCAGAAGATGGTTCCCATGCAACGGGGACGGAGGCTATGCCAGAACTCCACGCCGGTGCGGATGGCCAATCCCTGCTGGATCTGGGAGAGGTAGAGCATTCCCTGGAAGGAGTTGGGCAGCAGGAAGTAATTTCCGAACATCCCCACGATCTTGGCATTGCCGCTCTGTCCGGCTTTCTGGTGGCGGTCGAAGACGGGGGAGAAGACATTGAAGTCCTCTTTTTCGGCGAAGGTCTTCACGGTTTCCAAAGACGGGAAGGACTGGAAGCCGAATTCGCTGCAGAAGCGGGGACGGACTTCGTAGTAGTTCTCGAAGACCGCGCCGCCGTGCCAGACCTTCCAGTAGTGCATGTCACCATCGGCGTCGGCCACCCAGTTGTCGGCGTAGTTGTTGGGACCGGCGCAGGGGGAGGATGGCCAGAAGACATGGGTGTCGTCGGCTTCGCGGATGGCGCGTCCCACAGTCTGGCTCAGACGGTCGTAGAAGACCAGGTACTCGTCGCGGAGCTTGGGGTCGGGGGCGTTGTTCACGTTTCCGATGAGCTCGTTGTCGCCGCACCAGAGTCCGATGCAGGCGTGGTGACGGAGCCGCTTCACCTGGTAGACGATCTCGTCATGGATGTTTTGGAGGAAATGTGGCTGGTCGGGGTAGAGGGCGCAGGAGAACATGTTGTCGTGCCAGAGGAGGATGCCCAGGCGGTCGCATTCCTCATAGAAGGCGTCTTCCTCGAATTTTCCGCCGCCCCAGATGCGCAGCATGTTCATGTTCGCTTTGGCGACGCTCTCCAGCAGGTTCTGGTAGTGCTCGGGGGTGTGTCGCTGCGGCATGGCATCGCAGGGGATCCAGTCAGCGCCCTTTGCGAAGATCCGGACGCCGTTGACCTGGAAGATCATGCAGAAGCCGATGTCGTCCTTCTCGTTGATCACCTTCAGCTCCTTGAGGGCCAGCTTCTGGGTGACGACTTGTCCGTTGCAGGTGACCTGGAGGGGGTAGAGGGGCTGTTCGCCGTAGCCGTTGGGCCACCAGAGCCGGGGGTTCTTGACGGTGATTGTGACGGAGGCCAGGATCTTTCCCTGGCGGGGCACCACGGCGGTGGCCTTTTTCTTCTGACCGTCCAGGAAGAATTCCACGGTGACCTTTTCCCCGATGGGGGTGTCTTCCAGGGGGGTGAGTTCAGCGAAGAGGGTGGCCTCGCAACTGTTCTTCTTGTGGACCTGCACATCGTAGACGTGGTCGAGAACGGCCTGGTCCACGCCCTCAAGGTAGAGCTTTCCGGTCATGCCCGTGGTGGGCAGGGAGATGCCCCAGTCCCATCCGCCGCTGCACTGTGTCTTGCGGATGTAGTTCAAGTCGGGGACGGTGGACCAGGGACCCATTCCTGGCAGGTGTCCGAACTGTGTCTTTTTCGTCTCGTCGCCGGCGCGGCGCACGGCCACGAAGTCCAGCCGGATGGTGTTCTTGCCGGCCTTCAGGAAGGGCTTCACGTCCTTGCGGAAGCGTAGGAACTGGTCATCGAGCTTGGCAACCTCTTTGTTGTTGATGTAGAGGGTTGCCACGGTGTCAACGGAGTCCAGGTTGAGGATGACGCCCTGTGCCTGGAGGAGTTCCTGGGGGACAGTGAAAGTGCGCTCGTAGGTCCAATCCTTGTCGGCGACCCACTGCACATCCTTTTCGTTCTCGCGGTAGTAGGGATCGGGGATGAGTTCGTTTTCCAGGAGTGTGGAGTAGTTGTCTCCGGGAATCTGGGCGGGGATTGCGCTGGCGGCCTTTTCAGAGGTCTGGCGCAGTTGCCAGGTGCCGCAGAGATCAATGACGGGGTAGTTTTTTGCCATGGTGGTTCGGGGATTTGGGGCTTTCGGGAGGCTAGGAAATCTGGAAGGGGTGTGAATCGTCATGCCAGGGGACCAGGGACCAGCCTTCGGGGAGGATGACGGGGAGGGCTGGGGGATTCTTCTCCCACTTCAGGGAGACCTTCCCGTCCTGCGCCTCCAGGTCCAGCAGACCGTGTTCGGTGTGGAGGCCGTGGATGGAGAAGTGTCGGTGAGGCTCCTCCAGTTCGAACGGGGCGAAGCCGGACAGCACAAGGATCTTCTGGTCGGTCTCCAGGTAGATGCGCGCCAGCTCCATGTCCATCAATCGGCCATTGTTGGAGGCATTGGGCTGCCAGGAGGTGTGCTCCGGGTCGTCGACATCGAAGCGCTCCTGGGTCAGGAAGAGGTCGTGCGTGCAACCGTAGCGCTCGAAGGTCTGTATGGCGCTCCAGGCGCGTTTGGTCTCGCCGTTGGCCATGTTGACCAGGGCGGCGCTTTGTTCGGCGGTGCCGATGTACATGAGGTGTTCATGCATGGCGCCGAAGAAGAAGTTTTGGCAGGAGTTCGTTTCGCACCAACGGATGAACTTCCGGATGGCGGGATCGTGGAGGGAGAGGAGTCCGGAGTATGCGAAGAACGCGAAGGAGTCGCAGTTGGTGAATCCGGGGCAATACTGTCCGGATTCGTCAATCTGCCGGTGGACATATCCATCGGGGGTGGCCAGGTCTTTGAGGCAGGCCATGAGGTCCGCCCGATAGCGCGCAGCCTCGCGGGCAAAGAGCTCCGCGTCCGGGTGGTGGTATTCCCGGAGGAGTTCCGCGGTGAGGAGCATTCCTTGGCAGGCCCAGTTGTCCGTGAAGATCACCAGCCGTCCGTAGTCGGCGTCGGTGGCGCAGCACTTCGGCATGAGTCCTGGGTAGGGGTATTCCGGGGGATGGGGGGCGCGGATCTGCGCCAGAATCCACCCGCAGGCCTTCGCCATGGCGTCCAGGTGTTTTTTTGCGAAGTCCCGGTCGCCGGAGAGCCGGATGTATTGCGCGGCCCATGTGAGGGCGCTGCCGGTGGTGCAGGCCCACTTGGGGCCGGTGGTGCCGACGGCGCCGGGGGCCTTGACGAATTCGCCGATGGGGGGATATCCGCCGTCCTGGAGGGAGAAGATGAATTCCAGGAGCCGGCGGTTCTCCTCAAAGAACCCCAGTTTCATCATGGGATGGAAGGCGCACATGGCCTCCCAGACCCACATGAAGAAGCGCTCGCTGGTGCCGCCCTGGCAGGGGAAGAGGATCTTGCCGTAGTCGGGCCAGTCCATGGTCAGCATCAGCTGCCGGGTGACTCGCTGGACAGTCTGGAAACGGTGATTCAATTCGTCGTTGCCGAAGTCCACCTGCGCGATCTTGCGTTCCTCCTCCTGCCCGCGCCAGATTCCCCGGTTGAAGCGGCTGGTTTCCTCAAAGGTGGGATTCTGTTCGGGGAGTGTGTCGTCTGGGTCCGTGGCGAACGTGAGTTCGAAGGATGCCTCCTCGCCGGGGTCTAGTTCTTGCGAGAAGTGCAGGAAGTTCCTGCCGCTGTGGACGCGGAATTCCGGGTGGACGTAGAAGGGGCTGTCCCACTGGAAGGGCCGGTGGGTGTATTGGGAGTCTGTGAAGCGGACTGCGGGGTGCCATTCCACCTGGAAGCCGCCGGGGGCATGGCGGAGGACCGCCTTGCCGTCGTGCCACAGCGCACCGTCGTGGCAGTCGCAGCTGGTGTCGAACTTCGGGAAGTTGATTTCGGTGAAGTGGAAGGTGTTGTAGTGGTAGTTGTAGAAGTCGCGCTCCAGGGGGTGTGCCAGCTTCAGCCACAGGTGCTTGCGCTCCCTCTTCCGCCCCTCGTTGCGGATGGAGGCGCGCACGGAGAGCCGTTCCTTGTCGCCCATGGCGTAGAGGAAGGTGTATTGTGTGAAGCAGGTGTAGAAGCTGCCCTTGATCTGGGGGAGGTCACCCTCGATACGCTCCATCTTTGCGTGATGGAAGTCCATGATGGCGGGGATGTCATCGGGCAGGAAAGTAAGGGTGCGGGTGCGGAGATTCTGCTTGAACGTATAGTCCTCGGGCTTGTTGGAGTCCAGCGCAGGGGGCATGGCCAACACCGACGCATTCAGGGCGCCGTCCACGATGACGATATTTTTCGCCCCCGAGAAATTCAGGGGGCAGTGGACGGAGAAGGGGGGACGGGGCAGGGCGGGACGGTTCAGGTCCAGGACCTTCGTCCAAGAGCATTCGTCCAGGAGGGGATAGAGGCTTTGCATGGATGGCGGCCAACGTCTGGCGTCGGGCGTGTGGGGGCGGGTTGAATGAATGGATAATTAAGGAAGTATAAGATAATGATCCCTGCGTGCATTGCCAACGCCGGGAGGGGGGTGTTTTGACTGTCGGAAATGAAGGTTTCGGATATGAAATGCTGGCGTTTTTATGGTTGCATTGTGTCCGTTGTGAACGATTCAGACATGTCAATCTTCAAGGGCTTTTGAGGGTGTTCCGGACGACTCCGGAAATGGCTATATTATGTGCCTTTTCGTTCCTGCAAGGGCTTCTTGCGATTTCCTGTATTTCCTCCCATTCTCCCCGTGTCAGACGCCATGCATCGCTCCCATTTTCCCGCCGCTGACGACTATCGCGAGGCCGCCTGTGGCTATTGGTCCTGGATTCCCGGATTGAAGAGCTACGAGCCCGGCTTCCGCCTGCTTCGGCGCCGCTTCCACGTGGCTTCGGCACGGCGGTTGGTCTTCTATACCTGTGCGGATTGCCGCTATCGCTTCTTTTTGGATGGCGTTCTGCTGGCGGATGGTCCGGTGAAGAGTCCGGTGTGGTACAAGCAGCTTTATCGCAGCGAGGCGCAGGTCGAGGCGGGGGACCATGTCTTGTCGGCGGAGGTCGTCGTATGGGGTGACGGCTGGTTCCATTCGTGGACGCCCTTTTCGGAAATGCACCTGGGCGGCGGCTTCTATCTCTCCTGCCCGGATGGGGAGCTCTCCCTCTCAACGCCCAGCGGCTGGAAGGGTGCCGTGGATCCCAGCCGGCGATGTCTGGAGTTCACCGAGGCCGTCAGCGACGGTGAATTCCTCTTCGCCACGGCACGCCAGGAGACCGATTTCGCGAAGTCCCCGGGGGACTGGCAGTCGCTGGACTTTGATGACAGCGCATGGCAGGAGCTCTACCCCCTGGACCGAGGCCCCAATATCCACGGCTGGCGGCTGATGGGCGACACCGGCACAACCTGGGCCATGGAGATGCCCCAGGTGAGCCCCATGAAGCGGGAGCCCATGGGGCTTTCCCTCCTGGATGCCTCCGTGGAGGAGTTGGATTTCCAACGGGAGGACGATGGCACGCTCCACTTGCATCTTCCCGCCGGAAAGTCCCAGGTCCATCTTGCTTTCGACCGGTATTTCACGGGCTTTTTGCGACTCTCCGGAACCGGCGCCCGTGGCACGCTCCGCCTGCGCCAGAGCGAGCGGGCGGAGGAGCTCCGCTGGCAGGACGACATCCTGCTGCTGGATGGACGCCCCTGGCGTATGGAGACCTTCGAAATCCGCGCAGCCGGATGTCTGCGGCTGGTGGCGGAGTTGGAGACCCCGCAGGCGATTACCCTGAATGCCGATTTTGCCTCCTACGATTTCGGGACGTTCCGGGAATACCATTCTCCCGATGCCTGGAAGGAGAAGCTCTACCAGGTCTGCCTCCACACTGCGCGCTGCTGCGCCCACGACACCTACGAGGACTGCCCCTTCTTTGAGCGCTTCCAGTACGAGGGAGACACCCGGATCCAGGCACTGATCTCCTATGAGTGCGCAGGGAATGGCGAGCTGGGACGAAAGGCGTTGCTGGATTTCCAGCGAAGCCAGGCCGCCAATGGCCTGCTTCAGAGCAGATTCCCTTCCTGCCTCCCACAGTATATCCCCGGATACTCCCTCTTCTGGATCCTCATGGTTGACGACTACCTGAGGTATTTTCCCGACGCGAAGCTCCTCCATCAACTCTATTGGTGCATCCAGGGAGTCCTCCGGTACTACACAGATCTCGTGGACAACGCCACCGGACTGGCCGGACACCCCGGGTACTGGGCGTTTACCGACTGGGTGAAGGAGTGGCCCTCCGGAGATCCCTCGCGGGACGAGAAGTCCCCCACCGCCCAGGAGAATTTTCTCTTCGCCATGGCACTCCAAACCGCAGCGCGGCTGGCAGACCAGGAAGGCCGCCCTGCCGACGCCCGGGAATGGCGGGAGCTGTCCGCCCGCGTGGTGGATGCCGCGAATCGCCTGTGCTGGGACGAGAAGGCGGGACTCTATGCCGATGTCCCTGGACGCCCCTATTACAGCAGGCACTCCCAGGCGCTCGCCGTCCTTGCCGGCGCCGCCTCTGGCGACCGCCTGGAGAAGGTCCATCGCGCCCTCCTCGAGGACCGGCCGGAGATGTGCACCTGCAGCCTCTACTTCCAGTTCTATGTCCTGGAGGCCCTGCGCACTCTGGGCGACCGCGACGGAATGCTCCGTGCCCTCGAATCCTGGCGGCAGTGCCTGGAGAAATCCCCCTGGATTACCACTTTCCCCGAAGTCCCTGGCACCCACCACTCCCGCAGCATGTGCCACGCATGGAGCGCCAGCCCCGCATACTTCCTGCTGAAGTGCAATCTGTAGACGCAACGGAGGAGGGCGTTTTTTGTTTCTCGCGCCCTGCGGGAATTCATAGAAATGCCGGTGGCTGGTTGCAGTCCCGATTTTGTTGGTTATATTCAGGCCGTTTCCCGCAGGGAGTCTCGGTTTTGGGGTTTTGCGGGCACCTATTTTTCACCACGCCATGAACGTTTTTTCCACCCATAGCCAGTCTTTTGCCAAGGATGTATTCTCCCTGGTTGATGGCTCCCTGTGGCTTGGTGTCGTGGCGATTATTGGCTTCATTATTACCTAGACCGCCCGCGGTCCATTCCTCCCTTTCGGCAGAGAAAAAGGCGGGCGGTCTTGAAAAGTCGCCCGCCTTTTTTGCATTCTGGCGTGCGTGCGTCTTTCCCGACTGGCCGTTTCTCCGCCTTCCGCACTTTTTACAGAGTCAGAAGCGTAACAGAAACCCATCCGAACCAATCCACCCCGAGCCTTCCTTACCTTTCTTTTGCTTTCCATGGAAAACAAGTTGCAAATCGCCATGCGAGTCCGCGAGCTGCGGGCCCAGAAGAATTTTACCGTTGAGGAGATGGCGCAGCTGCTGGGCGTCTCCGCGGAGGAGTACCAGAGCTACGAGAGCGGCGCAAAGCAGGCGCCCTTCTCCTTCTACTACAACCTGGCCGAACACTTCGGGCTGGATGTCTCCTCGGTCATCCGGGGGGAATCCCCTAATCTGGCCCTGTATACCGTGACGCGCAGCGGCGAGGGATTCCCCTTCGTGCGCCGCGCAGGCTTCAGCTATCTGCACCAGGCCATCCACATGAAGGACCGCACGGGCGAGCCCTTCATCGTCACCGCGCCCTGCGCGGCCGAGGGGGAACCCCCGAAATACTCCGAACACAACGGCCAGGAGTTCTGCCTGATCCTCTCTGGAACCATGAAGATTCTGCTTCATGGCAAAGAGGAGATCCTCCACAAGGGCGACAGCATCTACTTCGATGGCCGTGAGGCCCACGCCATCCAGGCCATCGGCGGCGAACCCTGCCAGTTCCTCTCCATCGTCATGCACAGCAAGTACGAGGAGACGAAGCCTGAGCGCTTCGGCTTCGTGCCCCAGGCCGAGAAGGCGCCTGCTCCCCAGGAGAAGCGGGAGCTGCTCTACCAGAAGTACATGACAGAGGAGTGGAACGAGGACGGAACCTTGAAGAACGTGAAGTTCCATGTTCCCGAGAACTTCAATTTCGCCTTCGATGTGCTCCTGGCGCTGGCCGAGAAGTGTCCCGACAAGATCGCCATGCGCTGGGTCTCCAAGAATAAGGAGTGCCACGACTTCACTTTCCGCGATATCGCGGACAACGCCATGCGGACGGCGAATCTGCTGCAGTCCCTGGGGGTGAAGAAAGGCGACCGCGTGATGCTGGTGCTCAAGCGCCACTACCAGTTCTGGTTCGTCCTCAATGCCCTCCACATGATCGGCGCCATCGCCATCCCCGCCTCTTGCCAGATGACGGCACACGACTTCGAGTACCGTTTCCGGCGCGCCGACGTCCAGTATGTGGTCTGCTCCGCCGACGGGACGATCACCAACGAGGTGGATGCGGCGGCCGCGGCCTGTGGTGTGAAGCTGAAGTTGTCGGTCAACGGCAAGAAGGAGGGCTGGTTGGACTACGACGCCCTCTATCCCGGATTCCCTGCGGAATTCGCGCGTCCCGAGGGCCAGAAGACCACGGACCCCATGCTGGTCTTCTTCAGCTCCGGCACGACCGGCTATCCCAAGATGGTGGAGCATGACTATGCTTATCCGCTGGGACACATCATGACCGCGCGCCACTGGCACAAGGTCAATCCCGAGGGTCTGCATTTCACTGTGGCCGACACGGGATGGGGCAAGGCCCTGTGGGGCAAGATCTACGGGCAGTGGCTCTGCGAGGCCGGCGTCTTCACCTTCGACTTCGACCGCTTCCACGCCGCTGACCTGCTCCCCATGTTCAAGCAGTACGGCATCACCACCTTCTGCGCGCCTCCCACCATCTTCCGGTTCCTGGTCAAGGAGGATCTTTCCCAGTACGACTTCTCCACCCTCCAGCATGTGACGACCGCCGGCGAGGCAATGCCCCCCGAGGTCAGCGAGGCATTCGCGAAGGTTTCCGGACAGCTCCCCTACGAGGGGTTTGGACAGACCGAGACCACTATGCTGATCGGGACCCTCTCCGACATGAAGCCCCGCCCGGGCTCCATGGGAAAGGCCAATCCCCAGTTCGACGTGCTCCTCCTGGACCCCGACGGCAAGCCCGTCCGGCCCGGCGAGACCGGCGAGATCTGCGTGCGGGCCACCCAGGAGAACCATCCCTGCGGACTCTTCGGCTGCTATCTGAAGTCCCCCGAGGATACCGAAAAGGTCTGGCATGACGGATTCTACCACACCGGCGACCAGGCCTGGCAGGACGAGGACGGCTACTTCTGGTATGAAGGGCGCGCCGACGACATCATCAAGACCTCCGGATACCGCGTGGGGCCCTTCGAGGTCGAGAGCGTCCTGATGGAACTCCCCTACATCCTCGAGTGCGCCATCACCGGTGTGCCCGATCCCGTGCGCGGAAAGGTTGTGAAGGCTACCATTGTCCTCGTGAAGGGGAAGGAGCCTTGCGAAGCCCTCAAGGAAGAAATCAAGGATTACGTGAAGACGCACACCGCGCCCTACAAGTATCCCAGAATCATCGATTTCGTGGAGGAACTCCCCAAGACCACCAACGGAAAGATCCGGCGCGCCGCGATCCGCGAGCAAAACGAAAAGAACGCATAGAGCGTGACTTGCGGCGTGAAAAGGCCGTGGTACGCACCAAAAGGCCTCCCTGCGAATCTCGCGGGGAGGCCTTTTTGCGCTTCTATGGAAAGAGTGTGCTTATATATCAAGAATCTATTGTAATTCAATAAGTTATGTAGTTATGTGTCTATCGTGTTAGGGAGTGCATCCAGTCGAATCGGTTGACCTTCCAGAGTGCGACGAAGCATTTTGTGATTTGGTCGCAACCGAGGCACGCGTAGATGACCCAGGCCGGGGCGTGGAGGAATTGTTGCGCGATGTATGCGCCTGGCAGGACGACGCAGAAGACCCAGAAGGTGTCGTTTTTGAAGATGAAGGCGGTGTCTCCCCCGGCGCGGACGAGTCCCAGGAGGCTTGGGGCCTGGTATCCGCGTCCGACCATGATGACGGCGAGGACGGCGAGGATTGTCTTGGCGGTGGCGACGGTTTCGGGTTGGAGGGAGTAGAAGGAGAGGAGGAGGTCCTGTCCGAAGTAGATGATGGCGCCGCAGAGGATTCCGAGGCAGAGGAAGACGATCTGCATGGTCTTTGCGTAGAGCTTCATGAGTTCAAATTTGCCTTCCCCGATGGTCTTTCCGGTGATGATGGCGGTGGCGGAGACCAATCCGGTGGCTCCCATCCAGAGGAGCCGGTTCGCCATGTCGGCGATGGAGGCGGAGGCGATTCCGGTGGCGTTCATTCGCCCGATGATGGCGGTCTGTCCGAAGTTGTTGAAGGCCCAGACGACCTGTCCCAGCATCAGGGGCGTTCCGCATCGAAAGAGATCGTGTGCCAGGAGCCGGTCCCATCCGTGGAAGAAGTCCCGGATTTTGAGCCCCAGTCGTTTGTCGTGGCAGAAGGCGTACCAGGCCACCACGGCGAGCTCCACCAGTCGGGCGATGACGGTGCCCAGTGCGGCGCCGGCGACTCCCATGGCGGGCAGCCCGCACTTTCCGAAGATGAAGATGTAGTTGAGGGCCACGTTCACCACGAGTGCGATGATGGCGTCGTAGAGTCCGATGCGGACCACCTCTACGCTGCGCAGGCAGGCGAGGAGGATCATCATGATGGCGAAGGGGACGTATGCGAAGGCGACCACGCGGAGATAGGGTGTTCCGGCGACTATGGCGGCCTGGTCGGTTGTCAGCCATCCCAGGCAGGTTTCCGGGAAGAACCCGGTGAAGAGTGCGGTTGCCGCGCCCAGGAGGATCGCCAGGTGCACGCCGATGGCGCCGATTCGCCGGATGCTCCGGGTGTCGCCTTTTCCCCAATATTGGGTGTTGAGCACCATGATGCTGTGCTCTATGCCGAAGAGGAGCAGCTGCAGGATGGTCTGCACCAGGGTGCCAAGGTAGAGCCCCGCCATGGCCTCCTCGCCCAGCTGCCCCACCATCAGGTTGTCGGCGAAGCTTACGCCGAAGGTGAGCAGATTCTGGAGGGCGAGGGGGATTGCCAGGCAGAGCAGGTGTGTGTAGAAGGACTTGTCGCGAACGAGGAGCATGAGGCGTGGCCGTCTGCGGGAGGGCTTGCAAGAAAGGGGTACGGTGCCGGATTTCGGGCGTTTTGCGGAATGTAATCCTGCGGGATGGGACGGCGTTTGCGGGGTGTGGTGGCCACGCGTGCGCGTGTGCGTGTGTGCGCAGGCGGGTTGTGCGTGTGGCATTATGGTATGCGCATGTTTGTTACAGAGAGTAGGGAAAAGTCGCTGACACCGGTGCCGCCGAAGGCGTATCTGGTGAGTTTTCTGCATCCCGGGGAGTTGCCGGACGAGGCGCTTTCCATGCTGACGGAGTTGGGGGAGCTGGTGCACACCCAGGGGCTGGAGGTGGTAGGCAGCGAGGTTGCGCGTCTGCGCCGCTATGATCCGGCGACCATTCTGGGAAAAGGAAAGGTGCAGGAGATCCTGGAGGCCGCAGAGCGCTTGGGGGCTGAGGTGGTTGTGACCGACGACGTGCTGTCCCCTTCCCAGCAGCGCAACTGGGAGAAGCTGAGCTCTCTGGCGGTGATTGACCGTCAGGAGGTGATTTTGGATATCTTCGCCGCCCGCGCGCACACCCGTGAGGCCGTGCTGCAGGTGCAGTTGGCGCAGATGAACTACGAGCTCCCCCGGCTTGTGCGCAAGTGGAAGCACCTGAATCGCCAGCGTGGCGCCGCCGGGGGGCTGGGCGGCCGTGCACAGGGTGAGCAGCAGCTGGAGCTGGACGCCCGCCGGCTGCGCATGCGCATCCAGATGTTCCGGGAGGAATTGGCGATGGTGCGGAAACAACGCGATGTGCAGCGTCGGCGTCGCCTTGTGAAGCCGGTGCCGGTGGTGGCCATTGTGGGATACACCAATGCGGGGAAGTCCTCGCTGTTGCACAGTCTGACCAATGCGGACGTGCTGGTGGAGGACAAGCTCTTCGCCACCTTGGACCCCACGGTTCGTCGCTATGGGCTCCCTGGCGGCCAGGAGGTCCTGCTGGCCGACACTGTTGGATTCGTGCGGAAGCTGCCGCATTTGCTGATCGACGCCTTCAAATCCACGCTGGAGGAGACATGCCTCTCCGATTACATCCTGGAGTTGCTGGACGCCTCGGATCCCGCGGTGCTGGAACACCACGAGACCACCTCCGGCGTGCTGGAGGAGATCGGCGTGGGCCCGAAGCCCTCGTTGCTGGCATTGAACAAATGGGACCTGGTGCCTCCGGAGCGCCGGATGGAGCTTCTGGCTGCCTTTCCCGAGGCGATTCCCGTGTCTGTGAAGACGGGCGAGGGCATCCCCGGATTGGTGCGTCGGCTGGGCGATTTGGTGAAGGCCCTCATGCCGGAACGGCATTACTGCATTTCCCACTGCGACTACGCCACTTTGAGCCAGATCCGGAAGTATTGTTTTGTGGAGGCGGAGGAGTTCCTGGAGGACGGTGTCCATTTGACAGCGCGGGTGCCCCTGAGCCATCTGGAGCGCTGGGAGCGCTTTGCGGGGGAGGGCGGTCCTGCCGGATCGGCATCCACGGTTTCGGATGGAGGGGGGGAGTAGAGCTCCATGGGGGTGATTCACGTCCTGCCATCGGAGATTGCCGGCCGCATTGCGGCGGGAGAGGTCATTGAGCGCCCCGCTTCGGTCATCAAGGAGCTGGTGGAGAATTCCATCGATGCCGGCGCCACCCGGATCCGCGTCTTTACGGAGCAAGGCGGGCAGAAGTTGATGCAGGTGGTGGATGACGGCCGCGGCATGGACCGCGCGGACGCCATGCTCTGTCTGGAGGCACACGCCACCAGCAAGATCACCAAAGAGGGCGACGTAGGGCAGATCGCCACCCTGGGCTTCCGTGGCGAGGCGTTGCCATCCATTTCCGCAGTGTCGCACTTCCAGCTGCAGACACGCCCCCACGACGACTTGGCGGGCACTGAGGTAGTGGTGAACAACGGCGCCATCCAGGATGTGCGGGAGTGCGGCTGCGCCCCCGGCACCTCCATCAAGGTGCAATGGCTTTTCGGAAATCTTCCCGCCCGCCGGAAGTTCCTGCGCGGCGCCTCCACGGAGGACGACTACATCCACGAAATGATGCTTCTGCTGGCCCTGACCCGTCCGCAGGTCTCTTTTGAGCTTACCCAGAATGGCCGCTGCGTCCTGCGGGCGCCCGCCTCCATGGGCGTGGCGGGACGAGTGGAGATGCTCGTGGGAAAGGACGCCTACGCCGCCATGCTCCCCGTGGACTACCAGGAGGACGGCATCCACGTCTACGGATACATCTCCCGCCCGGGATTTACGCGCGGCAGCCGCCGGGAACAGCGAATCGTGGTCAATGGCCGCGCCGCCAGTGCGGAGACTGTTTTTTTTGCCATTCGCGAGGCCTACGAGACTCTGGTGGTGAAAGGTCGCTATCCCGGCGTGGTTCTTTATGTGGACATCGCGCCGGATCGGGTGGATGTGAATGTGCACCCCACCAAGCGGGAGGTGCGTTTCCGGGAGCCCATGAAAGTCTCCAAGGTGGTGGGTGCCGCCCTGCGACAGGGCCTTCGCAGCCTGGGAATCCCCACGGATCTCCCCGGCGAGATCTTCGTGGGCGGAGCCACCCCCGCACGTGCCGGGCAAGGGACGCCGCAGTTTGTGGATACCACGCCAGCTGCAGGCGCACCGGCAGCAGACGCCGCGGCGCCTTCGGGCATCCCGGATACGGAGACGGTCTTCGGGAATGGCCCCGCGGGTCCCCCAGTGCCTCCTGTGTCGCCGCCGCCCATGACAGCGCGCCCCCTGGAGCCGGTCCTGCCGACGCGCCCCGTCACCCC
Source organism: Bacteroidaceae bacterium (assembly GCA_963621575.1). Classification (GTDB taxonomy): domain Bacteria; phylum Verrucomicrobiota; class Lentisphaeria; order Oligosphaerales; family Oligosphaeraceae; genus UBA1724. The sequence goes on from CAVFEH010000025.1 coordinate 15,000, forward strand.
CGTGATGCCCCAGGCGCCGCGTCCCATGCAGACGCCGTTGCCCTTCGCGCCGGAATCCACGGCGCCGCCCGTAGACGACGCGGTCCCAGGGGGGGACACAATCGCGGCCACGCCGTCGTCGTCGCTCGCTTCCGCCCCCTCTTCGACGGCCTTCCGTCTTCTGGCGCCCTTGGGGAAGGAGTATCTCCTGGCGGAAAGCGACTCCGGATTGGTGGTGGTGAGTCTTCGTGGCGCCAGCCAGCGGATTCTTTTTGAGCGGCTGTTGTCCAATCTTCATCGCGAGAAGGCGCTGAAGCAGCCGTTGTTGATTCCTGTGACGCTCCATCTGGCTCCCGACGAAGCCCGATTGCTGTCCCGGGAGATCCCCTATTTCCAGTCGGTGGGATTCTCCGTGGAGGAGTTCGGTTCCCATTCCTTCCTGGTGACCGCGGTGCCGCCCAGCCTCCCCGACAAGGACCTGGACACCACCATTCGCGACATCCTGAACGACCTGCGTCAGGAGACCGTCACCAACCGCCAGAGCGCCATCCACCTGGCGCAGCTGGCGAGCCGTCATGCCATCCGCCGAAAGGACGGCATGAGCCACGAAGAGCAGCTTTTGCTCTTGAAGGAGCTCATGGCGTGCGAAATGCCCTACACGGACCCTGCCGGCCTTCCCACCATGGTCCATATCACCGAATCGGAGTTGCGGAAGCGCTTCCGCAGCTGAGGAGCAGCGTTGGGAAAGATGTCGTTGCCCTGGAAGAAAATCCTGATCCTGGCCCTGGTGTGGACCCTGTTTCTGGGGGCGTTGCGCCGTTGCGGCAACAATCCCTGGGAGGAAGGCGCGGCAGACGCGAATGCACTGTATACCACCCTCACTGCGGAGGTCCGAAACCTGGATCCCGCAGCCGCCAATTATACCCACGAGATCGCCATCTTGGCAAACATGGTGGAGTCGCCCCTGGCATACCACTATCTGAAGCGCCCCTACGAGTTGATTCCGCAATTGCTGGAGGCTCTGCCGGAGGCGCGCTATTTTGACAATGCGGGAAATCCCCTCTCGGGCGGGGATCCCGATGGCGATTCCGTGGCTCGCGTGGAATATGTGCTGCACTTGCGGCGGGATGTCTCCTATCAGCCACACCCCTGCTTTGCACCGGAGAGCGCCGCCGACACGGCGGATCCCAGGACCCCTTGGGATTTCCAGCCGACCGCCAGCCGGATTCTGAAGGCGGAGGATTTCCGGGTCTCTCTCGTCCGGCTCTGCGATCCCCGCTCCGGATGCACGGTCTTTTCCCAGCTGGACGGTTTTCTGGCGGGACTCTCCGAATGCCGGCAGGCTGTTGCCCGTGAAATTGAACGACTGGACGCCGCGCGCATCGCCGCCGGCGAGAGCCCTGAACGCGTGACCGCACGGCCCAGCCTTCCCGATTACCGGAAAATCCCCTGCGCCGCCATCCAGGTCCTGGACGACCATACCCTCAAGTTCATCCTCTCCCGGAAATACCCGCAGTTCCTCTATTGGCTTGCCATGCATTACTTCGCCCCCGTGCCCTGGGAGGCACTGGAGTTCTTCCAGAGGGAAGATGTGGCGGACGCGGGACTCTCCTTCGCACACTGGCCTGTGGCCACCGGCGCTTTCCTCCTGAAAGAGTGCGATCTGGATTTCCGCGTGGTCCTGGAGAGGAATCCCCTCTACCACGACTTCCGCTATCCCACGGAGGGGGGCGATCCGGCCCTTTCGGAGGCGGAGCGCGCGGAGTTGCTGGCGGACGCAGGCAGGCGTTTGCCTTTCCTGGACCGCGTGGTCTTCCATTGGGAGCCGGAGAGCCTCCCCGCCTGGACGAAGTTCCTCCAGGGATACTATGACTACTCCGGATTGCCCGCTGATATGTTCGACAAGGCCCTGAGCATTCCCGCCGGCGGCGGCGACTTGGCACTCTCCCCCGAGATGGAGGCCCGCGGCATCCGCATGTCCACCTCCGTGCCTCCCATCAGCTATTACTACGCCTTCAATCAGCGTGACCCCGTGGTGGGAGGGCAGGGCAGGCGGCAACGGCTGCTGCGCCAGGCGATCTCCATCGCCATTGATGTCCCGCAGTATATCCAGATCTTTCGCAACGGCAACGGCGTCATGGCCGAGGATATCCTCCCCCCCGGCATCTTCGGGGCCGCCGAACCGCCCGATGCCATGAACACGGTGATCAACCGCTGGGACGGACACGCCTCCGTCCGCCGGGACATCCAGGACGCCCGGCGACTGATGGCCGAGGCCGGGTATCCTGGCGGCGTGGACGAGTCCACGGGCGAGCCGCTGATCCTCTATTTGGATCACGCCGCGGCTGGAAAGCCCGATTTCAAGAGTCATTTCCAGTGGCTGTCGAACCATCTGGGACAGTTGGGGATTCGCCTGGAGGAGCGGGGCTTCGACCTGAATCGTTCCCGTCGCCGCATTGCCGAAGGGAATTGGCAGTTCCTCTATGAGCGCGGATGGGTGGCCGACTACCCGGACCCCGAGAATTTCCTCATGCTCTTCGCCAGCCAGAATGGACATGTGGAGCACCACGGACCCAACTACGCCAACTATGCCAATCCCGAGTTCGACCGTCTTTTCCGCCGTTTGGAGACCATGCCGAACTCCCCGGAGCGCCTAGCGCTCATCCGGCAGGCCAGCGGGATTCTCTGCGAGGACGCCCCCGTGGTCTGGGATTTCCATCCCCGGAATTTGGGACTGGTCCAGCCCTGGCTCCACAACTACCTGCCCCAGAGCATTGCATACGACACGTTGAAGTACCTGCGGGTGGACCCCGGACTGCGCTCCGCCCGCCAGCGTGAATGGAACCGGCCCTGTCTCTGGCCTCCCGTGGCGCTCATGGCAGCCATTACACTCCTGGCGCTTCTGCCGCCCCGCCGCCGCGGCCACTCCGCCGCTTGAGCATCCCCCTTTTCTTTCCTCCCACAGGACATGGTCCCCTACCTCCTGAAACGAGTCGCATACCTCATTCCCATTCTGGTGGGCGTGAATCTGCTGGTCTTCGCCATGTTCTTTGTGGTGAACACCCCGGATGACATGGCCCGCCAGGCGCTGGGGGAGAAGGCGGACCGCCCCGAGGCGGTGGAGGTCTGGAAGGCCAACCACGGCTACGATCTCCCCTTGCTGTGGAACAGCGGCGCATCGGGCTTCGGCAAGGCGACCCAGACCATCTTCTGCCGAAAGAGCCTGGCCATGTTCTGGGGGGATTTGGGCACCTCCGATGCCACCGGAAAGCCCATCGCACGGGAGGTGCGCTCCCGGATGATGCCCTCCTTCGCCCTGGCGCTGCCTGTCTTTCTGGGCACCCTGGCCGCAAACCTCTTCCTGGGAATGAAGATGGCCGCCGCCCGTGGAAGCCGGCTGGACCGCGCGGGACAATTCCTCTGCGTGGTCCTCATGAGCATCTCCACTCTCATCTGGATCATCTTCGGACAGTTCCTCATCGCACAAAAGCTCCGGCTCACACCCGTCTCCGGATTCGCCTCCGGACTCGCCATGCTCCGCTTCCTGGCATTGCCCGCACTGGTGGGAATCCTGGCGGGACTTGGCTCCGGAACCCGGCTCTATCGCACCTTCTTCTTGGAGCAGCTCTCCCAGGACTACGTGCGCACCGCGCGGGCCAAGGGGCTCCCCGAGAACGTGGTCCTCTTCCGGCACGTGCTGCGGAACGCACTCATTCCCGTGGTGACGAACATCCCCATCTATCTGCTGGTCCTCTTCACCGGAAATCTTCTCCTGGAGAAATTCTTCGCGATTCCCGGACTGGGCGGCCTCACCATTGACGCCATCGCCGCACAGGACTTCGCCGTGGTTCGCGCGATGGTCTTCCTGGGAGCCGTCCTATATGCCGCCGGACTTCTTCTGGCGGATGTGGCCTACACCCTGGTGGACCCAAGAATCCATTACTGACATTTTTCCCTCCCGTTTTCCATGCCCTGGTTCGTTCAAAATCTTGTCGTGGCCGCGCTGCTGCTGGGCGCCATGCTGCTGGCCTGGGCCGCGGCGAAGCGCGAATACTGGCGGTTGGCGGGGCGGGAGCTCCGCGCACGGAAGGGCGCCATGGTCTCCGCCGCCATTCTGTCGGCCTATCTCCTGGTTGCCGTGCTGGATTCCGTGGGGTGGTGTTCTCCTCTGCGGGATGAGACGGGCGCCGTGATGCGTTCACAGCAGGGAAAGGTCCTCTACGCTCCCGGACGCAGCGTGCTGGACCGGCTTCTTGCTCCCCTGGACCGATGCTCCGAGAAAACCTATTCCGCCCCTCTGGCGGATCGGCTCTTCACCGCCGAGACGATTCCCGCCGCCGACGGACGGGTTCTCCGCGAACGCCCCGGACTCCAGCATCCCCGCGCACACCTCCTGGGCACCGACCGCATCGGCAAGGACGTGCTCCTTCTCTGCCTGAAGAGCATTCGCACCGGAATCATCGTGGGACTGGTCACCACTCTGGTCGCAATCCCCTTCGCACTCCTCCTGGGAATGGCCGCTGGATACTTCGGCGGATGGGCCGATGACCTGATCCAATACATTTACACCGTCGTCAGCTCCATTCCGACGGTCCTCTTCGTGGCCGCATTCATGGTCATCTTTGGAAACGGATTGCCACAGCTCTGCATAGCCATGGGACTGGCCTCCTGGACAAGCCTCTGCCGGCTCCTCCGCGCCGAAACCCTCAAACTCCGCGAGACCGAATTCGTTGCCGCCGCGCGGACCCTCGGGACCCCCGCATGGAAGATCCTGGCACGGCATATCCTGCCGAATGTCCTCCATGTGGTCCTCATAACGACTGTCCTCCGGTTCTCCTCCGAAGTCCTGGCCGAGGCCGTTCTCACATACCTCGGAATCGGCGTGGGAGCCGATACCATGTCCTGGGGGACCATGATCAACGACGCGCGCGCGGAACTCACCCGCGATCCCGTGATCTGGTGGAAGCTCACCGGCGCCTTCGTCTTTATGCTCGGACTCGTCCTCCCCGCCAATATCTTCGGAGACGCCCTCCGGGATGCCCTTGATCCTCGACTCCGGACACAGTAGCAGCCAAATC
>CAVFEH010000026.1:0-19234 GCA_963621575.1 Bacteroidaceae bacterium
TCCTGGAGGCGGGGGCCGGCTGGGAGGCGGCCTTCTCCTCGGCCAGTTTCTGGTGGTAGTAGTCGTATCCGCCATAGAACTTCCGGATCCGCCCGGGCTCCATGGCGTAGATGGAATTCGCCACGCCGCGGACAAATTCGATGTCGTGGGAGACCAGGGCGATGGTGCCGGGATACTTCGCCAGGGCATCCTGGAGGGCCTCCCGGGCGTGGATGTCCAGGTGGGTGGTGGGCTCGTCCAACAGCAGAAAATTCAGGGGACGCAGGAGGAGCCGCGCCAGGCCCAGGCGAACCTTCTCGCCGCCGGAGAGCACCTGGACCTTCTTGTCCACCGCCTCCCCATGGAAGCCGAAGGATCCCATCATGGCGCGGATGTCGGCCTCGGATCGGTCGGAGGCGTAGCTCTTCGCGGTCTCGTAGATGGTGGCGTCGGGATCCATGGTCTCGGCGTAGTCCTGGGACTGGTACCCCATGAGGACATTCGTGCCGCAGACAACCTTTCCGCGGCGCGGAGTGAACTTCCCGGCCATGAGCCGCAGCAGCGTGGTCTTTCCCATGCCGTTGAGTCCCACGAAGGCGGCGTGCTCGCCGCGCTCCAGGCGCAGACTGCAGTGGGAGATCACGTCGTAGACGCCGTCGTAGGAGAATCCCACGTCCTCCAGGCGCAGGACCTCGTCGCCGGAGCGCGGGGGTTCCGGCAGGCGGATGACGGGCGCGTGGTCCACGATGGACTGCACCTCGATCTCCTCCAGCTTGTCCAATTGCTTCTGGCGGCTCTGGGCCTGGGCGGCCTTGGTGGCCTGGGCGCGGAAGCGGTCGATGAAGCGCTGGAGCTGCTCCTTCCGGCGATCCAGATTCTGCTTCTGGGCCAGCAGCTGTTCGTGGCGGGCGGAGCGGGTCTCGCGGTAGTAGGCGTAGTTCCCGGGATAGCGGGTCACGCGGCCCCCCATGACCTCCAGGGTCACATTGGTGAGGGTGTTGAGCATGTAGCGGTCGTGGGAGACCAGCAGCAGCGTGCCCGGATAGCCCTTCAGATAGTCCGAAAGCCACTCCACGGCGGGGACGTCCAGGTAGTTCGTGGGCTCGTCCAGCACCAGCACGTCGGTTTGGGCCACCAGGATGCGGGCAAGCTCTGCGCGGATCTGCCATCCGCCGGAGAAGCTGTTGAAGGGATCCTGGAAGCGGCTCCCGGGGAAGCCCAGTCCGGAGAGCGTGGCCTCCGCGCGGGTGCGCAATTCGTAGCCACCCAGATGTTCGTAGCGGGTCTGGAGATCCCCAAGGCGCCCCAGGAGGCGGCTGCTCTCCTCCTCGGAGAGATTCTCCTCCGACGCCAGCCGCGCCTCGATGGCATCCAGGTCCCGGCTGATCTCGTGGAGCTCCGGCAGGGCGTCCTCCGCATAGTCCAGCAGCGAAGTCTGGATGGCGTGCGCATTGAGCTGCTGCCGGACATATCCGATGCGCTGGCTGGAGGGGTAATGAATCTCGCCGTGGTCCGGCTGCTGGTTCCCCGCCAGCATCTCCAGCAACGTGGACTTTCCGGCGCCGTTGGGGCCCACGAAGCCCACGCGCTCGCCGTCGTGGATCGCGAAATTCGCCTCGCTGATCACCACCTGGCGGCCAAAATTCTTGCTGACATTCACGAATTGTATCATTTCGTCAAATCCGCATATTCCGCGTTCACGAACCTCCGGAGATCCTCCGGGGACAGCTCCACATTCAACCCCGTGTGGCCACCGGAGACGAAGATCCGGTCGAAGAGCTGCGCCGTCTCGTCGATGTAGGTGGGGAGGAGCTTCTTCTGGCCGATGGGAGAGCAGCCGCCGTGGACATACCCCGTCAAGGGCAGCAGCTCCTTCTGCGGAAGCATCTCCACGAACTTCTGGCCGCAGGCCTTCGCCGCCTTCTTCAAATCCAGCTCCCCCGTGGCCGGCACCACAAAGACGAAGTACGTCCGCGCAACCGCCCCCGTGGTCACCAGCGTCTTGAAGACCTGGTCCGGCATGGCGCCCACGCGCTCCGCGCATGTCCGGGCGTCCAGCCTGCCGTCCGAGACATCGAACTCGTGCCACGCAAAGGCGATCCCCGCATTCTCCAAAAGGCGGAGGACATTGGTTTTGATCGTAGGAGAAGACATAAGGAAAAGCCGCTACAGCCTTTGCAGGCATTCCCAGTCGGAGAAGGGATGTTTCACGTGATTGACCTCCTGGTAGTCCTCGTGGCCTTTTCCGGCGATGAGAAGCCAGTCGCCGGGAGCGCAGGAAGCCACGGCGTCGTGGATGGCGCGGGCGCGGTCGGCCTGCCGATGGAAGGAGACGGCGGGGGGGATTCCGGCGGCCACATCATCCAGAATGGCCTCCGGGTCCTCGGTGCGGGGGTTGTCGCTGGTGATCCAGAGGAAGTCGGCGCACTCCGCCGCGGCGGCGGCCATCATGGGGCGTTTTCCGCGGTCGCGGTCGCCTCCGCAGCCGAAGAGGATCCCCAGCCGACCGGGGCACTCCGGCCGCAGCGCCTGGAGGGCGCAGCGGATCTCCTCGGGCGTATGCGCGTAGTCCACGAAGGCCACGGCGCCGTTGGGGCAGACAAAACGCTGAAGGCGCCCCGGCGCGCCCCGGGTCTGCGCGAGCGTGTCCCGGATGACCGCCTCGGGCACGTCCAGTCCACGGGCCAGCAGTCCGGCGCAGCGGGCATTCTGGCGGTTGAAGGCGCCCGGGAGGGGGCACTTCCACTGCGGCCCGGAATTCTGGCGGAAGCCCAGGACCCGGGGACGCCGCCCCGGGGGGAGCGCCTCCAGCTCCTGCGCCAGCGAGGCCACCGCCGGGTCGTCCAGATTCAGGACTGCGGGGGCGCCGGGAAGGAGGAGCTTGTGGAAAAGGATGATCTTCGCCTTCCAGTACTCCTCCATGGTGCCGTGGTAGTCCAGATGGTCCCGGGAGAAATTCGTGAAGGCGCCGGCGGCGAAGCGGGTGGTGCCCGTGCGCTCCTGATGGAGAGCGGCGCTGGAGCACTCCATGACCACGGTGCGCACGCCGTTGCCGCGCATCTGGAGGAAGAGCTCCTGGAGGAGGAAGGGCGTGGGAGTGGTGCGGTCGGCGGGCAACTCCCGCCCCCCGCCGACATCATAGACCACGGTGCCGATCATGCCCACGGGCTCCCCTGCGGCCCGGAGGATCTCCCGCAGCAGAAAGGCGGTGGTGGTCTTTCCGGCGGTGCCCGTGATGCCCACCAGCCGCAGCGCCCCCGCGGGACAATCCGCGAAGGCCTCCGCAATCCGCGCCACCGCCGCATATCCCGTGCCGGGACGAATGGCGATGACAGGCACAGTACACGACAGCCCCGGACGATCGGAGAGCACCGCCGCCGCGCCCTTGGCCAGCGCCTGGGGCACGAAGTCGTTGCCGTCCGCCACGGCGCCCTTGATGGCGCAGAAGAGCGCCCCGGGACGCGCCTCCCGGGAATCCCCGCAGGCCCCGGAGAGCGTCGGAAGAGACTCCACCCGTCCGCGCGCCATGCCACCGGGCAGCCGGAGGGTGGCCCCGAAGGGCGCCAGGAGTGCGCAAAGCTCCCCCGGCTTCCAACTCCGACGATCCAGAATGCCGCCCGGCGACGCCATGGAAAATGCCCCGCCTACTTTTCCGGCAGCGGATTGCCGAACTTCAGCGCGCGGCGCTGCTTGCGGTTCAGCTTGGGGGTGCCGTCCGGATTCAACAGCACCGGCTTCGCCACGGCGGGACGCTCGCCACGGGCCTCCTCCCTCTCCCGCTTCCCGCGCTTCTGGACGCGGTCCTTGTCCCCGCCGGATCCATAGTCCTCGTGACGGCGCTTCGGGCGGTCCTGGCCGGCGCCGAAAGATCCACGCTCGTCGTAGCGGCGCTTCTTCGCGGGACGCTCGGAGAATCCCTCGTCCCCGCGGTCTTCGCGGGCGCCCTCGCGGCCCTTCTTGTGGAAGCCGCCCTCCTTCCGCTTGCGGGACGGACGGGACTCCCCGCCGCCCTCGCGGCCCTCGCGCTCCTCCTGGAAGAGCGCGCGCTGTGCGAAGCGGCTGCGGTTGCGGTAGGCCCGGGCGGTGAGCTTCTCCAGCTTCTCGGGGGAAACGCCGATGTGCTCGGGCCCCTGGTCGGCGGTGAGGGCCAGCTGGCGCGAGACCATCTTCGTGAAGAGGACCGCGGGATCCTGGTCCTGGCTGGCGATCATCTCCCGGATCTTCCCGAAGAGCTTCACGTCCAGATTGGCGGCGAAAAGAGACGCCAGCAGACGCTCCAGACGCTGGGCATTCACCTGGTCGCGGGTGGGGATCTGCCCCAGGAAGAGCTTGGCGCCCACAGAACGGCGGATGCCCTCCAGCTGGCGCAGCTCCCGCGGCGTCACCAGCGTGATCGCCTTGCCCGTCTTGCCCGCGCGGCCCGTGCGGCCGATGCGGTGCACATAGGCGCGGCTGTCGAAAGGAAGGTGGTAGTTGAAGACGTGGGAGACATTGTCCACGTCGATGCCGCGGGCTGCCACGTCGGTGGCCACCAGGATATCGAAATCCCCCCGGCGGAAGGCCGCCATGACGCGTCCGCGGGCCGCCTGCTCCATGTCGCCGTGAAGGCAATTCACGTTGTAGCCACGGCCGCCCAGCAGGATGTTCAGGGAGTCCGTCTCCTCCCGCGTGCGGCAGAAGATGATGGCCTTGGTGACATCCTCGGACTCGATGAGACGCACCACGGCGTTGGTGCGCTCGTACTCCTCGATGATGAAGTAGTGCTGTTCGATGTCGTTGTTGGCGCCCTGCGGAGTCTCGGTCTCCAGCATGACGGGGTCGTGGAGGATGTCGCGGGCCAGGGCCTCCACCTGCTTGGGCATGGTGGCGGAGAAGAGCATGGTCTGATGGGGGCCGGGGAACTGCCGGAAGATCCGCTTCACGTCGTCGATGAAGCCCATGTCCAGCATCTCGTCTGCCTCGTCCACCACGATGACGGCAGGATTCACGCCCTCGAAGTGCCCGGATTCCATGAGGTCGATGAGGCGCCCGGGAGTGGCCACCAGGATATTCACGCCGCGGGCCAGGAGCTCCTCCTGGCGGCGATAGGACTGCCCGCCCGTGAAGGCGGCGGGTTTCAGGCCGGTGAAGTGCCCCAGGCGGTAGAGCTCGCTGGAGATCTGCGCGGCCAGCTCGCGGGTGGGGGTCAGCACCAGCATCTGGAGGCCCTCCAGGTCCTTGATCCGCTCCATGGAGGGCAGGCCGAAGGCGGTGGTCTTGCCCGTGCCCGTCAACGCCTGCCCCAGCAGATCCCGGCCCTTCAGGGCCTCCGGAATCGCCGATTTCTGAATCGGAGTGGGCTCGCAGAAGCCCGCCTCGCGGATGCCCGCCATCAATTCCCCGCACAGGCCAAAGCCCGCAAACCCCGCGCCAGGCTCCAGCACAGGCTCCCCGGAAACCGCCTCCGGCTGCTCCACAGCCTCCGCGGCGGCCCCTGCGGAAGCCTCCGCTTTCTCCAACCCCTCGTCCCGCATACGCTCGTCCATAAAACTTCAGAACTCCACAAAAACAAAATTCACAAGTGCATCCCGATTCCCTGGAAAACGGCGACTTTCGCCGCAGGGCGGGTGGAATGGGTACTATAACCCGCTCCGGCTAAACCCTCTTGCCCAAACATGGACATTTTCGGACACAACACGACAGCTTTTCCGCGTTGCCGGTCATTTCCCGTGGACTGCCTGGAGCATCTCCCCGGGGGTTGTGGCCTCCCGGAGTTGCTGAAGGAAGGGTCCTTCCGCGGCCAGCCGGCAGAGCTTTCCCAGGATTTCGAGGTGTTCCCGGGGGTTGAGGGAGCAGATCAGGAAGAAGAGGTCCGTGGGCGTGCCGTTCTCCTCGCCGAAATGGATGGGGACGCGGGTGTGCGCGATGGCCAGGAAGGGCTCCACGCAGGTGTATTCGTCACGGGAGATGGGGTGCACCAGCGCGATGCCCTCGGCCATGGCGGTGGAGCCGGCCTCCTCGCGGCGTCGGAGTCCCTCCAGGAACTCCCGGGGATCGTAGAGGAGCCCTGCGCGCTCGGCCAGCGCGGTCAATTCCCGAAGGACGGCGGGCTTGGTCTTCCCCTCCAGGGCGGGCTCCATGAGCTCCAGGCGGCAATATCCCTCCAGGAGGAACTCCGGCGGCGGCGCCTGGCGGGGATTTTCCCGATGATGCACGGGGAGGCGCCGGACCATCCGGGTGGTGTACCAGGTGTCCACCTCCTCGGGATCGAACATCATGCGGTCGCCCTGGGGGACGCAGGGGATTTCGCCGGAGGTGACGAGGGCGCGCAACTCCCCGGTCTCCACATTCAGGAAGGCGGCGGCCTCCTCGAGATTCCAGAGCCTGATTGCCATTTGCGTGAGTCGCTACTTCTTCCTGCGGGACTGCTGGACCGCGTACCGGAGGGCGTAGTCCACCATGGCGCCGGTCACCTGCTCCACCTCCGCATCCAAATCCGGATCCTCCTGATAGGGGTTGCCTTCCCGGCGGGAGACGTCCACCGCATCGCATGTCTCCACGGCGTGGAGGCCGCTCCGGAAACGGACGGGAATGGGCGCACGGAGATACTTCGGGACGGGGCGGTACCTGCCCTTGTCCTCCGGGGCGGCGGATTCCTCCCAGGCCTGCGAGACCACGCAGTCGGGATAGAAGCTTAGGAGCCGGAAGCCGGGTCGGTGGCTGTGTCCGGAAGAGGGGCAGATCCACTGCCGCCAATGCCCCTTGGTGAACTCCAGGTCCAGGTGGAAGTGTCCGCCCAGGGCCAGGAAGGCCTGCGGGGACTTGTCCAGCATCATGGAGATCTCCGGGGCATCCAGGGTGGCGGGCGGCAGGAGGGGTTCGTGCTGGATGTAGATCACGGGCTGCCCTGCGGTGCCCGCGCGCTCCAGCTCCTCCTCGAGCCACTGGAGGCTCTCCTGGGCATGCAGGGTGCAGCCGTTTGCCTTTCCCCCGCGGTCGGGAGCGAAGGCGACAAAGCGGAAGCCGCCCAGGGTGAAGGCGAACTGGCGGCTGGCGAAGGCGGTCTCCAGGGGCCAATTGTCGCCGGGAATGGCAATGGCCTCCACACGGTCCTTCCCGCCCTCCGTTCCCAGGCACTGGTCCAAGAACTGCCGGAAGCCCCGGCTGCGCTCCGCGCCGTCCTCGCCCATGCCCCAGTTGTCACCCGAGAAAAGCACCGCAACCGGCTTCAGGTCCTCACGGATCTGCTGCAGGAGCGCCCGGTGATACTCCCGCTTTTCGGGAGAGGTGATGTGCATGTCCGACAGCCAGGCAATCTGGAAGAGCGGCTTGTCCTTCCGGCGGGCCCACCCGGGCGCCGGACACTGCTCCGCCACCTCGTAGCGCTTCGCAATCTCCAGGAACGTCCCGCGGGCGCCACCGAACTCCTGGGAACACAACACCCCGCAAGACAAAAAGAGCGCAAAAAGCGCGGCAAAAGCACGAAATTCCAAATGGTCCATGAGCGGGGAAGGGGGAAAAAATGAGGAAAGGGAAAAATTCGGCAGCTCCCTCCAGCCGCCCTGTTCCTGGCCGGCCTTTGGAGAACTGCCTCTGGTTCGTTGTCCAGACGCCGGGCGGCTACTTCCCGGTCTCCGGACGGGAAAGCGCCTTTTCCAATTGCGGGTCTTCCTGGATGCCGAGGGCGACGGCCTTTTTGTACCACTGGAGGCCGTCCTTCCGGATCTGTCCGGCCAGATGTTCCAGGGCCTGTCGGTTCGGGAGATCCTTCCGGGCCTCCAGCTGGAGTTCGGAGGCGCGGGTGAGCTGGAGCATTGCCAGATTGAAGGCGGCCTCGCCGTCCTTCTCCTCCAGCCCGAAGGCCTTCTTCAGCTGGATGGCGGCGGCCTCCCGCCATCCCATGGAGGCCAATGCCTCGCCGAAGAGCCGCGCTGTGCGGGGCTCCCGGGGGGCCAGCGCCGAGGCGCGGGCGAGAGTGGCCAGGGACCACTCGGGCTGCTTGAGCTGCAGCTGCGCGAAGCCAAGCGCCAGGAGCGCCTCGCCGTCGTCGGGGTCCTTTCGAAGGGCGGCGGAGAGGAATCCGGCGGCCTCGGCGTCATTGCCCTCGGCGGATGCCATGAGGCCCAGCCGCTTGAGGGCCAGGAAATAGTCGGGCTGGAGCCGCAGCGCCTGCTGGTAATTCCAGCGGGCGGCCTCCCGCCTGTCCTGCTGCTCCGCCTCCAGCGCCTGGCGCAGGAAGCCACGAAGCAAAACCTGGTCGGAAGTGGAGACGCCGCCCTCCCCCACGCCCGACTCGGGACGCACTCCGGCGGAAGCCTCCGCAGAGACCACGGGAGCCGCGGAAGGGGAGTTGCCGGCAACGACAGGGGCCACGGGAGCATTTTCCCGGGCGTCGGCAAGCTGTTTCCGGAGGTCCTCCACTTCCCGCTCCCAGCTGCGCTGTTCCTGGCTGCGCCGCACCAGCGCGGCCTCCAGATCCGCCTGGCGCCCCTGGGAATCCTCCAGGGCCTTCTGGAGCTCTTGCAGACGCTCCTGCCAGACGGCGGAATCCTGGGCGCGGGCCTCGTCACCCAGACGGGCCAGCTGCTCCTCCAGGCGCGCGCGAGCGGTCTCGGACTGGTCCAGCTTCTCCCGGAGGCCGGCCAGCTCCGCCTCCTGGCCCTGCTGGCGGCGGCGGAGCTCCTCGGACTCCCGCTGGGTCTCCCGGGCATTGGCCAGAATGCCGGCGGCGGCGGAAGAGGCCTCCTGGATCTGCCGGAGGGACTCCTTCGCCTGGGCGCACTCCTCCCGCGCCCCGGAAAGCGCCCTCTCCAACTCCCCGATGCGATCCTTCGCCGCCACCAGTTCCTCCTCGCGCTGGCGGCTGGAGGCCTCCAGGCCCGACAACAACTCCTGGCTGGCCGCCAGGGCGCTCTTCTGGCGCGCCACCTGGTCCGCCAGCTCCGCGCGCTCCTCCTGGAGACGGCCCACGGACTTCAGCTGGTCGGAGACGGCGTCGGCGCTGGTGCGGGAACGGATGCGCTCCTGGGAGAGCTCCTCCCCGAGACGGGTCGCGGAGTCCTCCGCCTGCCGCAACCGCCGCTGGGCGGAAAGAAGCTCCATCTGGGCGGACTGCAATTGGTCCTCGCGGGCGCGCAACTGGCTCCGCGCCTCCTCCAGCTCCCTCTGGGCGCCCTGGGCGCTCTCTTGGCGATTCCTGGAAAGCTCGCGATTGGCGTTCTCCAGGGACTCCAGGCTGGCCTGGGCCTTCCGCAACTCCAGCTCCGTGGACTCCTGCTGCCGACGGGCGCTCTCCGCCACGCGCCGCAACTCCTGTTCCCGGGACTCCGCCTCGCGACGCCACTGCGCATCCCGCTGCGCCTGCGCCAGCAGCTCGTCCCGGGCGGCCGCCGTCTGTTCCAGAAGCCGGCCCACGCGGGTCAACTCCTCCTGGGAACGGCGCTGCTGCCCGGCGAGCTCTTCCAAGCGCGCCAGACGGGGATCCGGCGCGGCGGACTGCTGGAGGCGCGCCCTGGCGTCCTCCAACTGCGCGGAGAGGGTGCGGACCTGCGCCAGGAGGGTCTCGCGGTCCTTCCGCAGGATCTTCAGATTCTCCTCGGCGGTGGCCATCTGGGCGGCCTCGCCACGGGCCCGCTCCAGGGACTGCCGCTCCTTCTCCAGAGTCTTCTCCAGCGCCTGGATCCGCTCCTTCCCAACGCGGCTCTCGGACTCGGCGTCCCGCACCCGCCGGAAGAGCTCCTCACGGGTCAGATACTCCAGATTCTGGCGGTTGGCCTCCTTGATCTCCTCCACACGCTTCCGGCAGTAATCCACGCGGTAGCGCAGCAGGGACGCATTCCAGTCGGGATAGCGGTTCTGGACCTCCAGAAAGACCTCCAGCGCCTTCTCGTACCCCCGCAGCGCCGTGAGCTCCGCCTTGTTCCCGTAGGCCTGGTCGGCCTGGGTCATGGCCTCGTAGCCACGCATCCACAAGCGACGGGCGGGGTCGCCCTCCGTCGCCCCACGCGACACGCAGGGCACCGCCAGGAACGCCAGCAGCAGCAGCGCGGAAAGCCAGGAATGGACTTGGTTCGCAGTCATCTTCTCGTTCGAATTCATGAAAAAGAGGAGGGGTGGCCTATTCGGGGCGCTTCAGGAAGGCCTTCAGGGGCGAGGAACGGGTGGCGCTCCTGCGGATGCTCTCCCGCAGAAGCTCGTCGGCGTCCGTCTCGGGAAGGACATTCTCGCCATAGCCGTCCACGGCGTCCGCCATCTCCCGGACCGCCTTCCGCAGTCCCTGCCGCAACGCCTTCGAGCAGAATTTCCCGGTCTCCAGGAGGTCCTCACGACAGAAGCGGCTCCGGCGTCCCGGCAGCAATTGCACCCCCGCCAGCACCAGCGCGGAGACCCGGCACCCGAAGGCGTGCGAGAGCGCCACATGGAGCACCAGGTCGTGGCACAGGAAATCGCCGCCATCCGCCCGGATGCGCTGCGCCTCCGCCTCCGTGGGAAGCTGGAAGCCCGGCACGCCATGCACCGTGCAGAAGCGCGGCGGATCCCCGAACTCCGCCAGGGCATTCACCAACTCGGAGTTCTGCACCTGGTCCAGGGCCTCGGAGAGATCCGGCCAGGGATGCGCCAGCAGTCCCTGGAGGCCCTCCAGGGGCGAAAAAGCGAAGTGGCTCACGAAATCCGACAGGATCCCCCACTTCCCCGCCTTGAACTCCGGCGAAAGACTGGCCGCCGTATCCAGAAAGAGGTGGTTCCGCACCCCCCAGCGCGCCGCCAACGCCGTCGGGAAGAGGGCCGGCAAATGCCCGCGGCCCTCCGCCACGCGACGGACTCCCGACGCCACGGCCACCGGCACACCATGGACAACGCCCAACAGCAGACGGGGCTCCTCGCCGTCCAAATTCAACCCGCCGTCCTCACCGGACAGCTCCGACAGCAAGAACTCCCTCGGCGCCTCGTCAAACAACCCCGCCATCCCGTAGTCCGCCCCGCAGTGCACATAGAACATCGGCACCGCCTCGCCCGAAAGACGACGCAGCGCAGACGCCAGACTAGACTGGAAACGGGAAAACATGGAAAACAGAAGAATGGTTTTTTTTTGCGCTTGCGCGCGAGGAACGAGTCCGGCATCGACTTCACCCTATGCGGAGGAAATCCAGCAGGGGCACCGGGCCGGGGGCGCCTATTGGGAGGATTGCGGCGGCGGCGCCCCTGGCCGGCTCAGTCCCGCCAGGACGCCTGGATTTCCGGGAGTTTTTCCTGGAACCACTGTGTGGAATCCAGAACCCAGTGGCATTTTCCGGGGGCGTCGCGAATGCCGGTGGTCTCCAGGAGGGGATTTGGCGTCTGAAGCAGGAGCCGCACATCCAATCCGCCCAGGGCTTCCAGGAGAAGCCGTGCCGCGCGGGCGCGACGGGGCGTCCACTGCCCGGGGAGCGGCAGCGGGATTTCCAGGAGATGCAGGGAGGGGTCCTTCGCGGGCGAAGAAAGCAGCGCCTTTCCCACCAGGCCGCTGGAAAGCAGCTCCCGGGCATCCTTGGCAAAGAGCACGATGCGATGGCGCGTCACCTTCCCCTGGCCATACACCCGGCACTCCTTCAACTCCACGCCGGAAAGCGCCGACACCGCCTTCGTCAAAGCCGACTCGGAAGGCGTCAGGAAGTCCCCGGAGGCGTCACCGACGCCATCCCCCAGGGCCCGCAGCACCGACACCGCCTCCTCGGACACCTGCAACTCCAACGTGGCCTCCAGGCTCCCCCCCTGGAGAAAAACCAGCGACACCTGCAGGGTGGTGCCGTACAGCGCAAACGCCGCGCACATCACCACGCACACCAGCCAAATTCGCATTTTATGCAGGGAAAGAGGACAATTCATGACAGATATATTGTGGGTTCGCCCCGCAAATCCACGATTTCATGGCCCGGCGCCGACGGCCCGCCGCCGTCCCACGCAAACGACCTAATGTAACGCGCTGGCGGCTACGGCGCCACTCCGCGGCGCACTTTGGCGCCGCCGGCGGTTTTCCGGGTCGTCTGCGGCGGAAGAAGGGCCGCCGCAAGGCGCGCCCGGCACCCTTTCCCCATACCCGTTTTTCATCTCCATACATGTATTCCCTCAATCCATCCGGCTGGCTCCTCGCCATCCTCTGCGGCTTCGTCGTGGGCATGGCCAAAAGCGGCATCCCCGGTCTGGGCTCCCTGGCAGTCCCCATGCTCGCCAGCGTCCTGCCCGCACGGACCGCCACCGGCGCGCTCCTGCCGCTCCTTGTCACCGGCGACGCCATCGGCGCCGCGTACTTCCGCCGCAGCTGCAACCTGAAGCTCCTCCGGCGACTCCTCCCCATCTCCATCGGCGGAATCATCCTGGGGTGGTGGCTCCTGGGATTCCCCTGGATGGACGACCTGGCCATCCGGTATGCCACCGCCGTCATCATCCTGGTGCTCCTGCTCCTGAACCAATGCAAAGGCGCCCTCCGGGAAATGGTCGCCGAGGGCTGCGGGCACCCCTGGCGCGTCTGGCTCATGGCGCTCTTCTTCGGACTGCTCACCGGAGTCACCACCATGCTCGCGAACGCCGCCGGCCCCGTGGCGCTCATCTACCTCCTCGCCATGGGGCTCCCAAAGGATGAATTCATCGGCACGAACGCGTGGTTCTTCCTCGTCCTCAACTGGATCAAAGTCCCCTTCATGGCCGCCCGCGGAATGATCAACGCCGAGAGCCTGCTCTTCAACCTCAAACTCGTCCCCGCGCTCCTCCTGGGGGCCCTCGCCGGCATCCTCCTCTCCCGGAAGCTCACAAACCAGGCCTTCCGAAGATATATCACCATCCTCACCGCAATCGCCGCCGCACTCCTCTTCCTCCCGCCAGGCAAGCTCACCGAACTCTTCCGCATCCTCCTGGGAACCGGAAACTAGGAGACCCCCACACACTCCCCCACACTCCCCCACCTCCCGGACGACTCCGGGAAAATCCAACCAAGCCCCATTCCCCGTTCCTTTCCGGGCCCGCCCGCATTCGCGGGTTGACTTCCGCCTTCTCCACCATGACTTCCACCCGCAAAACCGCCCTGGGCACGACCCTCAGCGTCCTGGCCATTGTCGTCTTCAGCACCATCGAGCTCAACTGCAAGTGGCTCGCCCGCGCCCTGGCCGACGCCGGCGCGGCGCCCATCGGCGGATTCCTCCTCTGCTTCCAGCGGTTCTTCATCGCCGGACTCATCCTCCTGGCCCTCTTCTATCCACCCTTCCACCGCAGCGGAAAACGCCTGACCAGGAGGGACCTGGGGATCTTCCTCCTCAACGCCGTCATCGGAATCACCATCGCCATGAGCTTCTACCAATTCGGCGTGGCGCGCTTCGAGAACGCCTCCTCCGCCGCCGTGGTCTTCAGCTCCAACGCGCTCTTCACCATCTTCTTCGCACGATTCATCAATGGAGAGGAATGGACCCTCCGGAAATGGCTCTCCGTGGCCGTGGGGCTCTGCGGCATCGGGTGCTTCTTCTTCGAAAACGGCGCGCCCAGCATGGACTCCCTCTGGTCACTCCTCCTGATGTGGGCCTCCGCAATGGGATTCGCATGCAGCGTCTGCATCACCCGGCGCGTCGTCGCGGACTACGGCCCCGGACTCCTCATGGCATTCACCTCCCTCTTCGGAAGCATCCTTGTCCTGCCCCTCGCCATCGCCTTCAGCGAACCCGCCTCCTGGACAAGCTGCGCCGCAGCCTGGACGCCCTTCACCCTCCTCGTCCTCGGAGGAACCGCGCTGGGATACTGCCTCTACTACGGATCCATGAAATACATCTCCGCATACCTGGCCAGCATGTCCTTCATGCTCAAACCCGTCCTCGCCTGCCTCATGGCGACACTCCTCGCCGGAGAACACATGAACCCCTGGACCATCACCGGAACCATCCTCATCATGGGATCCCTGCTGGTGTCCCAGCTGTGCCTGGGACACAGGCAAGAAAGCAAGAAAGAGGGTGGGGCTTCCTTCGGCGCCTGCGGCGCCCTTCCGCGGCGGTAAACCCGCGCATCCCGGATGCGTGATGACGGACGCCCCAAGGACCAGGGGCGTTTTCAGTGACAAAAAAATCCGGACGTTCACGGGCACGCTTTTCCCCCACGTCAGCAATACAAAAAAAGGAGGAGGAAAGAGAGAAAAAACGCCATTACGCCCCCTCCCGCCTCAAATCACACTTCTGAAGATCTTCCAGGAGCTGACTGGATGGAACCACCCCATAATTCCCATTATGAGAAGTTGGACGGTGTGGAGCGCTGCATCGACGATGAACTGCCCTTTGAAATACCGGAAAACTGGCGCTGGGCACGGCTCGGAAGTATCTCTTCTTATGCAGAAGCCAAGCAAAAAGTAAATGCTGCAAATGCTGATTCTGATATATGGGGGCTTGATCTGGAGGATATTGAAAAAGGTGGCAGACTGATTGTGCGCAAAACAGTCGGTGAGCGAAAAGCTATAGGCGACAAAACCGTCTTTTCAAAAGGTGATATTCTCTACAGCAAACTTCGTCCATACCTCTTGAAAATCCTTGTTGCTCCAGAATGCGGAATCTGTACGCCGGAAATTGTTCCGTTCCAGATGTACGGTGGAATCGTTTCAGGGTACATCGTAAATTATCTGCGTTCCCCTTATGTTGACAATCTTATCAATAGCATCACCTATGGTGTTAAAATGCCAAGGGTCGGCACAGAAACGATGACCGCTCTCTTTGTGCCAATTCCCCCCATCGCAGAGCAGCACCGCATCGTCCAGCGGATAGAGGAAGTGCTCCCGCTGGTCAAAGGGCTGTAAAAGGAACACGGTATAATATCATAGTGAAAGGAGGTCTTTCACTATGATAGAAGAATTCGAAAGACACTTGAGAGGCACAAACCTCTCAGAAAACACGTATACCGACCCCCGTTAAGGCAATCAGTAAATTAAGGAGGTTTTCCAGCCAACCTACAAGGAGACCTCATGAACAGCAGGAAACAATGGACACCCCAGGAAAAGTTCAAGATCGTGATGCTCGGTGCTAATCCGAATGTCAAGATCAGCGAACTATGCAACGAGCATGGGATCACGCAGGGGCAATACTACGCTTGGCGTAGCCTTCTGCTTGAAAATGGTGCAAAGATCTTCGCCAGAGGTGGCATGGATCGGACGGAAAAGAACCAGGCTGCGGAAATCGCCCGCCTGAAGCAGACTGTAGGCGAGCTCCACATGGAGCTAAAAAAAACGAATGGTGAGGCGGCGCAGGCGGAAACAAAGCAAATTCTACCAGGATTTACTTCCGGAGGTCGAGAAGCTCAAGGCCGTGCACCCTGCCTGGGGATACCGCAGGATCACAGCGTACCTAAAGAAATACGTGAATCCTCGAATCAACCACAAGGGAGTGGAGTTGCTGATGAAGAACAACGGACTTCAAGTGCCACGGCGCAAACGACTTCGTGCCTGTCGCAACGATACCCGTCCAAAGCCTGTCACCGACATACCGAACACGATCTGGGGCACCGACATGACCAAGATCTGGACACTTTCGGAAGGTTGGTGCTACATTCATGTCGTGCTTGACTGGGCCTCCAAGAAACTTCTAGCCCTACTGGCGGCCAACAGAAGCAGCTCGGCAGAATGGATCAGTGCCTTGAACATAGCTGTTAACCTTCAGTACCCGAATGGGATACGACAGGAAGACTACTACGATCCCCTGCCTGGAATCGTCAGCGACAACGGCTGCCAGCCGACCTCAAAGGCGTTCCACGCTTTTCTGAAGTCTCTGGGGCTGGACCACATCCGCACCAGCTACAACAACCCCAAAGGCGACGCCGACACAGAACGCGTCATTCGGACAATCAAGGAAGACCTGCTATGGACTCGCGAGTTCAAGACCATTGCTGACGTCCAGAGCGCCTTGGACCGCTGGATGTATGACTACAACAACGTCTTCCCGCATTCATCCATAGCGAACTGCACTCCCGTGGAGTACGAAACACGTTTCCTTAACGGAGACGCCCCGACCAACACAAGGGCAAGCAAAATCATTGAAAAGAAAATGAAGACTCCCTTAATTTTCTGAGCAACCGTCGAGGCCGGGTCTCGTAATGCGGCCCCCTGTTAAAGGGGGGCATTACAAAATGTATTTAATTCTTCCGCTCGGCGTAGCCGCCATTCCCTATCGTATTCCTCCGCCTTCCGCTTGTTTTCCTCGCTTACCTTCACCTCGTTCCAGGTCTTCCCCTGGATTTTCGGCATTTCATTCAATGCCTTGATTTCCTCGGCGCATTCCTTTAGCCGACTCGTAAACCCTTGTAGAAAATCACTAAAACCTAGATTGTTCGCAATGTCTACCAGGGCTCCCTTCAACTCGCCAATGCTGGCGGAAAGCTGTTCGGCCGCCTTCACGGACTCGTCTGTGAAGAGTCCCTTCCCGGACATGTCCACATACGCCTGGAGGCCGTCGTTCAGCTTCGTGATGCTTTCTCCGCAGAGGTTGATCTTGCTTGCCTGGTCGGAGGCGGAAGACCCCATGGAAGTGATGGCGGACGCCACCAAGGAGAAGACTTGTTCGGGGCGCTTGCCCTTCAACATGTCCACAGTGACACCGACGGCTGCCAGCTGCGCAATGGCGCCGGAATCGCCGGATATTGCTTTTTTTGCCGTCTTCTGGATGTTCTTGAAAATGGCCTCAACATCCGCCAGCTCGTCGCCGGAGTCCTTCGCCGTCTTCTGGAGCTTCTGAAACTCTTCCGCGGTAGTTCCAAGCTGCCTGGAGGCCTCGCCGATGTTCAGGAGATGGCCATACAGTTGTTTTATCCCGTTGGCGGCATATTTGCCAAGCTCTGTAAATATTTTTTTTGTGTCTTTGAGTTTGTCGTTTGTCTTCTTGAGATCTTTGTCGACGGCTTCCGAGCCCTTCTTGACCTCGGACGTGGACTGCGCCGTGCCTTTTTTTACGGCGTCTGCAAGCTCGTCTATTGAGTGCGCGGTGCTTCTTGCGGCGCCTTTGATTTTCCCTGCGACATTCTTGGCAAGATCACCGGCCTTTTTTATATTACTGTTAAGACTGTTTGAGCTCTTCTCGACAGTCTTGTCGAGATTCTTCACGGCGGAAGAAGCCTTCTGTGTTGCATCCTGGAGCCCAGTCGCGTCTCCTTCGAGCTTTATTTTCAATGTCTGATCACTCATGACCGGAGGCTTGGAAGATGTTGTGGATTATTATTCTTATGTTTGTTGCGATAGATGCCTTGATTTTTTATTACCACATGGAAAACCCGGAAGATGAATACGCGTATAAATTTACAATGAAACCGTTGATATATTCCACGTGTGTCATCATTGTCCTGGTTGCCGTGCAGTATTTGAGGTGTAAAAACCTGTAAGCCCTTTCAATGCGGCCGTCCAGTCCGCGGGGCGGGCGGTCCTTCCTCCATTTTGGCGGACTGACGCCGCCACAAGGTGGAACAGAAGCGCAAGCGGAAGCCTGTGCAGAAATGCCTCCCATGACATGGAAGGGGAGACCTGGCAGGCGGCGGCATAGATGTCGCAGGCCCATTCCGGGCAGATTCCCGCGTAGCTGGCGGAAGCGCCGTCCCCTTGCGTGCGCTGGATGATTTCCAGCGCACGCAAGGCACATGACAGTTCCAGGACGATCTCGAAGGCAGGCCAGCCCCCCCCCAGGATCCCCTGGGCCACGCATAGGTCGTCCTCTGAAATGTCGCCGCCATAGATGAACGGGGACCCGGCCAGCCACAGGCGGAGAAGCGCCCCCATTGTCAGGCGGGGGCGTTCCGGGCTTTCGTCCAGCATCGCCTCCATCTCCTCGCGGATCATCTCCGGAGTGTGGAGAGAGGGGATCTCGATGGAGGCGGGGGTGTTGTCCACGGGCTATGCGTTGGCGGTCTTGATGGCGCCCAGGGAGTTCTCCAGGTAGCGGGTCAGTGTGAGGCTGTACTTGTCCACGTCGGAGTTTGAGCTCTGGAGGGTGGAGGACGTGACCAGGAAGTCCACGGCGGAGCCGGTGGCGGAGGCGTCAAGGTTGAGGGTGGGGGAAGTCATGGAGCCGTCGGCGGCGGGGGTGGGGAGGGTCACGCCCTTGATGGAGACGGTGGCGCCAATGCAGGGCTGCCCTTCGCCCTTTGGGCACACCGCGTTGGCGGAGATGGTGCAGCGGT
Organism: Bacteroidaceae bacterium; assembly: GCA_963621575.1. Lineage (GTDB taxonomy): Bacteria > Verrucomicrobiota > Lentisphaeria > Oligosphaerales > Oligosphaeraceae > UBA1724. The sequence goes on from CAVFEH010000026.1 coordinate 18,118, forward strand.
GGTTGTAGTGCTGGACGTAGGCGACGTTCCCGTTTTCGTCTTTCACTTCGGCGGTGTCCGCCTCCAGGGCGATGGAGGCGTCCTGGAAAATGAGGCCGGTGGAAAGGCCGTCTATCTTGATGGTTCCGACGAGATACTTGGACATTGTGGCAGCTCCTGGTTGGGGTGGTTACTTGGATTGCAGAAGAAACGTCACGGTAAAAGACTGGAAACGGTAGAGCGCATCCTGGGAGAGGGAGGACTCCACGGGGGAGGAGACGAAACGCACGTCCCAGTTCTCCACCGTCGCCAGCAGGTCCTCCTGGAGAGCCGCAAGGCCGGATCCCACGGCGGCGCAAAGCCGCCGGAAGTTTTCCAGGCCGGGGTCGGCGGCAAGAGATGTGCGGACCTCCACCTGCGCCTGGACGTCAACCAGAACGCGGCAGGGGAGGCCAAGGTGGCCGCCCATGTCCTGGACGTCCACAATGACGGCGGCGTCCCTCATGGGCGGGTCGTTCTGGTCGGAAGAGGCGCGGATCTGCTGCGCCTCCGCCAATTTTCCCAGGCCGGGGAGCCCTTCCAGGTAGTCCAGCAGGAACGTCAGAATGGGGATGGATGCGTTTGTCATTGGGTGATGGTCTCCTTGTCCGGTCTTTTTGCCTGGAGGCATCTCCGGAGGTCTCTTGCGATGATGGCGCCAGCGCGGGCGAACCCCAGGGACGCGGCGGTCTGCTCCCAGTCGGCGTGGGCGGGACTGGAGAGCGCGGGCTGCGTGATGGAGAACCCCGCGCGGGGCTTTGCGGCGTCTCCGGAAGTCTCCTGGGCGGAAAAGGACTCCCCGGAGGACATGTGCCGGGAGCGGAAGGCCTCCACCTGGCTCTTGAAGGAGCCGGGGTACGGATCGGAGGCGGAGGCAAAGATGGCGAACCCGCGGGAATATTTGGCGAAGGCGTTGGAGTCGGAGGCGCTTGCGCCCTTCCCGGACTTGAACCCCATTGCCTTGAACAAGGGGATGAAAAGCGACCGGGCGAAACCTTTCGCCGGAACGGCCAGGCGGTATTTGGTCAGCCTTGCCAGATGGCCGGACTTCTTCCAGCGTTTCCGGATGTTCTTGAAATTGCGGTGCTGCCGGGAGGAC
>CAVFEH010000027.1:0-18765 GCA_963621575.1 Bacteroidaceae bacterium
CCTCCATCAAACGCCGTCGTCCGGCGGCGTGGCGGTTACTTTAGCACGGCCAAGGGGCCTTTCAAGTCCCCGCGCGGGAAAAAGACGGAAAAATCCGGAAAAAAGAGCGGAGGGGGGGGTCTTGCCCCCCTCCCCTGATGCCAGTGGCGCGCCTGCGGCGCGGGCGCCGTGTCTTAGAACACGCTGAATTGTATGGCGACCCAATGGCTCACGGAGGCGGCGAGGACGAATGCGTGCCAGATAGTGTGCATATAGGGTGTCCTGTCCATGGCGTAGAAGGGGACGCCGAGCGTATAGAGCCCCCCTCCCACCAGGAGCATTACGAATCCCGGGGTGTCGAGGAGACGATAGAGGGGTTTGAAGAAGAGGATGGCCTCCCACCCCATGACAAGGGTGATCAGGAGAGTGAGCCATTCCCGCCGGGGTTTCATGACCGTCTCGGCCAGGATCCCGAAGGCGGCGAGGACCCATGTGACCACAAGCACCCAGATTCCCAGCGGGGAGTCCTTGAGGGTCACCAGCGCGAAGGGTGTGTAGCTGCCTGCGATCAGGAGGTAGATGGAGATATGGTCGAAGGCCTGGAGTACTCCCTTGACCTCCCAGCGTCGCACAAGATGATAGAGCGCGGAGGCGGAGTAGAGGACCAGGAGGGTCGTGCCATAGACCGCGGCGGAGACAATCTTCCGGGGATCCCCGGTCTCCGCGGTCTTGACGCACATGTAGGTCAGGGCGAAGAGACTGAAGACGGCCCCGGAGAAGTGCGTTCCGAAGTTGGCCCACTCTTCCGCGGTGCTGCGGTGGAAGTCCTGTCCCCAGTGCCGAATCTGCTCCAGCACCTTCCGGAAGTGTCGTTCCTTCCGACGCGCCGCGGCGGCTGGGGGGCGAGGGCGGGGGGAGTCTTCTTTCTGGGAGCCGTTCTGGGACATCATGGAAAAAGGAAGCAAAGGAGGCGGAGAAAGGCGGGAGAAGCCACGCCGCATCCGCGCATGCGCGAATGCGCTTGGGGATTGTGGATTCGGGGCCTTGCGCGCAGGGCGTGTCAAGGAGTTGCCCGGACCCTTTGGGAAAGCAAGCGTTCCGCCTCCTCTCCCCGCCGGGGGGAAGGAGGCGTGTCTTCGTGGAAGGGGAAGGGAGGGCCTCCCCCCTTCTGGGTTGCTTTACGCGTGGAGCATGTTCTGGCCACCGGTCACGGGGATGGCCTGGCCGGTCTCGTACTGCTGTTCCACGCAGTAAAGGATTGCGCGGCCCACGTCCTCGGGAAGGCAACCACGATGCATGGGGACCTTGGCCATGTAGAACTCGCGGACATCATCCACGTTTTTGGCGCCTGGGACCTTTCCGGCCTGGAGGTACTGGACAAAGAGTCCCCGGACGGGATCGCTCCAGAGAGGGCCGTCCAGATAGTTCCCGGGGCAGACGGAGTTGACCTTGATGTGGCTGGTGACCAGCTCCTTCGCGAAGGACTGGGTGAGTCCTATGCCGCCGAACTTGGAGCCCGCGTAGGCGCCATTGCGGTTGGAGCCCTCCAGACCGCTCTTGGAGTTCACCTGCACAATGTCGGTCCAGGGACTGTCGGGGCGGACCATCTGTCGGGACATCACACGGGCGGCGTGCTTGCAGCAAAGGAAGTATCCCAGATAGTTGATGTTGGTGACGAAGGAGAAGTCCTTCAGACTCAGCTCCATGACGGAGCCGGAGCGGACCACGCCGGCGTTGTTGACGAAGAGGTCGATGCCGCCCACATTGCGGACGATGTCGGCGACCATCTTCTCCACGGAGGCCTCGTCGGCCACATTGACGGCCACGGCGAAAGCGCGGTTCTTGCCGTTTGCGGCATTGAGACCGTCGGCGGCGGCCTTTGCGCCCTCGAAGTTCATGTCGGCCAGCACCAGGGTGCCGCCTTCCTTGGCCAGATGCCGGGCGATGCCCAGGCCGAAGCCCTGGGCGCCTCCGGTGACCACACAGACGCGATTCTGGAGACGGTTGGCCTTTCCGGCGGCATTCACGGAGCGGCGGTAGGACTCCACCTCCCAGTTCTCGATGAACGAGTATTCGGGCTCCGTCAGGTAGAAGACACCGCCAAAGGCTACGGCGAGGGCCTCAATCTTCCGGGCGTTGGCCAAGGCGATGGCGGAGGAGACCGCGTCATTCAGAGTGGCACCCACGGTGAAGAGGGCCTTTCCGGGGACCTCCACCACTTTGGGAAGATAGCCGCGCTCCTGGCGGAAGGCGGCGATGGCCTCGGGCGTGGGCTCGCCGCGGAAGGCGAAGGACTTGGCGTAGACGACGTGGTCGGGCGTGAGGGGCCCGGCGTAGGCGGGGGAGTTTCCGACGCAATGGACGACGGGGAGGGGTCCGCCTTCCTCGGCCAGAAGCGCACGGAGCCTGGGGGCGATCTCCAGGAGATCCTGGTCGGCGGCCTGGCCCATTTCCGGCTCCTCCAGGGAGACTCCGGCCTGCTGGTAGGCGGCCTTCAGGGTGTCCATGACCTGTGCATAAGTCTCCTCGACCTCCTGGATGCTATTGCCGCCAATGAAAACACCATGCTTCTGGAGGAAGATCACGCGGGGCTGTTCGCCGGTGGCGGCCTGCGCGGCGTCAAGAGCCTCCTTGACCACGAAAGCGAGGGTGCTGCCGGGATTGCAGTAATCCAGCCAGAGGGCCTTGGGGAAGAGCTTCTTCGCGGCTTGGGTGCCGTCGCGGGAGCAGGTGAGTCCATTGACCAGCGCCGGGTGGGTGTGGACGATGAAGGGATACTGGATCACCTCATGGACGGGCGCCTCCACGGAGGGGCGTCCGGCGCCCTGGGGGCGGACGGCGGCCAGCTGGAGATTCTTGACGACCTCCTCGCGGGCCTCGGCGGGGACCGCCGGCGCCACGGTGAAGACCTGCTGGAGGGCCTTGCGGTCCATCTTCAGGAACTGCTCCGGCCGGATGGTGGCCAGGGCGACGCCGGAAGGCTTGATGTAGAGCTCGTCCGCGGTCTTGAAGGAGGTGTTTCCGCCGCCCAGGAATACGTAGTCGGGATCCGCGCCATACTTCCGCGAAAGCGCGGCCAGTTGTTCGAGAGATTCTGCAATGGACATGGTGTTGTTTTCTTTTCTGGTTACTTCAGAGTCGGGATATCGAGCTTAAGGCGAATGCAAGTCGGCACGTCCAGATTCTGCTGATTCAGAATCGCCGGACGCAAAGAGGCGAAGATCCCCCGGGGCAGTTCATCGAACTCCATCATGCGCTTCCGGTCCTCGGAATCGCCGCGGCGGCGTGCGTCGACGCGTGGCTGGAGGAAGAGCGCCAGGTATCCGATGGCGGTCTCGCCGATCCAGCGGACGGCCTGCTCGTAGGCGTTTTCCCGGGAGGGATCGGGGAAGAGTGGCCCCATCTGGGCGCAATCCAGCGGCAAGACATGGAAGTGCTGTGCGAAAAGCACCTCCAGAGTCTGGGAGGCGCGCTCCTGGCATTCCGTGGAGTCAAAGGCGTGTGGAAGGGCGGCTGCGGCGACCGCGGGGATGCCGCGGCTGCGGGCCATTCCCAAGGCCACCTGGGCGTAAAAACTGCAGACTTTGCCCCCCAGGCAGGTGACCACCATGAGCATCTGGCAGTCCTGGAGGCGGGATTCCAGCCCGGTCTCCAGGGCCTCACGGGCCCGTGCGGCCTGTACGCCGGCGGGGAGTGCGGGGGGCGGCGGGACGGCGAGGGTATCCAGGGTATGGAGCCGCTGGAGTTGCTCCGTGTCGGAGTCCACGGCCAGGATCCGTCCATTCTCCAGGGCGCCCCGCTGATAAAGGTAGAAGGCAGCCCGGGAGCCGGCCGTGCCGATGCCCACGAGGAGGATTTTGGGGATTTCAGTCATGTTCGGGGGAATCGCGGAGGAGGGTGCGTTGCGGCTCCCGCCCTCTCGCGAAAGACTTGTGCCGTGCTACCAATCCCGGAGGGAGTCCCAGAAGGACTTCACCTTTCCCAGGAAGCCCATGTCCTTCACCTGGTTCTGGAGCTGCAGCTGATGCTCTTTCGCACCGGTGCGGAGGCCTCCCAGGAGGATCGCGTCCGCGGGATTGAGAGTCTGTCCGGGAAGGGGGCGGACGCCGTAGGGAGTCGCCACGCGGACGCGCCGTCCAGGGAAAACCTTTTCCGCCAGCATCGTGATCTGGGGGAGGGTGGCGCCCACTCCGGTAAGGAGGATCTCGTTGCCCAGCCAGGCGCTGGCGCCCTCCTCCTCCAGGCGTTGCTTCACCAGCTGGAAGAGCTCCTCAAAGCGCGCGGCGACGATCATCTCCACGGCGGAGCCGCAAACCAAGGTGGTGCCCTCGGAGCCCTCCTTGATGCTCAGGCGGCGGATTGTGCCGTCCCGCTTGACATCCAAAGAGCACCGGAGCTCCTCCATCCCCCGGAGGATGTCGCGCCCCGTCTCGAAGCGGAGCCCCAGCGCGATGGAGAGGTCGTTGGCGGCGTGGTCCACGCCGACGGGGATTTGTCCGCAGCTGAGGAATCCCCACTTGAAGGGGATGGCGTAGGTGGTCATTCCTGCACCCAGGTCAATGACGAGACCCTGCGGTTCGTCAATTTGAGTCGGGGGGAAGATCGCGCCGTAAAGCGCGACAGGCGCATAGACCATCTGCGAGAAACTGCACTGCGGAGGCAACGCGTCCTGTGCAATGCGTGCCACGCACTCGATGGTCGTGCGGTCCGCGATGAAATAGAGGGATTCGCTGGAGAGCTTTGCGCCCGTGCGGCCTGTGGCGTTGAAGAGGAGGGGCCCGTCGTCCAGCCGGAATCCCTTCGTCATGAGGGCGCAGGGGAGGATGATCTCGCCGACGCCGGCGAAGTCCGTGTTTTCGGCAATGACGGATGCCTGGTGGAGCACGGCCTCGTGGTCCTGGAAGCTTACGGGCTGCTCTTCGTCCAGCTCGATCTCCGCCTTGAGGGAGCGCGTATAGATGTAATCTCCGGAGATGATCAGACTCTGGACACAGGGGGCCTCCCCGCTACCGGTCTGCTCCCAGCACTCCCGCATCGCCTGGGAGAGCTCCTCGGCGACGATCTCGGGGGCGAGGGGCTCGTCGCGGCGGATCTTCCGGGAGGACACGGCGGAGTATCCCAGGATCTGTATCCCGCTGGAGGCGACCCTGGGGTCCTCGAAGGTGGCGGCCACCGCGCGGATCACATCACTGCCCAGGACGGCCGCGGTAAAGATGTCCTTCTTGCTTTTCATCGACGACAAAGTGGGGGAAAAACGAGGCACAAATATAATGGACGCACCGGGGGTTGCCTACCCCCTCAAAAAGCGGGACTCCACCGCGTCAACCCACGGATTGCGCGTCCTGTCCCGCAGGCGGGATGGCGATTCCGCGGGCGGCGATTCCCAACGCGGCCCAGAGGAAGCGCTTGGAGGCGGCGTCTTCCCAGAAGAAGGCGAAGAAGACCCCGGAGAGCATGAGAGCCAGGGGAAGCAGCTGGCGGGCCTTTGCGGCGCGCCGAAGGAGTCCGCCCAGGAAGAAGAGGACTGCGGCGAGAGCGGGGAATCCGAAGAAGGAAAGGAGATTCAGGTATTCGTTGTGGGGATCCATGAAGGTGGAGTAGAGGGGCGTCTCCTCCTCGAAGCCGTAGGGCTCCAGAATGGCGCGGATCTTCTCCGGATCTCCCAGGGGCGCATAGCGCCGCCGGAGTTCGGCGGGAGTATGGCCGAAGAGCTTGTCAATGAAATCGCCCTCCAGGAAAATGCGCGCGTAGATCTCCTGGTGCACGGAGTAGTTTCCCCGTCCCTGGAAGTTCACCCAGGGGGCTGTCCGCAAGGCGGGGTAGGTTTGGAAGAGGACGGTGACGAGGCAGAGAAGCCCGAAGGCGTGGAGGAGGACGGCCGCCAGCAACCGTGGCCGCAGGGGTTCCAGGCGGGGCCAGAGGGCGAAAGCGCCCAGGAGGACGCCGAAGGTCATGACGCTCATCTTGGAAGCGGTGGCCACAAGCGGCAGCAAGGCGGCCAGCGTCGCCAGTGCCAGCAGGAGGAACTTCCGAAGGGTTGCCGTGCGGAGGCTTTTCTGGAGGGCGGGGAGGCATAGGAGGGCGGGGATGATGTACGCGCCGCCCAGGAGATTCGGATTGGAGAAGAGGAACTGGTAGCGCGTCACCAAGGCATTGGGATCCAAGCGGGCGAAGTGCCTGTCGTGATAGAGCAGGAACCCCAGGGGGCCCTCCGGATCCGCGCAGGCCTTGCTTAAAATCCACCCCAGGAAGACGACGAAAAGGATGCCCAGTCCCGCGCGAAGGCAGGCGGAGTCGTCCGGCAGAGGCGTGACGCGGTAATAGAGAAAGAGTGCCGCCATATAGGCGAACACAGCGAAGTCAAAGCACGCAGATCCCTCGCCCATAAGTATATGCACGCACACTGCAAGCGCCATCCAGAGCCCCGCCAGCAATGCCGCCAGGCACTCCCCCAGCAAGAGTGCGGCCACCTCGCTGCGGCGTTGCCAGAGTCGCCACAGCAGCACCGGCACGAAGAGTTCGGAGAGCTGGAGCTTCCCCTGGGAGGGGAAGGGCAGGAACAGCACGCACAGCAACGCCAGTCCCGCCCAGGCGAAAAAGGATTCGGCTGGATCTTGCCGAAGGCTTGTCATGGCTTCGCCCCCCTGGTTCGCGGCGGGACCTCCCCGGCGAGGACACCCCGGAAGGCGGAGGGCACTGCGTAACGTTCCCGCAGCTCCCTAGGCGTGGCCCATTGGATCCCCGGAGGCAGAGACGCCAGTGTGGCGGAATCTTCGGACAGCCGCACCAGGTAGTTGCGCATCTCCCACTGCCGGTGGGTAAAGAGGTGCCGGCTGTCGGGCAGGCGCCGCAGAAAAACACCGGCGGACACGCCCAAGTCCGCCAGGAAAGCCTTTGCACGGGTGACGCCAAGGCATCCGGGGGCTGTCAGAAACTCCCACATTCCCGCAAGCAGGCCGTTCTCGCCGCGGCGCCGCAGCGCCATGCGTCCGGAGGCATCCTGCACCCGGAAGACAGTCCACTTCTCCACGGGGCGTGCAGGGCGTTTCGCGGGGGCGGGGAAGTCCTGTTCCCGCCCCAGCAGATGGGCCTGGCACCCGGGGGCCAGGGGGCACTCGGCACAATGAGGACGCCCGTTGGGAATGCAGACCACCTCCCCCAGCTCCATCCACGCCTGCGTGAAGGCCCCGCAGTTCCCCGGCTCCATCCACGAAGCGAAGAGCGCCGTGGCATCCGGACGGGACGTCCCACGGGCGAACAACCGGGAAAGCACCCGCAGGACATTGCCGTCCACTGCCGGGCGTGCCTCGCCCAGCACGATGGACGCAATGGCGCCGGCTGTGTAGTCCCCCACCCCGGGCAGCGCGCGCCAGCCCTCCCAGCTCGCCGGAAAGGCGCCTGCCTCGGCGATCCGCTTCGCTGCGCGGTGGAGATTCCGCGCACGGGAATAATACCCGAGGCCCTCCCATAACTTCAGCAATGACTCCTCCGGCAGCGCCGCCAAGTCCTCCACACGGGGGCACGCCGAAAGAATCCGTGCGTACGCCTCCCGCACCGCCTCAACCCGCGTCTGCTGCAGCATCACCTCCGACAGCCACACGTGGTAGGGATCCGGGGGATCCTCCCGCCAGGGCAATGCACGCGCCTGGCGGGCATACCAATCAAGAATGGCCGCAACCGTGGAGTTCATACGGGCGGGAATATATCTGCCGCACAGGGGACCGCCCCGGAATCCCCCTTTCTTTCCCCGGCTGTTTGCAATTCTCACGCAAGAGGATATCTTAACCCACGCGTCTTTTGGGTCTCCATCGTCTAGTGGCCTAGGACACCAGGTTTTCATCCTGGTAACAGGAGTTCAATTCTCCTTGGAGATGCCACTACCGCAAGGCTCGCAAATATTTTCATTCCCGGAGAGGTGGCTGAGTGGCCGAAAGTAACGGTTTGCTAAACCGTCGTAGCAGTAATGCTACCGGGGGTTCGAATCCCCCCCTCTCCGCCACAGGCTTCCAAAAGGGTCCCGCGATTCCAAACCGCGGGGCCTTTTTTTTTCCCTTGGAAGTTTTCCCCCACATGCCCTCCCCGGCACGGAAACGGGCACGCCCCGCCTTGCAACAATATGTTGAGGACATTGTCCCGTGAGGGATGGAAACGGACCCTGCTTCTTGGAGGATTTGCCTATGAAAAAAGGATTTTTGGCACTGTTCATTGTGCCGTTCTGCCTTGGGCTCTGCAGCTTTGGGGGCTGTGGGAGTGCCCCAGAGAACCGCAACGAGATGGGGATGAAGGGGAAACTTGAGATTTTGCCGGAGACGAAGGTCCTTGTCGCCTACTTTTCCTGGAGCGGCAACACCCGTGCGTTCGCAGAGAAGATCCAGCGGCATACGGGCGGCACTCTCTTTGAAATCCAGCCCAAGGAGCCCTACCCCACCACCTACCAGGAGTGCCTCAATCGCGCAAAGGGCGAGTGTGCCGACGGCGTCCGTCCGGAGCTGGCCTCCGCAGCAGCGGATCTAGGGCAATACGATATCATTTTCGTAGGGAGCCCCACCTGGTATGGCGTCCTTGCGCCGCCGGTGCTGACCTTCCTCTCCAATCCCGCCCTGAAAGGCAAGGCCGTTGTCCTCTTCTGCACCCACGGCGGCGGCGGTTCCGAGGGCTGCCTCCATCAAGCAGAAAAGGTCTGCCAGGACACCAGCGCCGCGCTCCCCGCCTACATGGGCATCCCCGGCTGGCAAGTCCACGGCTCCGACCTCGTGGAGAAGTGGCTCAAGAGGGATTTCGAAGTCAAATAACACCCCAAACCAATCCACCACGGAGACCCCCGCCCATGAGAAAAGCCGCGCTTGCCGGAATGCTCCTGTTCCTCTGCTGCGCCCTTCCCAGCCTGGAGGCAAAGAAATCCATGAATCCGAACGCATTGAATGTCAAGGAAGAAAAAATCGTCGCAATCGCCATGTTCACCTCACAGGGCGACATGGCGAACTTGAAGACTGCACTGGTCGCGGCCCTGGATGCCGGAGTCCCGGTGAACGAGATCAAGGAGATCCTGGTCCAATTGTACGCCTACTGCGGCTTCCCCCGCAGTCTGAATGCGTTGTCGAACTTCATGATGGTGGTGCGGGAACGCCAGGCGGCGGGGGTGCAGGACGCCGAGGGCGCGTTGCCCGGTCCCCGTCCCGCAGGCAATGCCCTGGACTACGGCACCGCCAACCAGACGAAACTCTGCGGCGCGCCGGTGGGGGGCGCCCTCTTCGATTTCGCCCCCGCCATTGATGAATACCTGAAGGCGCACCTCTTCGGAGATATCTTCGCCCGTGACAACCTGGACTGGAGGACCCGTGAGCTGGCCACCATCGCCGCGCTGGCAGCGCTCCCCGGCGCCGAGAGCCAGCTGAAGGCCCACATCGGCATCGGCAAGAACAACGGGCTAACCGACGCGCAGGTCGCCGCCATCCTGGAGACGGTCCAGGGCAACACCGTGAGCCCCTTCCCCCGCGGCGGTGAGAACACCGCTTTCGCGCAGTATTTCTCCGGGAAGTGCTACCTGTCGCGCCTTACCGAAAAGGAATCGCAGCTCCATGTGCCCGTGTACAACGTGACCTTCGAGCCCGGTTGCCGCAACAACTGGCACCGCCACACCGGCGGACAAATGCTCATCGCCGTGGGCGGAATCGGCTTCTACCAGGAACGCGGGAAAGCCGCCGTGAAAATGCTCCCCGGGGATGTCATCGAAATCTCGCCCGAAGTGGAACACTGGCACGGCGCCGCCCCCGACCACTGGTTCGCGCACCTCTCCGTGGAGTGCAATCCCGCCACCAACAAAAACACCTGGCTGGAGCCCGTGACCGACGCGGAATACCACGCCGCCGTCTCCGGAAAGTAGCATACAGGAAAGTCCGTCATCGCGACCACGACTTCCATCCGTCGCGGGAGGCCGTCTCCGCGCCTGCGACCCATCCCAAAACAAGGATGGGAAGAAGGAAGTTCGGCCTGGGGGTGGGCCGTGCCGCCCCCTCCCCGCGGCGAATGCGCCAACAACGGACCGCTGATGGCTGAAGCGCCAAGTCCGGGGACGGGGGGCGTTTCGCCCCGTCCCCGCAATCACCCCCCTCTTGTCCAATTTATTTTTTCATGGCGTCCAGGCGGTTCGCGAGAGCCAGAAGGGCGGCGCGGACCTCATAATATTCGGAGGGCTTGTTGCGCTTGTGCCAGAGTTCGCAGAGCTGCGCCTCCCGGCGGCGGAGCTCGTCTGCCACGGCCCAGGGATCCTCGCCAGGGAGGGTTCCGACAATGACGCCAATCACCCGGTGGTTCAGGAGATTCATCTCCGTGGCGAAACGCAGTTCGCGGGCGGCCAGGGGGTCCCTGGGATGGGCGGAGGCAATGGCCTCCTCCAGCTCCAAACTGACCTTCTCCAGGGCGGCCATCATGCCGGGGATCGCCTTCGCGGAGCACCATGCGTCCCAATCCTTCTCCACGCGGAGGACAGTGGTGGAATCCACCCACAGAGAGGGCTCGCGCCAGGTGCACTGGAACATGGATGCGCATTCGCGCCACTTGGAGGAGAGATTTCGCGCGCCGCCGAACTCAATGGCATCCAGGGCGTTTTCGAAACCCTCCACATCCTCTGCGGCGGTCACATTCCAGGAGCAGGCCGCGCCATAGACCATCCCGTACCAGGAAGTCGCCAGCAGATTGACGTTTCCGAAGTCGCCCCAGTTGGTGTTGAGCAGCCCGGTGGCGCCGTGTTTGTGGCCCTTCCGGGCGTAGTTGAGGATGTTCTTCTGTCCGGTGTAGACATCGCAGAGCCAGCGGTTCCAGACCGTGGTTCCCGGGCAGACATAGAAGGTCTTGACGGCCTCGGCCAGCTTGGAGGTGTCCCACCGGTTGCACTCGGGCCCGTAATCCCACTCCAGGGGAATGGCGCCCTCGGGCAGCTCCTGGATCAGATCACGGTCCTCGCCAATGATGTCTCCCCAGAACATGGGGACCTTGCCCAGGCGCACCACCACCGCCATGATCTTCTTGAGGAAGCCCACGTAGAGCTTCTTCACATCGGCGGGCTCCTTCACCAGGGACGCATTCTTGCCCTTTCCCAGGTCGAAGGTCTCGTCGCAGCAGATATTGGCATATCGGGAGTGGAAGAGCGGGAGGTAGTCCTCCAGGATCTCGGCCACCAGCTGGATGGAACGGGGATCGGAGGGATTCAGGGTGTAGTGGGCCATGCGGTCGTAGAAGGAGAAAGGCTGCTCGGAGGCCTTCACGTCCAGCTCGTTCAAATCCTCCAGGCGCTTGCTGCGCAGTGCCGTGTAGAAGTGTCCGAAGGTGGAGACGGAGGGCACCAGCTCCACGTGGCGGGCCTCGCAATAGTCCTGGAGCCGAAGCACCTCCTCGGCGGAAAGGGGGTCGGCGCCCTGCCAGATATCGCAGTGGCGCGCGAATGCGAAGGTGTGCTCCACATAGAGCTGCAGCTGATTCAGCTTGTAGAAGCTCATCTTGTCAACCAGCGCGCAGAGGGTCTCCAGGGTGGGGACCGCGCTGCGGGTGACATCGTGGTAGAAGCCTCGGACGGCGAAGTCGGGGGAGTCCTGGATTTCGCAGGCGGGACAGACCTCGCCGGACTGGGAGAGGAGCTGCCGCAGGGTCTGGATGCCGTAGAAAAGTCCGGCCTCGGCGGAGGCCCGCACCACCACGCCCTGCGCAGACGCGGATACCGCATAGTCGTCGGCACCGAAGCCATCGGCGAACTCCAGGGCGATCCCCGGACGTCCGAAGGCCTGCCCTGCCACGCCCAGGCGGGGGCGGTTCCCTACGAGCCCCTCGTAGTCCTCCGCCAGCGCAAGGACAGCCTGGAGCAGCGCGGGGGAATACTCGCGGGGCAGCAGCAGATTCTCCAGGGCGGCCCAACGGAAGGTGTCCTGCTGGGAGAAGGAGACTTTTTTCGGGACGGGGAGAAGGGCGATCATGGTCGGATTCACGCTGTAGGGAGGGAAGAAAAGGGCGGGGGACAGAAAATCCCCGGCGCACAGGTGTGCCGGGGCCTCCAGAGGAGGCGGGAAAAATATAACCGGTGCGGCAGTGTTCTAGTCGCGTCCCAGGAAAGGCAGGAGCGCCATCAGAAGTCCGGTGGCGATGCCGATCCCCAGGAGGATCCGGTTGGGGAGCCCCTTCGCGGACTTGGCGCAGCCCTCCAGGAGATCCCGGAACTGCCAGGGGGCGAAGAGGACAAGGGTGGCGCAGACGCCCCAGGCCAGCGCGGCCACGGCATAGAGGGGGCGGACGCCGCAATAATACGCGAAGGCATGCTGAATCAGATAGTTCACCAACAGCACCCAGGCGCCGGCGAAAGCCCGCGCGAAAAGAAAATCCAAGGTCTTCCAGGCCAGGAAGAGAGTCACGGGGACCAGGATCCAGAAGAGCGCGGGCCAACGAGTTCCGGGGAGAAGCCGCCCCGCCTCGAAGGCGCAGTCCGCCAGGACCAGGGCACCCAGGGCCATTCCGGGGAGTTTCAGGCGGGGGATGGCGGTGGCCCAGCGGGGATGCCGGGGGAGGACGCACGCGGCAAAGACTGCGCAGGCAATGGCCAGGAATCCGGCCAATACAGAGAGTGTGCGGTAGAGGACCATGGTCAGGCGAGCTCCTTCAGCCGCGAGGGATTGTCGATGACCCGAATGCGGGGATCCGCGGCGGCGGCGGCGCGCTGTTCCCCGGTGCTGTATCCCCAGTCTGCGAAAACAAGGGACGCCTTCTCCAAACCGGCGATGCCCTCCATGCGCTCCAGAGTGGCCAGGCGGTCCTCCACGAAGACCAAGGCCCCCCCGCGGCTCCACTCCAGCAGGGTCTCCTGCTTGCTCCGGATCCGTCCCAGTCCGAAGATCTTCTCCCCGGGGAAAGCCACGCCCTCCCGCGCCATGAGACGGGAGACGAAGCGCTCCTCCTTGGTGGTCAGAATCCGCACATCGGCTCGGGCGAGGAGATCCCGCAGGGCGGCGGCGGCGCCGGGATAGAAGCGATTGCAGGAAAGCCAGCCATTCTCGTCCTCGGAGAGCCAGCGGTCACGCTCGCCTCCGAAGAGCGCTTTCAACGACGCCTTGTCCTGCTTCGCCTCCGCCAGCACGGCGTCCAGGCTCCCGGCGAATTCCGTGGTGGCGCGTTCCAGGGGTGCGCCGGACCAAAGGAGCCAGGTCTGGAGAATGGACTGGTAGCCGGTCTCCATGTAGGGTCGCAACTCCTGGCAGAAACGCCGGATCTGCTCCTGGGGCGCGTCTCCCTGGAAAAGCGCGGGCCAGAGGGCGCGGCAGCAACGCCAGGCGGTGGCGGCGTTTTCCGGTGCGGAATCGCAGATGACGCCGTCGAAGTCCAGTGCAAGAAGTGTGTTCATGGCGGATTCGTGAGGGGCGGGGAGAAAAGAGCGGCTAGCCCTCCCGCAGCAGCTTCAGGAGCTCCTCCAGCGGGACGGTCTCGATGGTGTCCGCGCCGGCCAGCAGATTGTCGGCAAGATCCCGCTTCCGCTTGTGAAGGGCCTTGATCTTGTCCTCGATGGTGTTGACTGTCTGGAGATGGTAGATGGTGACCTTCTTGTGCTGCCCCAGGCGGTGTGCGCGGTCGGAGGCCTGGTTCTCCACGGCGGGATTCCACCAGGAATCCAGGTGGATCACGTAGTCGGCCTGGGTCAGGTTCAGACCAAGGCCGCCGGCCTTGAGGCTGATGAGAAAAACGGGGACGTCGCCCGTCTGGAAGTTCTCCACGGCGGCGGCGCGCTCCTTGGGCGTGCGGGCGCCGTCCAGGTATTCGTAGGCGATGCCCTCCTCGTCCAGGGTCTCGCGGACAATTTCCAGGAACTTGACGAACTGGCTGAAGACAAGCACCTTGTGGTCACTGCGCAGAATGCGCCGCAGCAGTTCCAGGAAGGCCTCCAGCTTGGCGCCGGAGAGCCCCTCGCCGCCGGGCACCAGGCGGGGATGGTCCACGGCCAGGCGGAGCTTTGTAATGCCGGCGAGGACCCGGATGTGCTTCTGGCCCTCGCTCTCGTCCCGGGACTCCAAGTCCCGCAGGATCCGGCGGCGCAGATTGTCGTAGAATGCCCGCTCCTTTTCGCCGAGCTCCACAGGGTAGTCGATCTCCTCCTTGGGAGGCAGGTCGTCAAGGACCTGGTCCTTGCGGCGTCGCAGGAGGAAGGGGCTGACAATTCCGCGGAGGTTCTGGGTCGCGTCCTTGTTGTTGTCGTGCTCTATGGCGGTGGCGAAGCGATGCTGGAAGCCCTCGCGGGTGCCCAGGAGACCGGGGATGATGAAATTGAAGATGCTCCAGAGCTCGTTGAGGTTGTTCTCCACGGGGGTCCCGGTGGTGACCACGCGGAAATCGGCGTGGATCTCCAGGGCGGCCTGGGAGCGCTTTGCGTGGGAGTTCTTGATGGCCTGGGCTTCGTCCAGAATGGCCACGCGCCACTGGATCTTGCGGAAGGACTGCTGTTCGCTCTGGAGCAGGCCGTAGCTCGCGATCATGACATGACGGGGTCCCAGGCGCCGGAAGGCCTCCTCGCGGTCGCCGGGGCCGAAGACCTGGCAATCCAGGGAGGGCGCGAAATGGCGGAATTCGTGCTGCCAGTTGGCGCAGACGGAAGTGGGGGCGACCACCAGCGCGGGCCCCTCCTCGGCCTTCGCCAGGACCAGCGTGATGGCCTGGACCGTCTTTCCCAGCCCCATGTCGTCGGCCAGACAGGCGCCGGCGCCGGCGCGGTCCAGCCGGGAGAGCCACAGGAACCCCTCCTCCTGGTAGGGCCGGAGGGTGGCCTGGAGGCCGGCGGGCACCGGGGGCTTCTCGGCCATGGCGTGATTATACTGCCGGATCCACTCGTTGGACTCGGGGGGCAGGTCGGCGCCGGGGAAGTTCTCCAGCTCGCGGCTCAAGAAGGGCATGAGGAACTGGCAGACCCGCATGCCGTCGCCGCTGATGTCGCCCAGGCGGCCCAGGGCGCCCAGCTGCTCCCGGAGCTTCTCGGAGAGCGCCACCACCTGGCCGTCGTCCAGGGTGACGAAGCGCTTCTTCTCGGCCACGGCGTGGACCAAATCCGCCAGGGATGCGGTGGCGTCGGAATCCTCCAGCTTCACCTCGCCATCCACGGAGAACCAGGAGAGGTAGCTCTGGGTATGGAGGGAGACGTTGCTCATGGTGAGGGTCCGGCGGCAGACAAAACGGTTGTCGGAGGGCCACTGGACGTGGCACTTTCCGTCGTGCATCTGCTCCTTGAGGGCGATGGTGAGCTCGTAGCAGCTCATGCCCTCCACGTTCCAAAGCCAGTCCCCCTCCCGTCCACTTTCCGAGAGCATGGGGCAGGCGGCGGCCAACTCCCCGGCCAAGGCGAGTTCCCGCTGGACATCGCGGACCATGCGGAAGGGGTTCTCGCCGCCGGGGAGGATCATCTCCAGGGGGCCGTCTCCTGGGGTGTAGTAGGGGGCGGCGGTGCCGAATGGCCGCACCAGGAACTCCACCCGCAGCCCCTTGTCCCGGGGGGTAAGCTGGACGCAGGGCGTGGCGTCGGTGGCATTGGACTCCACCTCCAGTCCGGGAAGGGGCTCTTGGGAGACGACGCGGAAGTGCCGCACCATCTTGGCGAGGACCTGCTGGTTCTCGGGAGAGAGGACTCCGGGCACCTGGAAATCGCCGGCCAGGGCGTCGCGGAGGTGCCGGTAGGGAGTGGGGAAGGAGTAAACGGCCAGCTGGTCGCCCTGCTCCAGGCGCACGACGCATTCGGCGTCAGCGGGGGCCTCGGGGAGCAGGTGGTACTGCAGATCGTCGCCGACCCGGGTCACCTGGATCACGGGCTCGCAGTCCACGCACCGGAGGGCCTGTCCGTCGCCGCCCTCCAGCATGACACGGGGGTGCCCCACCAGGGCCTGGATGACCTTCGCCCAGGCGTAGGGGGCCTCCTGGGGGGAGTTCTTCAGAAGCGCCTCGGTCTCGCGAAGGAGGTCGCAGGCATAGCGGTCCTGTGGAGTCAGCCCCAGGAAGAGGAGCTCCCCCGGGGGAGCCTGCCGGGTGTGGTCCAGGCTGCCGAAAGCCCAGTCGCGATAGGCGGTGAAGCGCCGGCCCTTGGTCCAGCGGTCGCGGACGCCAAGGGTCTTTCCCCTGCGGATGGAGTGCTGTTCAATGGGCTTGACGGTCAGGATGCCGCGTCCGGCCTGGTCGGCGTTGACGCTCCAGGCAAGACGGGTGTCGCTGTTTTGGGGAAGCTCCTCCAGCACCTGGCCCAGCTTCGCAAAGCGCTCCACCCAGCTGTTGCGGGTGAGGACGCTGTCAAGGGCGAAAGGCAGCCTGCTGTGGGCGGGGTCGTGCCAGCGGCTGAAGGCCGCCCCCTGGCTCTCCAGGCGCCGCAACAGCTCCCGGCACTCCTCGGCCACCCACTGGTATCCGCCCTGGCCGGCCGCCGTGGAGACTTCCTCCAGCAACATGCGCTGGGAGCCATCCAGGGCGCCCGTCAGCCAGAAATGGGCCATGCAGGCAAAAAAGGCATTCAGGCGGCAGTCGGAATGCCAGACGGGATTGACCGGCGGCAGATCCGGACAGGCCTTCGCCTGCACCACACTCTCCAGGAGATTGTACACGACGCCGTGGGGAGTGTCGTTGGCCGCGCCGCTCCTGGCATAGAAGCGCGCCAAATGCAACGACGCCGGGGAGCCCTCCCGCAGCAGCGCCAGCACCGCAAAAACGCCGCCGACGGTCTTGAAGTAGCCATTGTGGGCGTGCGCCGACTGGCGGATGCGGTCCAACGCGTCCCGGAAGGCGGTGATGGCCTCCTCGTCACGGCCCGCCAAAAAGCGGCTCCATCCGCGCCGCAGCAGCAGCGGCGCGCCGGTCTGCAATCTCCGCAGGAGATTCGGAAGCACCCGCCAATCGCCGCAGAGCAGCGCATAATCCAGCATGGCGATGACCGCCATGGGCTGGGCATTTTCGGCCAATGCATAGACCCGCTCCGCCAGGCCGCGGACATTCCGCAGGGAAAGCGCGGCGGAGGGCAGCAGCCGCCATGCGCAGACCAGCAGGAAGGCCTCGGGAAGGGAGAGCAGCCACTCTTCCTCCTCGTCGAAGAGGAAGTCAAAGAGGTCCGTGCGGGCGTAGTCCCAGGGGAAGGCGTCGCGCATGACGACGAGGACCTGGTTGAGGAGGGCGATATTCTGGCTGTAGAAGGCGTTCCGGATATCCCGCTGGAGATTCTCCCGGGAGGTCTGCCCGTGGATATCCACGCTGGGCAGCGCGTGGAAGATGGCGTCGGGCAGCGGGGCGTACTCGGGCCTGCCGAAGATCTCCCGAAGCTCCCGGCCATCCGCCGCCTCCGCGCGATACAACCCCTCCGGGGAGCGCGCCACACGGCCCTCCTCCGCCAGGCGGGACAGGCGGTCCGCCACGTCGCCCTCCGCCATGCGGCGGAAAACCTCAAACTCGCCATGCCCCGACAACAACAGGACATTCAATAGTTCCCGGGCCGAGACGGGACGGCCAACGGCCTTCAGCACCTCCTCGAGAATTCGGTCCTCGGGGGTGTCAGTCCGATGCTTCTTCTTGGTGGACGACTGGGAACGGGACTTTTTGACAGGCATGACAAAAACTCAATAAAAAATCCCCGGGCGTAGCCCACACGGACAGCGCGCAAAACACCACCGTGCGACACGACCGGCGAATTCGAAAAACACCCCCGGCAAGAGCAGCCACTCCGCCACACAAGAAAAACGGGACGCGCCGGACATGGCAGCAGGGCAAAGGCCCTCCTCCTACGTGAACCAGGCTTCATCCACCCTCCCGGGGCGGGCGGGTGGGGTACTATAAACCGCGCCCGCCCTTTTTCACCCTCAAACCCCTGGTCAAGGAAAAAGGAGAAGGAGAGTCAACCCGCTCCCGCTGGCGGACTCTCTTCCTCCTCTTTTCCACAGAAAAAGGGCCCGCGGCTGCCAGGCAGACACGGGCCCCCTTTTTTTGCGTTGCTGTCTATCAACTAGCGGTCGTCACCGCCGACCACATTGCAGTTGGGATACCAGTAGTAGTCGGAAATGAAGTAGCGGCCACCCTTGGTGGGGTTGTCGGTGCGGGCCTTGGAGAGGGGGCAGGCCTCCACGTGGCCGTCGGAGAAGCTCATGTTGATCTGGTCGCTATGACGGAAGAACTTCAGGTTCTGGGGATTGTTCCAAGTAGAGCACGGGCCGTTCATGGGGGCCAGGGCGAACATGCACACGCCTGTAAGATTGGCCTGAGGTCCACTGTGGGCGCCGTCGAAGAAGTTGACGTGGATGGAGGGATACTGGATGCTGCTCACACGGTGCCAGCCAGCCGCGGCCTTGTAGTCAGCCTCAAGGTAGCTCTCCGCGCCACGGAAAGAGTAGGACATGCCGAGGGAGGCCACGTAACTAATGTTGCCGCAGACACGCTCGCTGGTGGGGCAGGAGGGGCACAGCAGGATCTTGTGCCAGGCGCTCTTGTCCTCCCCGGTGCCGTTGGGATCCACGGCCAGGGGATCCTTGTCGCCCCACTTGCTGGTGGTCATGGGGGTCTCGGGGATGAGGGGGTTCAGGCTGAACCAGGAGTAGGTGTCGTAAGCGGTCGTAATGGAGTGCAACCAGGGCCCCTTCTGCTCAACACCATTCGAAACGGCATACTGCACGGGGGCCAGATAGTCGTCGTAGTCGTTGGAGTAGAGGATGTTGCCCAGCTGGAGGTTCTTCAGGTTGTTGGTGCAGCTGATGGCGCGGGCCTTCTCGCGGGCCTTGGAGAGCGCGGGCAGCAGCATGGCCGCCA
>CAVFEH010000028.1:0-17402 GCA_963621575.1 Bacteroidaceae bacterium
TCACCGAAGGGCTTACGGTCACGGTCACCGTATGGTTTGCGCTCACGGTCGAAGGGCTTATGGTCACGGTCACCGAAGGGCTTACGGTCACGGTCACCGAAGGGCTTACGGTCACGGTCACCGTATGGTTTGCGCTCACGGTCGAAGGAACGCTCCTCACGGGGTTGCCGGTCCTCGCCGTCCTCGGAATACCAGGGGCGACGCTCCTCGACCTCAAAGGGCTTCCGGTCACGGTCGAAAGGCTTGCGTCCAAAGGGTTTGCTGTCGCGGTCGAAGGGCTTGCGCTCACGGTCGAAGGGCTTGCGCTCACGGTCACCGTAAGGTTTGCGCTCGCGATCGAAGGGTTTGCGGTCGAATGAGCGTTCCTCGCGGGGCTGCCGGTCTTCGCCGTCTTCGGAGTACCAGGGGCGACGCTCCTCAGCCTCAAAGGGCCCGCGGCCGCGGTCGCCGTAAGGCTTCCGGTCGCGATCGAAGGGCTTCCGTCCAAAGGGTTTGCGGTCGCGGTCGAAGGGCTTCCGGTCGCGGTCACCGAAGGGCTTGCGTCCAAAGGGTTTCCGGTCGCGGGATCCGGAGGAGTCCTCTTCGCGCCTGCGGTATTCGGGGAAGGGGCTGGCGGCGTATGGTCTGTGTTCCCGGTCGAAGGGTTTCTTTTCCTTCTGCCAATAGGGCTTGGGATCGACGGCGGCAGCCTGTTCAGGGAGGCGGACCTTCTCAAAGACCTTCTGCTGCTCCTCCTCGGAAAGCATGCGCCAAGAGCCGGCGGCCAGCTTGCCGTCCATCTCCAAGGCACCGATGGCGATGCGGCGCAGGAGAGTCACCTGGAGCCCCACATCCTTGCAAAGGCGGCGCACCTCGCGCTTGCGGCCCTCGCCGAGGGTGAAGACGAGGGTGCAGTGCCCACGGGAGACATTGACCTCCTCCACGTTGAGGGCGCGGAGGAACTCGTCGTTGTCGTAGAAGCCCTCGATCATGCGGCGGCGGAGGCTGGTGGTGAACTGTCCATCGCACTCCACGTAGTAGCGTTTCACGATCTGCCGGGAAGGATGCATGACGCGCTGGGCGTACTCGCCGTCATTGGTGAGGATGAGCATCCCCTCGGAATCGCGGTCCAGCCGTCCCACGGTGAAGAGCCGCCCGAAGCGCTGGGGGATCAGCTCGAAGACCAGCTTTTCTGCGTGGTCGTCCTTGGCGCTGCAGGTGTATCCCACGGGCTTGTTGAGCAGGATATAGACCTTTCCCTGGGGATAGCTCTCCACAGGACGCCCCTCAAAACACACATGGTCCTTCTCGGGATCCACGTTGTAGGCGGGGGAAACCACGGGCTCGCCGTTCACTGTCACCCTGCCCTCCTGAATCAACTCCTCACAGTTCCGACGGGAGGCAATGCCCGCAGACGCCAGGAACTTGGCCAGACGCTCCTCCTTGCCCGAAGCGCTGCCCTCCTCCACAACCTCCTCCGACTCGCCATCACCCTCAACAGCTTCGCCAAAAAGCAAGGACACGCCTGCGGCGGCCCCACTGTCCACTGCGCCATCCTGCTCCGGCACACACCCCTTTTCGCCGTCAACGGAAGAGGACACTGCGACGTCCTTCTCCTCCTGGCTCTGATCCAAATCCTTCAAGTCCATGCTGAAAATCTCCTGGAAATCCTTTCCGTAAAAATAAAAACATTGCGTAATATAGTAGATTTTTGACAACTCAGGACATATCCTGTCGACTTTTTACAGCGAATGGCATACAATGTCGAAGTCTTCGGATTCTGTCCAATAACGTCATACTCCTGCGAGTGTTTTGTGTAGAGGCGCAGCGGGTCCGTCCGCGAATCACACGCTACATTTTCCAACGTTGTCATGGAGACGGCACTCGTGTTGTTCCGTTTTTGACGCACACTCTTGTTCGTACCGTCTCTTTGTCAAGGGTCCCCGTTTGTCAAGGGTCCCCGTTTGTCAAGGGTCCCCGTTTGTCAAGGGTCCCCGTCCCCACACAACAGCTCGAATCGCAAATCCACCATGGGCACTCTCAAGAAAGCTCCTGCCAAAAAGGCCAGTTCCTCCATCATCACCGCATCCAAAGGTCCCGAGCGTCTCCGCGTTGGTTTCATTGGAACGGGGCACATTAGCGCGGCACACCTGGATGGCTACAAATATCTCCCCGAGTTTGAGATTGTAGCCAGCTGCGACATCAAGCCCGAGCGCAACGCATGGTTTGTCAGCCAGCCCGGCATGCAGAATGTGCGCACCTATCTGGACTACAACGAAATGCTGAAGAAGGAGAAGCTGGATGTCGTGGATGTGTGCACCCCCAATGACGTCCACGCCCCGGCGGCCATTGCGGCCTTGAAGGCTGGCTGCCACGTGATGGTGGAGAAGCCCATGGGCATGAATCCGGAGGAGTGTGCGAAGATGTGCGCCGCCGCGCAGAAAGCGGGCAAAATTCTTGGCGTGGGCTTCCAGTTCCGCTACAACAGCAGCGCCCAGATGTGCCGCCGCGCCTTTGACGCTGGTCTGCTGGGCGACGTCCTGGTCGTGAAGGTGCAGGCCATGCGCCGTCGCGGCGTGCCCAACTGGGGGGTCTTCGGCCAGAAGGCGCTGCAGGGTGGCGGCCCCATGATTGACATTGGCGTGCACATGATCGAATGCTCCCACTACGCGGTGGGGCAGCCCGTGCCTGTGTCGGCCACCGGCATGACCTGGACATACCTGGGCGACAAACCCTCCAATGTGGTCAGTTGCTGGCCCAACTGGGACTACAAGACCTACACTGTGGAAGATCTCTGCGTGGGGCAGGTGCGCTTCGCCAATGGCATGCTCATGCAAATTGAGAGCGCCTTCTGCTCCCACATCGCGGAGAACGAATACTTGAACTGGCAGGTCATGGGCACCAAGGGCGGCTTTGATTTCAAGAACGCCACCCTCTACCACGATCTGGCCGGAACCATGGTGAACTCCAAGGCGGGCTACCTGCCTGCTCAAGACGACAGCTACACCGCCATGTTCCGCCGCAAGCTCCAGGCCTTCGGCAACGCCATCCGTCTCGGCACCCCGCTGACAGCCAACGGCGAAGAGGGCCTGGCGGTCCAGAAGATCATCGACGGCCTCTACAGCTCCGCCGAGCAGGGCGGGAAAGAATTCCTCATCAAGTAGAAAAACCCTCCACCACTCCTCTTTTCCATTCCGCGTAGCATCATCCCTCATGTCACCCGAGCTATTCTTCTCCCGGCAACCCATCCGCCAAAAGCCCCTGCGCCTGGCGATCCTGGGCGCCGGACACATCTCCAAGACGCACATCGCCGCCCTCCAGAGCCTCCCCGAAGCGCGGATCGTGGCGGGGTGCGATATCCGTCCGGAGCGCCTGGAGTGGTTCCGCCAACAGCCCGGCTGCCAGGACGCCCGGGTGTATGCAGACTACCATGAGATGCTGACGAAGGAGAAGTTGGATGTGGTGGACGTTTGCACCCCCAACAATGTCCACGCCCCGGCGGCCATCGCATCGCTGAAGGCGGGGTGCCATGTCATGGTGGAGAAGCCCATGGCCATGGATCCCGCCGAATGCGAAAAAATGCTCCAGGCCGCCCGGAAAGCCGGAAAACTCCTGGCGGTTGGTTTCCAGATCCGCTATACTCCTGCGGTTCAGATGTGCCGCCGGGCCCTGGAGGCGGGGTTGCTGGGGGACATCCTCTACGTGAAAATTCACGCCATGCGCCGCCGGGGCGTGCCCAACTGGGGCGTCTTCGGCCAAAAGGAGCTGCAGGGCGGCGGCCCCATGGTCGACATCGGCGTGCACCAGATTGAGTCCGCGCACTACGCCATGGGCGAGCCCCGTCCGGTGGCGGCCTCGGGCATGACCTGGACCTACTTGGGCGACAAACCCTCCCAGGTGGTCAGCAAATGGCCCGGCTGGGACACCGAACACTACACAGTGGAGGACCTCTGCGTGGGGCAAGTCCGCTTCGCGACTGGCGCCCTCATGCTCATTGAGAGCTCCTTCTGCTCCCACATCGAAGACGACACCGCCTACTGGGAACTCATGGGCACCAAGGGCGGCTTCAACAGCCAAACCGGCACCCTCTTCCACGACCAAGCCGGAACCATGCTGAATTCCACGGCGGGCTACCTGCCGCCACATCCCTGGCCCACCGATTTCGTCACCAAGCTGCGGGACTTTTTCAACGGCATCCGGAAAGGCACGCCGTTGCACGCCTCCGGCGAAGAGGGCCTGGCGGTCCAGAAGATCATCGACGGCCTCTACCGCTCCGCCGCCGGCAAGGGAAGGGAGGTCCGGATTCCGTGAAGACGGACGCCCCCGAACTCCTGCGGGATGGGTCCCCGGAGGGCCTGCGCCTGGGGCGCAAGCGGCTTTCGGAAATCCCCGTGGATCTGGAGCTGCCGGCGCCAGAGGGCTGGGCGCCCCCGGAATTCGCTTGTACAGTGGCGCATGCCGGCGAAATCTCGGGCCCTGCCACCTACCGGAAGGGCGCCACCAGCACAGTGCGTTTCCGCCCCACGGAGCATCCCGGATGGACCTTTGACCGATCGGACCTGCCGGAGCAGCTCCCCATTCCCGCAGTCGTTGGAAGCGTCTGCCAGGCCAGCCGCGCCATTGTGCTGCGCGCCGGCGACGACGCCAACCGCCTGCGCATGAGCGAGCACGTGGTCTGCCACAGGCTGGGCCTTGGCATTGACTGCCTGGACGTATCCCTGGAATCCGGGGACCCGCCCCTCTTCGACCGGGGCTCCCTCCCCCTCATGGAGACCTTGGACCGCGCAGGGCGCAGGGAGCTTCCGGGGCTCCGCCTGAAATACCTTTCCCCAGAAAGGCCCCAGGCGCTCCTCCATCCGGACAACGGCGGATTCCTCCTGTGGGAGCCCCCGGAGGATCCTGCCGACCATCGGCTCTTCCTGGATGTGGCCATCGCCTTTCCCACCGCAATCGGAAAAGAGCGCCTGAGACTCTGCCTGACTCCGGAGACCTTCCGGCCCGGCTGCGCCGCCCGCACAAACTGCGCAGCCTCCGAAGTCCGGAGGGCACGCCTTCTGAAGTGGTTTTTCCCAGCACTGCGGAATCTGGGCTATACCCGGGAGAACATCCTGCTGGCGGACCGCGACCGCTACCTCAATGAGCCGGAGGCCACCCTGACGCTTCCCTCCGGGAAGGCGCTGGAGCCCGTCTGGCACCGCACCTGCCTGGACCTGGTGGCGGCGCTCTCCCTGCTCCCGCCACTGTGCCGCCCCGCCGGCACCATCACCTCCTTCAAGGCCGGACACCTCCTGGACATCCGCTTCCTCACCCTCCTTCTCGCACAAGACCGCTTGAGAGAGCTCCCCCATGGCTGACGCCATCTCGCCAGAATATTTCCCCTTTCTGAGCCGCTGGCACAAAACGCTGGACGGACACCGCCTCCACTATGTGGACGAGGGCGCCGGCGTCCCCGTGGTGCTGGTCGGCGGGCTCCTGGGCTGGAGCTTTCACTATCGGAAGCTCATGCAGGCATTGCTCAAACAGCGCTTCCGCGTGGTCGCCATCGATCCCCTGGGCTTCGGGCTCTCCGAAAAACCAAGGAAATATGACTACTCCCTGGAGAACCACCTGGAGCAGCTGACCTGCTTCCTGGCCCAGGAACAGATCCCCCGCTTCCACCTGATCTGCCACGGCAGCGGCACCACCCAGGCGCTGGGATACGCCGTGCAGCACCGCGAGAGGATCCGCCGCATCGTCTTGCTGAGCCCCAACATCTTCCCCAACATGCCATGGCTGGACATGGAGCTCCTCATGACCCTCCCCTGGATGATGCAACTACTGGGCCGTGACACCGCATTCTACGTGAAGAGGCATCTCTCCCGCGGCGTGCGCACGGCGCCCATGTCCCCCCCGGAGCGCAAGCTCATGCTTTCGCCCTACCTCAGCGTAAAGGGACGCCTTCCCTGGTTTCATTGCTACTACAACTTCCTCAAGCGCCCCCGCCAGAGCGTCTACAGCCTGATGAACGAAATCATCCTGCGCCTCAAACTCCTCCAACCCAAGGGCGTGCTCTGCATCGGCGGGGAAGAGGACGCCACATACTATCCCCAGGTGGCCGACCGCGTCCAGCAGATCCTCCCCGACTCCCTGGTGCTGAACTTTCCCAAGGCGGGACACTTCCTCCTGGAGGACTTCGCGGAGGACGTGATCCCCACGATCTGCCGGTTCTTGGGATAACGGACCAATCATGGATGCCCCCCACGCCTCCGAAGCCCCCGCCGAGACCTTCGACCAGGGAATCTTCTTCCAGCATCTGGCCAATCCCGCTTTGGGAATGCCCCTGCGGGCCTTCCAGAACCTGGATTCCACCAACCAATATCTTCTGGACCAGGCTGCAAAGGCGGCATCGGAGGGCACGCTGGTCCTGGCGGAATCCCAAAATGCAGGCCGCGGGCGGCATCGCCGCCTCTGGCACTCCCCCGCTGGCAAGAATCTTTATTTTTCCCTGCTCCTCTGGCCAAAGACCCCGCCGGTCCGTCTCTCCCAACTGGCCATGGTCACCGCATTGGCATTGCATGCCGCAGTGTTGAGGCAGGATCCGACGCTCCCCCTGGGACTCAAATGGCCCAATGACCTCTGGCTGCACTCCCGGAAGCTCTCGGGAATCCTCTGTGAATGCCCGGCGGAGGAGCTCAATGGCACCCATGGCATCGTCATCGGAGTGGGAATCAACGTGAACGCACTGTCCGAGGACTTTCCCCGGGAGCTCCAGGAGACAGCCACCTCCCTGCGCATATACACGGGGCGCCCCTTCTCCCGGGAAATCCTCCTGGCCGACTTCTGCGACGAATTCCACAGCCTCTACCAGCGCTGGCTCCTCTCCACGAACCTGGCGCCCTTTCTGCCACTCTGGCGGAAGCACGACATCCTCCTGGGGGAAACCATCACCGTGGACCGCCCCACGGATTCCCCTGCCGGGACTGTCCTGGGCTATACCGACCAGGGACTGCTCCTCCTGCAGACTCCCGGGGAGACCCTCGTCATCTCCGCGGGGGATGTCCATATTCGCCACGACTCCCTGCGTCAGAATTTCTAGCGCCACAGCATGAGCGCCGCGCCAATTCGTGGGTATTTTGGGCTGTGAAGTCCTAGGCGGGAGGCTATATTCTCCGCCGTCTGGAAAGCCCCCCCTTTACACGCCAATCCTCCTCCGGAGAACTCCTCCATGAGCCACTATACCAAAGACCAATTATACACCATTCTCGCCCCTGTTGGACAAGAACACCTCCTGCGCTTCTGGGATCTTCTCTCCGAGCAGGAGCGGGATGTGCTGGGCGGCCAGATCAACTCCATCCGCTGGACGGAGGTCCTGCAGTGGTTCCACCAGGTCCAGGACAACCGCGACGCCGCGATCCCCTTCGACCAACTGACCCCCGCGCCTTACGTCCCCCTGGCCCCCGCCACCCCCGCGGAGGCAATCCGCCAGGAAGAGGCTATCCAGACGGGCGAGGAACGGCTGCGGCAAGGAAAGGTGGCTGGTTTCACCGTGGCGGGCGGACAAGGCACGCGCCTGGGCTACGACGGCCCGAAGGGCACCTACTGCTTCTCCCCCATCCACAACAAGTCCCTCTTCCAGTACTTCGCGGAGGGAATCCTGCGGAACCGCGAAAAGTACAACTGCGCGATCCCATGGTATATCATGACCAGTCCCGCCAACCACCAGGCGACGGTCGACTTTTTCGAGAAGAACGCGTTCTTCGGTCTTCCCCGAGAGGATGTGCGCTTCTTCACGCAAGGGCAGCTTCCCGGCTTTGACCAGGACGGGAAGGCCTTCCTGGAGGCCCCGGGACGCCTGGCGCTCTTCGCCAACGGACACGGCGGAACCCTTGCGGCATTGCGGGACTCCGGCACCCTGGACGACATGGAAGCCCGCGGGGTGGAAGACCTCTCCTACTGGCAGGTGGACAACCCGCTGGTCTCCGTCTTTGATCCGCTTTTCCTGGGCCTGCATCACCTCAGCGGTTCCCAGATGAGCTCCCGCGCCCTCATCAAACGGGATCCCATGGAAAAGCTGGGCCACTTCTGCCTGCTGGATGGCAAAACCGTCATCGTGGAATACTCCGACATGCCCGAGGAGTTGCTGCGGCAGACGGATGGACAGGGCCGCCTGCGCTTCCGCGCCGGCTCCCCCGCCATTCATGTCATCCGCCGCGATTTCATCCGCCAACTCACCGACGGCACCATCGCTCTCACTCCCCACCGCGCCCTGAAAAAGATCAAATACACGGCCCCCGACGGCAATGTGATCGCCCCCGACAAGCCGAACGGCATCAAGCTGGAGTTCTTCATCTTCGACGCCATCCCCTTTGCCCGGAATCCGCTCATCCTGGAAGCCAACCGCAAGGAGGAGTTCGCCGCCATCAAGAATGCCGAGGGCAGTGACTCCCCCGCCTCCTGCCGCGCGGACCTCCAGGAGCGTTGCGCACACTGGCTGGACGCGGCCGGCGTCCATGTCCCCCGGAAGGCCGACGGCTCGCTGGACGCCACCCTGGAGATCTCACCCCGGAAGGCCATCTGCCCCGCCGATGTCAAGGCACTTGCCGAACAGGGACTCCTCCCCAGGGAAATCCCCGCCGGAGGAAAACTGGACGTGGAATAGAGCATTTCCCCCTCCCCCTGACCGCACGTTCCACCCCATGGAAGCCGACTGCTATCTCCAATTCGCACTGGCCGACTTGATCCTCCAGCCAGAAGAGACACGACGGGCACTCCTGGACGCCTGCCACAGGCACGCGCCCGCGCGGCTGCGCACAGTCTGCCAGATCGACGACTCCTTCCTCATAGTCCTGCAGCACCTCCCGCACGACAAGGCGAATCGCGCCACAAAGGAGGTGCAAATCGATTTCCTGGAGGACGCCTGCCGGGAGACTCTCCTGGCAAAGCTGCGGGAACGCTGGAACGCCGGATACGATCCCCTGGGAACCCTCTCCGACTCCCCCCGGGACGCCGCTCCAAGACGATTCCTGCTGACACAGCGCTGAATGGCAAAAACTGCGGTTGCTCTGGCCACGAGTGCTTCTTTACACGCCCTGGCCGCAACGCTGGCTGCTTTTTGCCTAATCCTGGAACTGCAACGAGGGGAAAAGAGAGGACAATGCCTGCCGGGGAGCCAAAGCCGCCATCCCCGCATCCCCGCTGAATTCTTCCGCACACGGCGGCGCTTTTTTCTCCGCACCCTACACTTGCTTTGTCTTCCTCTGCCGGACATTCCCATTCAATCACCCGCGCCGCGGTGGCGGTAGTGGCGGCTTTATGGGGGAATTTGTCCCCGCGCTGGGTGGCAATTTGGGGATGGATCTTCTGGTTTCTCTCCTGGCCCTTCCTCTTTGGACAGCGGCGAAATGCCCTGGCGAATCTGGCCATCGCCTTCCCTGAAAGCACAAAGCTGTGGCGGAAGCGGACCATGCGCCGGATGTTCCACCATTTCCTATGCTCGGGATTGGACTGGCTGCACTTCCTGCGCCGTCCACAAGATGTGCCGAAGCGCCTGCGGATCACCCCGGAATTCCGGGCCTCCTGCGTCGCGTCCTCTCCCGACGGGAGTGAGGGGCCGGTGCTCTTCTGCACTCCGCATCTGGGCAACTGGGAGATGGAGTCCCATATTTCGCTGTTGACCGGGGGCCGCCCCGGTGCGGTGGTGGTCGCGCGTTTCAAACAGGAGTGGCTGAATCTTCTGGCGGAACGGTTGCGCACGGTAGACGGCGACACGGTCACTATTCCCGCCGAGGGCGCGGCGCGCGGGGTCTTGCGCGCCCTCCGGGAGGGCCGCCACGTCGGAATGCTCATTGACCAGAATGTCTCTCCCCGCCACGGCGGCGTCTTCGTGAAATTCTTCGGGCTGCCGGCGGTCACCTCCCCCCTCCCCGCCGCTTTGGCGCGGCGCCTGAAAACCCCGGTGCGGGTGGTGGCCTGCCTGCGGGATGAGGCCACCGGCGAATTCTACATGGACCACGAGCCCCTCCCCCAGGACGCCTGGAAGTATCCCTCCGACACCGGGCTGACCGCCGCCATCTTGGCTGCCTACGAGGCGCTCATCCGACGCCATCCGGAACAGTATCTGTGGATCTACCACCGCTGGCGCTACCTCCCGTCAAACCTGCCCCCGGAAAAACGTGACAGGTTCCCCTTCTACGCCCTGGACAAAAAATACCCCTGCCCCGAAGACCAGTTGCCATGACCAACACCACACAGGCCAACCTCGACAAGATCACCATCGCCGGACTCCGCTGCGCCGCACACATCGGCTGCAAGGAAGAGGAACGGCAGCTCCTCCAGGCGCTGGTCATCTACGCCACGGTCTACCTGGACACGAAAGACGCGGCGCAAAATGACGACTTGGAAAAGACCGTCAACTACGCGCGGCTCTCCAAGGCCATCATCCGTTGTTGCCAGGAATCCACCTGTCAACTCATCGAGACTCTCACGCAGAATCTCGCGGATCTCTGCCTGGCCGCCAGCCCCCGCGTGAAACGCGTGGACCTGGAGATCCGGAAGCCGGCGGGACTCTCCCATGGCGACTACGCCGCCATCGCCATCACACGCTACCCGAAAGAATAACACCGCACCCTCCTCCATCCCGGAAAACAAAAGGCCCCGCGAGAATCCCATCCTGCGGGGCCTTTTGTTTTCCGGCGAAGACGCTCAGATGGAGTAGGTCTCCTCGTTCAGCTTCCCCCGGATGTATTGGTCGATGATGCTCTGCAGAGTGATGGACCGCAGCTTTTCCCGAAAGCTCTCGTTCACATCGTTCCAGACAAGCGCGGTAACACAACGGCTCCTGCGGGGGCAGGAGGCAGGGTCCTTCAGGCATCCTAGCAGAAAGATCTCGCCATCCATGGCGTCAGAGATGTCCAACAGCGAAATCAGCTGAGGGTCCTTGTCCAGTTGGAGCCCACCGGCGACGCCGCGGATGGAGCGGAGCATTCCGGCGCGCCGGAGAGTAACCACCAGGGGGCTGATGAACTTCTCGGAGATCTGCTGGTTTGCGGCGATGTCGCGGATCGTCCTTGGCTTGTCGCTTCCGTGGATGGCGATGTCCAGGAGAATCCGCAGCCCGTACCGCGTCTTGGCGGAGATCTTCATAGCGCCAACATCTTGTCAATGGAGCTCTTCGCCTTCTCAATGGTCTCACAGTCGAGCTCCACGACGGGCGACATGTCCCGGAGGCAATCCCGGACCTTGTCCAGGGTGATCTTCTTCATGTTCGGACACACGGGGACGGGCTCCAGGGAAAAGAACTCCTTGCCGGGATTCTCCTTCTTCATGCGGTGGAGAATGCCACACTCGGTGCCGATGACAAAGCTCTGGCAGGGGGATTCCTTCACGTATGCCAGCATGCCGCCGGTGCTCAGAGCCTTGTCCGCCTTCGCCACTACGGCAGGGAGGCACTCCGGATGGACGAGCACCTGTGCGCCGGGATGTGCCTGGCGGGCCTTGTCGATCTGGTCGGGATGGATGCGGTAATGGGTGGGACAAAAGCCCTCCCAAAGCTCCATGGGACGATTCAGAGCCTTGGAGACATTGGCGCCCAGGTCTGCGTCAGGCAGGAACAGGATCTTCTTGTCCCGGGGGATGGAGGAGATCACCCGCTCCGCGTTTCCAGAGGTGCAGCAGATGTCCACCGCAGTCTTGGTGGCGGCGGTGGTGTTCACGTAGGCTACCAGGAGTGTATCCGGATGCTCGGCGCGGTACTTCTTCACTGCCTCCACCGGCGCCATGTCCGCCATGGGGCAACCGGAAGTGGGGTCGGGATGCAGCACCACGGAACTGGGAGAGAGAATCTTCGCCGTCTCCGCCATGAAACGGACGCCACAGAAGACGATCACCGGCGCCTGGCACTGGGCTGCCTTCCGGGAGAGCTCCAGGGAGTCCCCCGTGAAGTCCGCCACGTCCTGGACCTCCGGAAGAGTGTAGTTGTGGGCGAGAATCACGGCCTTGCGGGCCTTCTTCAACTCCTGTATTTCCTGCGCAAGATCGAACATGACAGTCGACAAAAATGATTGGTCCTCTAAGAAAGACGCCTCTCCAACAGACTTTGCGGGTGTTTCTTCTCTACTGCAAAGCTCACTCCCTGCTTGGCACAAAGTCGTCGCAGGCTTTCTGACACCTGGGATGGGATCCCATCTCGCCAGAGGCGCCAGAAGACCTGGTTGCAACTTCCATCGGCAAGGGCAGACAAGGAGCGCAGCCCATTTGCCCGCAAGTCCCCACGAAGCACCGAAAAGCAATGCCCTGTAAAACCCGAATAATATAATCGTCTTTTCTCCCCACCCAAGCACAGGCATGCCGCCCCTGAAAAAACGAGGGCATTGCAAAAGTGGCCGTTTTCCAGCCCTGCAAGAATGAAGGCACAAAAAAAGGCACGCGACTTCAAGAACCAGCGCGTGCCTGTCGGCTTCCATGACGATCAAGGAAGCTCGTCCCCTGAAGATGAAAGTTACGGCGCCTTCTGTTTCCCGGCTGCGGCATTAAGCGCAAGCGCGAGTGCAGCGGCCAACGCGATGCAGGTCAGAGAGGGTGGGAGGGCATGGCATTGTTCGGGGAACCGCTGGCAGAGTTGGTATGCCAGGAATCCCGCGGCGAATGCGATGATATTTCCGGGAATCCAGGTCTTTTTCAGGAGCCAGGCGACGATCATAACAGTCGCCATGGGGGCGAAGAGCGAGGAGATGAGATAGAGGAAATCCGTGTAGCTGGCCATGATGCCGGCCAGGGAGAGGACGACTCCCACGAGACAGACCAGTGCGCCCACGGCCTTCGGGGGCACTTTTGCGAAGAGCGCCTTGACGGATTCGCCGGCGCTGTAGGCATCCAGGAAAGTGGTGGTGGTGGTGGAGACCAGGACGATAAAGAGTGCCCAGAGCCCCATGTCCACGTGGAGGATTCCGGCGGCGATGTTGTCCTGCCCCAGTCGCGCCAGACCGATGCCGACGGAATACATCCAAATGCTCCCCAGCGTGTAGATGATTGCGGAGGTGGCGCAGGCGGTGCGGGGGGCTTTTGCTTCGCGGGTGTAGTCGGAGATGAGGGGCAGCCAGGAGAGTGGCATTGCCAGGGAGAGTTCGAAGACGGTCCAGAAGGAGTGCGCTTCGGTTTGTGGCACGGGTGTGGCGCCGTGGAAGACGCGGAAGGTGAGGACTGCCACCATGAGGAGCAGGAGGGTCATGGTGCAGGTGGAGATCAGGGAGAAGGAGCGCAGTCCAACGAAAAGCCAGGCCACCACCAGTGCGCCCAACACGAAGGTCAGCACCCACAGCGGGACGCCAGGCAGCAGTGCCTTTGCGGCATCGGCGCCCTGGGAGAGCATGACGGCGGTCCAGCCGATGAGCTGCAGGAAATTCGCAAGGGCGAAGAAGGCCATGCCGCCCTTGCCAAAGAAGGCGCGCGTGCATTCCATGCCATTCTTCTGGGTGCGGGCGCCAATCATGCCCGCCACAAAGAGCATGACCCCTCCCAGCAAATGCCCCAATATCACCGCGGAGAGGCTCCCGCGGCTCCACAAGCCCGCCTCGATCTCCGCCAGGGAAATCGCCGCACCAAACCAAATCAGTCCAAATCTGCGTCCGTCACGGACGCACGACAGCATGCTTTCTTTCATTTCATTCCTCCGCCGGCATTATCCGGATCAGGTTCTCGGGTGTCATCTCAGCCGAACCCGGCACTCGCCGGGCAGCACCCCGTTGTGTGGGATAATATAGAGCGCCGGTGGTGGGCGGCGCCCTATGGAAAAAAGCCGTGCCTAGCGCACCGCCTTTTGCAGATGCCAGCACACGACGGTGCAGTCAGGGGCCTGGGCGTCGATCTTGAGCCCCAGGTTCATGAGCATGGAGCCGGAGTAGACATGCCCCTTGCCGTCCTGATAGAGCGCATCGGAATCCAGTCCGCGGAATTTGACGGAGTATTGCGGGGGGAACGCAAGAGCATGGACGGTGGCGGCGAAGGCGAGGCATTGGGACTTGTCCTTGCTGACGAAGGCCCAGGCGCAGAATTTGTCGTGTGCGGGCGGCATGAGCCGGTAGTAGTCTCCGGCAGTGACCAGGTGGTGAACCTCGTGGAAAAGCCGGACTTGCCCTGGGATCTGTCCGCGTTCCTCCTCGGAGAG
The DNA here is from genome assembly GCA_963621575.1 of Bacteroidaceae bacterium. Lineage (GTDB taxonomy): Bacteria > Verrucomicrobiota > Lentisphaeria > Oligosphaerales > Oligosphaeraceae > UBA1724. The sequence goes on from CAVFEH010000028.1 coordinate 14,120, forward strand.
CTTCTCCAGATCCAACTCATACCCGAAGGTGCCGGAGAGTGCGATCAGCCCGCGGGAGGCGAAGGGAGTGGTCCGTTTCAGGAATTGGTTTGGACATTCGGACACGTGTGCTCCCATGGTGGAGCAGGGATAGAAGAAACTGGTGCCGTATTGGATGAAGAGACGCGCGGAGCCGTCGGTGTTGTCGGAGCACCAGATTTGCGGGGCGTAGCAAAGCAGTCCGGCGTCAAAGCGCCCGCCGCCGCCGGCGCATCCCTCGATGAGGAGATTCGGGTAGCGGTTGCGGATGCGACCCAGCAGGTCATAGAGCCCCAGGACATACCGGTGGAGCACCTCGCCCTGGCGCTCGGGGGGCAGGACGGCGGAGCCGGCCTCGGAAATCATGCGGTTGCAGTCCCACTTCATGTAGTCGATCTGGGCACTGTCGAACATCCTGCAGAGCTGCTCAAAAACGTTGTCCACGACCTCTTTGCGGGACATGTCCAGAACCATTTGCGTGCGGATGGTGGAGCGGACCCGCCCGTCCACGTGGAGGCAGTAGTCGGGGTGCTTGCGGTAAAGCTCGCTGTCCTCGCTGATCATCTCGGGTTCGAACCAGAGGCCGAATTTCAAGCCAATTTCGTGGATTTTACGCGAGAGTCCGTCGATGCCTTCGGGGAGTTTTCTGCGATCGACGAACCAGTCGCCGAGGCTGGAGTTGTCGGCGTCACGGTGGCCGAACCATCCATCGTCCAGGACCAGCATTTCGATGCCCAGGGACTTTGCGATTTTTGCCTGGGAAAGGAGCTTCGCCTCGTCAAAATGGAAGCCCGACCCCTCCCAGGTATTGATGAGGATGGGGCGTTCGATGTCCTTCCATGGCCCCCGCAGGATGTGTTCCCGGAAGAAGTCGTGGGAGGTATGGGTGAGGCCCTCCAGCCCCTGGGAGCTCCACATCAGGAGCACCTCCGGGGTCTGGAATTCTGCGCCGGGGGCCAGATGCCAGCGGAAGTTCTCTGGGCTGATTCCCATGGCTGTGCGAATGGCGCCGGCGTCCAGCTGGTCAATCTCTGCCTGCCAGGAACCGGTGTAGACCAGAACCTCGCCAAGACACTCGCCGGCGGTCTCTGTGGTGGAGGGCGCAGCGATTATGAAGGAGGGGTTCATGATGGGACTGGTGGTGCCGCGGGTGCTGCGCAGGACCCTTTCTCCGCGGATGATGCGCTGGCGTTCAGGCTGGCGCTCCCGTCCCCAGGCGCCGGGGAAGGAAATCAGGTCGTATCCGTCCACGGTGGAGGGAAGTTCCAGGGTGGCGCTGTAAAGGCGTTCGATGACGGCCTCGGAAGCGCCCTGGTTGACGACCCTCAGGGAGCGCGCGATGACGGAGCTGTTCTCGAAGACAGTGTAGCGCAAGAGGTACGCAATGGCGGCGGGGGCGTCCAGGAGGGTGATCTCCAGAGTCTGGCACTCGCGCTCTTGCGCGTAGGAGGAGGGGAGCCCCTCCAGCTCCGGTTTCCCGGCAAAGATACGATGGCTCTTATAGAGGGGCGCGGCGAGGATGTGTCCGTTCGCTGTGCGAATGGCGCCGCTGGTGATTCCCTGGTCGCCTAGGCCATTGCTGGTGTATTCCGCGCAGAGCCCGGCGGGGCCCTCCTGGCCATTCCATTTGGGGCGCTCATTCTGGAAGTACCCGCGCTCCTCTTCGCCGTAGACGCACTCCTCGAGGCCTGTCAGGGTTGTTCCGTAGTAGATGTGCTCCAGTGCGCCGCAGTCGGCAATGCGCATGACGTAGGTGCTCTCGCCTGCCTGGAGGGTGAAAAGACGGCGCGCTGCGTTGTAGAGAATCGTGCTCATAAAAAAAGTAGGAGTGGGAAGGGTGGGAAAAAAAGAAGGAAGCAAGAAAAGAAGGAGATTCGGCCGGGGGAATCATGGCCCCCCCGGCGATTGCGCCAGCGCCGCCCAAACACGTGGCGAAGTAAATTCAGGGCTGGAAGAAAGCTGGAAGCAAGGACAAGTTTTTTTTGCGTGTCAATTGGGTATGCAAGCTCCTGGTGCACAAGGGCGGCCCACTTCGGCGCAGCGGACAATTGGCGCCCGCCATGCGCCAGGCGTCCGAAACGCATCCTTTCCATTTTTCATTGGACCTCCCCGGGGATCCGTCCCGAGGAAGCGAACTCCTCGGCGGTAATTTGCCAGGTATTGTAGCTGCCGTCGGCATGGACCCGGAAAAACCGGAGTCCAGGGTTGCCGTCGTTGTAGGCGTTGAGAGTGGCGGCCTTGGCAAATCCGAGGGTGATGCCTTTGGTGTCGGTGGCGACGAAGGAGTTCATGTGGTCGTGGCCGAAGAACGCGCCCTTCATGTTTCCGCACTTGAGCCAGCTCTGGTAGAGAGTGCGGCCCTGCCAGGTGTGTTCTGGGTCCTCGTAGCAGCTTTTGGAGGGAGGGCACGGGGGTTCTTTCAGGAGCCCCGAGGAAACGGCCTCCGGGGCGAGCCGCATGAATTTCTGCGTCATCGGGCACCAGACGACGCCCCCGGGGAGATGCCGGATTTGCTCTTCCAAGGGCAGTGACTGGAACTCTTTCCCGAGTTCCACTGGCTGGAGAATTCCATTCTCGTAGACATCCCAGACGATGACATGCTGGAACCAGAGGCAGGGGAGATGGGAGGCATTCTCCTCGTACCAGCGAATCTGGTCGGTGCGGCAGCCATCGTAGCAGTCCTGTTCGGGCGTGGGGTAGTCCCCGGAGTCCATGACCACCAGGAGGAACCTGTCCTCGCCGCCATGACGGAGAGCGACAGCGCCGGAGCCAACGCCAGGGAGTGCGGGAACATCGAAGTCCACAAAGAGCTCCCCGCCAAGTTTTTTGAAGAGATTGTATTGCGCCTGACGACTCAAGTGTCTGCGGCCTTTCTCCTGGGAGTCGTGGTTGCCAAAGGTAACGGCGAAGGGGATGTCGGCATCCTGGAAGAGCTTCACGATGCGTCGCGCGAGAATGGGGAAAGCAAATCGGTCCCCGGAGACGGAGGTATTGTCGCCGGTGAGAAGGGCCAGGGAGGGACGCTCCTTCGCCAGGGCCTTCTCCAAAAAGCGGAAACTCTCTTCGTGCATGGGGACTCCGTCCTGCAGGTCCGTGATCTGGCAAAAGACAAAATCGCCATTGGCGCCGAAATCAAAATGAGGAAACACGCTGCCGGATCGGTTTTGTGTTTCGTTGAAGGCAGAGTCGTTCCGCGGCCCTTCCTCCGTCTTGGCAGCGGCACCGGCAGAAAGTGCGGAAAGGGAGGAATCGGAAATCATAAGAA
>CAVFEH010000029.1:0-16984 GCA_963621575.1 Bacteroidaceae bacterium
TGCTGGTCGTGATCGCGATCATCGCCATTCTGGCGGCCATGCTGCTGCCCGCGCTCTCGAAGGCCCGCGAGAAGGCCCGCGCCATCAGCTGCACCAACAACCTGAAGCAGCTGCAGCTGGGCAACCTCCTCTACGCAAACGACTACGACGACTACCTGCCTCCCATCGCCTGGAGGGATGGTGACATGAGTGTAGACCTCTGCGGCGACTGGGCAGGCAACGCCACAGCAAAGTTCTGGTACACCGTGAACCCCCTCATTCCCAATACCCCCATGATGGCCAGCGAGTGGCTGGCGAAGGACCCCGCCGCCAATCGCAACACGGACAACGAGGACAAGAGCTCCTGGCACAAGATCACGCTGTGCCCCTCCTGCCCCACCAACCACCGCGTCATGGGCAACAATGGCTACCAGGTCAACCTCGGCATGAGCTATTCCAAAATTCTGCTCACCCGGTCCTGGATCCCCGTGAAGGTCAGCGACACCCTCTATCCCGCACAGTCTTCCAACTGGCACCGCGTGGGCTCCATCAAGTACCCCTCCCTCCACGTGAACCTGCTGGACGGAATCACCAAACCTTCCGCACGCGACACCAAGGCTTTCAATTTCGACGCGATCTACACCTGCGCCTGCTACTTGAAGGACTGGAACGCCGATTACTTCCGCCACAGCAAGATGCTCAATCTCTCCTTCACCGACGGACACGTGGAGGCCATGCCCTGGGCCAAGACCCAGGCGTGGAACGCCACCATCGGCGAGGAGTACTCCTGCACCGACTACTACTGGTACCCCGGCGTAGACATCCCCGGCGGCGAGAAACGCTAAATTCCGTTGACCGGATCCGCCCGGGGTTGGCTGTCCGCCAGACACGCCACCGCCAACAGGCAGGCCGCCGGAGGCACAGCGCCTCCGGCGGCGATTTTTTTTGGGGGGGGGGAGATGATATTTGCCCTAGGCGAAATTCCAAAGGAGAGGCCGGGGCGGTCGCCAGGGGCCGATGCAGGGAGACAACAGGGAAAAGACAGGGCGGCCTTCAGGGGCTACCTTACCAAAGTGCGCCGCGGAACAGGGGACGGTCCCGGCAGGGAAACGCCCCGCAAGGAACAACCGACGGCTGGAATTTCGTTTCAAAACCACCAGGAAACCTACCTCCATCCCCCTTTTGTCATGAAATACTCCCTCTTCGCCATCTTCCTCACCGCCGCATTGCTGTCCGCCGAGAGTCTGCGTCTTGCAGCGCCGGAGAACGGCGCCTTGGTGTCGTCCCTGACCCCCATGCAGCGTCTGGTGACCCTGGTATCCATGGAACAGCAGGAGTCCCTGTGGAAGGACCACCTCTTCCTGCAGTCCCTGAGCCGGGAAGCCGGCAGCGCCCTCCCCCGCGGCATCCAGCTGGCATGGGAATATCTCGGCGGAGAACAATCCCCCCTCTTCCGCGTGCAGGTTGGCCCCGAGGGCACCCCTGAGTCCGCTTGGGATGCCTACGAACTCCGGGGCGCAAGCGGCCCCGCCCAGCGCGCGTGGCTCCAGAATCTCCTTCCGGGGGTCACCTACGCCTGGAGGGTCTCGGTGCTCTCCGACGCCGGGGAAGTCCTGCTCACCAGCGAGACCCGCACCTTCGCCACCGAAAACCGCACGCCGCGGGTGCTCCACCGCGCTGGCTGGAACAACCTCCGCGACCTGGGGGGAAAGCCCGGCGCCGGCGGCGCCCGGACCCGCCTCGCCATGATCTACCGCGCCGCCGCCTACAACGCGTCCACCGCCGTCCCCGCAAACTACAAGGAGTGCCCCGTGTTGGAGCAACCGCCCTTCTTCCGCACGGAGCTGGATCTGCGCTGGGGTTCCGAGAAGCCCGCCCCCGCCCCCGACACCAATCCCGAACAGACCCAATTCCTCAACATCCCCACAAAGCTCTACACCGGGCTCCTCAATGACTCCGGCATGGCGAACTACCGTCAGCTCATGACGGTCTTCGCCAACCCCGAAAACTACCCCATACTCTTCCACTGCCACGCGGGAGCCGACCGCACCGGGACCCTCGCCGCAATGCTCCAGGCGCTCCTGGGATGCTCCCGCGACGACATCCGGCGGGACTTCGTCTTCACCTCCTTCGCCGGCCCAATGCCCTTCACCGCCCTGGACATCTTCCTGGACCGGCTGGATGAATTCACCCGGCACAAGGGCCGCACCCTCCAGGAGCAGGTGGAGCAGTACCTCCTCCGCTGCGGCGTCCCGTACACCGAAATCCTCTCCTTCCAGCGAATCATGCTGGGAGACGACTACCAGCCCTCCGAGACCCTCCGAGAGGCGCAGCGCCTCGCGGAGTTCATGGCAACCTTCCCCAAGGCCCCGTCCGTCCAATTCCTGCCCCCCGCCGCAAACCACGCGAAGATGCTCCAGGCCGGAAAATACGTGGAATTCAAGGCGGGCACCAACCCCGCCTTCGCCGGGGAGAACGAAAAAGGCGAACTCCTCTTCCTCTTCCGGAACAACACCGAAAAGCCCCGCGCCGGCGCCTTCCTGGGGGACTCCCTCGCCGCCCCCGCATACCACCTCCTGAAACTCTCCGGCCACGAGGCCATCCTCTCCCCCGCGGGAAATCCCGCCTGGACACCCGCCGAACTCCACACCGCCGCACTCGCCCTCCCCCCCTCCTCCGAGACGCTCTTCCTCCTCTCACCCGCGGCATCCACACAGACGCCCCTCCCACAGGACTGCGCCGCCACCCCCTACACGCCTCCCGTGGAAGAACAGGGCGACTTCCTCGTCGCATCCTCAAAGGCGCCCATCCCCACCATCGACGGATCCCTCCAGGACGAGGCCTGGACCAACGCCGCCACATACAACCTCACCACCCCCACGGGAGTCACCCACCCCAACCAGGTCATCGACAACCATAACGCGCAAAAAGACGACACCCACCGCGTCACCGTCAAACTGGCCACCGATCCCGAACACAATACCCTCTTCCTGGCCGTGGAACTCCAGGACAACACCCCCAGCGCGCAAACCCGCCCGCACGACGGCGCCGTCTGGGAGGACGACGAGGTCGAGGTTTTCCTCGCCGCCGCAAACTCCCCCGCATACTACCAGCTTATCGTCAACCGAAAGGGCTCCACCATGGACGGCAAGGGCTGGGACCCCGCATGGGACCTCCAATCCTTCCAGGCCGCAACCCAGGAAAACGACACCTCCTGGACCGCCGAAATCGCACTCCCCCTCGCGCAATTCGACCTGGACGCCCCCCTCGAACTCAATGTCTGCACCTCGGACTTCCCCGCCAAACTCCGCAAGAACCTCTCCGACACCTACGAGTCCTTCCACTGCCGGGAAGCACTCGTGCCGGTGCTGCTGGAATAGGTAGGGAAAAAAGAGGGGGGAAAATGGCTTTATCCCGTTTTTTGGGGGAGAATTGTCTCCGATTGAGACGCCTATACCGCCCCCCCTGCCCCCCCAGGTTTTACAACCTTGCCGGCGGCGCTGCATTCGCTCTTGCGGCGGCGCAGGAATCATGCGTGCGGTTAGATTATGGCCATTTCCCGAAGAGGGGATTTGTTTCCCGTCCCTCCTGCGTCCTTGTGAAGGAGCGCGTGGGCGAGTTTGTGTGTCCAGAGTTGTTTGCGTAGGATTTGAGTTAGCATCATGAAAGTCATCATCCAGCAGAACTACGACAAGATGTGCGAGTGGGCCGCCAACCACATCATCTCCGCCATCAACAATCACAAGGGTGACAAGCCCTTTGTCCTGGGGCTGCCCACCGGGTCCTCCCCCCTGGGCGTGTACAAGCGTCTGGTTGCGGCGAACAAGGCCGGGAAGGTCACCTTCAAGAACGTGGTGACCTTCAACATGGACGAGTACGTGGGTCTTCCCCGTGAGCACCACGAGAGCTACTGGTTCTTCATGCACGACAATCTGTTCGACCACATCGACATCCCCGCAGAGAACGTGAACATCCTGAATGGCATGGCGGATGACCTGGAGGCCGAGTGCGCCCGCTACGAGGCGAAGATCGCCTCCCTGGGCGGCATCGACCTCTTCCTGGGCGGCAGCGGCGTGGACGGTCACATCGCCTTCAACGAACCCTTCACCTCCCTGAACTCCCGCACCGGCATCCGCGACCTCACCGAGGACACCAAGATCGCCAACTCCCGTTTCTTCGACAACGACCCCGCGAAGGTGCCCTCCCGAGCCCTCTCCGTGGGCGTGGGCACCGTCACCGACTCCCGCGAAGTCCTGCTGCTGATCAACGGCCACAACAAGGCCCGGGCCCTGAAGGAATGCGTCGAGGGCGGCGTGAACCAGATGTGGACCATCTCCGCCCTGAATCTCCACAACAACGCCATCATCGCCTGCGACGAGCTGGCCTGCGGCGAGCTCCGCGTGGACTCCTACAAGTACTTCCTGGACATTTACAAGAGCGAGAGACTCTAGCCCCGGGAGTGAAGAAAAGGGGCAGGAGGGAACCGGCGTTTCGCATTGCACCAACCCGTGCACCCCGCGGCTCCCTCCTCCTGCTTTTCCCTGAAACCATGCACGAAAGCGCAGTTGCGGCGCATGCCCGGCTGCGCTTTCTTTGCAATGGGAGGATTCCGCATGACATGACGCGTTTGCCGGCATCCATCTTTTTGTGCCTTCTGCTGACGCTGTTGCAGACGACGCTCTGCGCGCAGCCGCGCCAGGAGGAGATGCTTGCGCGGATGCGCCTGCAATTGGCGCTGTCGCGCTTTCAAACAGAGGAGTTCGACTACCAGTGCTGGACCCGGGACTTCCTTGGAGACCGCATGCTGCGGGGACATCTGCGACTGCCGGAGGGCGTCGATCCCGACGGCTCCGACGAGGAAATCTCCACCACCCTGATGGAGGAGGTCCGCTTTGCGGGGCGGGCGCGCCTGCACTACCGGAGGCCCTCCTGGATTTCCTGGGAGCGCCGGTATTATCCCGACGGCGGACTGCTTCTGGCGCGATCCTGCCTGGGGAGGATCCGCGGCATCCACGCCAGCTTCCTGCGGGGCGTCCCGCAGGTGCGTCCCGAGGCCCGTCTTTCCTGCGAGGAACTCCTCCACGAGGAGCGTCCCTGCTGGCTCTTCCACCAGGTCTTTCCGGGGAGCGGGGAGGCCGCCGGCTGGCAGGAGGACTTCCTCGTGGAGCGCGAGGGCTCACGGCTCCTGCGGTGGCGCCGTTTTGACGGCAAGGGCCGCATGCGGGAGTGCCGCATCTATCTTCCGCCCAAAGACGGCGCCCAGATCCCCGCGCAGTCCCTTCCGCCCCTGGACTTGACTTTGGAAGCGGCCGACTACGCCGAATTCCAAGACGCCTTCCTGCGGATCCAAAACGAGGAAGCCCGGGACTTCGCCTTCTCGTCGCAGAAAATCCCCAGCCTCACCGCACTCCTGAAGGCCACGTTCTCCCCCCGGAACCTCCGTGCCCTGGCCACCAGTCCCCTGCAAATCCTGCTGGTCCTGGGCGCCGGCGCCGCGACCGCGGCGGGCGCCGTTGTGCAGGTTTCCGATGCCCGAAACGCTTCCCGGGGGAAAGCGCGCCATCGTGGCGGGGAATAACCAAAGGACGGGAGGCCGACGCACCCGCGCCTCCGCCTGGTTTCCTCCGCCTGCCGGCGGCACCACTCTCATTCCCCATTTTCCCATGTTGATCCCCATTCCATCCGGATTGCAGACCCGTGTCTGCCTCATCGGCGAAGGCATCCTTCCGCAGGTCCCGCAGTTGGTGAAAGAGAATTGGCCGGGGGATGCCCTGCCCTTGCGCATTGTGGCGGACGGCAACACCTGGAAAGCCGCCGGAGAGCGCCTGCAGTCCCTTCTGAAGGCTTCAGGCCTGGCGGTGGATGAGCCCTATCTCTTTCCGGCGGAGCCGCCCTTCCATGCCGAGTACTCCCTGGTGGAGAAGTTGCGCGGGCCGTTGTCGGGACATCGTCCCGTGGCGGTGGGATCCGGCACCATCAATGATTTGGTGAAGCGGTGCGCCTTCGAGCTGGGCATTGACGGATATCTCTGCTGCGCCACCGCGCCCTCCGTGGACGGCTACACCTCCGCCGGCGCCGCCATCACCAATGACGGCCTCAAGCAGACCCTCCCCTGCCCCGCGCCACTAGTCATCGCCGCAGACAGCGTGGTCCTGCGCACCGCGCCCTTCCCCATGACCGCGGCCGGCTACGCCGACCTGGCGGCGAAGGTGCCCGCCGGCGGCGACTGGCTCATCGCCGACGCCTTGGGCATCACCCCGGTGGAATCCGTCTCCTGGGGGATGGTCCAGAAGAATCTCCGGCAGTGGCTGGAGGCCCCGGAGACACTGCTGCTGGGGCAGGAGCGCCCGCTGGCGAATCTCTTCGAGGGCCTCTGCCAGACAGGCTTCGCCATGCAGCACTTGAAGGACTCCCGCCCCGCCTCCGGCGCCGAGCACCTCTACAGCCACTGCTGGGAAATGCGCGACATCCGGAAGGACGGCGTCCAGCCCTCCCACGGCTTCAAGGTGGCGGTGGGATCCCTCGTCACCACCGCGCTCATGGAGGCGGTATACCTCCAGACCTCCACGGACGAACTTGCCGCACTCGCCGCACAGGCGCCCTTCCTGACCCCCGGACGACGGCTGGCGGAGATCACGGAATTCCTGGGCGGCACTCCTTTCGAGGAGAATGCAAAGGCGGTGTCCCTGGAAAAACTCCCCCTGGGCGACGACGCCCGCAAACGCCGCCAGGCCCTCCTGGACACCCACGCGGAACTCTCCAAGACGCTCAGGACCCAGCTCCTTCCCTTCGAGGAGCTCCGCAGACGGCTGAAGCTCCTGGGGTGCCCCGTCTCCCTGGACGACATCGGGCTTCCAAAATCCGACCTCCGGAAGACCACCTACGCCGCCGGAATGATCCGGAACCGCTACACTATCCTCGATGTCCTCACAGACCTGGGACTCACGGAACATTTCACGGAAATCGCCTCCGCAAGATTCCCATGAGACGCCCCCCCCTCCGGGCAGGCGGCAGGAACCCGCACATTTTTTGTTTCCCGTTTCAACCTTCAACCTTCCGCACATTTCGACAATGACTGACTATTTGAAGCTCAAGGGGGATTCCAGCTGGTTCACCCACGACCGTTTTGGCATGTTCATCCACTGGGGACTCTACTCCATGCCTGCGCGGCACGAGTGGATCCGCCACAATGAGAAGATCTCCAACGAAGACTACCAGATCTACTTCGACCTCTTCAACCCCGACCTCTTCCAGCCCCGCGAATGGGCGAAGGCCGCCCGCGAGGCCGGCATGCGCTACGTGGTCTTCACCACCAAGCACCACGAGGGCTTCTGCCTGTGGGACACCCAGTACACCGACTACAAGGTCACCAACACCCCCTACGGCAAAGACGCCCTCCGCGAGGTGGTGGACGCCTTCCGCGCCGAGGGCCTCCACATCGGCTTCTATTACTCCCTCATTGACTGGCATCACCCCGATTTCACCGTGGACTGGCTCCATCCCCTCCGCGAGCGCCCCGACCGCGACGTCCTCAACGCCGGCCGCGACATGAATCGCTACCGCCAGTACATGAAGAACCAGATCACCGAGCTGCTCACCAACTACGGCAAGATCGACGTGATGTGGTTCGACTTCTCCTACCCCGTCGGAAACAAGGGCATCTCCGACACCTGGAGCAAGGACCACCCCGAGCGCCGCGACTGGGACGGAAAGTGCCACGACGACTGGGATTCCGAAGGCATCGTGAAGCTGGCCCGCTCCCTCCAGCCCCATATCCTCATCGACAACCGCCTGGATCTGCCGGAGACCGCGGACATCGTCACCCCCGAGCAGAACACCCCCGACGAGGACGTCACCGCCGGGCGGACCGGCGTGGTGTGGGAGGGCTGCCAGACCTTCTCCGGCTCCTGGGGATACTTCCGCGACGAGATGTCCTGGAAATCCGGCAAGCAGTGCGTGGACATGCTCATCAACCACGTCTCCCGCAACGGCAACATCATCATGAACGTGGGCCCCACCAGCCGCGGATATCTGGATTGCCGCGCCATGGAACGCCTCCACGACTACGCCGACTGGATGAAGTACAACAACCGCGCCATCTACAGCTGCGGGGCCGCCCCCAAGGAGTTCCCCGAACCCCGCGACTGCCGCTACACCTACAACGCCGAGACCAAACGGCTCTACTTGCACCTGATGAACTGGCCCTTCAAGCACGTCCTCCTGCCCAACCTGGCCGGGAAGCTGCGCTATGCGCAGTTCCTCCACGACGGCAGCCAGGTCCTCTTCCGCGACAACTCCACCAAAAACGTGGACGATGTGCTGAACGCCGCCTGCCCCGAGGGCGCCGTGGCCCTGGAACTCCCCGTCCTCCAGCCCCCCGTCTGCACCCCCGTCATCGAACTGATCCTCAAGTAAGTTGCCATTGGCCCGGGACCGGCGCCGCTGCGAGACAAAAGGCGTAAAAAAGGCGGCGGAGAGATCCAAAATACGGGAGGCTGGCGCCCCCCGTGCCCCTGCCTGGATTCTCCCGTCTGCCGGCGGTGCCGGTGCCGGCCGCACACATTGCCAAACCTCCTCCCCCCTCCTATTTCATGCATTTATTGATCTGCAGCGGCGGCACGGGCGGGCATTTTTATCCCGCGTTGTCCATCGCGCGGGAATACGCCTCCCGCGGCGGGAAAGTGACCCTGTTGATTTCGGGGCAACAGGTCCGCGAGCAGCGCGAGCAGCTGGAATCGGAGGGCCTGCAGCTGCGTGAAATCCCCAGTGTGCGGGTGCCGCGTGGAATTGTCGCGGCCCTCTGCTTCCCCTTCCGTTTCTGGAAGTGCAAGCGCGCGCTGGACAGGCTTTTCCGGGAGCTGGATGCCGACGGCCTCTTGAGCATGGGCTCCTTCACCTCCGTGGCGCCTTGCTTCAGCTGGAAGGCCACGCGGGGCCCCCTGATGCTCCACGAAGGCAACACCTTCATGGGACAGGCAAACCGTCTCTTCGTCAAAAAGGCGAAGCACATCCTGCTGTCGTTGCCGTTGGCGAACGACTCCCAGCGGAAGGGCACTCCCGCCACCGTGGTGGGGATGCCCTTGCGCCAGCCGCTCCTGGACGCCGCAAAAGACGCCGGGGATCCCGCCTCGAAGGCCGCGGCGCGGAAGCGCCTGGGGCTTTCTCCGGAGAAGACCACGCTGCTGGTCTTCGGCGGCAGCCAGGGCGCCCGCGCCATCACCGGCCTGGTCACCAGGACCATCCCCCTGCTGGCCCCGCTGTCGAAACAGCTCCAGCTCATCTGCCTCACGGGCGCCGAAGACAACCGCGCCCTGGAGGAGACCTGCCAGGCGGCCGGCATCCAGGCGAGAATCCGCCAGCGGGACCTGGAGATCCAGCACTGCTATCTGGCGGCCGACGCCGTCCTCTGCCGCGCCGGCGCCTCCAGCATCTGCGAATTGGCGCTCCTCCAAAAGGCCGCGTTCCTCATCCCCCTGCCCTCCGCCAAGGACAACCACCAGTACCACAACGCGAAGCTCCTGGCGGACAACGGCGCCGCGCGCCTCCTTGTCCAGAGCGAGACCACCCCCGGGAGCCTCTCCGCGCTTCTGGAAGAGTGGCTGCGGGATCCGGCGCCCTTCCGCGCCATGGGGCGGAAGCTCGGCGCCTACGGCTGTCCCGACGCCACCCACAAGGCGGTTGACGTCATAGAGTCCTGCCTCCGCCAGGGAAGCGGCGCGGAACGTCCATGACCCGGAAGGCATCGCCGCATCTTGACCTCTCTGACGAGCGGGGGCGTCTGGCGAAGGATCCGGGCATAAGCGCCTTCCTGGCCTACCTCCAGGCGGAAAAACAGTTCTCCCCCCACACCATCAACGCCTATTTCCAGGACACGGCGCACTTTCTCCACCTGACCCCGCGGCTCCAGGGACTCCCGCCGCCCTTCCCCTGGGACACCGTCACCGAGGAAGAGGCCCGGCGCTTCCTGTCGGAACTCTCCCTACAGGGAGAGCAGAGCACCTCCGTCAACCGAAAGCTGGCCAGCGTCCGCTCCTTCTTCCGGTTCCTGGCAGGGGAGCAGGCCATTCCCCAGAACCCCTTCCACCTGGTCCGCGGCCTCAAAAAGCGGCCACGCCTCCCCGTGGCGCTCTCCGTAGAGCAAGTCACCGCACTCATCCAGACGCCGCCACTCTTCTGGGCCGCCCAAACAAAGGAATCCAAGACGGGGGACGGCGCCGCCTCTGGCGAAGCGGAGCGGGAATTCCTGGGCTTGCGGGACCAGGCATTCCTTGAGGTCCTCTACTCCGGGGGGCTGCGGATCTCCGAAGCCGTGGGCATGGACCGGGAGGACCTAGATTTCTCCCAGGGATTCGTGCTTGTGCGGGGCAAGCGCAGAAAGGAGCGCCTCTGCATGATGGGCGGACCCGCCTGCGCCGCCATCGAAAAGTATCTCGCCAAACGCCAGGCGATGGGACTGGGCGCGGCGGACCGGGATGGCGCGCTCTTCGTGAACATCCACGGGGAACGCATCACCCCACGCACCATCCAGCGCCACTTCGAGAAATATGTGGCCTTCGCAAAACTCCCCGCCGAGGCCACGCCGCACAAGCTGCGGCACTCCTTCGCCACACACCTGCTGACCGCAGGCGCCGATCTGCGGATGGTCCAGGAACTCCTGGGGCACGCCAGCCTGGCCACAACACAGATCTACACCCATTTGGACATCTCCCATCTCATGGAGGTATACAACCGGGCCCATCCCTTGTTGTAACCGGGGAAACAACCCACGGCCCCCCCGCACCCCTCCCGCGCCTCCGTCAAACAGATGGCGCGACGCCGGGGCATCCACAGAAGGTCACACGGCTGAGGCTACATTAAAGCCATGCACCGTCCGGCGTACTGCAGCCCAAGAGGAATCGGGCAAACCGAGAAGTCGTGTTTGGCCTGTCCCGTACCTGCCGAATCCTTCCGCCTGCGGCGGCACCACTTTCCCTTTTTTGGACCATGTATAAAAAAACAAGCAAATTCGATCCGCCGGACTCCTTGAGTTCCGTGGGCATGACGGTTCCGCGGCATTTGGTTCTCACGGACGCGGAGCATCCTTTTGCGCTGGAATGCGGCGAGAGCCTCCCGGAGGTGGAAGTCGAATACGAGACCTACGGCGATCTGTCGGAGGCGAAGGACAATGCGATCCTGATTTGCCACGCGCTCTCCGGCGACGCCCATGTGGCTGGCTGGGACTCCCAGGCGGCGGGGCATCCCGAGCGCAAATGGCGTCTGACCCACCCCGGATGGTGGGACGCCGTCATCGGCCCCGGAAAGCCCATCGACACCAACCGCTTCTACGTGGTATGCGCCAATGTGCTGGGAAGCTGCTACGGCACCACGGGCCCCATGTCCACCAATCCCAAGACCGGCAAGCCCTACGGCCTGGAGTTCCCCATGGTCACGGTTGGCGACTGGGTGAATCTGGAGAAGGCGTTGCTGGAGCGCCTGGGCATCGGGCATCTCTATGCCGTCATTGGCGGCTCCCTGGGCGGCCAGCAGACCCTGGAGTGGGCCCTGCGCTACCCCCGCTGGATGGGAAAATGCATCATCATGGCCTCCGGACCGAAGCTCTCCGCCCAGGGGCTGGGCTTCAACGCCGTGGCCCGAAACGCCATCATGCGCGACGAGAATTTCGACGGCGGCGCATACCTGGAAGACGCCCGGAATCCCGCCAACGGACTGGCCGTGGCCCGGATGCTGGCACATATCACCTACCTTTCCGGAAAGGGAATGGATTTCAAGTTCGGCCGCACCCGCCTGGAAGACAAGGGCAATGGCAAGAACTTCCAGGCCGAATTCTCCGTGGAAAGCTACCTGAACCACCAGAGCAAGTCCTTCGTGGAGCGCTTCGACGCCAACAGCTACCTCTACATCACCCACGCCATGGACCACTACGACGCCGCGGACGCCTGGGGGGACGGCGATCTGCGGAAGGCCTGCAAACGCCTCCACGCAGAGCTCATGGTGGTCTCCTTCTCCTCCGACTGGCTCTACCCCCCCGCCGAAGCCAGGGAATTCGTCAATGCGATCCTGGCGGAAAACAAGCCCGTGACCTACGTGGAGATCGAGACCGAATCCGGGCACGACGCCTTCCTGGTGGACACGGCCCCCGTGGGGCGACTCCTGCGCGCGTATCTCCTGGCGCCCGGCATCAACCGACGCAGCGGAGCCATCCAATGACCCGGAAGCCCGCGCAGCGACAGCAGACGGCGCCTGCGGGCGCTCCCGCCGGGCGGGAGCTTGTCTGGATCATGGCGGGGGAGACCTCCGGCGACGGATACGGGGCCTCGCTGGCACAGGCGTTGAAACGCCGTCGTCCCGGGCTTGTGGTCGAGGGCATGGGCGGAGGAAAAATGCGGGAGGCGGGAGTGGAGACCTTCGTGGACTCCACGGAGCTGGGCATCATCGGCTTCTGGGAGTGCCTCAAGCACGTCTTTTTCTTCCTGAGCCTCCTGAAGCGTGTGGCGCGCCGCGCCGCGCAGGAGCGTCCGAAGGCGGTGGTCCTCATTGACTATCCGGGCTTCCACCTGATGCTGGCCAGGCGCCTCCACGCCCTGGGGATCCCGGTGGTGTGGTACGTGAGCCCGCAGGTCTGGGCCTGGCGCACGGGCCGCGTCTGGAAGCTGGCGAAATACTGCCGCCGGATGCTCTGCATCTTCCCCTTCGAGCCAAAATACTACGAGCCCACCAGCCTGAAGGCGGAATTCGTGGGACACCCGCTCTTCGGGATCCTGGCGCCGTACCGCAAGGAGCCCCTCCCCGTCCGCAACGAAAACCTTGTCCTGCTGCTGCCCGGATCCCGCCGGCAGGAACTCCAGCGGCTCCTGCCCGTATTCCTCCAGGCCGCCGCGCTTCTCCACAAGCAGAACCCCGCGCTAGAATTCCGGATCCCCCTGCCCCGGCAGGCAATCCTGGAATTCGCGCAGGAGCTGGCCGCCCAATGCCCCGGTGCGCCACCGATCACGTGGTCCGTGGGAGACACCCGCCAGCTCATGACCGAGGCCGCCGGCGCCATCGCCGCCAGTGGCACCGTCACCGTGGAGGCCGCCATGCTGGGGCTCCCCGTGGTGGTGGCCTATCGCATCAGCCCCGTCTCCTGGTGGATCGCCAGCCACCTCATCCAGATTGACACCATCACCATCGCCAATCTAGTCTGCGAAAAGAAGGCCTTCCAGGAGGTCCTCCAGAAGGAATGCACCCCCGGGAATCTCGCCGCCGCCCTGGAGCGGATCCTCCCCGGAGGCGACAGGCGCCAGGAGACCCTGGACGACATGGCGGAATTCACACGACGACTGGGCGCAGCCGGAGAGGACGTCTCCGACAACGTGGCGAAAATCACCCTGGAAACCGCCGGGTTCCCGGAGGAACCGTAAACCCCGCTTTTCCCATCCATCTCCTCCGTCCCAAACATGAAGACCGGCGTCACCATCCTGGCCAGCGGCAGCAACGGAAACTGCATCGCCATCCAATACCACGGAAACACCATCCTCCTGGACTGCGGAATCTCCCTTAAAATGCTCCGCGCCCGCATGGCGCAGGAGTGCGTGGATCCCGATTCGGTCCGCGCCATCCTGGTGACCCACAAACACGGAGACCACCTGAAGGGCGTCGGCGCCGCCGCCGGCTTCCTGGGGGTGCCCGTCTTCTCCCCCTACGAAGTCGCAGAACTCCTCCAGAACGACAGAAAACACCCCGTCACCGCCACCGTCCTGGACACCGGGGCATCCTTCGGCCTCTCCGGCTTCCAGATCACGCCCTTCCCCGTGGAACACGACGTGGAGACCGTGGGATTCGTCCTCACGACCCCCGAGGCGAAAATCGGCGTCGCCACCGACATCGGGAGGCCCACCCAGACCGCAGCATTCCATCTGCGGGACTGCCAGACGCTCGTACTGGAAAGCAACTACGATGTCAACATGCTGGCGGCCTCCCCGCGCGAATGGGGACTCAAGAACCGCATCTGCAGCGGGAAGGGGCACCTCTCCAACAAACAGAATTCCGAGTTCCTCCCACGGCTCCTCACTAAAAACACCCGGAATCTCATCCTGGCGCATATCAGCCACGACTGCAACAAATATGAATTGGCCCTCGGCGCCGCACGCAAAACCCTCCACGAACTCAACCGCGAGGATGTCTTCGTGGACTACGGACGCCGCGAGGAGGCCCTGCCCACCGTGTGGTGCTGAGAAGGGAGAAACGTGCGGCCCAGGCAGGCCTGTTCCATTCCCCATGGTCCCTCCCGAAGTCTTACAAATCATACACCGCCTGCAAGACACCGGACACCAGGCAGTGTTGGCGGGGGGGTGCGTCCGGGACATGCTTCGGAATGCCCCCCCCCACGACTGGGACATCGCCACCAGCGCCCGTCCCGAAGAAGTGGAGGCGCTTTTCCCCAAGACAATACCCGTAGGAAAGCAGTTCGGAATCATTCTCGTGATAGGGGATTCCGGCACACCATACGAAGTCGCCACATTCCGCAAGGAATCCGGCTACACGGATGGACGCCATCCGGATTCCGTCTCCTTCGCGGAAATGATCGAGGATGTGAAGCGGCGGGATTTCACAGTGAATGCATTGCTCTACGACCCGGTTGCGGATCGCCTGCTGGATTTCGTGGATGGCGTGGCAGACCTAAAAGCGGGCGTTCTTCGCACTGTGGGAGACCCGGAGAAGCGCTTCAGCGAGGACCGCCTTCGGATGCTCCGGGCACCTCGTTTTGCCGCCAATCTCCATTTGCAGATTGCCCCAGAGACGTGGTCCGCCCTCAAAAAATGCGCCCACACCCTCCTTCCCGCCGTCTCCCAGGAGCGGATTCGCGATGAAGTGGAGAAAATGCTAATCCACGGCGCTTCCCGCAATGCCTTCCGGATGCTTCAGGAACTGGGATTGCTGGAGGTCATTCTGCCAGAACTCTCCGCGGAAGTCGGCGTTGCGCAGCCCCCGGAATATCATCCTGAAGGCGACGTTTGGCAACATCAGTTGAAGCTTCTGGGCTTTCTGGACGAGACCACACGCCGCGCATCCATCCTGGAAGAAGCGCAACCTGCGGAAATCCCCGCAGCACAACGCTTTGATTCCCAAAACCGGCTTGTTTCCGTCACAAGCCAGGAGTTGCGATGGCTCTGCTGGGGTGCGCTGTTCCATGATATCGGGAAGCCCCCCACATGCCACGTAGAGGAAAGCGGCCGCATTCGTTTCTTTGGGCATGATGTAAAAGGCGAGTCCCTGGCGCGGCAGCGTATGACTGCCCTGCGGCTGGGCAGCGCTGCTGTCGACAATGCCGCATACCTGGTGCGCCACCACATGGAGGTCGTACAACTCCCTATGGCACGTGTGGCGAAGCAACGACGAATGCTCCAACACCCCCTCTTCCCCCTGCTTCTGGAATTGGTTCGGCTGGATACCCTCTCTTCCTTCGGAAATCTGGAGCTCCACCAGAAAACCGCCACACTCTGGCACGAAGAGCAAATGCGCCCCCATCCGCCAAAGCCCACCATCACCGGGCGTGATTTGCTGGCGCTGGGACTCAAGCCTGGTCCAATCTTTGGTGAGATCCTTCAGAAATGCCAGGACTATGAACTGGAGAATCCCTTTCAGGACCGGGAAGAGGCGCTTGCGTGGTTGCGTGTCAAGGTGCAAGAGTTTGTGCGCGACGACATAGCGCAGCAATAAGATCATTGAGCGCCAGGCAGTTTTGCCGAAACTGCCGCGACGCAGCCGAATCCCGCTTCATGTCCCGCGATGATATTTCCGGGACATTGTGGAATCCCGAAAGAAGAAGCATCCTGTCCGCTGCGAGTTCACGGGAGTCTTCCGTGGAGGGATCGTAGCGCGCAGGCAAGGCAGACGGCAGAACCTTGATGAACCGCGCAATGGGATCCGCCTTGAGACGCCGCAACAACTCCACCTCGCCTGGCGAAAGGAACCCGCTCACGGGAATCCAGCCACGTCGCGCACGCCCGAGGATTTCTGCAATCGTCTTCTCGTGTTCGGCGACCGACTTTTTCAGTGTCAGGCGCACATGAAACAAGAGCGGGGATGCCAAAAGGGTAAGATTTCCGATAGCCGACCACTTCCGGCTGGGATCGAGGACCTGGTGCCGAATGTTTTCAAAACAGTGAAAGCGGTCCGGATGCTCCCGCTTCCAGATCGCCCGCGCCGGATTGAGCCTGATATAGCGGCGAATCGCCTTGAGCTGCCGCGCATCAAAAGAAATTTCTATGTAGGGATGACGATCGAAGCGAAGTTTTGAGGGGGATGGCGGGAGGGTGCTTTGGGGAGCCAGGAATGACGAATGGACGGAGGCTCCGCCCCCGCTCCCCTGGGGCATCTCATCCAATTCTCGAAGAATCTCGTAATCACGCGCACGCCTACGGGAACGCGCCAACACCGCACCCAAAATCTCTTCCGGAGGTCTCGAACCTCCTGCATCTTCGGGAGGGCAGGGGCACGGGGGCAACGCCCCCGTCCTTTCGTTGTTTTGGCAGTCCCCCGTGGCTTCTCATCAATAGACCAGGCGAGTTCGATGGCTTCGACAAGCACAAAGGAAAACCACAACGGATTGAACCAAGGCGCCTGCTCATAATCCACGATCAAAAGGAAGTGAATGTGGTCCGGCATGATGACGCGATCTGAGAGGGTCGCACATGGATAGACCCTGTGGATTGCACGCAGAATCGAAAGCGCGGTCTTTCCCAGCGGCAGAAGCTCCGGGGAGCTCTTCACATCCACAAGCCGCGAAAGCACAGGCGGCCGACCTTCGAGGGTCAATGTAACAAAGAAAAACTGTCGCCTACGATGATGAAAGGATATCTTCATACTTCGCAAATATACCTAAGGCATCCCGCCCCGCCCAGTGGATTCCAGCGGCGCCCCCTGGACACAAAAAAGGCCCGCCTCCCTTGGACGGGGGGCGGGCCTGGAAAAAAAAGGTTCGCGCCGCGCTGCTTTCGCACGCTCTTGAACGCACTATCATCGC
>CAVFEH010000030.1:0-14461 GCA_963621575.1 Bacteroidaceae bacterium
CCCACGGGAATCCTCGCGGGATCGCCCTCCAGGACCCTCCCGTAGCTGAGCTTCTCGGTGACGCGCTCCACCAGGACCATTCCCAGGGGCTCCTCAAGGGTGTCGATGACCTCGCCCGTGCGGGTGTCGCGGACTTCCTCCCCCAGCTTGTAGACATTGAGGACCTCGCCGCTCTGGAGGGAGCGTCCGCCCTCGCCGATGACCACCCGTCCATCGCCGTAGGTCTTGACGATCTCGAAGGGGAGGATTGCGGCCGTGATGGAGTCCGCCACGCGGGTGGCGGCCAGTTCCGCGCTCTGCGCGAAGTAGTCCGCCAGGGTGGTGAAGGGGATTTCGTTGGCGGCCACCTTGATGTCGTCGGCCCACTTGATTTGTCCGGTGGGGGCGAGGATGACGCGGTAGGTGACATCCAAGAAGGGCGAGGAGGCGGTGGGGAGCACCTGTCCGGTATAGGGATTCACGGGAAGGGGCGCCACGTCGCAGAACATGATGGTCCCCAGAACCAGGTAATCCGTGCCCAGCTGCTGGCAGAGCCGGGAGGCGTCGGCGGGGGAGGCGTTTTCTCCGGAGAGCCTCCGGAGCTCGTCGCGGACGGCGGCGGTGAACTTCCGGTCCAGCATGGTGAACTTCCGGCTCTGGGTCAGCTGGATGTTCAGGGCATTGGCGAACATCTCCGCCCAGGGCGCGGTCTCCACCCTGCTGCCGTAGAGGGAGACGGAATCGGCCTTCATGACAAAGCCGCCCACCGCCATGCGCTGGCGCAGGTCGGGATCCTCCCCCACGACATAACGTCCGGGGAAGGAGACCTCAAGCTCCACGGAAAAACGGCCGTCCTCCCCCTGGGAAGAGTCCAGGATCCGGTAGCCGTTGACCTTCCCCTCCGAGGACTTCTGGTTCTTGGCGAAGACCACGTCGTTGAACTCGGAACACTCCTGCAGCCCATCCGCAGTGGTGCTGACGCCCTTGTCGCTGCTTTCCAGACGGGAATGCTGGCTAGCGGAGACCTCTATGCCGTAGCGCTGCTCCACGGCCGCAGTCAACGCGTCGTTAACCGCCGCGCGCAGCGTGCGGCCATTTCCCCGCACAACGAGGGTCTCATCGGCTGCCGGCGCCACAAAGGCGCACAGCAGGAGGGCGAACAATGCAATCCGGGAAAGTCTCATGGTCTTCAACCTCCTCTACAACAGGGGATGTCTTTCCAAGGGCCGCGGTTGCAGCCGTCAGAAAGGCGGATGGACAATGCGGAATGATTTCGATCAGAAGACGTTCTTTCGGGCGGCCAGCTTCCGGAGCGGGATCCGCTTCTGCCAGAATTCCAGTCCGGTGGAGAGCTCCACCAGGGTCAGGTTGAGGCTGTATTCTATCTGGACATCGGAGTTGTCCTGGCGGAGATTCCGCTGGGTCAGGCGCCCCTTGAGGAGATACTGCGGCTGGACCTGCACGGTGGCATACTGCGCCAGCTCGCGGTTGTAGACCACAATCTTGCCGCAGTTGGTCAGTTCCTCACGGAGGCTGAGGCCCAGACCCTCCGCCAATGCCTCGGCGTCACGGCCACGGGACAGGGTGTCGTTCGTCACATTCTCCACGACCACCACCGCACGCTGGGCGCCAACGGGGGCCTTGATGCGGTCCAGGGAGACCAGGGAGTCCACGGCGGCGAAGACGGTGTCGTCGATGTCGTCCTGGGAAAATCCGCTGACGGCCTCGGCGCGGCTGCCTGCGGGGATATACTGGGTCTTGGTGGCGCAGGAGGCCAGGGAGAGGACCAGCGCGGAGAGGGCAAGGAGGGAGAGGAGCTGTTTCATAAGTCCAAAAAAGGAGGAAGGGGTGGAGGAAGGAGGATGCCAGCGGGGGAGCGGGGGTGCGGCCCCCGCCCTTTCGTTGATTCTTTCCACAAGGCGGCGGTGATGGATCGTGGCAGGTCCGGCGGAAGGAAGGTCCCGTTTATTGAGGAATACGCGCGAAGCCGCGTTTTTTCCAGCGGGATTGCGGAAAAACACCGCTCTTTTTGGGAACGGGGACGGTGTTGTTTTGTGTATGATGTGGTATGGGAAGGAATTTATTGCCGCGTGAGGGATTCGGGGACCATCATGGGCTCCACCAAATCCTGGAAGGTCTCGGCCCTGCGGATGAGGTCATGGTGGATGCCATTGACCAGGACCTCGGCGGGACGGAGCCGTCCGTTGTATTGGTAGCTCATGGCATAGCCGTAGGCGCCGGCATTTTCCACCACCACCAGGTCACCCACGCCGGTGCCCTTGGGGAGCGGGCGGTCGCGGACCCAAAGGTCGGTGTTTTCGCAGAGCTGCCCGCAGAGATTCAGGGGGACGCGCTCCTCGGATTCCCGTCGATTCACGTAGATGTGGTGGTATGCGCCGTAGAGGGCGGGGCGCGCCAGCACATTCATGCCGATGTCGGTGCCGAGGATCCGCTTGTAGGAGTCCTTCACCGTGTGGACCCGCCCGATGATGTATCCGGCGTCGCCCACGAAGTATCGCGCGGGCTCCATCATAAGCCGCGGGGGCTTCAGGCCGTATTCCTGGATCTTCGACTGGAAGACCTCGGCCACGCGCTTTGCGGCCGCGTCGATGTCCAGGGGGGCGTCCCCGTGCTTGTAGGGGATTCCCAGTCCGCCGCCCAGGTCAATGAACTCGAAGTCGATGCCCAGCTCCTTTCCGGCGCGTCCCACCAGGTCCATGAGGAGTCCGGTGACATATCCGAAGTACTCCGGGTCCCGGATGGAGGACCCGGGCATCATGTGGGCGCCGAAGCGCTTGACGCCGGCCTCCTTGGCGGCGCGGTAGGCCTCCAGGACCTGGCCGGGATGAAGGCCGAACTTCGCCTCGGGGCCCGCATTGCAGACGAAGGCGCCGATGTCGCACTCGCCGTAGCCGGGGTTCACGCGGAAGGAGAGAATCCCGGGGACGCCGTGCTTCAGGACGCGGGGGAGGAGGGAGAGGTCGTCCAGATTGAAGATCACGCCGGACTCCACGCCCTGCCGGATGTCCTCGTCGGAAAGAAAGTTCCCGGAGAACATGACGTCCTCGCCGCCCAGACCCATCTCCTTCGCCAGGAGAATCTCGTTGACGCTGGCGGCGTCGATGCCGGCGCCCTCCTGCCGGAGGATGTTGGCGATGGCCAGGTTGTTGTTGGCCTTGATGGCGTAGAAGAAGCGCGTGTCGGGGTAGTATTTCCGGAAGGCGAAGAGGGCCCTGCGGTAGTTGTCCCGGATGCGGTTCTCCTCGTAGACATAGAGGGGCGTGCCGTAGGCGGCGGCCAGCTCCTCCACCGGCACCTCCTCCAGGAAGATTTCTCCGTTGTCGCGAATTTCCATGATGATCTCCTTCCGGAGGAGTCCTCCGGGGCGGCAGGCGGTCCTACCGGATGAGGTGGGTGAAGAGGCCGTCCCGCAGCTTGGGCTCGAACCAGGTGGACTTGGGCGGCATGATGCCGTTGGCGTCGGCCACCCGCAGGAGCTGGTCCATGGAGGTGGGGAAGAGGGAGAAGGCGACGGCCTCGCCGGCATCCACGCGCTTCTCCAGCTCGGCGGTGCCGCGGATGCCCCCCACGAAATCGATGCGGGGGTCGCGGCGGGGATCCTGGATGCCCAGAATGGGGGAGAGCACCTGGGCCTGCAGAAGGCTCACGTCCAGATTTTCGATGGGGTCCTCGGGATGGCAATCGTGGAAGGCCAGGCCCATCCACTTGCCTCCCAGGTAGAAGGAGACCTGTCCCGCCTGTTCAGGGACCGGGGGGGCGTCGGGAAGGATGTCGCCCACCAGGGAAAGCTGCGTCAGGAATTCGTCTGCGGAGAGGCCATTGAGGTCCTTCACCACACGGTTGTAGGCCAGGATGCGCAGCTGGCTGGAGGGGAAGATGACGCCCATGGTGCGGCCGGACTCCCCGGCGCCGTCGAGCTGCAGACAGCTGCGGGAGGCTGCTGCGGCGCGGTGGTGTCCGTCCGCGATATAGAGCATGGGGACCAGGGTCTGGAAGAGGGTGGCCAGACGCTCGTTCTCACCGGAGGGAATCCGCCAGCCCGTGTGGCCGATGCCGTCCTCCGCCACGAAATCGAAGAGGGGCTTCTCCTCGGCCATGACGCGCTCCACGATGGCGTCCACCTCCTCGCAGTCCCGGTACGCCAGAAAGACCGGCCCCGTCTGGGCGCCGGTGGCCAGGATGTGCCTCGTGCGGTCGTCCTCCTTCTCCTTCCGGGTCAGCTCGTGGCGGCGCACAATGCCCTCGTTGTATTCCTCCACGGAGACGCAGGCGACAATGCCGGTCTGGCGGCGGCCGTCCATGACCAGGGAGTAGAGATAGAAGGAGGGCCGGGAGTCCTGCTCCAGGTCGCCGCTCTCCTGGAGGGCCTCCAGGTTGGCGGCGGCGCGCTCATAGACCTGCTGGTCATAGGAGGAGACGCTGTCCGGCAACTCCAGGTCCGCCAGGGTGACGCGCAGATACGACAGGGGATTGCCCTCCACCATGCGGCGGGCCTCCTGGCGGCTCATGACATCGTAGGGCAGCGAGGCGATCTGTTTCGCCTCCCCGGAACGGGGAAGCAGTGCGGCAAAAGGAAAGAGGGTAGGCATTTTTTTCTAATCAGAAATGGGGAATGAGAGGTATTTCGCCCTGGTGCAACGGGCAATGCGTGTCGGCGGAAAAAAACAAGGCAGGGGTACGGGGCGGCAGCCTCCCCTCGGGAAAAAGCAGTTGGCAGTTCAAAACCAAAAGCCCCGCCCTACCGCAACTGTGCGTCGAGGGAGCACTGGAGTTTTGGCAGCAGGAGAAGCCGGGTTTGCTCCAGGGGGGAGTCCTGGGGGAGGGAGAGGGCCTCCAGGGCGCGGAGGAGCCGTGCGCTCTCCTCCTGGATTCCCAGATTTTGCCAGGAGTCGCCTCCCTGCCGGGAGAGTTGTTCCATCTGCCGGCGGCAGACCTCTTCCAGGAAGGAGCACAGAATGTTGGAGGCGAACTCCTCCAGGCCGCGGCGCCGCGCGAAGTCCATCATCTCGCCCCGGGACCACACGCGGTCCTTCCGGAGCGCGGGGGGCCGTGCGGCATCCTTGAGCTCCCGCTGATCCCGGCAACGGTAGCGGGAGGCGTCGGAGTCTTCGGAAAGGACGGTCTCCTGGAGGAAGGTCTGCGGGTAGAAGGCATTGCACTCCACCACGCGGGACTCCTCGCCGCAGACCAGACGCCCCCGGATGCGGAGGTGTCCCACCCGCGTGGAAACGAGCCGCTCCACCCGCTGGATCCACTGCCGCTGGACGAAGGCGTGGTCGCCGGATTCCTCCAGGACGGCTTCGCCGTATCCCTGGCGGGTCTCCTCGGTGCGCTCGCTTTCCACCTGTCCGCCATCGTGTTCCAGGAGTTCGCACTGCTCCAGGCGCCAGACTCCAGGGAGGAAATCATTCCCCGGGGAGGAAGAGAGGTCCAGGAGGGCGCCCCATCCGCCCCCGGAGAGGCACTTGGAGAGGGCCACCTCCAGGTCCCCCCGCCAGCTCTCGCCCTGCCCCGGGTCGCCGGCGGCGATCCCGCCCAGCCGCAAAGCATAGAGGGCTTTCTGTTCCCGGAGAACCGTCTTCGCCCGCTGCTCGGCCCCGGCGGACTCCAGGGGCGATTCGCCCAACAGGGAAGAGAGCAACTCGCCGATCTCCAGCGCCAGGGCGGGATGGCCGGAATCCAGCAGCTCGCGCTGGCGTGCGAGGTAGTGTTTCCGTGCGCCCTCCAGGAGGGCCTCCGACTGCGTGCGCAGCAGCTCCGTCAGCTGCCCCAGGAGCCCCTGCCGGCCATAGCACTCCCAGTCGCCGGAATCGCCTTTCTCCAGGGACGCCAGGCGATGGCGCACCCGCTGGATGGCGCCCGCATAGCCGCCGGTCTCCCCTGCGCGTTGGGACTCCTGGCGGAGCTCGTGGACCCGGCGGCGGAAAAGGCCCTCCAGCACCCCCGCCAGGGACTCCTGTGCGGATTGGGCGGCGGCCTGGAGACGCGGATCCCCGTCCCACTCCCGGAAGGCGTCCGAGAGAAGCGCCTCGGCCTCGGAGAGGGCGAGGCCCTCCGCGCGTGCGGCGACCCGCGCCACAACCCGCGGGGGAAAGTTCGCAAGGAGGCTCCGCCAGTGCGGGAGGGTCTCCTGGTCTTCCATGAGTTCCAGATCGGACACGCCCCCGGGGGAAATGGCCTTGTCAGCTTCGTCAAATTCCAGAAGGACCCGCACAGCGCCCAGGGCGTCGCCCTGGAGACACTTCTCCGCGTCGCCCATGGCGGCGAAGAGGAGCTGTTTCAGCAGAAGCGCACGGCGGCAGGCATCCAGCAACCGGAGGGTCTCCTGGTCGGAGACGGAGATCTCCAGGGGGCTGTGGCCCCCTGCCCACTGGCGGAAACGCTCCGCCTCCTGGGCGCTGGCATTCTGCTCCAAGTAGGCCGTGCACTCCTGGAGGGGCACCTCCAGAGTGCGGCGGGCCTCCAGGGCCCTCCGGCATTCCGACAACATGGCCAGCGCCTGTTCGTAGTCCTGGCGGTTCCCCAAAGCGCCATAGAGGAACGCCAGTCCGCCATTGGGGGGCACGTAGGCAAAGCCGGGATAGCGCTCCGCCAACTCCCGCGCCGCCATGCCCCGCAGCAGCGCGCCGC
Source organism: Bacteroidaceae bacterium (assembly GCA_963621575.1). GTDB lineage: Bacteria > Verrucomicrobiota > Lentisphaeria > Oligosphaerales > Oligosphaeraceae > UBA1724. The sequence continues at coordinate 6,631 of CAVFEH010000030.1, forward strand.
GGTCCCGGAGGGCATTGACCACCACGCCGTAGGCATCGCCCGCCCGGCGGCGGGCCTCCTCGCCATGCCGGGATTCGTACCAGGCGAGGAGGGCATACTGCGCCTCCAGGGAGACGCCCTCCGGGAATTCGATGCGTCCGGCAGTGCCGCTCCCCCGGGAGGCATATCCCGGGGGCGCCACCAGGCTCCGGCAGGAGACCAGCGCCAGCACCAACAGCGACAACGACACCGCCGCCAGCAGAGCCGGCGACTGTGCGCGTCGCGATGCAGGATGGCGCTTCTCTTGCACGGGCATGGATTCCGGAGGAGCGGGCGAGGAACCGCTACAGCTTCTTGACGACGTACTCGTGGTTGCGCTTGGAGACGACCTCCACGTTGAAGAGGACGCGCTCGGTGCAGCTGCCGCTGCGGGTGCCCACGGCCTCCAGGGCCTTCAGGACATCCAGGCCGCTGATGACCTTGCCGAAGACGGTGTGGTGGTCATCCAGCCAGGGGGTGTCCACGAAGGTGATGAAGAACTGGCTGCCATTGGTGTTGGGGCCGCTGTTGGCCATGGAAAGCACTCCGGGCCCCACGTGGCGCAGGCTCTTGTCGAACTCGTCGGCAATGCGGTAGCCGGGGCCGCCGGTGCCGGGGGCGGCCATGGAGCCCTCCTTGGAATTGGGGCAGCCGCCCTGGGCCATGAAGCCGGGGATGACGCGGTGGAAGGACTGTCCGACATAGAAGCCGGCTTCGGCCAGGCTGATGAAGTTGGCCACGGTGTTGGGGCACTTGTCTTCGTAGAGCTCCACCATCATGTCACCCTTGGTGGTCATGATGCGGACGACGGGATTGGCTTCGGCTGCCGACATTTTGCTGGAATCCTCCTGTGTGGTCTGGGCTGGAACGGAAATCGCCGCGAGGGCGAAAAGGGAAAGGGCGAGTGCGAGGAGCGTTCTGTTCATCGACGGGTCTCCGTGTGGGGTGAAGGGGGAGGGAAAAGAACGGATGCTAGGAAAGGGTCTGCCGCTGCTGCCGGAGCTGTCCGCAGGCGGCAAGGATGCCCCGCCCCCGGGAGCGCCGGAGGGTGGCGGTGACGCCGCGGGCCTCCAGGAAGGCCACCGCCTCCTGGCAACGGCGCTGGGTGGGCGCCGCAAGACGGCTGTCGTTGGGGTTGCAGGGAATGAAATTCACCTTCGCCTGGAGCTCCGCCGCAATGCGGGCGAGCTTCTCCAGGGCGCCGGGGGAGTCGTTCTGGCCGGACACCAGCGCATACTCCAGGGTGAGCTTCCGGAAGTCGCCCAGCTTCCCCCGGTAGACCTTCATGGCCGAAAAAATCTCCGACAACGGGTAGCGGTGGTGCGGCGGAATGATGCGTCCACGCGTCTCGTCATCCACGGCGTGGAGGGAGAGCGCCAGGTTCCAGGCGTCGCCCTCCTCCGCAAGCCGGAGGATTCCGGGGACGATTCCGCTGGTGGAGATGGTGACGCGACGAACACCGAAGGCCAGGGCGCGCAGGGCGGGGATGAGGGCGTCCAGATTCAGCAGGGGCTCGCCCATGCCCATGACCACGATGTTGTCCACACGGCCGCCATTCTCACGGCTGGCCAGCACCACCTGGTCCATGATCTCGGCCACGGACAAATTCCGAACCAGACCGCCACGGCCGCTTGCGCAGAAGACGCACTGGACAGGACATCCCACCTGGGTGGAAATGCACACGGTGGAGCGCCCGGGAATCCGCATGAGGACCGTCTCCACGGTGTTGCCGTCCAAGAGCCCGGAGAGCCACTTCACCGTGCCGTCCCCGGGGTCCTGGAGGCGCGCCACCACCTTCAAGGAGAAGGCGGGCACCACCTGCGCCAGACGCTCGCGGAAGGCCCGCGGGAGATTCTTCATCTCGTCGTAGGAGGCCGCCAGGCGTCCGGAGAGCCAGTCCTGGATCTGGACCGCCCGGAAGGGCTTCTCGCCCAGGGAGGCCACCAGCGCCTTCAACTCCTCCCCGGAAAAGTCCCGGAGGCACCGCGCAGGCGCCGCGGCGGCCGGATTCACGGGGGCGCCGTTCATAGCGGAAGCGGCTCCTCCAGGAGCTGCGGAAAGGGCCGGGACTCGTAGTTCCGGGGATCCAGCATGGCGCTTTGCTCCAGGCACTGCCGCAACAGCGCGGGCAGGTCCAGCCGCGCCTCATTGACCTGCACCAACCCCAGGGAGGCGTGGGTGGTGGGCGCCACGGGGGCGAAGACGGTGCAGGAATCGGGAACCGCGATCTGGGAAATGGGGAAGGTCCCGATCTTCCGGGCCACGTCGATGATGTCCAGCTTGTCGTAGACCAGCAGGGGCCGGAGGATCATCATGGGAGTAGCCTGCTGAATGACCCGCATGTTGGTGAGGGTCTGGCTGGCCACCTGCCCGAAGTTCTCGCCGGTCACCAGCGCCTCGGAGCCGAAACGCCCCGCCACCACCGTGGCAAGACGCATCATGTTCCGGCGGTACAAGACGGTGCGGAACTTCTCGTCGCAATTGTCCCGGATGGCCTTCTGCAGAGGCAGCAGGTTCACCGCGACAACGCGTCCTCGCCTCTGGAAGTGGTTCAGGATCCGGACGATGTCGCAGATCTTGGCAAGCCCGGCCTCGGGGGTGTAGGGGGCGCTGTGGAAGGTCACGAAGTCCACGTAGGCGCCGCGGCGCATCATCTCGTAGCAGGCCACGGGGGAGTCGATGCCGCCGGAGAGCAGCGCCAGGGTGTCGCCGCCGGAGCCCGTGGGCAGCCCGCCGGCCCCCTCGATGCGCTCGTAGTCCACGAAGATCCCGCTGCGCCGCAGATCCACGCCGACACGCAGGGCCGGTTTCTTCAGATCCAGGGAAAGCTCCGGATGTTCCGGCAGCAGCCGCATGGCGAAGTGCTTCTCGATCTCGGTGGAGCGGAGCGGGAAGGACTTGTCGCAGCGGTTCACCCGCATGGCGTAGGTCCGCTCTTCCGGGCGCAAAAAACGCTCCAGGAAGGCCTGTGCCACGGCGGGGAAGGTGCGGAAGACGTATTCCTCCAGGGCCTCCAGGGTCCGCCCGCAATGCCAGCCCGGCGACACCGACGCGATTCCCGGCAACGCCGGGATCTCCCGGCGCAGGGCGGCCAGCTGGCTCTCGTCCAGAAGACGGCCCTCCTCGCCGGGATACAAGTACACCCGGCCGCGCTCAACTTCGTAGCGGCCCTCCGCAAAGGATTCGCCCAGGCACCGCCGAAGCCCCTCGATCAAATGCCGCACAAAACTCCCGCGGTTCCGCCCCTTGGTGCCGATTTCGCTGTATCGGCAGCAAACGGAATTGTACGGGAGCAGCGGCTGCCAGGGGGTGTTCGGGGACATGCGGGAAAAGAAGAAGGGGCGGTTCCACGGGGACGCCCGGGAGAAGGGGGGATTTTCGGGGGCGGCCCGTCAAAAGAAAAAGACCGCCCGGTCCAGCAAGGGGATTGCTTTCGGCGGGCGGCGGTTCGCGTTCACGAAGAAACCGCGGTTACTTCATGGCCTCTTCCACGGCGACTGCCACGGAGACGGTGGCGCCCACCATGGGGTTGTTGCCGATTCCCAGGAAGCCCATCATCTCGACGTGGGCGGGCACGGAGCTGGAACCGGCGAACTGCGCGTCGGAGTGCATCCGGCCAAGGGTGTCGGTGAAGCCGTAGGAAGCGGGGCCGGCGGCCATGTTGTCGGGATGCAGGGTACGGCCGGTGCCGCCGCCGGAGGCGACGGAGAAGTACTTGCGTCCGGCCAGGATGCGCTCCTTCTTGTAGGTGCCGGCCACGGGGTGCTGGAAGCGGGTGGGGTTGGTGGAGTTGCCGGTGATGGAGACGTCCACGTCCTCCTTCCACATGATCGCGACGCCCTCGCGGACGTCATCGGCGCCGTAGCAGCGCACCGCGGCGCGGGGGCCGTCGGAGAAGGCGGTCTCCTTCACGATCTTCAGCTCGCCGGTGAAGTAGTCAAACTTGGTCTCCACGCTGGTGAAGCCGTTGATCCGGCTGATGATGTAGGCGGCGTCCTTGCCCAGCCCGTTCAGGATGACGCGCAGGGGCTCCTTGCGCACGCGGTTCGCCTTGGTGGCGATGCCGATGGCGCCCTCGGCGGCTGCGAAGGACTCGTGGCCGGCCAGGAAGGCGAAGCACTTGGTGTCCTCGCTCAACAGCATGGAGGCCAGGTTGCCGTGGCCCAGGCCGACCTTGCGGTCGTCCGCCACGCTGCCGGGAATGCAGAAGGCCTGCAGGCCCTCGCCAATCGCCTTGGCGGCGTCGGCGGCCTTGGTGCAGCCCTTCTTCATGGCGATGGCGGCGCCAAGGACATACGCCCACTTGGCGTTCTCAAAGCAGATAGGCTGGATGCCCTCGGTGATCTTGTAAGGATCGAAGCCCTTGTCAATGCAAGACTGGCGGGCACTCTCCAGATCCTTGATTCCGTACTGAGCACAGACCTTCTCGATCTGCGGAATCCGACGCTCGTAGTTTTCGAACAAAGCCATTTTCTTCTAACCTCCCTGGGATTATTCGTGACGAGGGTCGATGTACTTGACGGCGCCGGCCTCGGCGCTGAAGCGACCGTAGGTGCCGGTGAACTTCTTCAGAGCCTCGTTGGCGTCCATGCCCTTCTTGACGGCCTCCATCATCGGGCCCATCTTGACGAACTCGTAGCCAATCACCTGGTTGTCCTTGTCCAGGGCAATCCGGTTCACGTAACCCTCCGCCATCTCCAGATAGCGGACGCCCTTCAGCTGGGTGGAATACATGGTGCCCACCTGGCTGCGAAGACCCTTGCCAAGGTCCTCCAGGCCGGCGCCGACCGCCAGGCCGCCCTCGGAGAAGGCGCTCTGGGTGCGGCCGTAGACGATCTGCAGATAGAGCTCGCGCATGGCGGTGTTGATGGCGTCGCACACCAGGTCGGTGTTCAGGGCCTCCAGGATGGTCTTGCCGGGAAGAATCTCCGCGGCCATGGCGGCGGAGTGGGTCATGCCGCTGCAGCCAATGGTCTCCACCAGCGCCTCGACGATGACGCCGTTCTTCACATTCAGCGTCAGCTTGCAGGCACCCTGCTGGGGGGCGCACCAGCCCACACCGTGGGTCAGGCCGGAAATCTCGTTGATCTGGCGGACCTGGGTCCACTTTCCTTCCTGCGGAATCGGCGCGGGACCGTGGTCACAGCCCTTCGCCACGCAGCACATGTTGTCAACTTCCTTGGTGGTAATCATCTTCGGATCCCTTGTGATGACAATCCCCGTCCCCTGAGAAGGCCACTGGGGCCCAGGCAGAAAAACAGGGATCTTTCCTAACGCGGGGAGGCGCCAGCCTCCCACAGCCCGGTAAAAACGACAGAATATAATGCGCCGGGACCCGCCTGCGGACGCGCTGCAACCGCGGCACGGCAACCCCCACGCCGCCGCCGCAGGCGGAAGTTGCGCCATCTTGGACGCGCCTGGCGCCCGCGCCGGCGGATTCCGGCGCGCGCCCACGGCCCCACAACCCCTGCCTTTCTCTTGCCCACAAAAAAAAGGCCCCCTGCGCTGGCTTGCGCAGGAGGCCCTTTTCTATGGGTTCCCGTCAGGGATTAGAGTCCGCTGACAGTGTCGTTGGCTTCGGAAGCAGAGGCCTCGGCAGGGGCCTCGACGGGAGCCTCGTTTTCGTTCTCGCACTCGTCGTCCAGCAGCGGCCAGAAGAAGGACTCCTCAAACTCGGAGATGCTGGAGACGGTGCTGGGAGTGAGTCCCTCGGGCAGCCCCTGGATGGTTCCGCCCTTCTCGCCGGCCATGCGGATCCTCTCGATGCCCCGGGCGGGAGCATTGGTGTATCCCTCGATGGCCAGTGCGGTGTGGGGGAAGTAGCGCAGAGTGCTGCTGACGGGGTTGGAGAGGTTGAAGATTCCCAGCAGTGCGTTGAGGGCGGAGAACTTCTCGGAGTAGTTGCGGTCCAGGCGGCCCATCTGCTTCTCGGTCCCCATCCAGGGCACGGAGTTGAAGATGACCGTTCCGGGCAGCTTGTCGTTGCCGGTATGGATCTCGTTGTCGCCCGTCTTGCCTTCGATGAAGGCGAAGTGGGTGGTTTCGGGAGTGCCGGGCTGTGCGTTGACCGTCAGCTTGCCGCCGACATCAACCTGGATGGGATTGTTGTTGGCGGGGTCGCCGATGTGGTCGCCGGAGGCCAGGGTGGTGTCGTTGCCGCTGGTGAGGAGGGCGTTGTTGCTGTCGGTGATGGCGCCCTGGGCGTCGATGACAAGGTCGGCGTCGGCGGTGACGCCCTTCTTGATGTAGACATCGCCGGAGGCCTTGATGTTGGCGTAGTGGGCAACGCCGGCCAGGCCGGTGACCTTGTCGCTCTCGTAGGCGCCGACTTCACCCAGGTTCAGGTCCTTGCCGGTGATGTCGACATTGCCGTCGTGGGCGATGGCGGTCTCCACATTCAGGTCCTTGCCGGTGATGGCGATGTCGGAATCCTGTCCGTGGGCCTCGGCGTTCATCTTGTCGACGTTCTTGCCGACATAGGAGATGTCGGAATCGTCGCCATCGGTGACCAGGGCCACGTTGTCGATGTCGGTATCCACGGTGACAGCGATGTCGCCATCGCCCTTCAGGGTATGGAGGTCGAGGTTGTCGGTGCCCACGTCTCCGGAGATGGTGATGTCCCCGTTGGCGAGGCCCCGGATGGTCTCGGCTGCCAGAGTGCCCTCGGAGGTGACGCCGCCACCGGCCTTGAAGTCGATGAGGCTGCCCTCGGTGAAGGGCTCGGTGGCCTCGGTGCCGGCCTGGATGGAACCGGTGTTCAGCACATCGTCGCCAGACGCGATCTCCACGGTCTTGTCGGCCTGGATGGAACCCTCGTTGAAGACATTCTTCCCTGCGTCAAGAGCAACCTTGGAATCCTCGGCGCCCTTGGCCTGGATGGAGCCCTCGTTGACGACGTCGCCGACGTTGGAGTCCACCGTCACGTTCCGGGCCAGGACCTCGGAGGTCTCCTCAACCGTGGCGTTCTTCTCGGCATTCACAGTCACATCGCCGTTTGCGGCCTTGGCATCCCCGGAGAGGCTGACCTCGCCGCGCTTGGAGATGAGCTCGATGTCACCATTGCCGGCAGTGAGATCGCCCTCGTCAGTGGTGTCCAGGTCGCCGGTGACGACGGTGACGGCGATGTCCTCGCCTGCCTTCACGGCGGCTCCGATGACGGCGTCATCCTGGGCGTTGACCTTCACGGAGCCCTCGGTGGCCTCGATGGCGCCAGTGCTCTGGAAGGACTCGCCGGCGTCGGCGGTCACATCGCCCTTCTTGGCCAGAATGGCGGCGGAGGTCTCCAGGCCGTCAGCGGCGTCGAGATCCACGTTCTCCTGGGCGGTGATGGTTCCAGAAAGATCCATCTCGGCGCCGGAGTTCAGGGTGACGCTGCCCTCAGTGGCCTCGATGGCGCCGCTGGTGGTCAGATCGCCCTCGACGGTGGTGACGACCACATCCTTGGCGGTGACGTCGGCGGAGACCTCCGCGTTGTCCTTGGCGGTGACGCTGGCGGTGCCCTGCTCGGCGGTGACGGTGCCCTTGACCGTGGCGTCGTCGCCCGCGGTCAGGATGGCGTCACCCTCGGTGGCGGTGACGGTGGCGTCAACGTCCAGGCTGCCCTCGGCGGCGGTGAAGGCCACCTTCTTGGCGATGGTGGTGTTCTTCACCGTGGCGTTGTTCTTGGCGGCGATGGAAGCCTCGCCGTTCTCCGCGGTGACGTCGCCCGTGACCTCGGCATCCCTGCCGGCGGTGATGGCGGCGTTGCCGTTGTCAGCAGTGACGGCGCCCGTGACCGTGGCGTCATGGCCGGCGGCCAGGGTTGCGTCACCCT
>CAVFEH010000031.1:0-10403 GCA_963621575.1 Bacteroidaceae bacterium
CGCGAACCTTTTTTTCCAGGCCCGCCTCCCGTCCAAGGGAGGCGGGCCTTTTTTTTGTGTCCAGGGGGCGCCGCTGGAATCCACTGGGGGCAAGAAGCGCGTTTCTTTTTTCAGAGATACTTTCCGTGGAAGGACTGCGCAAGGTTCTGCCATGGGGGAGAATGGCATTACATTGTATCAAATTGCGGATTTTGGCATGAGTTGTCCGTTTTTTTTGTTTGTAGGAGTTGACTTGTTATGTCTTTTCATGATTTGAGTTTGCGTCTTGCGGACACATTGGCTGGCGTCCGGATCATTCCGGTGCTGGCGTTCTCCAATGTGGACGAGGCGTTGCGTCTTGGCGAAATCCTGGTGTCGGGGGGGCTGTGCGCTGCGGAGGTGACCTTCCGTACGGAGGCCGCGGAGGGCGCGATCCGTGCCATGGCGAAGTCCTACCCCCAGCTGTGCCTTGGCGCGGGGACGGTTCTGAATGTGGAGCAGCTGCACCGCGCGGTGGACGCCGGTGCGCAGTTCGCGGTGGCACCCGGCTTGAACCCCAAGGTGGTGGGTGAGGCGGCGAAGATGGAGTTCCCCTTCGCCCCCGGCATCTGCACTCCCTCTGATGTGGAGGGGGCTTTGGATTTCGGTTGCGTGGTGATGAAGTTTTTCCCCGCGGAGTCCGCTGGCGGCCTGAAGTATCTGAAGGCCATTTCCGCACCGTACAAGCATCTGGGCGTCCGTTTCATGCCCACGGGCGGCGTCTCCCTGGCCAATGCGCCGGAGTATCTCTCCGAAAAGACTGTGGCCGCGGTGGGCGGCACCTGGCTGGCGAAGGGTGCGGACATGTCGGCGGGCAACTGGGATGCCATCCGCGAGAATGTCCGCCAGGCCGCCGAGTTGCTCAAGACCCTGTAGTTGAATCCCTTTTCCCCGTTCCGTATACAAGGAGTCTCCTTCCATGTCCCTGCCCGTCTACAAATCCGCCGCGGAGTGCCGTTACGACATTCTGAGCCTGGGCGAAGTGATGCTTCGTCTGGACCCCGGCGAATGCCGCATTCACACCACCCGCACCTTCCAGGCATGGGAGGGCGGCGGCGAATACAACGTGGCTCGCGGCCTGCGCCGTTGCTTCGGCCTGCGCGCAGCCGTGGTCACGGCCTTTGCCGACAACCCCGTGGGACGCCTGGTGGAGGACTTTATCCTCCAGGGTGGCGTGGATCCCTCCTTGATCCGCTGGGTGCCCTACGACGGCATCGGACGCACTGTGCGCAATGGCCTGAATTTCACCGAGCGGGGCTTTGGCATTCGCGGAGCGAAGGGCTGCTCCGACCGCGGAAATACCGCCGCCTCCCAGCTGAAGGCCGGTGACATCGACTGGGATTACATCTTTGGCACCCTGGGGGTGCGGCATTTCCACACAGGCGGAATCTTCGCCGCACTCTCCGACACCACTCCGGGCGTGGTAGTGGAAGCCCTGAAGGCCGCCAAAAAATACGGCACCATCACCAGCTACGACTTGAATTACCGGCCCTCCCTCTGGAAGAGCATTGGCGGACAGTCCCGTGCCTGCGAGGTGAATCGGGAGATCGCCCCCTATGTGGATGTCATGATCGGCAACGAGGAGGACTTCACCGCCGCCCTGGGATTCCAGGTGGAGGGCACGGATGCGTCCTTGAAGACCCTGCCCGTGGAATCTTTCCAGAAGATGATCCGCCAGGTGGTCGAAAAATATCCCAACTTCTGCGTGGTGGCCACCACTCTCCGGAAGGTGCGCACCGCTACCGTCAACGACTGGAGCGCCATCGCCTGGAGCGATGGTGTCTTCACCCAGGCCGTCCAGCGTGACGGACTGGAGATCCTTGACCGCGTGGGCGGCGGCGACAGCTTCGCTTCGGGACTCGTCTATGGCCTCATGACCTATGGCGACCTGGAGAAGGCCGTGAATTGCGGCGCCGCCCATGGCGCCTTGGCCATGACAACCCCTGGAGATACCTCCATGGCCACTCTCCCCGAAGTGGAGAAACTCATGGCCGGAGGAAGCGTCCGCGTGGACCGCTGAACCCTGATGGCAAAACAACTTCTTTCCCCATAGGAGAAACCGACAATGTTCATGGAACCCACCTTCCGGTGGTACGGACCCGAGGATCCCGTGCCCCTGAAGTTCATTCCCCAGACCGGCGCCACCGGAATCGTGACTTCCCTGCACTACGTGCCCTACGGCGTCCTCTGGACCCAGGATGCAATTCTGGAGCGCAGGCAGATGGTGGAGGCCGCCGGGATGACCTGGAGCGTGGTGGAGAGCCTCCCCGTCCACGAGGCCATCAAGACGGGCGGGCACTCCTGCCAGCGCTACATCGAGCTCTACAAGCAGTCCATCCGCAATCTGGGCAAGGTCGGGCCGAAGGTCATCACCTACAATTTCATGCCCGTGCTTGACTGGGTGCGCACCGACCTCCACCACCGCCTGCCCGACGGCTCCACCGTGCTCTATTTTGACCAGCTGGAATTCGCGGTCTTCGAGCTCTTCATCCTGCGGCGGAAGGGCGCCGAGGCGGACTACACCCCCGGACTGTTGAAGAAGGCCGAGGAGAAGTACAATTCCATGACCGACCACGAGCGCTTTGTTCTGCGCCGTTCCATCATTGACAACTTCCCCGGCTTCAAGGGCGTGACCCTGGAGGATGTCCAGGCCATGCTGGCGAAGTACGAGGGCTTCACCCGGGAGCGCCTCAGCGAGAATCTCTACAATTTCCTGAGCCAGGTGGTTCCTGTGGCCGAGGAGTGCGGTTGCCGGATGGTCATTCATCCCGACGACCCGCCCCGCTCCATCCTCGGACTCCCCCGGATCTTCAGCACCATCGACGACATCGCCGCCCTCCTCAAGATGGTCGACAGCCCCGCCAACGGCGTCTGCTTCTGCGCGGGAAGCTTCAGCGCCCGTCCTGACAACGACGTGGTGAAGATGTTCAAGTCCTGCGCCTCCCGCGTGGGATTCCTTCACCTGCGTAGCACCCAGGTGGAGAACGGCAACTTCTATGAGGCGGACCACCTGGGCGGCCGCGTGGACATGTATGAACTCGTGAAGGCCGTCTGCGAAGAGCAGATCCGTCGCCGCAAGGAGGGCCGTGCGGATTGGCGAATCCCCTTCCGGCCCGACCACGGCGCCGACATCATGGACGACCTGCTCAAGCCCGCCAATCCCAATCCCGGATACGGCGGTCTGGGCAGAATGCGCGGACTGGCAACCATCCGCGGGCTGGAAACCGGAATCATGCGCTCCCTCTATCCGCAGGAGATCGCGTAATCCGGCGCGCCTTCTATCGGCGTGACTCCTGAAGCGGCCGCATTTGGGGAGGAGGCCCCTCCTCGAAGGCGGCCAATTCGTTTTTCAGGGCCTTCCGGAGGAGGATGGTGAGGCCCTGTGTCAGGGATTTCTGCAGATCGGGGTGAGGCTGGCAGAGTTCGTATGCGGCGACAAATTGCTCCATGGCGCGGAATGCCTGGGGGGAGAGGCTCTGCCAGCTGCGGATCATCTCTTCTAGGGGGCTCTGCAACGTGAGGAGCCCCTGGTCGTATTTGCCCGCCAGGTAGTTGTTCAGGAGCTTCCGGAAGTCCCGTCGGCAAGAGAGCTCCCGGTCCCGGGAGGCCACCTCCCATTTTCGGAAGGTGGACCAGTTGACGTGGAAAAAGTCCCCTAGCGTCCGGTAGGTCAGGCCCAATTCCCGGCGCTTCTTTTTGATCGCCTGGCGGATCTTCGGTGTGATGCGGCAGTCTTCCGCGATGGATACGCATTCTGGCATGGTTTCGTGTCTTCTTGGGTGAGGGGGGACAGGAGGGAGAAGGGCAGGGCGGGCTTGGCAAAACGGCCTCCCTGGACGACAAGCGTCGTCCGTCGGCACCCGGTAATCTACCCACCCACAACCCCCATCCCCCGAAATTCCCCCCTTTTCCATAGATTCCCAGAAATTCCCGCAGGGCATGGCAAACGGGGGACATTGGGCCGGGAGAGCACGCCGTAAAACAGGATGACGGAATTTTCCGCCGACTTCGCAACTGCCGCCCCGTGTGTGGCGCGCCAGGTTATAGGTTGTTTTCTGCGGCCTTCGAGGAAGGCCGTGTCGCGTGTGTGCGGCGCCGCGCTGCCTCCCTTTTTTGGGGGGATATGTGTATGCGCGTACGCGCGCATGTCCGCGCCCGGGCCCAGGCCCCCTCCCTACCGCTCCCCATGAGCGTAGTCCACCAGGCAAGTTCTGCCGATCCGTTCTTTTCAAAGTCACAGAGATTGTGACTCTTGTGGATTCTGGTCCGGCGCATCTCTCCAGGGGCGAATTGCGAAAGAAGGGCATACGGGTGGTGCTCCGGGGCGCCCTGTGTCGGTACTCCTGAGAGGGAGGGCGCCAGTGCACCGTAGGTGGAGGCAAGCGTCAGGGGTGTGGGTGCGGCGGCCTTCCGTCCTTTGGACGTCTTCTGCAGGTATTTGCCATGGCCAGCGCCGCGGCGGTGCGGGCGTCCTCTTCAGGCGGCGGTGCGGGATATTGGCAGTCGCCGTCGTTCTCTTTCCCGGATGAAAAGCCCTGGCGAGCGGAAAAGCAAACGCCCGCAGTGGCGGGAAGCCATTGCGGGCGTAGTGTTTCGATGGATTTGCCGTGGTCTAGCGGCGCCGCATATTGACGGCGCTGGCCTCGCTTTGTGCCATTTGGAGGAAGGGACACTTGGTGGGGATGTCGCAGCAGCAGCGGAAGGCCATATTGAGGTCCACGTACTTGTAGGGCATGGTCCTGCCATGCTTCTGGGCCACCTTGAGACCGTAGGACTTGACGGCTCCGCAGTCGCCGGCGATGCCGTCGTACTCGGGGATCAGGTTTCCGTCGGGCCCCATGTTCGCGGTCATGATTTTTTTCCAGCCGAAGTTTGGCGTGTAGTGGCACTTCACGTGGGCCGGGATCTGGGCGGTCAGCTCGGTGTTGTTCAGCCCTCTCGCCCACTCCGGCACCTCGGCCTTGAACGCCTCGTCATAGACATTTTTGTTGGGTTTCGGCGCTGCGTTGCGTGGCATGGTATTCCGAGTCGCATTCTGGGCTGGCGTCGTGTTGTTCTGCGCGGGCGCGGGTTGCGGCTTATGGAGGAAAGAAAAGAATCGGTCGAAGAAAGACATACTACCTTAAAAAGGTTGGCTGGTTGCCCCAGTGGTCGGTGTGTTCTCCCAAGGGGGAAGGCCGGCACGAAAGGACAGAATATAAATCCCTGCGCCTGGATTGCAATTTTTCGCCATGCGTCCCAACCTTCTGCATCAAACACTCCTTTTTGTTTGGGCCCTCCTGTTCGGAGGGTTCGGAGGCCTGCTGTGCGGGGGTGAGCTGCGGGTGGCGAAATACGTCCCGCCAGGCGGCGGGATGGTGGGTGCCGGCTATCCGGAGGCATTGTCGGGACTGCTGGCGACGGCGCGGAGCGTGACGGGCCTTCCGTTGGAGGAGGAGCCGCTGCAGGTGGAGTCCTTCGGGGATCCGCGCCTTGCGGGTTGCCCGGTCCTGTATCTGAATTGGATGGACCGGGAGGACTGGTCGGGGCTGCCGGAGAGCGAGATTCTGTTTCTTCGCGTTTTTCTGGAATCCGGGGGATTCCTGCACATAGACTCCGGCATTGTGGCGGAGTTCCTGCGGCGGGAGGGCGTCCAGAATCACAGTTATGGCGAATGGGAGGCCTCTCCGGAATGCCGCGCGTTTCTGGAACGCGTGCTCCCAGGCCATCCCTTCCAGGTCTTGGGGCGCGATGATCCCGTCTTCCGGGTCTTCTACCAGGGACTCCCCTCCACGGATCTGCTTCCTGACAGCGTTCGACAATACACTGTGGAGGAAAAGTGGCCCAGCGGCACCTACTCCGCAGTGGGAATCCGCCTGGATGGACGGTTGGCCGTGCTGGCCACGCCGGTGTTGGCCATGGGATGGGGGCGCGATGCCTTCGGCGGCTGGACCACCGAGATCCGCATGCGCGTGCTGGAGGGCGGCGCGGGATTGGACACCCTCCTCCCCGATGCCGCCGTCCTGGGGCCGCAGTATTCCGTACGGCGCGAAGACGGCGGTTCCGACCAGGTCTTCTGCCAGGACCGGGAATTGCCTGCCTGGCTGCGAGAGCCCAACGGGCGCTGGCGCGTCTTCCGATACTACGACTCCAACCAGATCAGCGATTTCACACATCTCTTCTATTCGCGGCTCGGAGTCAATTTCCTCCTCTGCGCACTTCTGGGGGAATAGCGAAAGCCGCGCGCCGTGGGCGGAGGAAAACGGCGGCGGCGTGCCCGCCTGCGTCCCCCCTCCGGGAGGGAGTGTGGGCCGGCATTGCGGCAATCGGGCCACACCGCCGTCTCCTTGCCTCCCGAATTTTTGCCTGCGGGTTGATAAATCCATTTGCGGGGATTATCTTACGGCGGAATTGCTCCTCCACGGAGGAGTTCGGAAGTTTTTTTCTCAAGGTATAACCTCCCAACAATCAAAGGAATTCACACATGGATCTGAAATGGATTGCAGTGATGGTCGTTGGTTTCATCGCGGCCATGGTTGGTATGAACAAGCAGAAGGCTGGTGTGGCCTGGGGCCAGATTCTCGCCATTCTGGGCGCCATCGTCGCCGTGGCCGGCGCCGCCATGAACCTGACAGGCTTCTTCCAGGAAGGCTCCAAGCAGATGGCCCGTGAGCAGCGCTACATGTACGTCCAGGCCAAGTTCCTGGCAGAGGCCGTGAAGAAGGAAGCCCCCGGCGCCCAGAAGGTCGCCGTGATCTGCGACTCCTACCTCTACATCGACGGTTACGGCGATCCCATCGACAAGCCCGGTGACAGCCCCTACATCGAGGCCATCAAGGACACCTTCAAGGGCGCCGAGATCATCCCCATCTACATCAAGTACAAGGTGAAGAAGCCCGCCAACGCCGATGCCAAGTCCGTCATGCCTCCCGTCATGCCCGGCATGATGACCAGCGGCCAGTTCAAGCAGCTGGCGGCCGACATCAAGAAGGCCAAGGCGGACGTTGTGATCAACATCACCCAGTTCCCCGTGGACAACAAGCTGCCCGCCACTCTGACGCAGTTGAAGGGCGTCAAGATGGGGTTCTTCGCGTTCTGCACGGCGGATGAGTTGAAGGTCGTCTTCCAGGACGGCGGCAAGCAGTGCGCCGAGGTTGTGGCCGCAGTCATGACCAAGAGCAATGGCATCTACGACGACACCATCCCCGCCAGCGACAAGAAGGCTTTCGACCGCCGTTTCGTCCTGCTCGAGAAGAACAACTACGAGGCCCAGATGAAGGTGGCCATGCAGAAGTAGTCCTCCTCGTCTCTCCTCCCCCATCGCGGGAGACGGGGCGCGTGACACGGGGGAGGCGCCGGCGCAAGCCGAAGGGCCCCTCCCTTCCTCACAACGTCAAACCCCGTCTCCCTCCTGCAGAAGGCGGCCCAGGAAGCCATTCCCCGGGTCGCCTTTTTTTCGTAACGGCGGGGGCCGTCGCCAGGCCCCCTGACATCCTCGAGCACACCTCGCCTGGCTGTCCGCCCTGCTTCCCTCGTTGCGTTTTTTTTGCGCGCATTCGTCTTTTTTGTCCCGGGACCAGCGGCTTTTCTTTCGCCCGGTTCCGGGCGGCTCTTGGAGAAATTGTCCATGAAGAACCTGTTTCTCGTTCTTGTGTGCGCCTCCCTGCTGGTTCCGGCGCTGTCCTCCTGTGGCGGTTCCAAGCCGGACCGTCCCCGTACCAAGCCTGTCACGGACGGTGTGAAGGAGACCCTGGATTACGGCGGCACGGTTGGCCGTGCCTACAACCAGGGCAAAGAGCGCATCCAGAATCTGAACGAGGAGCACAACCGCCAGCTGGAGCAGTTCCTGGAGGAGTAAAACACCCCTTCGGAATCCCGGCACGCGGAAAAGTCCATCCTTTCCTTTTTGCACTTTACTCTCTCTGTCTTTGTCAACCAAGGAGAACCCGCCCTCATGAAAACCACCGCCCTGCGCCTTTATGGAGTCAACGATCTTCGCCTGGAGTCCTTCGATCTGCCGGAATGCGGCGATGACGGCATCCTTGCCGAGGTCGTCTGCGATTCCATCTGCATGTCTTCCTTCAAGGCGGCGGAGCAGGGCGCCGGTCACAAGCGGGTGCCCAATGACTGCGCCACCAATCCGGTGATCGTGGGGCATGAGTTCTGCGGCGTCATCCGCGAGGTAGGCAAGAAGTGGCGGGACAAGTTCCATCCGGGCGAGCGCTTCGGCATCCAGCCCGCGCTGAACTACAAGGGCACCCTGGACGCTCCCGGATATTCCTTCCCCACCATCGGCGGCGACTCCACTTTCATTCGCATCCCCTCCTGCGTCATGGAGATGGATTGCCTTCTGAAATACACCGGCGAGGCCTTCTTCATGGCGTCCCTCTCCGAGCCCATGAGTTGTCTGGTGGGCGCCTGCCACGCGCAGTACCGCATGGCGACTCCCGGATCCTATCAGCACACCATGGGCGTGAAGAAGGGCGGCAAGTGCGCCTGCATCGCCTCCGCCGGCCCCATGGGTCTGGGCCTCATCGACTATTTGGTCCACGGCCCCATGGCACCATCCCTGGTGGTGGTGACCGACATCGACCAGGCGCGCCTGGACCGCGCGGCCTCCGTGCTGACGGCGGAAGATGCCGCCGCCCACGGCGTGAAGCTGGTCTACCAGAACACCTCCGGCTCCGGCGCCACCGAGGCCCTGAAGGCGCTGACGGGCGGCGCGGGCTATGACGATGTCTTCGTCATGGCGCCCGTGGCTCCGTTGGTGGAGCAGGGCGACGCCATCCTGGGCAAGGGCGGCTGCATGAATTTCTTCGCCGGTCCCATGGACCCCGCCTTCTCCGCGAAGATGAACTTCTACAACGTCCACTACTCCGGCACCCACATCGTGGGCACCAGCGGCGGCAACACCGACGACATCCGCGAGGCCCTGAAGCTCATGGGCGAGGGCGTCCTGAATCCCGCCATCATGATCACCCACGTGGGCGGGCTCACCGCGGCCCGCGACACCACGCTGAACCTGCCCTCCATCAAGGGTGGCAAGAAGCTGATCTACACCCACCAGGACTTCCCCCTCACCGCCATCGCCGACTTCGCCGAGAAGGGAAAGACCGACCCCGTCTTCGCCGAGCTGGATGCGGCGTGCAAGCGCCACAACGGCCTCTGGAATCTGGAGGCCGAGCGCATTGTCCTGGAGAAGATGCCCCGGCTCGCCTAGTGTCCCGGAGGGATTTCGCCCTCCCCCGTCCTTCCCTCGTCCCCTGTCTTCCACAGCCAAAGCCCCCGCAAGCCGGGGCGCCAATCGCGCCGGAGGGCGGGGGACAAGATTCTCCCCTGGTTCTTCCCCCCGACTTCCATGATCCACGACACCCTTGAAAACTTCCCCCGTTACTTTGCGCTCCATCCCCGCTTCGCGAAGGTCTGGGAGTTCCTCCGCAACCCCGGTCTGCCGTCGCTTCCGGAGGGCAGGGTGGATATCTTGCCGGACGGCGAGATCTTCGCCAATGTGCAGACGCCGTCCAGCCGGAGCGCCGGGGAGGCCCCCCTGGAGTTTCATCGGAAGTACATCGATGTCCAGGTGCCTCTGAGCCGCGTGGAGGAGATGGGATGGCTGCCTCTCGCGCAGGCCCCGGCGACCCTGGTCTACGACGCGGGGAAGGACCTGGCCATTGGACCTGGCGGGCACGCCAGCCGTGTGGCCGTCCATCCCGGGGAGTTCACGATCTTCTTCCCCCAGGATGTCCATGCGCCCTGCATCGGCGACGGCGGCCCCATCAAGAAGATCATCGTGAAGGTGCTGGCGGAGTAGGATTTTGGCTTCCCCGGCTGTCCATTCTGGCGACGACGCCCTGCTGGTCTTCAATGCGGGAAACACCCGCGTGGCCGTGGGGCACGGCATCCCCGGCACCCCCGAGTTCCGGCAGGAGTTCCTCCCCACGGAGGAGTTCCTGGCGCGCTGGACGCCGCCCCCGGGGGAGGTGTCCTGGCGCGGCGTGGGGGCCTGCGTGGTCCCCGCCATCCGCGACGGACTCCGGCGACTCTGCCCCGGGCGCATCCACTGGGTCGGACCCGAGGACTATCCCGGAATCGACCTCTGCGGCTATCCCGGCGAACGATTGGGGGCCGACCGGCTGGCGAATGCCGCCGCCGCGCACCATCTCTCCCCCGGCCGTCCCGTCATGGTCCTGGATTGCGGCACCGCACTGAACTCCGTGTGCGTCGCCGCCGATGGGCGGTTCCTGGGCGGGGTGATCCTTCCCGGACGGGAGACCGCGCTGCGCGCGCTTTCCCGGAATACGGCACAACTGCCCGAATTCGCGGTGACCGCCCCCCACGAGCTCAATCCCCTGGGGCGCTCCACCGAAGACGGCATCCGAAATGGCGTGGACTTGGGAACCCCCCGT
>CAVFEH010000032.1:0-9387 GCA_963621575.1 Bacteroidaceae bacterium
CACGGTCCCAGTCTTCCCGTCTTATCTATGCGCGCCCGTACGCCCGGGTATGCGCTCGGTCTCTGTCCCCTGTCCTTTGTCTATGCGCGCCCGCCCGCGCAGGTGTGGGCACGGTCCCAGTCTTCCCGTCTTATCTATGCGCGCCCGTACGCCCGGGTATGCGCCCGGTCTCTGTCCCCTGCCCTTTGTCTATGTGTGTGCGCCCGCGCGGGTGTGGGCGCGGTTTCAGTCTCCCCTCCTTGTCTATGCGCGCTCGTACGCGCGGGTGTGGGCGCGATCCCAGTCTCCCCCCTTGTCTATGCGCGCTCGTACGCGCGGGTATGCGCACGGGCCCAGTCCCCCGCCCTTACCGCTCCCCAGAGCGTAGCCCCCCGCCCAGACTCTGCCTGTCCGCTTCTGGTAAAGTCATGAAGATTGTAATTCTTGTGGATTTCCTCCAGAAGGGGGAGTCGCAAGCCAGGGGGAAGAAGAAGGGAGCCGCAAGTCCGTGGGGAAGACAGGATGGGAGTCGCAAGTTCGTGGGGAGGACGATAGAAGGGGAGCTGCAAGTCCGTGGGGGGGGGGAGGAAGACAAAGGGGGAAGCTGCCAGTCAGGAGGGGGAGGAAGACAGTATGGGACTCGTAAGCCGCGGGGAAGGCAGAAAGGGAGCAGCAAGTCCGTGGGGAAGACCGGAAAGGAGCCGCAAGCCAGGGGGGGGGGAAGATCGGAAAGGTACCGCAGGTTAAAGGGTGGAGGAAGACAGGGAAGGGTGCGATCTCTGGAATCCCCTTGTCCGGGGGGGATTGCCACCCTCCCCTTCTTGTCCTGCGTGCCTTGGGGCTGATCTATGGCGTGCGTCCGTCTTTGCTTCCGTCGGAGAGCACGTGGAATCGTTGTTTTCGTCTGGCCGTCTTTTGGAAAGGCACGGAGGCATGGAAACGGCAAGGGCCCTCCGGCGGGATGCAGGAGGGCCCTTTGTGGGAGGAGGTCGTCCAAGCCGCCTTGCGGCTTGGGAAGCTACCGGTTGTTCAGCATGTAGTATTGGGTGATTTCCTGGTCGCGGCAGAAGATGGTCGCAATGAGTGCGGCGCGGATCCACATGCCGTTTCGTTCCTGGCGCCAGTAGACTGCGCGGGAGTCTTCGTCGCAGTCCGTGGAGATTTCCAGGCGCCGGGGGAGGGGGTGCATGATGACGCCCTTGGGTGAGAGCTTCTGCAGGTCTTCGCCGGTGAAGTAGTAGTCTTCCTGTTTGTAGCCCTTGGAGCTCTCGCCGGGTTTGTTGTCCCACTCGTCCTGGAGGCGGGTCATGTAAACGGCGTTTGCGTTCTTGATCTGCCCCTTGAAGTCGTTGGTGACCTCGTATTCCACGCCGGCGGCCTTGAGCTGCTCCAGGATGTCCTCCCCGATCTGGAGGGCGTCGGGGGCGGCGAAGATCTGCTTTACGTTTCGATACTGGAGGAGGAGGCCGGAGAGGGAGCGGACGGTGCGCCCGCGTGCCAGGTCTCCGCAGAAGAGGACGGTCTTTCCGTCGATTCCGCCCTGTTTTTCGAAGGAGCGCTGGAGGGTGTAGATGTCCAGGAGCGCCTGGGTGGGATGCTGGTCCTTCCCGCTGCCGGCGTTGATGATGGGGACGGGGCGTTCGGTGCGGGAGAGCATCCAGGCCATCTTTTCCGCGAATCCCTGCGCGGGGGTGCGCATGATGATGAGGTCGAAGAAGCTGCTGAAGGTGCGGATGGTGTCCTCCTTGGTCTCGCCCTTGATTTCGGAGGAGATGGAGGGGTCGCGGACTTCGGCGGGGCTGAATCCCAGGACCTGGCATGCGGAGAAGAAGGAGAGGAAGGTGCGGGTGCTGGGCTGGGTGAAGTAGAGCATCGCCCGCTTGTTGCGCATGAGGCCGGAGAGGAAGTCCCCGCCCACCTTGTTCTTGGCGATGCGGCGGATCCGGGTGGCCAGGTCGCAGAGGTTGTCCAGGGCCTCCCGGTCGAACTGCTGCGCGATGACGCAGTGGTAGGGCCGTCCGCTGGACTGCTTGAAGTAGGGCGCCCGCTGGGACAGGGGGAGCTTTTCGAAAGCCTCCCACTGGAGTTCTTCCATCATTCGTCGCTGTGTCATTCTCCGAGTGCCTCCTCGCTACGCTGCTGGTGACTGGGGTGGAAAGGGAACCAAGGACGCGGGGCGCCGGCTACTGCGCGTCGGACAGGGAGGCCACGATCATGGCCTTGATGGTGTGCAGGCGGTTTTCCGCTTCGTCGAAGACCTTGGAGAAGGGCGATTCGAAGACGTCGTCCGTCACTTCCATGGCGCCGCACTCCTTGG
Source organism: Bacteroidaceae bacterium (assembly GCA_963621575.1). GTDB lineage: Bacteria > Verrucomicrobiota > Lentisphaeria > Oligosphaerales > Oligosphaeraceae > UBA1724. The sequence continues at coordinate 2,297 of CAVFEH010000032.1, forward strand.
AGACCTCCGTGTTTCTGTCGTGGAAGGCGGGCAGGCAGTGCAGGAAGAGGATTTTGCCGCTTTCCAGGTTGCCGGTGTTCTTCACCATGTCCATGTTGATCTGGAAGGGCCGCAGCAGCGCCAGTCGCTGCTGGAAGAGCGCCTCTTCGCCCATGGAGACCCATACATCGGTGTAGAGGATGTTGGCTCCCGCCACGCCTTTGACGGGATCGTGGGAGACCTCCACCGTGCTGCCGTTGCGCGCGGCGCACTCCCGCGCCATGGCCAGGACCTCGGCGCTGGGGGCGAGCTCGGGGGGGCACACGTCCACGAAGTCCATGCCCACCTTGGCGCATCCTACCATCAGGGAGCTTGCCACATTGTTGCGGCCGTCGCCCACGAAGGCCAGTTTCAGGCCCTTCAGGTGCCCGAAGTGCTCCGTGATGGTCAGGAAGTCCGCCAGCACCTGGGAGGGATGCCACTCGTCGGTCAGGCCATTCCATACGGGAATGCCGCTGTAGCGTGAGAGGTCCTCCACCACCTGCTGGGAGTATCCACGGAACATGATGCCGTCGAACATCCGGCCAAGGACCCGGGCGGAGTCCTTTACGGATTCCTTCTTGCCGAAGTGCAGGTCGTGGGCATTCAGATATTCGGTGTAGCCGCCTTCGTCGTGGACGCCGCAGACGGTGGCGCAGTGGGTCCGCGTGGAGCTCTTCTGGAAGATCAACGCCACGTTTTTTCGGTATAGCAGGGCGTCTTTCAGGTTTGCGCCGCTCTTCTTGCGGGTCTTCAGCTCCGCAGCCAGGGAGACCAGGCCCAGCAACTGCTCGTCGGTGAGGTCCAGAAGACGCAGAATGCTCTTCCCGTGAAGACCCAGTTCCTTCAGATCCATAAGACGTCGATTCCTTTCAAATGCGAAAAACGGGGATTCCTGTGCAAAAGCCCGCCCGGGGGGCGAAGCTTCTCCGGGAGGTCGGGCGTGTTCCTTAATATATTCCTCAGGCTCTACAGGCACGGATTCCCGTCCTTTTCTACTATACTACAATCGCTCCCGTTGACCTGGGAAGGAAAAGAAAACATTCCGTAGGGCCAGTAGGAGGCGCGGAAAGGATTTGTCTGATATTAGTGTAGTATAATAAACTTGTTCGTTAACCTCCCTTTGGGGTGGCTTTTTGGCTTTTTGGGGGTGGCGGGGTATGGTGGCGTTTCCCCGGGAAAGAGGGAAGGGAAAAGGCAAAAGGGGAAGGTATTTTCTGGGTGACACCCGGGGATTGTTCTATAATCTGGTTATCTATTGTAGCCTAGTGAGTTGCAAATGCTGTTGCTGGCGGTTTTCCAGGATTTTCAAGGAGTTGTCGGATTTCTTGTTTCTTCTTGTGTCGCAGGCGGTTGAAATGAATTGCGGTTTTGGAAACCTGTGGTTTTATATCACACTAGACCTAACTATATTTAGGTTATCATTACTTTACTATACTTTATTATACCATGTCATACCCAGGAAAAGCCAGGAATTGCAAGGAGACGGGGGGATTTTCAGAGAAGCATGGCGGGGTCGTGTGTGCAGTTGAAATCGCAGTATAGTATGCTCCTGTACACTGCTTCCCTTGTGTTTTGGGGCGTCCTTTCGTTGGCGGGTTTGGGATTTGTGGACCTGCCGTCTGGGAGGTCCTGGTATTTTGGGGCACACGCCGGGCCCCTGGTTGGATGGTTTTCCGGTTTGGGGAAGGCGTTTTTTTGGTTTTTGTCCCGTGGTGTGTGGGAGTTGAGTTTTCGGCCGCGTCCCTTTGCCTTTCGGATTTCCATGGAATCCGGTGGAACTCATGGAGTCCGGGGAATATTTTGTGGAGGTTTTTGATGCCTGGTCAGACAGCGGACTTGTTCATGCAGCAGCTTGGTCGCCTTGGGGAGGAGCATTTCCTGGTTCTTCTTTGGGCGGCGATGAGCGCTGACAAGCAGAGGAAGTACAACATCACGAACTGTTTCGACGACTTGAAGGCGGGGGGGATCACCCGTACGAAGCAGACTGCGGTGGCGGTGGTGGAGGCCATGAAGCTTCTGTGCCTGATTGACGTCAAGGACGAGCGGAACCGGAAAAACATCTACCTGACGAACTTTGGTGGTCAGGCTCTTGCGAAGTTGGCGGAGAGTGGTCGTTTTCAGTCAAAGAAGTCCCATTTTCTAGAGGAGACTTGCTAGCATGCAGAAAATCATCGGCATTGGTGGAGCGGGGAGCAAGATAGCTTCCAAATTGAGCCAGGACTGTGTCGTGGTGAATGTCAGTGAAGTCGAGCTTGGGAAGGTCCAGGCCCGTGAGAAGATCCAGGCGGTTCTGCGTGGCGGCTCTGGCGCCTACCGCGGCTGCCGGATGGATCCGGAGCTGGGCGTGGAGGCTTACGGTTCCGTGAGCCGTGAGTTGGAGAGCCGGATTCGTGGCGCGCTGGTGATTTCCGCCACGGGAGGCGGCACGGGCAACGGAATTGTGAAGGGTGTGCTGGCGCATCTGGTCTCCCGCCAGGAGCAGATACCCGTGGAGGAGAAGACCCTCTTTGCCCTGGTGCTGCCCTACGCCCGCCTGGAGAGCGCCGAATTCGTGGAGAACACCTCCATCTTCCTCAACGACTCCGTGGCGCCCGCCATCGACAGCGGCAATACCGGCAACATCTTCATGTTCACCAACCGCCTGAAGTTCGAGAACCGCATCCCCGAGGACCACTTCAACCAGATGATTGTGGACTCCCTCCAGGACTTCCTCTCCATTCCCAGGAAGAACGCCGATCTGCGGTTGATTGACGGACACGTGGACCAGGAGGACTTCGACCTTTTCCTCTCCAAGCCCTACTTCAACCATTTCACCTCTTTCACCTACGACCCCATGCAGGAGTTCGGACGCCAGCTCCAGGAGAACAGCAACCAGCTGCTTCTGCCCGCCGAACAGTCCATCGAGGCCCTCTTCCTGATGGAGATTCCCGCAGGCGGCGACCAGACCACTTTCTACAACTTGGTGGAGTTCTTCAACCGCCAGGGCGTGAAGCCCATCTACAGCGTGGCGGAGAATCCGGCGTTGACGGCGCCCCGGGTGACGGTGGCGCAGCTTTACAGCCGGAAGCCTGCGGAGCTGGTGCACGATTTCAACACCGTGGCCGACGAGCACGCGCAGACCAAGGTGAAGAAGACCATCAGCCAGTACGTCCAGCTGGAGCATCTGGAGGTCAACATGGAGGAGGAGGCGCGGAAGCTCAGGACCAGCGGCCAGGAGGACATCCTGGCCATGCTGAAGCGCATCCACAAGATCTAGTGCAGCCAGCCTTTTTTTGGGCTTTCAAACGGTTTTTCCGAGGAGCGTCGGGAATACCCCGCCTGGGCGGGGAGGATTTCCTCCCGGCGTCGATGTGAAAGTGACAGAAAAAAGATATCTAGACAGTGACGAGCTGAAGCGCTTTGCGGGCGACGCGCCCCAAGCCCCCGGGGAGAGGAAGTATCTTTCCCCGGAAGAGCTTGCGGCGCCCCCTGCCCCCCCGCCTGCCATCCCTGCGGCGGAGCTTCCCGCGACGTCTTCTTCCGACGGGCCTCCCGTTCCCAGGAAGAACGTCCTTTCCGTGGACGGGCCTGCCCGTGTGGCCAGGCCTTCCGGGGAGGCGGTGAAGGCGCGGGGCAAGGTCCGTGCGCGTCGCCCCCCGGCGGAGACCGTGTCGCCGGCCAGTCTGGAAGAGACCCGCCCGGGCTGGCTTCCCGGGGGGGCGGGGGCCGTTGGCCCTTCCGTGGAGGGGGTGGCTTGCGGCCCCGTGGCGCTGCCGGCGGCGCCTGTGGTGGAGGCGCCCGTCCCCACGCCTGCGCCCTCCCCTGCGCCCGTCCGGCGCGCGGCCCCGGCACCCATGGCGGAGCTCTCCCCGTTGAGCGCGGGCGCCCTCTTCCACCTGCAAAGCCGCCTGCCGGAAACCCTGAATATCCTTTCTCCGGAACGTTGCGCCCAGGCCATTGAGGACCTTCGCAACGGCGCGGAGTATTCCCTTGGCTCCCAAGTGGCGCGGGGGGCCGAGAGCATCCTCTACCAGGGCACTGCCGAGGGCTATAATTTCCTCGTCAAGTCCATCCGCAATTGGCGGGACCACTGGCTGGGCGATGTCCGCACCCGGAAGGACGAGGGCCGTCTCTCCACGGGCGTCCCCTACGCCACCAAAGTGAAGCATCTGACCAACGAGTGGAAGATGGGGCAGCACCTGCGGGACGACCACGGGACCCCCGTGGCGGTGCAATTCTACTCCATGCGCCGGGTGAGCCGCCTGGGCATGGAGCTGGGATGGGATCTGCTGATGGAGCGCATCAACGGCGTGGACCTCTCCGACAAGCGCCTGCTGGCCTCCATGACGCCGGTGGACAAGGTGAAGGTCTGCATAACCATGGCCCAGGCCATCTCCCAGCTGCACCAGCGCCACATGATCCATCTGGACATCAAGCCCAGCAATTTCATGGTGGACCGGCAGGGCAGGGTGAGGCTCATTGACTTTGGCATCTCCGTGCCCGTGGGCACCCAGAGCCGCACCGTGGCCGGCACGGCGGGATACTTCTCCCCCGAGCAGGTCTCCTGCCGCCTCCTGGGCGAGGACACCGATGTCTTCGCGCTGGGCGTCGCCTTCAATGTCATTTTCGGCGGAAAGCCCCTGGTCCAGACCCCCGACGAGGTCAAGAGCCGCCAGACGCGCCGGGACGCCGCCTCCGATCTGGAGAAAAACAACTTCCCCGCTGTCACCGACATCCCCGAGCTCACTGGCCCAAACCGCCCCATCGCCGACGTGATCCGCGAGTGCACCGTCTTCCGGCGCGCCAACCGGATCTCCAATTGCACGCAGCTTGTCGGCAAACTGCGCCACGCCGCCGCCGCCGCGGGAATGGCCCTTTGACGGCTGAAAACGGCGCGCCGTCGCCGACCCCCCGGCGCCCGGCGACGGTTATTTTTGTGTACACCCGGGGGAGTCGCCGCGGCAATCATGGCGGAGGGGCGGGCGGCTTGGCGCCCTGTCGGCGTTCCGTTTTCTCCCTCCGCCTTTCTTCATGCGCGCATTGATCTGGACCATCCTGGTGCTGGGGACCATCGTCGCCCTGCCGCTGGCCTTCCGGCGTAAGGACGCGGCGCCCGTGGGCGGGGAGAATCGCCTGGTGGTCATCACCGCCAACAACGAGGCTCTTCGGCACGAAACCGAGCTGGCTTTCCGGGAATGGTATCGCCAGCGCCATCCGGGGGAGGACGTCTCCATTGACTGGCGGACGCCTGGCGGCACCTCCGAGATCATCCGCTTCCTCCGGAGCACCTTCGTGGCCAACGCCCGCCACGCCTGGGGGCTCCGGGGCGCCGAGCGTCCCGGGGGCGTCTCCGCGGTTCCCTGGAGCGAGGGGCTCTCTCTGGCCATCTTTGGGGGAGGGTGTCCCGAGGATCCCGTGCAGGCGGAGGCCTGGCGCTGGTTTCGTGGGAGCGATGTGGGGGTGGACGTGGATGTCATGCAGGGGGGCGGTCAATACGACCACGAGGGGCTGCGGCGGAGCGGAATGTTGTCGCCTGCCGGCGTCCGGGAGCGCCACCCCGAGTGGTTCCAGGGGACGGAGCCCATTCTCTCCCCCGGCGGCGGCGGCGAAGTCTGGTATGACGAGACGGACTGCTATTACGCCGTGTGCTTCTCCACCTTCGGCATCGTCTACAATCCGGACCGGCTGGCACAGGCCGGATTCTCCCCGGAGGAAATCCGGGATTTCGGGAGCCAATGGAGCCATCTTGCGGATCCCCGCCTCCTTGGCGGCGTGGGGCTGGCGGACCCCTCCCAGTCCGGATCCATCGTCAAATGCTTCGAGATGCTCATACAACGGGAGATGCAGGACGCCCTCCTGGAAGAGCACCCCGGAGCCTCCGTGGAGGAATTGCAGCCTGCTCCCGAGGAGCTGGACCGTGCCTGGCGGCGCGCCATGACCCTCCTGAAGAAGCTTGGCGGCAATGCCGCATATCTGACCTTCTCCGCCAGCAAGGTCCCCGTGGACGCCGCCAGCGGGCAGATTGCGGCGGGGATGTGCATCGACTTCTATGGCCGTTCCCAGGCGGAGTGGGAGCGCTCCCAGCAGGGCAGGGAGGTCGTCCGTTACCGCACGCCCGATGCCGCCTCCACCGTCTCCGCCGACCCCGTGGCAATCCTCCGCGGTGCGCCCAACCGGCGGCTGGCCGAGGAATATGTGGATTTTCTCCTTTCCCCGCAGGCGCAGCGGCTCTGGGGCAAACGCGCGGGAAGCCCCGGCGGACCCCGGGACTATACCCTCTACCGACTCCCTGTGCGCCGCGACATGTTCCAGGGCGAGGCCCTGGAGAACACCGTCTTCGGAGACGAACGCCCCCTTCTGCTGGCGGAGCAGTTCCGCTACCGGGGCGACTGGACTGGCCGCCTCTTCCAGTCCATCCGGATCCTGGTGAAGACCATGCTCATTGATTGCGGCCCCGAGCTTCGGGCGTCCTGGGGGCGGATCTTGTCGGAGGGCGGATGGGATGCGCTTTCCGCGGAGCGCCGGGAGGCCTTCGAGGCACTGCCCTTCCCCTATCGCGAAACCCGCGAGGCCACTGCCAGCCTGGATTCCCCCCGGGAGGAGGCGCGGCTGCGCCGGGAATGGATTTTTTTCTTCCGCGAACACTATCGGCGGGCGGCGGAGGGAAAATGACACACGGCAGGATGCCATCCAGGACGGCGCTCTCCCTGGCTGCCGCAGGCAATATGCGGAATCCACGTCTTTAGACGCGGAGGCACGGGCGCAGGTGTTTTGTTTGTGTTTTTGGGAGGAGTTTTTTTGAAAAAATGCCAAAAAGCAAGATTTTTGGCCTGTTTTTTTTTGATAAAAATAAACTACCGAACGGAAGAGACCGGGATTTTTCGAAACATTCCGGCACGCATGTCTTTCGGTCGATGTTTTCTCCTTCTCCCCACGTTTATCCAGTTCCTTCATGGAGGCACAAATGAAACATAAATCATTCACCCTGATCGAGTTGCTGGTCGTGATCGCGATCATCGCCATTCTGGCGGCCATGTTGCTGCCCGCGCTCTCCAAGGCCCGCGAGAAGGCCCGCGCCATCAGCTGCACCA
>CAVFEH010000033.1:0-9241 GCA_963621575.1 Bacteroidaceae bacterium
CCGGAGGAGGCTGCTGGGTTCTTTCGGTCTTTTGCTTCTGCACTTGCCCAATAAAGTTTTTTTTAAGCTAGAATCACCAGTGGACCATTGGCCCACATGGATGCCCGCTCCATACTTTTTCAAGGTGCCGCTTATACTTTCCTGCGTCGTTTAACTCCATAAAAAGGTATGGCCGCTTCCAAAATTCATCATATCCAATTTTGTATGCCGTCCCATATTGATTTAAGATTTCCATGGATCTTTCTGTAAAGTCAATGTCCTGTGCTAGTTCCTGAATAGTGCCTGGATAATCTTCGAACGCTTCAGGTGTGTCTGCATAGCAGTACATCTTGTTTTTAACTCTGTCAAAAACGGTGAACCCTTTCCCGTTGTATCTGTAAACATCAACTAGATACCTTTTCATTAGTAAACCCTCCTTTTTGCGTGTGTAATGAATAAGCCGACAACTAGTGACAAATATGCCGCCTACTCGCTTCTGAAGGTCATAGTTGATACGGACGAAGCCATTAACACTATTAAAACAACCTCCAGCGCCATTAAAGCCTTCTCGAAGACGATGACGGAGTTCGGGGCGCCTATCCAGGAGTTTGGTGAATCCGTATTTGCGCCGTTCAAAAAAGGCGTGACGGTGTTTGCGGCATTTGACGACACCATGCGACGTGTCGGAGCCGTAACGGGGGCTGCTAGCGGGCCGCTGTCCGAGTTAAACGATCTTGCCCGGCAACTTGGTGCCGCCACGGCGTTCACAGCGGCCCAGGTCGCTGGCGGCATGGCGTCGTTGGGCATGATGGGGTTCTCTGCGGACGAAATCAAGGCAGCCACTGCCGACATTATGAACCTTAGCCAGGCGACTGGAACGGATCTTTCCGTGGCGGCTGAAATCGCTGCGAACAATCTTCGTGTGTTCGGGCTGAATGCGCGGGACATTGGAAAGGTCGCCGACTATCTCGCCGCCACGGCAAATGGGTCTTCACAGACTCTGGCCGATCTTGGCGAGGCGTTAAAGCTGGCAGGTCCCGCTGCCATGTCTGCAGGGCAGACCGTCCGCCAAACATCCGCCGCGCTTGGCGTCCTGGCCAACATGGGCATTCGCGGAAGCGTTGCCGGCTCTGCCTTGGCTAGAAGCTACCGTCAGATCGCAGACCCCAAAGTGCGTGAGTATCTAGCTGGACTTGGTGTTTCTGTTACGGATGCCGGTGGGAATCTTCGTAATCTGGCTGTTGTATTTGCAGAAGTCGGGAAGGCAATTGCCGGACTTGGCACTGCGGATCAAATGGCGGCGTTGGAGAAAATCTTCGGGTCGTACGGCATCCTTGCCGGCCAGACGCTGAGTATCGATCCTGCGGGCTTGAATGAGTTCCTGGCAAAGCTTGATAAAAGTGCAGGTTATTGTCAAAAGGCCGCCACACAGATGGAGGATGGCCTTGGTGGCGCCTTCCGAAATGCGGAGTCTGCCATTGAGGCTGTCCAGATTGCGTTGGGGGAAGCATTTTCCGCGGATTACTTCGTTGCTCTGGTCAACGCTTTTGCCGCCGTCACGAGAGGCATTGCAACGTTTGTGGATGCCCTCGGGCCTGTTGTCCCCGTTGTGGCGGCCGTGGCAGGCGGGTTCATTGTTCTGGGCGCAACCATGAAGACATTTGGCGCCGTTGGAGGAATATATACGCTCTTTCTAAAAGATTTGCCTGCGGCATTGCGCGCGGTAACTGCCGCCACCATCCCCAAAACAGTCGCGACGGCCGCAGATACCGTTGCGACAACGGCAAATGCGGCTGCGACTGCCGCCACTGCCACCGCCACTGCCGGGGAAACTGTGGCCCGTGGTGCAAATGCGACGGCAGCAAAGGCAGAGACGGCCGCAGTGGTCGCAAATACCGCTGCAAAAGGTGCGAATGCGGTGGCCTCGACTGCCGCCGCCACCGCTGCGGGTGCCGTGCAAACGAAAATCGCGGGCGTATTTGGGTTCCTGAAGATTGCGTTGGCGGCCATTGCAGTAAAACTCAAGGCTTTTGGTCTTTCGTTCGCCTCTTCTGTTTTTGTAATCCCCGCGGCGCTTCTTGCGGTTGGATATGCCATTCAACGCGCCCTCCGGTGGGGTGGGGAGCGTGCGGCGGAGGAGAGTGCGCGGCATGTTGAAGAGATGCTGACCAACAGCAACCAGCGCATCCAGGAATTTGAAGCGCGGCATCAGGATGGCAAGGTTTCCGCTGGACGCCTTTATGGTGAATACAAACGCGAAAACGTGGAGCTGGCCCAGGAGCTGGCAAAGATCGCGGACGCACGTGCGTCGCTTGGAGGTGAAGATGGATTCTCCGGGTGGTTCAAGGGTGGCAATGGGCGTGCCGTGGAAAAGTATGCGGAGCAGGAGGAAAGCCTCCGTCAACGGATTCAAGCAAACCTGGCCGAAATGGAAAAACTGCGGCAGAATGCCGCCAACAACTGGTCGCGCGCATTGTCGGCAATGGCAGAGGCGGAGGATGCCTACTTCGCCAAGGACAAGTCCAGTCTCCAGAATGAGCTGGAGGAAAATGACCGGAAGATAGAGCAGCTGAATGAGATGTACGAGGCGCAGATTCGTTTGGCTCGCGCCAGACGAGACTGGGCGGCGGTTGAGGAGATGCAGGGCCGCCAAGACCGGCTTTTCGAGGAGTCGGAGAAACGCCGGCAGGCGATTTTGGAAAGTGCCGCAAAGTCTGCTGGTTTTTTGGATGTAGGCAGGGACCTGCAAGAACGCATGAGGAAGCGCAACGAAGCCGCGCAGGAATCGTCCCGCTCTCGTTGGTGGGATTCCTTGAAGGAGGGCAATCCCTTGGCGTATCTAGGAGCACTGCGGTCTGCTATGGCAGAGCTCCCAAGGCAGATCCAGATGGCGGCTGAGCGCCTTTACCAGGCGCAGGCTTTTGCGTTTTCTCCTCGGTCTGATGGCGGAGTGGACATCACGGAGGCAGAAAAGGAGCAAGTCGAAATGCTACGCCAGGTCTATGAAAATCTAAACCGCCAGCAAGATGAGTTTTCCCGTCGTCTATCGGAGTTTGGCGATGGCGCACAGCGCGCAGTTGAGTCCGTCACTCTTGCGCCCACTTTCTCCAGCAGATCCCTTTTGGCTGCCTTGGGGCGTTTCGATGGGAACCGTTATGAAAAACAGACCGCCGAATCCGTGAAGAAGCTGGCGGACGACTTTTCCCGCTACTGGCAATGGCAGCAGAGGAACAGTGGTTTCTTGACATTTGCATAAGAGGAGGTCTCCAACATGGCGACGACAACGGCTCAGATTTACGTGGATGAATCCTTCGAGGCCCGGACGCAGACCGTCACTTCTGCCGGAGTCCTGCAGTCTGCCGACGTCACGTATTTGGTGCGGACCAATCAGCCGGGCGTGATTGTCGATGAGAATGACGCGCTGGAGGTTGTTCGTGGTTATGCCCCGACGACACTGGGGACCACCCTTTACCGTGACACCATCCGCATTTCGGAGCGTCTGGCACCCCATCTGTTGAAGGTTGTTGTGGTGTATGCGACCCTGGAATCCAGCTACTCCCATCATGCCACAGACGAAGAGGATTCTGGCACGGATTTCGGAACGGGGAATGCCTCATCGAGTGACTTTTCCGGGGAGATCTCCAGTGGAACGGAGCACGTGAACTATGGCACCATTTTAGCGTCCTTTGGGGATGTTCCACCAAATGTGGAAGGTGCCTTTGGGCTGGACGAGGAGGGAAATGTCACCGGCATCGACCGTGAGTGCGCTTTCTGCAGTTTCTCTGAAACGCACACCTTCAGCAAAAACAAGTTCAACTCCTCTTTTCTCTCCACGCTTTTGGAGCTGAAGGACCATGTGAACAAGACCTCCTTCCGTGGCTTTTCCGCAGGCGAGGTCAAGTTTAGTGGCGTATCCTTTCAACGGCAGGGTTCGGGGAGCTCCCGGAAGTACGTCGTTACCTATCGCTTCGACGTCCGCAAAAATGAAGGCGCCGTTACGGTGAACGGCGTCAAGATCCCGGCGAAGTATGGCTGGGACGTCGTATGCCCCTACAACCGGTCCTGCATGGTGACAGTAAAAGGGAAAAACTGCAAGACCACGCAGATGACTGGTGGATGGATCGCCCGAGTGTATCCCTTCGCGAGTTTTACTAGCCTTGGCATTGGAACGGGGAGTTTCTAGATGAATTACCAGCAGGTCCAAAGCGGCGACAAGTTCAGCATGTCCGCCAGGGAATGGAATGCCGTCCGGAATGCAGTGACCGTCGCAGAGCGAACAGCCATGTCCATGCGCGGGGCCACCCTGGGGGGTGCCCTGGAGTATGGAGAATTCTTTGGGGTTGCAAATGGGGTGTCTTTTGCGATCGGCGAATGCGGATATATCCAGGGGTTTGCCTCTTCCCCAGATGATCTTGCAAGCCGTTCAGAGGCATACGCCTTGGAGGTCCGGGCTGCCGATTACGACATGAAGGCGCCCATCTGCATTGCAATGGACAATGTCGACAAAGGCGGCATGGGGCGTTTCAAGGTTTCCGGGTACTGTCTCGCCCGTTGGGACGGTGATGACGAACTTGCGGAATTCGCCATCCCGGATGGGAACGGCTGCCTCATTCCAAATCTAGACCATGGCGTCAGTGTTGTCGCTGCCATGGCAAGCGAGAAGATTGCGTTGGTTCTTCTCTCCGGCACTCCGACTTCCACAGCGGGTACCGGCATGTTCGACACGCGCCTCATCAAAAAAGATGACTCTACGATCTTGGAGTGCTGGAACTCCTCACTGGGTGACGACTGCAAAATCGCCGGAGTTCTTTCCGTCAATGGGCAGACATTTAATGTCCCGCGAGGAAAGCAGGCGATAAAAAAGGGGCAGACGGTCTACTGCTGGGCGGTATTCCAGGCACCCGTGTTTGCTGGGGAGACAAGCGAGCTTAACGGGCGTTCCAGTTCGGGGGAAGCCGTTGCGCGTGCTTATCTTGAGTGCACCACGGAATTGATGGATTCCACTCCCGAGTATACCTATTCCTTGATAGCCACCGTGGACCCGGACGGCACTTTGGACAAAGTCCGCCCCCGCGGAATTATAGAGACGGTTTGGTTCGGTCCCGCCAGGGACCTGTGGAAGGACACCATTTCCACCGGGAAGGATTAGTTGCCATGTGGACCGTGCCTTCCGCCGTTACGCCGCCAAAAAGCCGCACGCCACACCGCTTCCTGCTCCCGGCCGCCTCCGTCATGGACCACGGGGCGCAGCAGGTGGAATCGGCGGTGTGCCCCACTGTTTATCCATATCGTCATATTTATGTGGACGAAGGCGCAAAAGTCAGCCACCAAGACGGGACCCCCTCCGCGCCATTCACCTCCTTGGAGGAGGTCTTGAAGGACGAGGCTTTGCAGAAGGTCTGCCAGACGCTTTCCCGGGATTATATCCATATCCACCTCCGTCAACGGACCACCGCCACCCTTGGAGAAAATGGAGTATCATGCGTTTTTAATGGGCAGGGCGTGGACTTTTGCGGTCGGCTCATTATCGAGCCATGGCCAGGAAACAACATGGCGACGATTTCGGCTTCTTTCAAGGTTGTCATTAAGTTGCCGTCTCTCTCCGGCAAGGGAAGTGTGTCTGATTTCAAGAAGGCGGTGGAGGACGGAACTTTAAGCGATTTTTATGATTCTCGGCACGAGATAGAAAAAGACCAGTTCCCAAGCAGTGCCACTGTCGCGGTTTTCCGGAATTTTCGCGGGGTTTTCTTTTTCCGGATGCGCCCCCGGCTGTCGTGCAGCTATGGCTGTGAGGGGCGGGATGAAGACATGTTCGGGAATAACTCTCCCTATGATTTGGGCATTCCTGCGTTTGATGCCTGTGGTTTTCAGGCTTGCCATGGTTGTGGCTTTTATCAATGCCAGCCAGCACTTACGGGGTCTGCAAATCTTGACTTCCCAGATCCGTTGGACGTCTATTATGAGCTTCTCCCTGACCATGAGGAGCAAGAGGAAAAAAGAGGCCATCTGCCCCCCCCCGACATTTCTGGCGATTCTTCTTCCAGTCTTTACGGTGCTTTTTCTCGGCCGTCGGGCCCCCCCAGGGAAGATGGTGATATACCCACTTACGATGACGGCAGCATCATGGTCGGGAAGTTTTATCTTGTTGGAACTTTGCGTTTGATGGGATTCTGCAAATGTAACGATTTCCGCATGGCGGAATGTTCCACGACCATCATAAATGACACAAATGGCGTCGGGGGGATGGGTGCGGTGGCCGTCGGGCGCTACTCCTGCAGCAGGGGGTATTCGCGCTCTGATTCAGTCACCCTGTCTGTCACTGCTGTGGCACGGGAATATGTCTACACATTCAGAGAATATGCTTCCGACGGGATGTATTCAGACCTCCGCATGTCACTGTCTGGCGGTGCTTATGCTATGGCAGCCGGGCTGGGAGATGCGGAGGTCGAGTCTTCCACGATCATAAAACCATCTGCTTCTTCCACTGCGTATGCTGTCGCGCAAAAGAGTTCAAAGGTCGACACGGAAGTCCCGTATTTTAGAAGTCTGGCGATTGCCGCAGGGATTTTGGGCGGCTCAAAAAACAAGGTTTCCACTTCCAGGTTCTCCCAGTCGGCAAGTGCCAGTTCTTCGTGGGGGAAGGGTTCTTGTTTGGAGATTGCAAAAGATACCATTTCCAGGGAAGAATTACGGGATCTCCGTATATACATGTAACAAGCCCCCTTGAACTATTCCACGGAGCAAGCCATGCAAGTCATTTCGTCCATTCTAAAAATAGAGCGCGGCGTTGGCACCTGGGTGGATGATGTCGGTTCTTCTACCTATACGCCGTCCTTCCCACTGGGTGTCCTCGTCACTCTCGCTATCGACCTCCGCGCTCCCATGACAGGGGATGCGGAGCTGCCATCCCTCCCCGCTTATCCAAAGTCGGAGCTGGATGGGCTCTCGCTACTCTTCGTCATGGACCTGGACTATGACCAGGAGACCATTCCGCCATTTATCCGTACCACCGGCATTACGCTTACCGAGGACACTGCAGGCCATTTAATCTGCGTTGTCCCCCTCCCGGACACGAACACGGAGGCCATGCGCGCCGCGCTCTCCACGGCGGAAACCCAGATCTTCCGTTGCGAGATCATTGGACGCAACGCTTCCGGAGTCGATGTTTTTGCGGTCCCGTTTTCCATGACAGTGCGAAACCGCGTGCTGTTGGGCGACGCCACAGAGACTCCCGACCCCGATGCCGCCGACTGGATTCCCACCGTAAATGCCCTGCTGCAGGAAGTTATCGACCAGAAGGCCGATTCTTTGAAAGGTGACCCTGGAACTCCCGGCGCCGATGGCGTCAATGGACAGAGCGCCTACGAGATCTGGATCGCCCAGGGGAACTCCGGCACCGAGGAGGACTTCCTGGAGTCTCTGAAGGGTGCCCCTGGCGAAAAAGGCGACACAGGTGCGACGGGCGACACCGGCCTTCTCACCATGGGAACCGTCACGACTTTGAAGAGTGGCGAGGAAGCAACAGCCACGATTACAGACGGCGTGCTTTCTCTGGGCATTCCCGCAGGTGCCAACGGGACAGATGGCTTCGCGCTCTGTTACGCATTTAGTCCTGTGGCCACCGGCAATTCCGACCAATGGCACCAGTCCCTCCAGGAGGGAGATGTCTACTGGCGGATTTCCGAGGACAATGGCGCCACATGGAGCACTGCGCGCCGTTTGGAGCAGGCCGCGGTGGCTCCCATCGCCCGGTTCTCCGCTGTCGCGCAGGACACTGACAGCGAGTGGCTTGCCACGGAACAGAAGGATGGATATGTCCAACTCCCTGAGGGCGTTGCGTATTTCCGCATTTTGTGTGATGGATACCCCTGGACAGAGCCTCGCCTTATCTCCCCCACCTCTGGCATGGATGGCATGACGGCGGCTGAAATCGCCGCCGCTGAGGTGCCCCTGAAAGCCGCCTCCATGCGTGCACAGTTCTCCGCTGATGGCGCCGAGTGGCACGCCGCCATCACCGACGGCGATCTTTATGTCCGGTTCTTCTCCACCACTGGCACTATCCTCGTCAAATGGAGTCTTGCGTCTTATGGCAAAGACCATTCCATCCAGGAATTGCAGGTGTCCGCGTACGGTGCCCCGTGGCACGATACCCCCAAGGACGGCGACAAATACATGAAAATTTCGCTGGATGGCGGCGCCTCCTGGTATGCGAAGTGCTTTCAGATCCAAGGCGACAAAGGGGAGAAGGGCGACAAAGGGGAGAAGGGCGACAAAGGGGAAAAGGGCGACAAAGGGGAGAAAGGCGACAAGGGAGACCCTGGCGATGTAAGCGGCTACACCCTCCCCGCCGCCACGTCCAGCACCCTTGGCGGCGTGAAGGTGGGCTCCGGCCTTGCCGTCGCCGAGGACGGCACCCTCTCCTCCACCTCAACGGGAAGCAGTTCTTCCGAGGCTGCGTGGGGCAGTATTTCCGGCACGCTCTCCGAACAGGCCGACCTCTCCGCGGCACTGTCGGAAAAGGCGGACGCCAGCGCGCTGGCCGCCATTCAGACGACCGCCAGCTCTGCACAGGATGCCATCGACTTCCACTCCAGCGAAACCGCCATCCATGTGCCCACTTCCGGCTCCGCCGGGCAGGTCCTTACAAAGACCGCCAGCGGGACGGAATGGAAGGACGCAAGCACGGTCGACGCAAGCGGCTACACCCTCCCCGCCGCCACGTCCAGCACCCTTGGCGGCGTGAAGGTGGGCTCCGGCCTTGCCGTCTCCGAGGACGGAACACTCTCCTCCATCGCGGAGGAGGCCGTCTGGGGGAACATCTCTGGGACGCTTACCGCGCAGACCGACCTTGCCACGGCTTTGGCGGCGAAGGCGGACGCCAGCGCGCTGGCCGCCATTCAGACGACCGCAAGCACGGCACAGGATGCCATCGACTCCCACTCCAGCGACACGGCCATCCATGTCCCCACCAGTGGCACCGCCGGGCAGGTCCGGCACGCTCTCCGAACAGGCCGACCTCTCCGCGGCACTGTCGGAAAAGGCGGACGCCAGCGCGCTGGCCGCCATTCAGACGACCGCCAGCTCTGCACAGGATGCCATCGACTTCCACTCCAGCGAAACCGCCATCCATGTGCCCACTTCCGGCTCCGCCGGGCAGGTCCTTACAAAGACCGCCAGCGGGACGGAATGGAAGGACGCAAGCACGGTCGACGCAAGCGGCTACACCCTCCCCGCCGCCACGTCCAGCACCCTTGGCGGCGTG
>CAVFEH010000034.1:0-6881 GCA_963621575.1 Bacteroidaceae bacterium
GACAGCGTCCACCAGTCCCACCTCCGCCGCCTCGGAGGCGGAGAGCCATCCCTCACGGCCTTCGGAGAGCCACTGGTCGACCTGGGCGGGGGAGATGGTGGTTCGGTAGAGGAGCGCGGAGCGGATGGCGGCGTCGCAACGGTCCTGGGCGTCTGCCCGGTCCCGCAACGCGTCGGCGCCAGCGTCCACGGCGTCGGAGTGGACGCAATGGAACATGAGAACAGAATTTCGGTGGGCGTAGACCTCAACCCGGTTCTTTGGGAGGGAGGCGACAAAGTAGGCGGCGGCTGAAAGGGCCATAGAGCCCACGAAGACCTGGGCGACGCGGTCGGAGTCCTTCCGGAGCCACGCGGAGACCTCGTTCACGACGGAGCCCGCCGCGAAGAAGTCGCCGCCCGGGGAGTCCACGCAGATGTCCAGCACCCGGGAGGACTCGGCGCGGATGGCGGAGACAAGGTCGTCGGAAATGCAGTACTCGGCGGGGTCGCAGAGGGTGCAGGCATTGGCGCCCGTCATGGCGGAGTAGATGACTCCGTGGAAGTCGATCATAATGCGGGGTCCTCCCCGGTTGTTTCGATGGGAATGGGCTTGGCGTTTCCTGCGGAGGTCTCGCCAAGCCACGAGAAGGTGGCGGGCTCCACGCCCTTCTCCTTGCAGTAGGCAACGAATTCGGCCATGGAGTCGACGCTCTTGCGCCAGTCCGGCCCCATAAGTTCCTGGAATGTGGCGCGGCCGGATTTGAGGCGGGCGTCGTAGGTGGCCTCCGCCTTCTGGGGATCGATCTCAAAAGCCTTCGGCCAGCTGACCATGTAGCGGGCGCCGGGGCAGACGACGCCGACGGCATAGTCCACGACAAGCCGCTCCAGCATCTTCTGATCCTCCTCAAATTTTGCCCAGGAAATGGCCAGCTCGATCTGGCCGGAGGAATAGGAGGTCTCCGCCCTGCCACGGGAAAGGCAGGAGAGGACGCCCAGGCGCTGACCGTTGAGGTCTGCCATCTTGTCGATCCACTGCTGGATGGGCTGGCTTGGGCGGGAGGCGTTGTCCAGTGTGTGGACCTGGGTGCCCTGGCGGACCCTGCCGATGGCGCTCTTGCCCTGGATGGCGGTGAGGTCCTCCTTCTGGGCGCCGATGAGGGCGGCAATCTGGCCGGAGAGATCGTCGGCGGCAAGGCCGGAGGCCTCGGCGACTTCCTGGGAAATGCCGCTCTCACCGTCGGAGACGGCAGAGAGGACGGCGGCCACGTCGTCCCCGGCGGAGGGCTCCTCCAGCAGGATGGAGGTCTCGGAGTGGTTCCTGGCGGATGCCACCTCCGCCTTGATGAGCTGGCGGGTGTCGTTGGAAAGGTCAAGCAGGGGCAGGATGGCGGGCTCGCCGCGATATTGGGAAATGCGGGTATGTGCGGAGACTCGGCGGCAGATGGAGGCGGGGAGGAACGTGGCGGCCTCAAGCTTTACCGCGTAGCGGTTGCGCCTGGAGGTGACGAAATAACCCGCAACGCGGCCGGAGGGGTCGGTCACGACGCCCTCGACCTGGCGGTAGATGGGGTCGGAGTCGGTCCCCACTGTGGGCAGGCCGTTCATAGCGCCCCAGGCGTGGAAATCCCCGGTTTCCAGGGAGACGATCTGGTCGGCGTCCCAGATGCGGAGCTTTCCGGCGGTCAGGTCGGGATCCACAAGGACCAGGCAGTCCCCGTGGATTTTGACGGCGCGGAGGATCTGCTGGAGGAGCTCGTTCCAGTGCTCATTCTCGGCAAATCCGCAGGTGCGGGCCCAGGCGTCCCAGCGTGCCTGGTGCGCGGGTGCGTCTTCTCCCAGGAAAAAGGGCTTCCCGCCGTGGACTCCCACGGCCATCCGGACGGCGGTGTCCACGATGGCCCCGACACTGTCGTTCTCGTATGCCTCATTCCCCAGGGCGTAAGCCTTGAGGCGGTTGGCGGCATAGAAGAGCTGCTGGGTCTCCGTGCGGTCCGTGCTGATGGTTGGCTGGAGCCGCAGGGGGTCGGGCCGCAGCGCCTCGTATTGGTTGCGCAGGATCCGCAGGACCTCCGCCTTGATATTTGTGGGCTTTTTCTTTTTCACGGCGCGATATAGCGGGGATATGTCCGGCGGATGGGGCCGCCCTCGCCTGACATGGAAAGGATGGCGGAGTCGATGCGGGCGATCTCCTCCCGGAGCTGTTCGGGCGACTGGCTGGTCTGGCTGTAGCTCCCCTGGATGGAGTAGGACTGGGGGCTCGCCAGGGCGTCGTCCAGGGCCTTCTGGAGCTCGGAGCGGCGGACCAGAAGGCGCTTGACCACGGCGGCGCGGGTCTCTTGGCTGGTGGGCGCGGATATCATTGCCCATATATACCCGGAGCAAAATAAAAAAGCAATCCGGGTATATAGATGTTTGGCCCTTTTGCGTTTTAACCCGGTTTAGAGCGCGTCAGACGGAGAAAACGGCTTAACGCGTGTCAGGGGATAGGGCGCTTACTTTTTTGCGCGTATGCCCGTCCTAACGACTTCCCGAAGCATTTCCGCCCGGATGAAGAGCGGGAGGGCTCCACGCCGGAAACGGGTGCCGGGAATCACGCGGCAGGCCACGTCAAGCGCCGCAAGTGTCATTTTTTCGGCGTCGAAGTAGTCATGGCGGGCGCTGGCGGGCGTCCAGTTTGCGAAGGCCTCCCCGTTTCCGCCTCTCATACGGCTGTTTGGCTGGATGGCACCCACCTGTTCGAGATATCCCTGGGGGACCTTGCCGGGGATTGCCCACCGGTAGCCCTCCGCACGTGGCGGCCCGTAGAGGATGTCCAGGAGCTTTACCTGGTAGGAGACCGCGTTGCATAGCACCAGGCTGCGCTGTGTGTCGGACCATTTCCACGGCTTACCCTTGAGGGAGAGGGTCCGGTCATCTCCGCCCTTGTAGTAGAAGACGGAGGGATGGCGGCGGACAAAGGGGTCGGTAGTGGATACGTTGTCACCGAATCCCCCGGCGTCAATAAGGGCAAGTGCCACGGGGAGGCCGCAATAGGTGGAGCCGACCACGGCGTCCAGGTCCTCCTCCTTGTTCGCAATCCCGGCGGCGAGCTGCCATGAGCTTCCGTGCTCGTCCCACCCCCGCACGACATAGACGTAATATTTTTTCCCCGCCAGGGCGCTTGCCTGCTGGTCAATGCCGCAAGTGATGACGGAGAGGCGGTCGGCCATGTCTTGCGGATAGTCGACTTGCTTGGAGACCAAGACGTCCGGGATGGAGATGGTGGAGTCGCCCTCCCTGGTGTGCTTGTAGGGGCGGCCCAGGATGGTGTTGGCAAGAAACTTGCGGCCGCTGGAGTCCACGGCGCCCTCTTGCGCCTCGGCGATGCTGAGCCAGTCCCAGATGGCGGGGTTGGACAACGCCCCCGCCTGGAAGGAGCGGTGGGTGGTCTGTTGTCCAGACTCGTGGATATAGAGGCCCTGGCGGTTCATCTCCGCGGCCTCCTCGAAGGTGTGCTCCCGGTGGCAATGGGGACAGATCCAGCGGATGGAATTCGCCACAACGCCCCCGGCGTCGTCCTTGTGCCACTGGAGCCCGGCGTACGTGCCGTCCGGGAGCTTGAAGGCCAGCTGGCTTGCGGGGGATGGTTCGCCGCACCCAAGGCACCGGAGATGCCACGTGCCGCGGCTCCCCCGGCTCCAGTTCTGGTAGATGGTCCCGCCGTATGTGGTGGGGGAGGAGCACACGATGAGCATGCGGTCGCGGAAAGTCTGCATACGGAGGCGGAGCGCCCGGAGCTGGTCCACGTTCTCCCCCTGGTCGTCGACCTTCTCCAGCTTGATGAAGTCGCTTTCATCCAGGACGCCCCAGTTGGCGGTGTAGCTGACGACCTGGGCGCCACCGCCCACGAAGTAGAGGACGCTCCGGGCGCTTGGGAGGTGGTAGGAGTCCTTTTTCCGCCCACCGATGGCCGCCAGGTCCGCCTTGAGGTTGGGCAAGGTGCGCATCAAGGGGAGTACGGTGTCGCGGTTGGTCTTGAGTCCCAGGTCCAGGGATGGGTAGACGATCAGGCCGGAGAGCCCCCCGTCAAACATCCGTTTTAACATGGACATTTTCCAGATAGTGGACTTCCCCAGGCGCTGACCCCACATGAGGGTCACCTCCTTGACCCCCTTTTCCTCGGTGGCCGCCAGGGGTTCCAACTGGTAGGGGTAGAGCTTCATAAGGCCGGAGGCGCCGCTGGTAAGGTCATAATGGAGGTCCACGGTCTCCCCCACCCACTTGCAGATGGGGGTCTTCGGCTTTATGCTGACCCGGTCCCAGAAGGCAAGCTCGGCATATCGGAGGACCTGTTCCTCAAGCTTCTGAAGTTCCGTCATCATTCCCCACGTCCTCCAGGTCGTCGCCCTCTAGTCCGAAATCCTCGGTATATCTCTGGTCCATGAGAGCCCCCGCAAGCCGTAGCGCGGCGGCGTTGACCCTTGGGTCTGCCGCCCCCACTTCCTTCTGGAAGTCCGCCAGGGCAGACTCCAGGCGGGTCAGGATGGACATGGCGATGTCCTTGCCAAAAGTGAGCCGCCACTGGATCACCGCCTGTTTCGCCTTCTGGACTTGCCAATATCTCAGATCGCGGTTCAGGTCGTTCCCCCCCTGGGAGCGCCCCGCCCTCTTCGCCCTCCACTCCCGGACCATTGCCTGAACTGACGCCTTTAAAGGGAAGACCGGAACAGCCCCGCCTTGGATGGGTTGGAGCTTTCCTGCCTTGTGCCACTGGGAAACAGCCGCCGGAGTCACACAGAGCCACTCCGCAAGCTCGCGCCCGGTTACTGTGATGGTGCTTTCCATCCCGGGAAGGATGGTGTTGTCTAGCTTCTTCGTCATATCTCTATATACCCGGCACATTAAGCAACTTTCAAGCGGGGCACCTGTCTCGCTTCACGTTTTCCCGTCCAGATTAGTTAAGACCCCCGAATTTCTCTCCGCGCAGAAATGAAACGCGCCGAGGGCCCACCTCGTTCAATGGGGAGGGGGGCGGCAAGAGGACCCACTGGGGGGTGAGGGGCTCGGGCGCCACGTCCGCTCGTACCGGCGAAACGGAAAGGGCGGGGAAAATGTATACTTTCGTGGTACCCACTTCTTTGTGGTACAGATTAGGCGGGCGCGCCCATGTGCGCGCGCGCCTCCGCATAATGCGCGCGCGTATGCGCATAGGTAATTTCGGAATAAGCTTATTCCGAATCCGGAATAGCGACGTCCGCCCATACAGTATCAACGACTTAAATAAAAAATAGGTTTATTAGGGCCACTAACGCGCGATCGCGCGCACGCGTTCATTGTACGCGCGCGCGCGTATGCAAATCCGCGCCACGTCTCAAAATTGCAAGAAGATCAACAATCAAAGGGACAGGATCAGCCGGAGGACCTTGGTCCTGGCGTCGTCCGGGATGTCAAGAGCAACCACTTTCTCCACGAGACGCTGGCGGAGCTCCTCCCGCCCCTGCTGGGTTACGTGGTGGTTGCCGTCTCCGTTGATCTGCAATACCTGCGAGGCGCCGCTCCCCGTGAGGTTGAGACTAGCAAGGGGGAACATTTTTTCCACAGTGGCAAGAGTAAGGCCGCGCGGGCTACGCTTCCCGCTTAGTAAACTTTGGATGCAGGTCTGGGTGGTGTGGTGTCTGCTGGCTATCTCACACTGTGTACGTCCTGCGTTATACTCTCCGCGGATGTAGTCCAGTAATTCCTTGGAAATCATGGGGTATCCTCCCTTTTCTTGTGGTCTCTATGTGTAATTTATTTTTTTTTGATTTTTTTTATTTTTATTTGTTGCAAAATATCACAGCGTGGTTATATTTAGTGTTGTAACACAACCGATGGAGGTAAAAGATGCCAGACCCTACCGCGCACTATATCGGCCTTAAGGTGACAGAGAAAGAGCTCCAAAAGCTGGAGCTGATCATGAGAGTGGAACGGCGGAGCACAAGGTCCGATACTTTGCGCGCCCTGATTTTAGAAAAGGCCGAATTTTTGATGTCCAAAAATAGAGCCACTGAATTAAAACAAGAGTAACAGTGGGAGTAGCACCCATGACCCGTACCGCCCTAATCGCCTTCCTTTGCAAGCTCCCGGACTACTACGTCCTGTTCATGGCGGTGGGTATGCCCTGCCTATGGATGGTGTGGGAGATGGTCCGCCCATGGGAGGACCACCGTGTCCGCCATCATGACCGGTCCCGCGATGAGGAGGAAACACGCTGATGCCTACACTAACCATCTTCCGCGGGCTTCCCGGCTCTGGGAAGAGCACCATGGCGGCCACGCTGGCGAAGAAAACCGGCGCAATAGTGGTCGAGCCTGACGCCCTGCTTGCAGTGAATGGCCGGTACGCCTACACCCCGGAACGCTACCGCCGCGCCGTCCAGTGCTGCGCGGACCTCCTTCGGCTAGTAGGGCCGGAGGGAATGGGGGCGGATGCGATCTACTCCGACGTGCTGCCCACCGTTGCGGACGTGGCCGCCGTGGTTAGCGCATACAACCCCAAGAAATCCACGGCCGTTTCCGTGGCGGTCTTCTCCCTGGCGGCCACTGCGGACGACGCTCTCCTCACAAACCGCCACGACGTGCGAGAGGAGGACGTCCGAAGGATGGAGCGCGACTGGGAGGCATGCCCCGGGGAGGCCGTCATTTAGCGCATTTCCCGAAGGCGGGCGGACATGGCAAGGGGTGTTTTTATGCTCCTCCAGGGTCAAGGGTTGTCCTTGGAGGGGGATGAATCGGGCCCCGCGGAAAATCCAGCGCACGCCCACCCGCGCGGAGCGCGACCCGTTTGCCGCGCTCCCCTCATGCCGGATTGTCTGCCGGTAGACCCGCCGGAGGGAGTTTTTTACCACACCACAAGAGAGGACCACGACACCATGAGCAATACCAC
>CAVFEH010000035.1:0-5059 GCA_963621575.1 Bacteroidaceae bacterium
GTTGGCTGGAAAACCTCCTTAATTTACTGATTGCCTTAACGGGGGTCGGTATACGGAATGATCCCCCCGAAGGCCACCCGCCAACAGGCGCAACCACCCCAACCCGGTCCCACAAAAAAATCCCCTGCGGAGCGTCTTCCGCAGGGGATTTTTCACAGAGTGGTATGCCCGGCAGGGATCGAACCTGTAACCTTCAGCTCCGGAGGCAATAAAAAAGAGGCGTTTTTCCTAGGTGATTCCTAGGTAAAAGCGCCTCCCGTTGTTTTAGGGCGTCTTTCCTGCGTGGCGAAACTTTTTCCAGTCCGGGGGGGTCCCCCCAAAAGTCCCCCCAAATTTTCAGCCTTTCGCGTAGGGGTTTTTCACTTCCTTGGGATTATACGGCGGCAGGCTGTCAAGGTATGCCTGGACACTTTTAACTGGGATGATGATTTTTCCGCCGGTTTTGTTATGGCTTGTCTTATACGCGGGGAAGCATCCTTTCCGGATAAGTTGCCGGATGCAGGGCTTTGTGCATCCCAGGCGCTTGGCCAGGTCTTTGATGGAGAGAAAGGAGGGGATCTGCTGGGCTGTAGGAGCCTGGGCCATCAGCGTCTCCAGTTTGTAGCCGTAGGGGCAGAGTAATGCGTTGACGGCGATTTTGATTTCTGCGGGGATCGGGGTGCTCATGGTGTGTCCTCCGTGTGGGCATGGGGTATGGACTAGAAAGAGCTGTAGGAGCCTGAGATATCCTGCGGGAAAAGTGGCCGGATCCCAGAGACGACCAGGTCGGGGTTGAAATCCCCGGGGACTATGCGGCACTCCGGAAAGACGCGTTCCAGGGCCTCGCGGAAAGTCTGGCACGACCGCCCCGCCATCCCGTGGGAGCGGAGCCACTCCTGGAAGACCTTGTAGGCGTTGACAAGTGGGAAGGGCTGGTAGTCCATGGTGGCGACTGCGTAGTAGGTCTTTACGTACGTCCCCTCGATGTCGCAGCGCTTTCGGTGGCGCTCCTTTGCATCCGCGCACGCAAGGGGCTCGGGGAAGCGCTGGCACTGGCGGAGCATGGAAAGCCCAACCAGGGCGAAGTTGAAGACGCCGGGGAGCTCCGTGGAGATGATCTGCTCGGCGTAGTCGCGGACCTCCGCGCTGGTGTAGCGGAAGCGGCGCTCAAAGGGGATGATCCGGAGACGGTCCCAAATGGCCTCGCTTTTGTCGAAGAAGACCGGCAGGGCATTCGTGGCGAAGACGTGGCGGGCGGTGCATGGGGCGCTGTAGGCGTCCTTCCCCTTCTTCTCCACGTGGACATCTCCGCCACTTACGGAGTCCTTGAAGTCCCCCTCGATATAGCGGAGGCGCCCCTGCGGGTCGCTGGTGGGGAGCTCCCCCACCAGGTTGACCAGCGCCTCGGAGAGCCTCCAGGTGGCGAACTTGTCGTCGAACTTCAGCAAGGGGACCCGGCAGACGTTGTCACGGCCAATGAGGCCCTCCAGGATCTTCAGGAAAGTGGACTTCCCGCAGCCCCCTTCCCCGGCAAGAAAGAAGCAGACGTTATATGACGTGTCCGGGACAAGAAGAAGCCCCATCATCATCTGGAGGGCTGTCTGGACTTCGGGGTCCGGGATGGTGGACGCCATCCACTGGCGGAAGAGGGGGCAGTCGGCGGCGGGGTCGTAGTCGTATTCCATCGCCAGGAGGGAGAAGAGGTCAGGAGTCAGGGCGCGGGTGGCGGCTTGTCTTTCCGCCTCCGGGGTGTCCTTGCCTTCCAGCGCCCAGGCCCCCTGGATGCTTGCCGCAAGCTCCACGTCCACCACCGTGTTCGCCATCGCCCGCCAGCCCCTTGCCTGCTCCCCCGTGGAGATCCAGGTATGCATCCGGCTCCGTGATGGGATCCCGCACATTTTCGGCACCGTGAGGTTCAGCATGGCGTTCTCCACGGCGTTGCGGCTTGCCTGGCAGTGGAACTCCGCGGCCTGTTCGCCGTCCTGCATCCAGGCGGCCAACTGGGCGCGGACGTCCCCCGCGTCCGTGTGTTCATAGCGTTGCCCGTCCCACCGGTACCACCCCCCCCGCCAAACCCGGAGGTGGCTTTGGCCGTCGTGCTCCAGGCACTGGCGATAAAAGGCCTTCGCCAGCCCGGCATAGTCCGCCGACTGGCGCCCGCCCTTGGCGCCGTTTTCGGCGCTTGCCATCGCCCGCCCGTCCGGCTTGATGGCCGCGCCCTTCTTTGCCCGCGCTTTTCCAGTCCACTCTCCGGGACGCTTAAAACTCGCAAAGGGTCGCGCTTCTTTCAGCGCCTCCCGGAGTCTGGTCCGGAAGTCCTCCGCATTCCCCTTGCACTGGCTCCAGAGGTCGGATGGGTCCTTGACGCCCTTGGGGAGGCAGAAAAAGCGCAACCGTCCCAGGAGTGCGGAGGGCTTGCCGCTTTCCGCGCCGGTTAGACTGTCCCATAATTCCAGGCCGCCAGCGTCCCTTTCCAGGTGGACATAAACCACGCAGTAGGACCACAGGGCGGCGTCCATCGTCTTGGGCGAATACATGGCCGCCCCTGGGAGGCCCAGCGCGGGTATCCCAGCAAGCCAGAGGGCGTGGCAGTCGCTCTCCCCCTCCACCAGGATGGTGTACTTCCGTCTTTCCGGCTGGCGCCAGAGACCGTAAAGGTGCTTGCATGAACCGCCGTCCCATAGGAAGCGGGGCAGATCGGCGTCCTTGTCCATCGTCATCCGGTAGCGCGTCTTCAGCTTGCGCCCCTGTTCGTCGAGATAGGGCATGACCACGGCCGGGACGTCCTTGCCCTTTTTGGTCTTGTAGGCCCCATCCGCCAGGCCGTAGGCCTTGAGGGTCTCGGCGGGGTATCCCTTCGCCTTGACATACTGCGCCAGCGTGCACCCCCATTTGCTCCAGTCTTGCGCCTGGCGTGGCGGCCTTTCCTGTTTCTCCGCCTGGAAGCCGGGGGCGTCCTTTGGGCTTACCCCCATCGCCTGGAGGACTTCGGAGAAAGAGCACCCGGCGAAGCAATGCAGCATGAGCCGGCCCTCTTCGCCCCTTCTGACAGAGAGGGAGGCGTTCTTATCCTCGTGGGCGGGGCAGGACGCCATCCAGGCATCCGGGCCGCACTGGCGCACATTCTGGAGGCGGGATGTGAAGTCGTCAAAGTTCATGATGATCCTCCAGACTCTCAAAGCGCGAACGCCCATCTGCCTTGGCCAGCGCCTTTAGGGCGACCCCCCGCGCAATCAGAGAGACGTACGTCTCCCACTTGGCCAGGCGGCAGTCATACCGCGCCAGGCATTTCAAGGCCTTTTCCACCGCCACCATCACCGCGTCCTCCCTGTCTTCCACAGTCAGCGCCCCGCCCGTGTCCGTTTTCCCCACCGCCATCCGCGCGACCCCCATGGTTCCAAGCCAGAAGGCCTCCTCCTCCTTCGACGTTGCTATGCCGAAGGACACAAGAGCCGCCAGGGATGTGAGGTCCGCGCCTGCCATCTATCCCAGGAAGATGAAATAGTCCGGGAAAACCTCCAGTCCTTCGCCTGGAGTCACCCCCCTGGCTGTTTTCAGGTCATACATGACGGCGCCGTCTTTCTCGCCCAAGCGGAGGAACGCCTCCTTCCGTGTGGCCTGGTCTGCAAATGTGCTGACCGCCCAGCCCTTTTGCCAGTCGTACCGGGCAAAGGCAAGTGGCGCGATGTTCTTGCCGGAGACGAGGACATTCCCCTCCCCGTCGTCCTCCCGCAGCACTACGGGGCAGAGCACGGGGCGACGGGCCATTTTTGCGCCTTCCTCCACCTGCCGGAGCCGGATGTCATACACGGGCGGCAGCACTTTTGCGCCTGGAGGAAGTGGACGCGGGAGACATTCCCGGCCGTTGCAGAGATAGACGCGCGCCCAGGCTGGTGCCTCTGTTTTTTCCCCTTCTTCCTCCTCGAAAGAGAGCTCGGGCTGGCGCATGTCCACCAGCTCTCCGCTAAAATCTTTATCGCAACGGGTTGTCTTGCGTGTCCAAGCAAAGGAGCGCACGCGCACCAGCGCCTTCCCCTCATTCGGGTGGAGCACCTCCATCTTCATGACGGCGGTCAGCTCGGAGGCGCCGCTGGCAATGGGGTCCTCGCCCATGTGCTCGGCGGCGGCTATGGCGGTCCGCAGGTCCTTCAGAATAAGCCCGGCGTTGCGGCTTGCCGCCTCGCGGGCGCATTCTCCCATCTTGCGGGCGAAAATCTCGAAAAATTCGCGCTCCAGTGTCTCTTCCATCTGTGTCTGTCTCCTCTCAGGGGTAAAAAACGGCCACCCCACGGCATGGGTGGATTTCTTGCGGGGATCCAGCCCCAAGCCCGTCGCCCTCCCTTGCAACGGGGGCGAAATGGTGCGCACCACACACTGGCGCACCAAGTTTCCCGGCCTATGCCTCCTCCTCTTCTTCGTCCCAGACCTCGCACTCGGAGACCTTCTCCCACTCCGGTACGCTCTCCGAACCTGGGCACCAATTCATCCGGACGCCCGGGGTGGTCTGCTTGCCGTCGTAGTCCTTGACGCGGATGTAGGAACACTCCACCTCCTGGAAGCCCTCGGCCCTGCAACGCTCGCAGCGAAAAAACTCGCGAATTTTCATTTTTCTTCCTCCTGTTTGGGGATCGCACTGTTGCGCATGGCGACCCTCATGGCGTGGTATGCAGCAATGTCCAAAAAGTCCATGGCGCACCTGATATGGACCAGCGCCCACTCGCTCCTGTCTCCGGCCTCGACGGCCTTTGAGATCGCCACAAGCGCCTGGCGCAGGGCGGCCTCCTCCGGGGGGAGCAGTGCGACGCCTGCGCGGATCTTTTCTGCTGCGGTAGGGGTGTTCTTCATACGCGCGCCTCCTTGTTCGTTTTCTCTATCCCTGCAATCAAGTGCTCGGTGGTTGCCGGATCGTAGGAGAAATTCCAGCGGCCTGTTTCCGTGCTTAGCCAGGCTTTGGGCGTTTTGCCCTCCCCCCTTGTCGATCGCCAGCATAGGTGCATGCCTTCCATCTGAAAATCCGCCAGCAATGAGGCGGCTTGCGCTTTAATGGGGTATGCCGGGTGAAACATGCGCAATGTGGTAT
>CAVFEH010000036.1:0-2751 GCA_963621575.1 Bacteroidaceae bacterium
CTCCGGGGGTTGACAAACGCCGCCCAGCTCAAGGACATCATTGACGAATACGAAAGGGAGCTAGAAAAGGTTCCCGGCGGCGGAGAGCTCTCCAGGGACTACGAGACGGAGATCCGCGAGAAAGACGCCGCGCTGACCCGTCAGAAGGAAGCCGAAGCACAGGATATAAGAATCTGGGAAGCAACGGCCACACCGAAAGAGAAGGCGCTGAAGGAGATCCAGGACAGGGTCACAAAGGAAAGGGAGTC
The DNA here is from genome assembly GCA_963621575.1 of Bacteroidaceae bacterium. Taxonomy (GTDB): domain Bacteria; phylum Verrucomicrobiota; class Lentisphaeria; order Oligosphaerales; family Oligosphaeraceae; genus UBA1724. The sequence continues at coordinate 249 of CAVFEH010000036.1, forward strand.
CACGGGCGGCGATTTTGTCCAGCTTGACAAAGTCGACTATATGGAGAGAGTGAACCTCCTGGAATGGCTGAAGCAATACGGGAACGCCATGGACTACCGCCAGTTCCACACCCTTATGCAGAAGAGGCGGAAGGAAGCCGCGGGACGCAGGAAGCTTGCAAAAGAGCTGGCGCAGACGGAGTCCACGGGCGGGGAACCTGCGCCTGCGAAAGAAGTGCAGCAGGCTCCCGCCAGCGGGATGGCGGCCCCCAAATCCCACGGGAAGAGCCTCAAGGATGGCGCCCTTCAGAAGTCCCCTTCCTTTGGAAAAAAAATGGCAGCCCCTGCTTTTTCCCTTGAGGACATCGGAAAGAAGCTGGACCGCATCGCCACGGCTGCGGAGAGTCTTGGAAGACAGGTCTACATCGTGAAGTAAAATGGCCGGAGTCATCAACAACACAACGGGGTTTATCCTGACAAGCCACACGGTTATACCGGAGATCACCATGCAGCTCTACGGACTGGGGTTCCGGAAGATGCGCCGGACCGTGGAAACCAGGGTCTACGAGGCGCGGGTCTCCGACGACGCCGTGGTCCCCTCCACCCCCGTGAACCCGGGGCGCCTTTCCCCCGTGGGATACCAGAAGGACGGGAAGTTTTCCACCAGCCTCTACTGGCTCTGCGAGTCCATGGAGCTTTCCCGGGGCTATGGCGAGCCCCTTTCCGGGACCTACCGCGAGGTCTGGACGTATGCCAGCAGCTGGGTCGAGGACATAGAGAGCTAAAACAATGCTTGATTACGTGCCACTTCTTCCCGTAGAAAAGACGATACCGTCCGGGGCCACCTACAACACCCTGGCGCGGCTCCTGAAGTTCCTGGACACGGACACACCGGACGCCCTCCAGGTGAAGCTCAACCCCTCCGGGGGGCTCCGCCTGACCATCACCCCGTCCATGGCGTCCGCCGCCACGGAGGAGACCTACAGCGGCCCGTTTGCCGTTAAACAGGACGGCAACACCGTCGCCGTGTCGCCCGGGTTCGTCTCCTTCAATGGTGAATGGGGGACTTGTCCCGGCGCCGTACTGGCAATGCCGCTGCGGGCGACGTACATCTGCGTCTATCTGGCAGTGCCGGTTTCCCACTCAAATTTAGTAAGCATAACAGGGCCATATCTTCATACGGCCACGCCGAGCGCAAACAACTTCCCCGTCGCATACTGGGACGGGGCAAAAATCCACGGGTCCCGCACTCCCGTCGCCTCCTTCATCTTCACCACCCCCGCAGTCACAAGAGGGGATATCTGACCCATGCTCTGGACGACGCCAAACGGGCTCATAATGCGGCATAAAAACCGCCCGAAGATGCTGGTGTCTGATAGCTTGTTTACTTCGGAAGATCTCTCCGAAGTTGTAAGCGATATGCCGCGTTGGATCGGCGATTATTATGCGCCTCCATTTACCACAAAGCACGACGTGGTGATAAGGAAAACTGCATACAAAAACGCATCGTTATCTACTAGTATCCTAATAGATGGTGATGCTTATATGCATGTGCAATTTCAAGATGTGTATTCTAATGATATTTCCCCCAAATCAGTCATAAACCCACCGAACCACAAAAGTATGTATATATGGCCCTCTGATGAGCTTATATATGAGACGCCTATCAAAGTGTATGCCTACGGCGGCGTACATGGGGATGATAAAGACGACATTCCCGCCACTTTTAAGGCGTCAATCTTTGGCAAAAGTTTTTCAATCACCAGGAGCTATAACGACGGTTCACAGCTCGTCTGCACCCTCAAGATCATGCGGGACGGACATGTCTATATAAACGGGGGGAGCCGCGGCATCTGGCCCATGTATCGGCTTTCCCATTTGTTCCAATTCCAGTAAAAAACGCCATGCAGAATTTCATCTACGACATCGACCGCAAGGTCTTCCGGAACTCCTCCGGGCTTGTGCGCACCTCCTTCCGCCCGTCCATCTCCTACGGCGAGCGCTCCGTCTGGTCCATCGAGATCCAGGCCACCGACGCGGGGCAGGTCTCCCTGGGCGGCGCCACCGCCTGGCGCGCCGCCATTGACCAGGACTTCAACTCCTCCACGGAGCCCATGGCTCGCACCACCTCCGGAATCACGGTGGACGCCTCAGGGGAGTGGCCCGTCGCCGTGGTCGCCATCGACACCCTCACGGAGCGTTTCCTCTCCGTCTGCGACGGGCGCCAGACCACTCCGGTATACTTCGAGCTGGCGGGGCTTGACGCCAACGGCGACACGGTTTTTTATTTTTGTTTCGCCATTGATGCGCTTTTCCCCATCGACCCCGCCGCCGCAGGCACCCTTGCCCCCGTGACGGTCACCACCATGACGGAGAGCCAGGTCCAGGCCATCGCCGCCGCCGCCGGGGCCGCTGCCGCACAGGACGCCGCCACATCCGCAGCCGCAGAAGTGGACGAGAAGCTCACCGCCCACTCCAGCGACACGGCCATCCACGTGCCCACTTCCGGCTCCGCCGGGCAGGT